>CAYISZ010000001.1:0-84467 GCA_964366455.1 uncultured Gammaproteobacteria bacterium
CTTTTGGAACAAAGTATAAAATCACAAACAAAGCGGCCGGAACAGAAAGATATGTGAGGCCTGGTTTCAAAAGCGCCTTTACATCACGTTTAGTTTTTGCGCTAGAGAATGATGGTGACAGAACTTGCGTGATGCTGATTATGGAGGTCATTATCGATAGAATAATTTTCTGTGCGAGCGCATAGTACCCTACCTCAACGCGTAGGCCGAAAAATGAGAGTAGGAAAAGATCCATCCTTAATGCAAGATTATATAGCTGAGTCGAAAGAAAGTATGTGAGTGTATAGCCAAATTTGAGTTCCTTTCGGTCGATGCTTGACCTTAATATTCGTGAAACTGCAAATCTCCTCTCAAGAAGTAACGGTATAAAGAAAGCAAGCGATCCTACGATAGAAAAAATCAAAATTACCAGTGAAGGAGTTATTTTGTAAAACGGAATAATGACCAACAGCAGTACTAGTTTTACTAAGTTAGAAAGATTCACATATATATTTACCTTAAGAAACTGCTTACCTGCCAAGAGCATATTGGAGACAAAGTTCTGCCAGATGAAAAAAAGAACGCCAACGAATAAAAGATAAACCGTTGTCTGATCGGCTCCTGTTTTGAAGAAAACATTGTCCAGCCAGCTAAACGAAGATAGAAGAATTAGTATGGCGGCGAGCGCAAATGTGGTTTGGTATGCGAACAACGTTTTTACAAAGTTGTAGAGATTTTGAGTTTTATTTTCCAGATGACCAGGAAGATACGAGTAGATAGTTGCGGTTACGCCAAAGTCCAGCACATTGGCAAGAACGTAGGAGATGCCAAGAAGTACACTTAAAACGCCGTACTCGACCGGTGTCATAGTTCTTACTAGAATTAAGGCGAATAGCGCAGTAAAGCCGATGTTTATGTAGTTGCCAACGGTGTTGGTAGCGATATGTATGCTTGTTGGTCTTTTCAGGAATCTTGTAAAACGTGAAAGCATGCTATATTCTAAGATATTGGGCTAAAAATAGCACATAAATCGTCCTAAATACGCTACAATATATTATACATATGGGAAAAATTGCACTAGTGACTGGAATCTTAGGACAGGACGGACCTTACTTAGCAAAACATCTTATTGAGAAGGGCTACAAAGTCTTTGGAATGATGTCTCGATACTCCAATCCTAATTTCCAAAACGCAGACTACCTAGGTGTCACAAAGCAAATAGAGTTTGTAGAAGGAGACCTAACGGACGAGTCTTCTTTAATGGGCGTGATTAAGCATGCGAGACCTGATGAGGTCTACAATCTTGCGGCACAGTCATTTGTAGGATCTTCCTGGGAGCAGGCCAAGCACACAACCGAGGTTAATTCTTTGGGAGTTTTGTACATGCTAAATGCCATTAAGCTTCTATCCCCTGTCACTAAGTTCTATCAGGCATCAACCTCAGAGATGTTCGGTACAGGTATCGAAAATGGATATCAGGATGAGAATACGCAGTTTCATCCACGAAGTCCTTATGGTGTGTCCAAGGTGTACGCATACTGGATGACTGTCAACTACAGAGAGTCCTTTGGAATGTTTGCCTGTAACGGAATTCTCTTTAACCACGAGTCCCCTATTCGTGGAATTCAGTTTGTTACCAGAAAAATCACGGATGGTGTTGCGAAGATTAAACATGGACTTGCCACCGAACTACGACTTGGGAATCTTGATGCAAAGCGTGATTGGGGTTTTGCAGGAGATTATGTAGAGGCGATGCATCTTATGCTTCAGGCAGATGAACCAGATGATTATGTAGTAGCCACAGGAGAAGCTCACACAGTGCAGGAGTTTGTAGAGCTGGCTTTTGACGCAGCTGGAATCAAAGACTGGAAAAGTCATGTCACGATTGATCCTTTGTTTAAACGACCCGCTGAGGTACCAAACCTTCTGGGCAAGGCCGATAAAGCGAAGAAGAAACTAGGATGGACACCTAAGGTTGCGTTTCCAGAGCTTGTGAAGATGATGGTTGAGGCAGATCTTAAACGTTACGAAACGCAAAAAAGAAATAACCAATAACCATTAGCTAAATGAAGGACTTAAGTACCCAGCAACTTACACTCGCCTCTTCCGACTACGATCTTCGCATAACTAACCTCGCTCGGTTTATCTATAAAATGCTTCCTGTCAAAACCGGCTCACTGATTGATATCGGAGCGGGCAATGGTCTGATTCTTAAGTTCTTCAAACTTAAAGGGTTTGAGGTTTCTGGAGTTGAGCTTGAGAAGGACCAGGTACATCAGATGCAGATTGATTATAAACTTCAGGGGGTAAAGGTGGTTCAAGGTGATATTACTAAAATGAAGGGTAATGAGGAGTTTGATGTTGTAATTGCATCAGACGTCATCGAGCATATCAAAGATGACTTATCAGCATTAAGAAACTTATTTACTTTCGTAAAAAAAGGTGGACATCTGGTTATTACAGTACCGGCTCATTCTCATTTATACGGAAAAAGAGATAAGAACTGGGGGCATTACAGAAGATATGATAAGCACGTTTTGGTTAAAAGGTTAGAGAGTTTAGAAGGCTCGAAGGTTGAGGGCGTAAGATTCTGGAATATGCTGGGCTACTTCGCTTATTTTTTCTTTGAGAAGATTATGAATCAACCAATCAAGGAAGAGTTTCGATATAAGAAGTCTTTTATTTCAAGATTTATTCGCAGCGTGCTAGATTTGATTTTGAAGGTTGAGGAATTAATCGGAGGACCGCCGATTGGTCTAACCCTGGTTGCAGTAGTTAAAAAAGTTTAGGAACTGTTTTCGTAAGTAAACTGACTTGAGTTTAAGTTCCTAGTCCATTCTGCGAGCGTAAAACCATTTTTGTCTTTATCGCTGATTTGAGGCGTACTTTTTACAATTTCGTCAAACTGGGATTTGAGAGAAACGTCGCATAATGACCAGTCAGCGTCAGGTGCAAACGGAGAAATACTCGCCTCCCCCTCCGGATTCCAGCTACTAGTGCAGAAATAAGTTATCTTAGTGGTTTCAACGTAAAAATTTCCATGAGCAAAACCTTTTGGAACCCAGATGTATTCACCGTAATCTAGTTCGGGATCAAATGGCATATCGTATGCAATCATCTTCCCAAAGGTTGGAGAACCAATGCGGATGTCCAAAATTAAATCGACCATATGCCCCATCACTGTTCTTATCAACTTTCCCATTCTCGGATTCCATTGAAAGTGCATTCCACGGATTGTGCCTTTCATTGAGTAACTTTCGTTGTACTGCACAAAAGACTCGGTTTTTAGGTCGGTAAGCTCAGGGTGATCATGGAATTGATCCTGTCTGTAGATTTCTGCGAAGTACCCACGTTCATCTTTAAAGCGTTGAAAGCGAATTACCTTAACTTCAGGGAACTCAAGCTTTTTGACCTCAAGAATCTTCATATTCAATTATTATAACGTCGCTTCAGCCTTATCCACAACAGCAAATCACCAAAAAAGCGCTCAAGCAATAAAGGCAGAGACCTGTAGTTTGATTTGCCATATTTCCGCACGTTATGTTTAACCGGAACCTCGGCAAAAGTAGCCCCATTCAGTTGTAACTCCTTTACCAGTTCGACACAGATAGATGCATTGGTTGAGAGTAATGAACATTTTTTTAAGATGCTCGTACGAATGAGTCTAAAGTCGCATGTGGGATCAGTCATGGGTGTTTTAAATAGAATTCTAGTAAATTTCTTGTAAAGCTCTCCTAAGATTGTTCGTAGAGCACTGTCTCCCCTATTTATTTTTACCCCATTAACCACATCGGCATTGGTTTTCTCCTGAATTTTAACCAATTTATTTAGATCGCCAAGACTGTACTGAAGATCACCGTCGGTATAGAAGACCCAATCTAAGTTCGCTTCGCGTAATCCATACTTGATCACAGCATACCCCTCAGTATTGTTGGTTTTGTCTAGAATGGTTAAATCTGGAAATTTCATTTTCACTTTTTTAATTTCGTCAAATGTACTGTCTTTTGAGTTTCCACCATGAATGGCGATTACCTCTAGTTTCTTAGTTAGTTCGGAGCCGATTGCGTAGGCCTCGGTTACAGCCCTCTCAACAGTTCCCGCATCATTGAAGAAAGGGAAAAAAATTGTAAGGCTATTTAATGGTTTTGCTTTTTTTGGCATACTGCAAGAAGTTCGATCCCAAATGGTAACGGAATACGATTCCCTATGAGATAGCTCTCTAATGTTATGATCCAGTAAGCGACTGAGTTGATAACCGGGTTGAGAGACTTGACCGACGATGCGACATTCTTCGATGACTTCTTCTCTATTAATTTTTTTAGATAGGTCGGAATATATAGAAACATGTTCATATAGCTGTAGTACGAAAGCGTTAGACCAGATTGAATTAGAAGTTTTTTAAAATGGCCGTAAGAATATCTTTTTTTAGTAAAGACGAAAGCGTCATGATTGCTGTACAAAAATTGATGTGCTGGTACTCTAATTATTAAATTTCCACCAGGCTTTAGAATTCTCTTTAATTCATTGACGGCTTCAGCATCATTTTTTATTGATCTATGACAAAGAACGTCGATACAAACCACAACGTCAAATGCCCCAGTAGTATACGGTAGTTTGGTAATGCTACCCTTCTTGATGATAATGTTGCGCCTCTTAGCAAATTTAATTGCGTTTGGATGAGAGTCTACTCCCTCAGCATCGGTGAAGGCATTTAACTTCTTGACCAGTAATCCAGTACCACAGCCCACATCCAGAACCTTGGTTCTTTTTGTTGCGTTCAGACTTTTTACCAGCTTAATAATAGCATCATGAGTTATTCTGTAAAAAAAATGAGAAGCCTCATGCTCGTACATATTTTTGTATTCGGAGTTATTCATAGTGGTTTGTTAGTTCGTTCCAACAGGTAGAGTGTGTAGATTGGATTAATAGGCCACGATTGTACAGTAGTTCTTGGGGAAAATCTAGAAATTTCATATGCTTTGTATGAATCCAGTTTTCCTGTTTTGCTGACGGCAAACAGATACTTATTTTTATAGTAGTCGTCAAAGAAAGGCTTTTTATCTCTGGCAAGGAAATATTTCTGAACTACTGCAATATTATCGTAGTCAAGATGAGAAATGTTCTTGTCTTTAAGATCAAAGTTTTTAACTAAGTTATAGACCCTTAGTTCGTCCTCAAATTTCCAAGGAATTGAAGAGTTGTACATCCTGTCAGGTATCTTGAGATACTGAGCCGAAAATGGAAGCAATAATATGATGGTGATTATTACATATGATTTTTTTATGTATTTTTTAAGTAGCACTAAGATCGTACAGATTGCCACAAGAGAGATACTGAGGAAAAAATGAGGACTGACTGGTCCACTATCATTTTTAATGAAGACCTCATTAAAGTGTTGCAGATAAAGAATAACGGTATTTAGATTGTAAAATCCATTTCTAATTTCAAAGAGTATTACCGGTGAGAAGCCTATGGCAAGACCAGAACCGAATGCCACGACACTCTTGAACCTCTCTCTTTGAGACAGTAAATATACTCCTAGTGCAGCGATTACAACTACGTATTGGTAATGATCTTGAAGAAGAATCCCTGCCATGATACTTGTTGCCAAGAGCCATGCTAAAGATTTTTTGGCATTGTATCGTGCAAAGAAATAAATAAGTGTAGGAGTCAGAATAAACTGAAAGTTTGGATTCCACATAAACTTGGTGTAGTTAATGAAGTACGGAACCATGGTGTACAAAACCACAGCGAGTAACCCAACACTTTGACCAGCGAGACGCTTCATACCAAAGTACAGTGGAATGATGCCTAAAGCTCCAGTAAGCATAAAAATATATGAGCTTACGATTGGGTCGAATCTTCCCAAAAGGTTATACGCCATATATGTATATATAAAGAGTGGTCCTTGAAATAGCAGCCTACCTTGAAAGTTGAAGCCGGTATGCGTGCCAATGAGAGTTATTTTGCCTTCACGTAGTAGTTCTAGTCCTCGTAGTGAGTCTGCTGCCTGATCTTGACTGAAGTTAAGTCCTGCAGTGAAGTGAATAGATCGGATTAGGATAAAAATGAATATCCACAATGCCAGTATCAACCAATCGCGTTTCATTTTTGTATCATAATTCTACTAACTCTTTTGGACAACTCTACTCCAAGATTGAAGTTGCGATCGTGAGGATACATTTGATCAATGTTCGCGAGAAATACGTTGTGAAGGAGTCTGACAGGAGGACGGTTTGAAAAAGAGTTTAGGCCAAAGATGGTCTGAGCTCTTGGAACTCGCGAGACTGTAGCTTTCGTAATCCAAGAGCTATTGAACTTTGGATTAAGTTTCTTGAGAATCGAGGTGTATGTGTTTATAACGACCTCATCGCTCTCTTTGAAACGTGGGTTGTCTCGATGAATGTAGTTGGCGAGATAGACCAAGGATCGACCTCCATAGTTCTTTTTATCAATTAAGTTGGTGTGCTCTACCATCACCAACACCGGCTCGTTCTCCTGACAGATATTTACCCAGTACTGTTTTTGAATTGGTTGGGATAGCTCAAGCAGAAGACAGACCGCTCCAAGCTGGTCCTGTGAGTTTAATAGATTGGCTAGCTCAGGTTTTAGTTTATTTTTCAGCAACTTAGTTGCGATTGGAGAAACTGTAGTTATGAGGCACTTATCGTAAGAGTAATTTTTTCCTCCAACGGTAACAGTAACTTCGTTTTTCTTCGACTCAATCTGCGAGACAGGTGTTTCTAGATGAATCGCAACGCCTCGTTTATCCAGATCTTTTATAAGCGCATTGAACAGTGTTTGCGATCCCCCATCAAGATAAACCAGATCAAAAGACCTGTCACTTATGCGGTCTCGCAGCCATGCAGCAGGAACCGCATCTGCGTACTTGGCAAATTTCCCTACCAAAAGAGGTTTCCAGATTATGTCGTATGCCTTTTGTCCAGCGTGTGAGATGAGCCAATCTTTTGCTGAAACTTTATCTAACTTTTGCATATCCATAGGTAGATACTTAAGCTGTGCAAGCGAAATTCCCAGTCGTAGTCTATCTAAAAAAGGCAATGGTGAGAATTTGAGCAGATCTACGGGAGATGAGAATGGATAGGTATGGCCTTTGTAAAAAACACTTGTTTTAGATGGATAAAACTTAAGCTTATCCCCTATTCCCAACTGCCTGATGAGATCTATCACATGAACATCCGACCTAAAAAAATGATGATAGTACCGTTCAATGTAATTGTCCTGAACTTTTATATAAGTCCCAAGCCCTCCAGGAACCGGAGAGGCCTCGTAGATTGTGACCTGGTTACCCGCTTTGCTTAGCTCAAGAGCGGTGGATAATCCGGTAATTCCCGCTCCAATAATAGCAATGTTCATATTTGATGTTCGGTCAACTCTGATTAAGTATAGAGAGAAATTTTACCACCTGTTGATAAACTTCTCCCCTAATTTGATATAATCCTCATATTCATTTTTTAATAATATGGTTCAAGCATATCTTAAGCACCTAGTAAAAACCGCTGAGGAAGGCTACCTATCTAATATCGAGAAAGAACTGTCCTCACTTCCCCCAATCTCCTCATTTCTGGATGTAGGTTGTTTTACGGGTGAAAATACGTTAAGAATGGCAAGAGCTCTCCGTGCCACCACTATCAGTGGCTTTGATATCAATAAGCCAGCGCTTTCAAAAGCTAAAAGAAGAGGAGTAAAAGTCTTTGTCCAGGACATACGCGATAAAAAATGGAAGATTAAAGATTCTACCTATGATTTTGTTTATACAAATCAAGTGATTGAGCATTTGTATTCTGTTGACGAATTCATTTCAAACATAAAAAGGATTCTTAAACCTAAGGGATTTGCTTTAATATCAACCGAAAATTTGGCAGGTTGGCATAATATTTTCGCAACGATTTTAGGCTATCAGCCATTTTCCTATACCAATATCTGTACGCGAGTGAGGAGCGTTGGAAACCCTTTGAGCGTGATAAAGGATGGATATAACGATGCATATATGGTTCATAGAGCGCTTTTCACCTACTATGCACTCGAGAAGTTTATTAAAATTTCTGGGTTAAAGATCGTTAAGCCGATCACTGGTTGCTATTACCCATTTCCAAATGGCATTATTGGTAATACCCTAGCTCGTTGGGATCGCCGCCACGCAGTCTATATTGCATTTGTAGTGCAAAAATAACATTTTCCGTAAGTCAGTATTCGAGTTATCGTGAAAAATCCAAATTTGTAACTCTAGAGTTCCACCAGGAGATTGCTTTTACAATCAGTTTCCCAATTTTACCAAAGTGCTTAGTAGCATAGATGTTCATAGAAGTAAAAAACATTATTCTGCGCCGCTTAATATTGACTCCTTTAAAAGACGAGCCACCAATATGCGTATGAGCAGCCTTAATTGTTCCAATTTGAAATTTCTCAATGACAAGTCGTTTAGTAATGTCGCTATCCTCAAACCAAAGAAAGAAATCTTCATCCCATCTACCAATAACTTCAAATACTTTTCTCTTGATTAATAGTCCTCCACCAAATAATGTTTTCTTTTTAAATAAATTTAAAGAAATAATTTTAGCTAATGGGGTTAATTCTACTAAAAGCGAAAGTGGACTGGGAAGTGGCTTCAAGTAATCGCCCGATTGGGGTTCCAGAGACGCTGCGTCTAGATTACGCTCTTGGGCTTTATTGACGAAATCTAAAATATTTTCTGAGGAGATGAGTGTATCGGGATTTAAAAACAGCAGCCACTTCCCCTCCGCAATCTTTGCCCCCTGATTGCATGCTTTTGCAAATCCTAGATTTTCCTTATTGTAAATAATCTTATAACCTAAATCTTGAAGCCTGTAGCCTTTTAATTTGGCTAAATTTTCTTCTGTTGAATTGTTATCAATTAAAATTATCTCAATATTTCTTTTGACGTTGAACTCGGAACTTTGAACTTTTAACTCGCTAGGTGTATTCCAATGAACAATTATTACGGAGATTTTCATGTTATTTTATCCCCCATGAGTATAAAGTGGCAGGCCAGATTGAGTAAGGATTGTCGTCTAAGGGGTAGTGATCCAGGTACAGCTCTTTTTTAAAATTCTTTTGCACATAATCGATAACCTCCTTTGGTAAAGAGGCATCGTCTATGAATATAAAACCCCTAGGATACTTCTTCATAGCCATCTTAAGATCTTGAAGTTCTCCAATAAAACGAATCTTTTTTTGCTTAGGCATAATCTTTTCCCCAGCGTCGTTATATAAGAAGTAGGATTTTCTTTCGAGACCATTTACTAGTCCTGGGGAATTTATCCAGTGAAACCAATACAAGCCTGGATAATCTTCCCCAACATACCAGAATAACCGATCGTGCCATGTATCTATTATTGCAGTTCTACGCTCTTCTAATTTTCCCTTTTGCTTGATAATTCTGTAAACCTCGTCATAATTAACGAGCGCTATCTCGCGGAAATCATGATTTACAGAGTAGAATTGTTTGGGCTTTACTGCAAATTTGTCTCCGTTGAGTATTATAAAAAGAGTAAAAATAATCGGTAATACTATTCGGAATCGGGGTGTAAGCTGTGTAAGCGCATAGCCTGCATACACAAGTAAGAGAGGAAATACGGGAAGCGTGTAGCGCGTAACGTATGGACTAAGAAAAAAGCATATAAATAACAAATGAAGCACGACATATGAAATTAGAATAACCGAGGTTTTATTCTGCTTAAGTAATGAAAGAATAGTTCCTACTACCGCAAGAAAGATTATGAGTCCGTATTCCCTCCATAAAAACGAGTGATAGTACCAGACGTTGTTTGCTTTATACAGTCCAGTTGAGTAAGTCTCAATAAGCACATGAAAAAAACGAAGCTTAAAGAGAAGAGCCCCTATAATCGCAATCAGGATATAAAACTTAACTCGCCCAAGTTGCTTAATAATCGAACCTCTGTGATTCATGGCAAAGTGCAGGGCAAGAGAAGCTAAAAGGATATAGAAAAAAAAGTGAGTAAAAATTCCAAAGATAAGAAGAGCAAAAAATAATCCCAGTAAATGGTTCTTGGTTTTATTCTCCTTAAGTAGTCGTATGTAAATTAATAAACTTAAAAGAACAACTGCTTGTAGAAGGATATAGCCTCTGGCCTGACGTGACCAAACAATTTCGAAATATGAAAAAGCGGTTAATAGGGAAGCTGCGATTGCCGTTGTCTTGTTGAAGACAGATTTTCCAAGTAAAAAGGCTAAGATTGGGATCGTTGAGCCTATCAATATGGATGGGAGCCTGGCCACCATCTCTGATTGCCCAAACAACCCGAAGAACACAGCCGTAAGAAGATGATAGGTATAATTATTGTACTCAAAGTTAATCTGCGGATTAAACAGAACATTAATTCCATGTCTTATATATAGCTGCGCCTGTGATGCGGTACTAAATTCATCCACCCAGAATGGTTGATTATTCGATGCTCCATAGAGACGATATATGAGACTTATTATAAAAAGGCCAACTACCCACAACCACGTCCACCTCTTTTTAATAAGCGCTACTATCATAGGAAAAACTTTTTGACTTTCTTAATTTGTCTTTCAATGAATGAATCGTTACTATCGGCATTGTACTTAAACCGAGGTTCAATTTTTATTTGAATTCTATTACTATTAATAATAGTACTATTCGGATCATCTTCATTTTTTGGCTTCAGTATCCAAATTTCTCTAGTTCCCTCTCTTACGTGTAGAGGAATCTCAAAGTAAATTTGTTCATTAGTCCATATACTGCTCGGGATTTCTCCATCTGAGCTCATTACTTTGGAACGCGGATCGGTTTTCCAGCCTAAATTGTATCCGTATATGGTAGCGCGTTCTGCAATTGTTGTCGTATCTGGTGTGACGCGCTTTAAGTAAAGTACTGTTCGTAACGCAGATTCTTTGGCCGCATTGCCATTTAAGTAATTTATAGCAATATTTACGAATAAGATATTATTAATTATAAAAATGAAAAGCGAGATCGTAATGAATATAAGGTTATTTTTTGAGTCAAGCTGTTGTAGTTTAGATGAAGTCGAGAAAAACTGTTTATACTGCAAAAAATTAAACAGCGCATAAGAATTTACGAGTGAAGGTAATAGCAATATAAAAAAACTTGCTATGGAAACAAGGCTAAAAATTTGCAATAAATCTGGCGGAACGTCATTTATGGCTAAGAAATAACCAAGAAGGACAGAAATAAAGAAATATGTGCATTTATCAATTAGGGATAAGTTAAAAAACGAGATAAATTTAGTATTTCCATAACGCAAAGAGATTAGAAGTGATATGGCAGAGGTAAGAAATGCAACCGATACTAGAATACGTAGATAGTTCAGGTCAAAAATTTTAGGATCGACATACATGTCCAGCGAAAATAAATTTAGGAGATGCGTAACCACAATGTAGGTAAGCAAAAAAAGAGAGATCAATTGAGTTACGTATCCTAGTCGTATTAAAAAGCTATTTACTTTGAAATCTATTTTCATATGTATATTGTATTAAGCCTAGCCCAATTAATAAATAGCTGAGACTTGCCGTTGTTATTCCGATATGTGGAAAGGAGTATATTTGTGATGCTGCGGATATGACCAACATGAAGAGTGCAAATGAGACCGTATGTGCAAAAGACAGTCTAAGCAATTTTGAAAATATAATAAAAACAATAAAAATTATGACGGATTGGTCAAAACGCGGAAGGGTAATCCAAGATGGAGTGCGAAGATAGTAAAGAAGAAAAAAAAGAGTAGCACCGACTAACGCAACAAACGGATTAAACGTATTTTCAGACCTATTTGTAATAAATCTTTCGATTATCGGCCTGAAACTATATAGCAGAGGTGTATGTAGTATTATCAAAGTAACAAAGAACAGATGAATGTAATTCTGATTTATGCCAAGTGTCAACCTTCCAAGAGTGTAAGCCAATAACAAAAAAAACAACTTAAGAACAAAAAGTCGCTTACTTGTTACTTGATTAACCATTGAGGCGTATAAAATCATCAACGTTCTGAGCGATATAGTCAATTTCTTTGTTTCCAAGTCCAGGGTAAATTCCTAGAAAAAAAGCATTGTGTAAGATTCTGTCTGAATTTTGCAAATTTCCCACCTTTCTGTACTTAATGTTTAAATACGCTGGCTGTTTCGTCATATTGCCTCCGAATAAAGGCCGAGTTTGAATCTTTTTGTTCTCAAGATATGTTGTAATGTCGTGCCGAGAAAATTTAGCGTCGTCGCGAATTGTCAGGACAAATGAAAACCAGCAAGGCTCAGCTTTGGGAAGTGATTTTGGCAGAATAAAATATTTTTCCCAGCGTTTGGCATGAATATATAACCTCTTAAAATTCGTTGTTCTTTTTTTAATAAAAGTAGGTAATCTCTTAATTTGCTCTACTCCGATTGCTGCCTGAGCTTCGATTGGCTTTAGGTTATATCCTATTTGACTGAACATGTATTTATGATCATACGGTAATCCATCGACCCTGTAATTGAATCTGACGCCACATGCTCCCAGCATGCTTTTATCGTCTCCTTTACACCAACACGATCTACCCCAATCTCTTAGAGAGCGAGTGATTCTGTCGAAACGTTGCTCGTTGTAGTATATAAGCCCTCCCTCCCCCATTGTCATATGGTGCGGTGGATAAAAAGATTGTGTAGCGAGAAGGCCGAAGCTTCCTGTCATTTGACCGTCGTATTTTGACCCGAGCGCATCACAATTGTCTTCTAACAGAATTAAACTATGTTTTTGGCAAAATTTAACTATTTTATCCATTTCATTAGGATTGCCAAGTGTATGTGCGATAAAGATGGCTTTTGTTTTTTTGGAGAGCGCTTTTTTTAGATCTTTATATTCGATATTGTAAGTTTCCTTATTTACATCAAGGAAGACTGGAACCAGGCCATAAATGACCAGTGGGTTGATGGTTGTTGGGAATCCACATGCCGCCACCATAACCTCATCTCCTTTAGACAGATGGTTTGAGTAAAGTGGTGACATAATCGACGCCACAGCTAAAAGATTCGCACTTGAACCGGAGTTCGTCAGTATAGCTCCACGAGATCCAACAAAAGCAGACAACTTTCTTTCTACCTCATCTCCTTTCTTTCCAAGTCCGAACCATCCATCAACTAATGTTTCAACTGCTGCATTAATTTCCTTGTCATCAAAGACTCCGCCAGCGTACTGGATCCAAGAGGTTCCAGGAATAAATCTTTTCTTACTCTTTCGTAAGTTAAAAATTCGAGTAATATTTTTCTTTACATTGTTGCGGTAGGCAGTTTCGCTCATATTTGTAATATATTTTGTACCCGTTTAGTATAGCAAATCTGCCTGTAGATATTGGCTAGGAATAGTCACGAGGAAAGTACCTTTTGAAGCTATGTTTATACATGTGAAATAGGGCTCGAGCTTTAAGGTACTGGTAGATATACATAAGAATGGAAATCAGAATCAATGGCATGTCTATTTTATTATCAAGCTTTAAAAGCTTCAAAGTTTTTGCAAAGCCGTAGTGGTATTTTGCGGTAAGCTGTAGAAAATATATACTTTTAGGCTTAATTAGGTATAGAGGGATATTTTTAAAGTGTTTTGAGTACGCCGTGTATATGGCAATGCAGTGAGCGATGTATTTGTCCAGTCGCTCAACACTTGATCTTAATCCGATCGAGGTGTTTGAGGAGTTCATTCGTACGTAATAGATTGGGGTATCGACATACATTATGTTTTCTGTTGCAAGTATGTGAAGCGCATTGTCTAAGTCCGACTCATTGCCGTATTCAGAATTAAAAGGATGTTTTGAAAGATAATTTTTTTTATATATCGTAGCCCCTGATACAGAAATCAGGTTAATAAAGTATTTTTTCCAGAGATATTTAATTCCATTAACTTTATCGATTTGCCTATCTTGATAAAATATACGGTAATCGCCCCTTACATTTCCCGAATCTTCGATTGCACAAGCGTTTGTAGTGTAAACATTGAATTCTGGATACTTGCTTATAAACTCGCCTATTTCCTCTATGTAAAATGGCGACAATCGATCGTCATTATTGACTATGACTATGTGCTCACCGGTGGCTCTTTTAATTACCAAATTAACATTCTTAGCTAAGCCAACATTAACTTTATTTCTAAGAAACTTAACTTTGGGAAATCCTTTGACAAGATGATCGATCTTTAACATCTCGTTACCATCGGTGCTATCGTCCTGAATTATAATTTCGTAAGGTTGAACCGTCTGATGCCTACAATCCATCAACACCTCAAACAAGTTGTTAGCTCGGTTATAGTTAGGGATACAGATAGAGATTTTAGCTCTTCTTTTTTGAGTTTTCATATATATGTAGCGCGCTTATGCTTCCTATAATTACAATTGCTGACAGTATAAGTCCCAGATTTAAGTATTTTTGAAGAGAGAAATACATAGTAATTTTCGCAGAATATGTATTATCTAAATTTTTGGTACAAACAGTTGTTTTGCAAAGCTCATTCATTGTTATTTTCCACTTATTACCATACCCTTTTGCGCCAGTTGTTGCAGGCCATGAGTTCAACTGCCAGTGGTAGTTGAAATTGCTAAGGTAAATGATGTCAAACGATTGAGGTGCGCGATTAATATTGACGCTATGCTCTACCGGACTAACTTGATAAGAAGTAATGGTAAATCGTTTTTGAATCAGTTGCGAGGGTGAAAAAATCGCTGGCCGAACTAAGGCCGACTTAACTGTAAAGATAGTTATGCTCCCATCTCTATATGTAAGCTCTAATCTTCTATCCCCCTTTAGACGCTCTTCAATTTTATTAGCATCAAAAATATTTTTGCACTCAGTAAATATGGGCAGAACATCTCTACGGAGTATTATTTCTTTTACAGCAAACTTTTGAATATAGGGAAAATAATCGTTCTTTTTATTTTTACAAAAAATTAGTTCAAATTCAGCTACGTCTATATTTTTTTCAGCTGTGACGGTAGGATTATTTAAGTATAGGTACTCTGGAACTCCACCTTGACCGCCATCCTGAAATACAGTTGGTTTATATACTGGACTCAGAGTAGAAGGTAAAAAGAGGACCCTATGGAAATTTTGTTGTTCCCAATTGTTACGGTAATACCTTTGAAGACCAATTGGTAGAGAAAAAAGATTAATACGGTCCCTCTTTTGCTCAGTAAGCTTCTGTCTACCCAAATCGCCATTGAGAAACCATCCTGAAGTCCAAATTAGTATCGAGCACCACACAATAAGGATTAAATAGGATTTTTTTTCTAAGCGAAGAATCTCGTATGTATACGCAATTAGTATTGGAACAATGAATGCAGGAAAAAACATTAGATGTTGTGGACTCCTAAAAAGTGCCATGAATGGGATATTCTGAAAAAAAGCAATAGTTTCAATTGAAAATGGTATGTTACCTCCTTTTACAAAAAATACTGAGAATAGCAACAAGGCGAGCCAAAAAGATATCGATGAAGACAGGATCGTATTTTTTTTTCGAAGTAGAAAAATTGAATAGAAAATGATAAACCAGACTGAGTAAGTTCCCAAAATGAAAAAATGACGAATTTGTATTGGAAGAGTGAAGAAATACATGTTTCTGTCAAGGTATCCACTTAGCATCAATATATTGGGGAGTGACTGCAAGCTATTCTGAACACTAAAAAAATTTCCTGTTGATGTTTTTGTAAACGCAATATTTGCAAAATGAGAATAGGAAATAATAAAATTTATTATCCAGTAGAGATTTATTCCTACAAGTACTAAATGGTAAAGGATTACCCTTTGCGTTATCCCGCGAATCCGTTTTTGCTGATAGCTTATAAATAGTAGATATGATACTAGGATAAACTCTAAGCAAAAAAAATTTTGTAGTGATGAAATTAGAAAAAATGAGGAAATTATGAATAAGTATGTGTATCTCCACTTATTGCTCAACACTAGAGAACTTACCGATACAAAGTAGTAAGGTGCTGCTGCATAAGAAATCCACATATACCAAGATCCTCCAATGAATTCATTGAATAGAAATGGCGAAAATGCAAATAGAAAAGCAAATAAATAATGCAACAGACTTTCCCCTTTTAGATAGTCAAGTAGTTTTTTATAACCAATAAATGCAATAATAAGTACCGTAATTAGGAGAATTTTTACTGACACAACAGACCCAAATACTTTTCCTAAAGTTGAAATGATAGCGTTTGGTATCAAGTGGGAGATCGTCAGGTCGGTCGCCGATCCTAGATCAATATTTAACCATGCATATTTGGATAGCAAATCGATTCGAGTAAATAGCTCGTTAGGATAAGGGAATGTAAAATCCCAATTGTGTCCAATCAACCGATCGCTCAACAGAAACGTGCGCAGGCTAATTAATACAAGAGTAAAAAAAAATAGTACTGGAATAAACTTTCTCATACTAATTATCTTATCTAAGCGTAAGTTTAAAATTTCGCAGCGCGGCAAATTGATTAGGTTCTTCGCTCTGTACTCTAATGAAAAGATACTCCTGGTTCATAATTAGAGTTGACTGAATCGAGTAAGTGTGTTCGATCTCCTTCAGTTCGTTCGTATTTTTCGCTAGCCTAGTATATTGCCGATCGTCATTACTAATTGAAAAAATCAATGACTGTCCTTTCGTGTATGTTTTTGTAGTTAAAATTCCCCGCTGCGTGTTTGGCGGAATTGTGAACCTATAAATAAGACCATTGTCTGAATTTCCAGCATATCGATACAGAACTCCGAACCTAGTTTGAATCCAGCCAAAGCTTTCATAAGTATCGGTCACCCATTTCTGGTTTTTTTTAGTTTCTAATTCGGCATCATAAATGAAGTCGCCGCTAGCGTCAGATACGAACAGAGGTTCTGAGTTTAGAGAAGATGCAAGTGTGAAAGATTTAAGTCCAGAAACAAGTGAGTTGTATGGGGAGGGTTGTTTGTAATTAAATCTAAATGTTAAATCGAGTACGGAATTATGGATGGCTTGAGTGAGGTCAAATATACGCTCTCGATAAGCTTTAAATTTTCTTTCAGATATTGGAATCTGTCGTGCGAAGGAGCCATCACTCATTCGGGTTTCAATATCGATAGTATTTTGCGAGGTGTTTATGTCAGTTACTTTTAGAAAGCGCTGTGGGACATTTTGATTCAGTAAGAATTTATACGATATGTAGGCATTTGTCGGCTTCTTTGGTGCTAGAAACATTGTGTTCTCTTTTTCCGTTTGGGGTAGACCGATATTATTTTCAGTGTTATAGGTAAGGTATACGTTATTCCAGTCGTAGGCATCCTTCAGATAGTTCATTTTCATAAAGCTTTCGGAATAGGTTCCTTCAAAGATGGTTGGAGAATTTTTAATGAACTTCACTTTATACGTGTTAAATCCACCAGCAAGTCCTTGGGTGTCCGCGGTAATAAGTGTCCCAATTCGCATATCGTAAATGTCAGGGATCGATATATAAAAATGGTTATTTGAGGAATTAATTAGATCGTTATACCGTGAAGGAGCGTAATGTATAAGATCTTCTTCGGAAAACCAGCTCTGGTTACGAGTTTTATTGCCTAAATAAACTTTTAAGAATTTGTCATCAAGAGCAAACAATTTGTCACCATCGTTCATTAATTTTTGCGTATGTTCTATTGCCTTTTTCCAGCTATAGAGTGGGTCGCCAATAACCTTAAAGCCATACGTAGTTCTAGATTGGATTGGTATTACGGTAATAATGACGAAAATAATACATACAGCTGCATATATGGCGCTGCGGATATATCCATTAGCAGTCTTTCTCAAAAGACCATCAAGGAGTTGAATTGCCCCCTCGGCAATCACATAGAGGTAGACCGGAATTATAAAAATGAAATATTTTTCCTCAAACCAGTGACTCATTCGCAATAAATGAAGGATGACAAATGGGCCATAGATCCAAGTTAAGGAAAAGATGAGTATTGATTTACTACGCTTGAACAAACCAATGGTGCCTATAAGAAAAAGCGCTAAATAGGTTACAAGATATGGTCCTCCCCCAATTCCAAACCATGAAAACATAGCCTCAAAAAAAGGAAGGTCAAAATTTCTCAATACCACAGTTTTTAGCTGTGATACGAGTGAGTAGCCCAGTGGAATTGGTGCATTCGAGTTAATGCGACCGTACAGAGACACTACCACTGAATAGTCAAATTTCCGGATAAAAAGTACAAAGATACCTAATAAAATAAGCATAAAAATTTTGCTATATGGTTGGCTCCAGAATGACCTTAATTTACTGAAGAAGAGCTTAGGTTGGAGCAAGTAGTATCCAAAAAGGTAGATCAACTGAAGAAAAATTACTATGCTCGCAGAGAGGTGCGTGGTTAAATTACAGATGGTGAAAAATGAAAACGGTAAAAGTGAGCGCAATTCAAAGCGAGGTTTTTTGAGTAGATCAATATAAAAATAGAGAGTCGCGATTGTAAAAAAAACAAAAAATGAATAATGTAGAATTTGCTGAGAAAACTCGATAATCATAGGTGAGATTGCCAGAAGGAGCGATCCCATAAAGGCCACCCTCTCTGTACTTATTTTTTTGATCGTTGCATGAAGAAGGAGCACCGACGCAATACCAAATAAAACCGAGGGTAGCCTTAAGAATAAAATGTCTGTAGATACAAGCGAAAAGACATGTACGATAATGTAGTGAAGAGGCGTTATGGTAACCTCGGTAATAATCTGTCCAACTGGTTTTATTGCCTGATCGATATCGAGTACTTCATCAAACCAAAGATCTTTATCTACTATCCCATACAATCTAGTTGCTAGAGCAAGGAATGTGAGCGCAAAAAGCGCTTTATACTTTAGGATGAATTTTAATATTTTATATTGAAATGCATCCCTAATTTTATTGAAGATCATATTTTAGTTGCCCAAATAAATAAGCTTGCTCCTTGATTGTTAGTAACGTCATCGCACTTAATTGCCTTTTCGATTTCAGTTTTGTATTTTTTAAACACTCGATCCTCGGCTTTTTTGTCGAAGAGTTTAAAAATTTTGACCTTTAGTGCGAGTCTGTCCCAAAACATACAGTTCTCTTTTGAAATGTAGTAATCATATTTTTTTACAATTAATCCATGTCGTTTCAACTTTCGTGTCCAAGAGGAGTGTGAATAAGTATGATAATGGTTAAGTAGAGAGTTACGCTTATTTTTATACCAATTTCCAAAAGGTTCAAGAACCGTTCCCTTCAGAATATCTGATAAATATAGATACTCCTTAAAATTATGACTTGGGGACGTGAAAATAAAATTTCCTCCCTTTTTTAATACCCGTGAAACTTCTTTTAGGAGAGCTTCATTATTCGGAATATGTTCAATCACTGAATTTGAAAACACAAAGTTCAACGAGTTATCTTTTAACGACATATTTTCAGCGCTTTCGAGCAAGATTTTTTTGTACCTGTGATGGCGTTTTGCAATATGTAGATCATTCGCTTCGCCATTGTCAACATTGTATGTAAATTTACCATCAAAGAGAATTGAGCTTAAGTACCCATCCCCCCCACCGAGATCCATAGAAGGCTGTTTAAAAGTGATTCCTCTAGTTTGTTTGTAAACTGTTTGTAGCTCCAGAACTCTAAAAAGCTTAGAGGCTGGGTGAGGGTGACCTTTGAAGTCTTTTAACGTGACGAGTTTAGTTTTCATATAAGTACGCCTCTATTTGGGAAATAATTCTAGTAATTTTAGCAGAATTAGCGTCAAAAGCTTTTCGCATTACCAACGCTATGTCTTTTGGTAACTTTGTGCATAAAATATGTAAATGGCATTTTCACCATTATCGTTGGAAAAAGCTCCTTATCTGAGATAATTCTTGTTTTTTGAATTTTAACTCTTTTTTTTAGTGACTTCTTAAGGTTGACCACGTTCCAACCAATTCCTTTTAATATCCATATGGAGGATTTGTAGTCACCTCTAAAAAATATATAGACAGCCATTCCAACCCAAAGTGAAATATGCAGAGGTAAAATTTTTAATAGTGAAAGAGTACTAAGGTTTTTGATTAATGTGAGAATATAATTCTTGCTTCCATGGAACTTTGCATTATACGAATTTTGAGCCTTACTTAAAATAACCGTACTTGTGCCAAACTCATGATAAACAATGGAAGAAGGGAGGAAAACTGTTTTATATCCCTTCAGCCAACTACGCCATCCAAGATCTGTCTCTTCAACGTATATGAAATAATCGCTATCAAATCCACCAGCGGAAAGAAACGCTTCTCGTCTAATAAACATTCCCGCTGATTTTGCAGCAAGCAACTCAACCTTTTTATTGAATTTTCCAGTATCAATCTCGCCACCTTTTGCTCGCTGGACTAAAAATCCATTCTGACCCAGATACTCGCCCACATAGTCGATCTTTGTCGGCTCCTTCAAAAGTAATAATTTGCATTGAATGATGCCTATATTTTTATTACTTTTAAATTCCTTTATAGCGCGGTTTGACCAATCGGGATGAACCTGAGTGTCATTATCTAAAAATGCAATATATTCTCCTCTGGACTTCTTGACGCCTTCGTTTCTTGCTTTAGATGGACCATAATTTTCCTTCAAAGAAACAATTGTAATTTTATTCCCAAAATTCCTTTTAAATAAAGAGACGTCAGACTGTGTCGAGTGATTGTCTACAAGAATAATTTCCTTAGAACTAGCTTTTGAAGATAAAACAGATTTAACACACCTAGAAGCATAAGAATAGCCGTTGTAATTAACTATGATTACTGAGAGCTCTGGTTTTCTTTTCGTACTCATATATGCAATATTCTCTTATTTCGATTTTTAATAAAACTTACGTTTCTTGAAAATGCAAAAATGGTTCCATCAAGTATTCCACGTAGCGCATAGGAAAGATAATCTTTCCTTATGGAGCCAAGATAATACAAAAAAATAACAGGGTTATAAAGTGCATAAAAAATAATAAACTCATCTAAGCGACTATGAAGGCTCATATAAATTATCCTATTGCGAAAAAACAAATACGCCTTGGGTATTGAGTCATATAGACGCATTTTAGGTACTTGTAAATTTGGAATACGAACCTTTATTTTATTCAGCTCTATAGGATGCCAAATTTTGGCAGTTCGGCAAGGTGCTATCGTATAACCTAGTTTAAGTATGCGATTTCCTAAATCTGGCTCTTCATAAATCATAGGAAATAGAATGGGTCTAAATCCACCGACCTGCTTAAACGCATCGGTGCGCACAATAAAACAACTATGAAAATGATTAATGTTGTTAACGATTTTTGACGGCATATTATTGTTCAACAAACTAGTTATAGGATTGATCGTAAGACCCTCATTAAGAAGTTCGTTTGTGAACCAGTCGTAATGTTTCGGACCGGAGACACCAACGTCAGGATGCTCCTCCATGAATTTAATAAGGTTCTCCGCTGTTCTATAATTGACCAGAACATCGTTGGCCATAATTAGTACATATCTGTATTTGGCGTAAAGCTTTTTTTGAAAAAATGCATTGTTTAGAGCTTTTGCTATGAAACGATTTTTACTTTCCTTTCGATAGAGGACATTTTTGAAGGATTCAACGACCTTTTGCGTTTCATCAGTCGAGCCATTATCCACCACGCATACATCAAATAGTTCTTTACCAGAACTCTTATTAAGATGGATTAAGGTTATTTTTAAGATTGATGCGCGATTATATGTAGGGATTAGAACTATCGCTTGAGCCTTCATACTAGTTCTACTCAACCCGCGATATTTGGTTTTTATTTTTAATAAATTTTCTTCCGCAAGAGCATGTCATATTCTTCCCAATCAGTTTTAGCTTATTGGTACATATACAAATATATCCTTTTATTTTTGCTGGGTTTCCGTAGACAAGCGCAAAGTCTGGAACATCGCTGGTCACAACAGATCCTGCTCCGACTAAAGCATAGATACCGATGGTCAACCCACCGAGGATTGTTGCATTTGCACCTATAGAGCACCCCCTCTTTAATAGAGTCGGCTCAAGTTTAAATTGTTTATTCTTAGCTCTAGGTAGTTTATCATTCACAAATGTTGCAGATGGGCCGATCTGAACATTATCTTCAATCGTCATGCCATCCCATAGATAGACGCCACATTTAATCGTGACATTGTCTCCGATAATAACATTATTCTCTATAAAACAATGGTCGTTAATATTTACATTTTTTCCTATCTTTGCACCAGACAGTATGTGAGTAAATGCCCAAACTGTAGTCTTTGCGCCTATATGCTTAGTATCAACAATAGCTTTTGGGTGGACAAAATATATTTTCATATTAAATAATTTTGTAAGGGTGCGTATCTTTGTTATTCCACTCAGAGTCTGCATAGCTCAATAAGGAAGCTTTTTTTGTGAGGCTTTTAATTGCATGAGCTGTGTATGGGCCAGTTTCTATACGAGTATATCTGTCCTTTTTCGCATTAAGAATTATTTGTTTTCTCCGTTTAGTCCGAACATCTTCGATTACGACTTGTACCTTACCCTCTATGATGCCGAACCATTCATGCCACTTCTTATGATAATGGTTGCCTCGTACAGAGCCTTTCTTTTTAAAGGTAACAAAGTAAATCTGACCAAATTTCTTTTTTGCACTTTTTAACTCATGTTCTTTTAAAAATACGATAAGGTCACCTCGCCTATCCTTAATTCTTTTAAATTTAGTGATCTTGTAGTCCATACTAATTTTTATTTCTAGAGTATTCTAGCACACCTGCAATGGTTCCCGGAACAGAGCCAAGTTGCTTCCATTGTCTTAGTCTTATAGCTGTATAGAAGTAGTACACATTCATAAAAGCAATATAAAGCATAAAGCGTAAAAATTTGTCAACGGAATTGGGTTTTATATATGTTAGATAAAAAAGCATAAAGTTTTTTGTGCGGTCGTAGCTCCCAGGCCTATCGTTATAAAACCCGTCTCTAGATGGGAGATGTTGTAGAGAAGCTTTAGGATCAAAAATCAGCTTAAATCCTGCCTTTTTAATTCTCATTGCCGTATCGGCTTCATGGTAATCACCGATAGTTCCGTACCGTTCACTAAAGCCACCTATTGACCGTAATATTTTGGTTCGTACAGATAAATTGCATGCCTCAAGGTTGTCAACTTCTCTTGCTTTGATTTTTTTTGCTTTTGGAAAATTGCTGCCTAAGCTGAAGGCACCAGATTTAAACCAGTGGCTAACGCGGTAAGGGTCGTCTTCCAGGATAATCTTAAAGTAAATTGACCCTATTATTCTCCACAAAAACGAAGATTTCTTGAATTTAGATTGATATGCAAATAGGTCTCTGTACTGCTTATGAGACGCTGGGATGATGGTGGGGCCAGTCACGCCACCAACAACTGCGTCTGATTGAAAGCGCTTTGTGATGGCTTGTAGCCATCCTGAATCCATAATCACATCATCATCGGTTCGTATAAAGACGCTACCTCTAGCATTTTTTAGAGCCATGTTGGCTGCTTTAGCTAAGCCCTTCGTTGTCTGATGAAGTACTTTAATATGAAGTTTCTTCGAATATTTTTTGATTACTTCTGGGGTAGCATCTTTTGATTTATAATCGACAATAATTACCTCAAAATTTCTATATGTCTGTTTAGTAAGTGAAAGCAGTGTGTCTTGTAAACTTTGAGCTCTTGAACCGGTTGGTATAAAAATAGAAACTTTCATCTTAATTATGATAATTAAATTAGATAATAAAATTCAGAGCGATCGATATAACTTTAGATACTCCTTAGCAACTAGGGCTGGAGCTTGTAGTTTGGCTAGTGCAATAACATTTTTCTCAATCAACTTTCTCAGCGACTTATTACTCGCTGCCATATACAAGGAAGATGCCCAGTTGTTTTTTTTAACAAGAATGCCACTTTTGTTATTGGTAATTATTTCTTTAAAATATCCTTCATTGGAAGCTAACACACATTTATGATAGCTAAGAGCGTGGTACAGAGGTCCACTGTATCCAAAGCTTACGATCGATGGAATAACAACGGCAGTTGATTCAGCGTAGAGCTTGTGCTGCTCAGATTCTTCAATAAAGCCTCGAAGAATTACACGGTTACGGAGTCCATACTTCTGAATAATATTTTTAATTTCCTGTAGCGCGTATTCCTGACCCCGAATTATTCCACCCGCCATTATTAGTCGGTATAATGGTTTTGGATGTGCTTTAATAAAGGAATTAAATCCTGCAATTAATTCCTCAATACCCTTCCTCCGAACCATGTAACCAAAGTAAAAAAAATATGGTTTGGGGATTGGAGTGGTAGTCTTTCTAGAAGGAATAATAACCGGGATAAGTGAAATGCTATTAGGGTTTACGAAGTAATCGCGCGTTAATATGTCAAACTTACGCTTGGTATGAACCACTACTCTATTTGAAAACAAGGCAGTAAATAAGTATATATAGTGGAAAAACAATTTAAGCATTAAGGGCTTCATGTATGATTTTCTGTTGAACAGCCAGACGAACTTTTGAGTGACCTGTTTTTTGTATACTGCCGCATGGATTGTTGTAACTACCCTAAAGCCACTAAGGCGCATTGTAAGAATTAGGACTGGAAATAAAGCAGCTGTAAAGATATTCCCATACATATTAAATTCCTGCTGAATATGTACGACATCGGGTTTATCTTTATATAACTGCTTAAGAATTTGAGGAATGTACAAAAGGTTTTTTGACCAGACATTTCTAATGGTGCCATTCTGTTTGAGCCTAAATGTTTTTTCATCTTTTCCCACATAGGATATGAGTAGTAGGTTTTTCAGATGAGCCAGACCCTCTGTTAGGTACTGTGAGTAATGACCAGATGGCGTGATGGAGCTGATGAGTACAACCTTCATGCTAGACTACAGAAAGTTTAGGAAGAGGAAATACTAACTTCCCGCCCTTTTTTAGAAAGTCTTTCTCGCGGAGAAGAATGTTTTCCCTAAAATGCCATGGAAGCACTAATAAGTAATCTGGTTTATGACGCTTGGCCTCCTCCTCAGAAATGATGGGAATATTGGTGCCTGGCGTATATCTACCAAACTTATACTCATTTACCTCAGCAATAAAAGGAAGTTCGTCGGATGTTATATTGCAATATTGAAGTAGTACATTGCCTTTTGTTGAAGCGCCATAACCGTAAACTGTTTGATTCTTCGATCTAATTGCTTGAAGAAATGTCTGGAGTTTATATCTGTGGTGTTGAATTTCTTGCACGAATTGTTTGTATGGATCAAGCGTATCAAGCATCATTTCTTTCTCCAAAGACACAAGTTTTTGTATATTGGCTTCGTCCTCTTTGTAAGGAGCTTCATTCTTGGATGCAAAGACTAAGAAGCTTCCGCCATTCGTATAATTTGTCTCAACGTGTACAATTTTCATTCCCATTTTTTTCAACATCCAACGAATTTGCTTGACCGCATAGTACTCAAGATGTTCGTGACAAATGGTGTCATAAGCTACCTGCTTGATCATAAGAGGCATATAGCTCTGCTCAAAGACCCATACGCCATCATTTGAAAGAAGGCGATATATCTCTTTAATAAAATCAAGAGGCTGCTCAAGGTCGTAAAACATTGCGATTGAAGTTATTACCTTCACATTTGACGTGTAAGATTTTCGTAATTTTTTAGATGGAAAAAAATCTTGCACTGCCTGTATGTGTTTCGGATAGTGAGCCTTAAATTTTTGGATTGTTGGGTCAATGCCAACTAGGTCAAGCTTCTTTGAAGAGTACTGATTTAGAAGAGTTCCATCATTACTCCCTATGTCGATTACAGCATCCCCACTTTTCAGATTTATTTTAGACTCTATTTTTTTAACAATACCTTTGAGGTGTTTTACCATTGAGGCATTTAGTCCAGATCGATAGCCATAGTTATCTCCATACAGAACTGCAAGATCGAAATCATGGCGTAATTGCAGTAGTCCGCAGTTGTCATCAGTTTCGTTAGACAGACACTTCACAAGCTCAAGTGGACCATGCTGCACCTTTTCATTTTTTTTAGGGAAAACACCTGTTAGAGCTTGGTACCCCAAATTAAAAATGGTATGTAGATTTTTATTACCGCAGATTCTGCATTTTTTTATTTCCTTGTACAGCATGTGGGAATTATACAGCAATATTTTTTTTTAAATCAAGTGTTGGTAGACACGGTTCTTTATAGATAAGAAGTTCATTTGAGAAATCCCATTATTGTACCTGGAACTGCACCTAATTGTTTAGGTTGCTTGTTGACTATAGCCGCATAAATGTAGTAGCAGTTTTGAAAAATTATGTATGCAAAAAACTTATGAATTTTCCTAAAAGAGTCCAATCTAATATTTCGCCTATAGAATATTATGAAATTCAACATCCTGGAATAACTACTTGGCCTGTCATTAAAAAAACCGTCTCTTGACGGACAATGGTTAAGAGATGATTTTGGATTGAAAATTAGTTTGTATCTAAGATTTTTAATCTTTAATGCTGCGTCCGCCTCATGATATTCTCCAACTCCTGTATAAACTGGATCAAAGCCACCTACAGCTTTTAGCAGTTTAGTTCTTACCGCATAGTTGCAAGGCTCTAGATTTGCAACTTCATGTTGAGGGTACTTCTTCGATTGTGGGAAGTTGGAGCCAAAGCTGAACGCTCCTGAGTCTAACCAGAGTCCAGATTCGTACTGTCTATTATCCATCAAGTAGCCGAAATAAAATCGCCCAATCATTCTCCAAACTGGCGAACCCAGACGAAATTTCCGCTCAATAATCAGCAGATCTCGATTTGCCCTAAATCGCATTGGAATTACGGCAGGTCCTGTGACTCCACCGATTTTTTTATCCGATTCGAAAGTGTCCACAATCGCATTAAGCCAGCCTTTGTCCATAACAACATCGTCATCTGTTCTTATGAATATTTTACCTTTGGCATTCTTAAGCGCCATGTTTGCTGCGTTGGTAAGCCCTTTCTTTTTTTGGTTAATGACTTTAATACGGAGTTTATTGGAATATTTATTTATGATCTTTTCTGTATTGTCTGTAGATTTGTAGTCGACGATAATAACCTCAAAATTTTTGTACGACTGTTTAGTAAGGGATAAAAGAACTTTATCTAGTGAGCTTGCGCGATTGCCTGTGGGAATAAAAATTGAAACGCGCATTGCATTATTGTTTTTTCTTGGTAAAAAATTTTTGAATTGTGTTGCAAACATATCTGATTTGTCCTCTTGATAGTTCTGGATACATTGGGAGTGATATTATTTCATCTGACAGTTGTTCTGTAACTGGGAAATCTCCCTTTTTGTAATTGAGACTTTTCCAGGCATTTTGTAAATGGATTGGTTGAGGATAATGAATTTGCGTGTCCACACCCTCTTTTTTGAGAAAATTATGAAGTTTATCTCTTTGTTTTGTGCGGATTACGTAAAGATGGTGGACGCTTTTGCGATTTGCAAAAGTTTTGGGAATCGTAACCTCAGGAATACTCTCAAGCATTTTATCGTACAACACGGCGTTGCCTTGTCGCTTGGTGTTCCAACCATCTAGTCTGTGCAGTTTGTAAGACAGTAAGGCAGCCTGAAGAGTGTCGAGTCTTGAGTTGAATCCAATTGATTCATGATGATATTTGCTCGACTGACCGTACTCTTTGACTCTTCGGATACGCATCTCGAGCGCCGCATCGTTTGTAGTAATCGCCCCCCCATCACCGAAGGCTCCCAGATTTTTGCTTGGGTAAAACGAGAATGCAGAAAATGTTCCAAATGAGCCAACTCTTTTTGAATTCAGTTTTGCGCCATGAGCCTGACAGGAGTCCTCGATAATATGAATCTTGCGACCTGTTTTTTTGACTATCGACTGAATTTCATCAATTTTATCTGCCTGTCCATAAAGGTGAACTACCATTATTGCTTTCGTCCTAGAATTAATCTTTTTTTTGAGAGCGGATAGGTCATATCCGAAGTCATCTGAATTAACCTCAGATAGAACTGGCTTTAACCCATTTGCCACAGCCGCAAGCAAGGTTGCGTAATAAGTGTGAGCTGGGAAAATCATCTCATCTCCAGTACTAAGACCAAGAGCACGTGTTCCGAATATTAATGCATCCGTGCCGGAGTTGAGAGAAACGCAATGCTTGGTTCCGACGAATTTGGCAAATTGCTTTTCAAATGATGTGACTTCTTCGCCTCCAACAAAAAAACCCTTTTTAATAGTGCTTCTAATAACTGAAAATAACTCTTTTTCATTGTCTGCAATTTGCTGATTTAAGCTTACAAATGGAACTTTCATAAAGATTTAAGCGTTTGCTCGATTCCATCCTCAATCGACGTAAATGGTTTTTTGTAATACTTCCTCAAGAGCTTTGTGTCAGCCGTGGTTCTTTCTAGGTACACCTTTGGCTTTCTGCCATAGGTTGGAGTTATTTTTTTTGGAAGATACTTATTGATTAGTGAGACGAGCTCCTTGAAGCTGATGTCAGAGCCAGTACCAATGTTCACTATTTTCTCGGGACAGTTAACGGCTAATGTAAGAGTAATGTCCACAATATCATTTATATATACAAAGTCTCGACGCTGCTTACCATCACCCCAGATCACAGGTTTTTTACCTTTTTGCATTGTCTGGCAGAATCCATATACTACTCCTTGATATCTCCCCTTATGTTTTTCCCCCGGCCCGTACCCCGCCAAAATGCGTAGTCCAATAGCATTTACAGATGAGCCAAAAATAGATGCAATGTACTCAAGACCGATTTTAGTTTTTGCATACTCGTTTTGTGCGTTTGGATTAAGAACAGCTTTTTCGGTATGGGGAGGTTTTACTCCGTTGTACAAGCTACCAGTAGATGGAAAGACGTAGCGAATTTTACGCTTAGCTGCATATCTAATCGTGTTAAGAAAGCCAGTTATAGTAATGTCTATTGAACTGGATAGATTCTCAAGAAACAGTGCGTTCGAGGATGGTGCGGCAAAGTGAAATAAATAATCGTACTTTTTTTTAGGTAATTTTTTAAAGATCTCCGAATCTCGAACGTCACCTTTTAAAAATACTGCTTTCTTATTAATATTTCTTGCTTGCGCTCCGTTAGTTAAGTTATCAATAACTACTACTCGAGCTCCAAATGAAATAAGTTTATTTACAATGTTTTGACCAATGAAACCAGCACCTCCGGTGACTATGCAGTTTTTTCCTTTGTAGTGTTTTTCCATTGATATATTTTAAACAGCACCAAAGTATATATATAGTTAAGCGTAATTACAAAGTAATTACTTGGATGAAGAAATTGAGTAAACTAATCATGACAAGTGTTCTAGTATAGTCCAAGAGCCTTATGGACTTTGAATTTTACCACTACTAAAAAGTAGTTTATTGTAGTTAGGAAACAGATTGCAGGATGCAAAAACCAAGCTGGATCCTGTATTGTCACATACCCCCGAACTGACTGTATCAAAGGTTCTATTCCTGTAAGAGAGTAGAATACATATCGGACAAGCTTCATCCTATCTTCTGAAGGATAATATAGATGAAATCTTCTATTGTGTTTTTTTTTGAAATAAAGCTCCAAGGCATACGCCCTTCGTCTATAGAAATATTTAAAAAAAGACTCTCCTGACTTGTGCCAAATGGAGGTCTTCACAAAGGCGTACCTGTCGTACCCCAGTTTAAGCAAATCAACGCAAGAATCAATATGTGAAAATAAAGATATATCTTTTGTAACTTTTTGAATTATTTTTGTTCGGATAACAAAACCATTAGCGCCAATTGTTGGCATGCTTTCTCTTGTAAATCTAGTTTCGAAATACGACCTATGTTTGATGACTGGCGTTGGTAAGTGCCATCCTAATTCATAGTGAGCCCGTCTGTCTCTTTTGTTTAAATAAAATGCAACTGGATCATTCATCCCAAATAAAGCAAAATACCTGTTGAGAAGTTTATCTGATTTTGAAAAATAGTAGTTTAGAGACTCGCTAGCTACAAGATCTTTATCAGTCTCAAGAGGCTTTAGCATTTTTTGTAACCAATCTCTATAAGGAATTACATTATCTGATGGGAAGTTAACCACGTAATCTGAGCTGGCCTTGTTATATCCAATTGCGGTTGCTTCTTCAGGCCCGCTTGTATTAACTTTAAATATCTTGCAAAAGGAGTATTCGCGTGCAATAGACAGAGTCTTATCTTTGGAGCCATCGTCCATTATAAACATACGAATTAAGTGCTTGGGGTAAGAGAGCTTGTTGACGCTCTCTAAGCATTCGCGAATAGTAGATTCACTGTTTAATGTAGGAGTAACAAAGGTGACAGTAGGTAATTTCGTTTTCATAAAGATGATATTCGCAATTATAATCGATATAATAAAATCTACAGATGAAACATAAATTGTTGCAATTATTTCAAAAAAATAAGCACATTTCGTATCTTGTCCTGGGTTTGATCACTCTTCTGGTATTTGTTTGTTATGGAGGCGCTCTCAACGCCCCATTTATTATTGACGATACTGCAGGAATAGTAAATAACCCAAATATCGGAAAGTTTAGTTGGTTATTGGCTACTCCTCAAGCATTTTTTGCCAATCTTACTTTTTATCTTGCCTATAAAATCGGAGGATTATCGCCAATAGTGTTCCGAATGTTCAATATTGCTTTTCATATTGGGGCGGTATTTACTCTTTACCTCATTATTAAGAGGTTATTTAGCCTTAGGCAAGCAATTTTTACCTCAGTACTCTTTGCAATTCATCCGATTTTTACCGAGTCGGTAACCTGGATTTCGGCCATGAGCTACCCAAAATACAGCTTCTTCTTCTTACTGACGATTCTAAGTTATATTTATGGCCAGAAAAATAAGAGATGGTATGTTGCTTCTATTGTGTTTGCGCTACTCTCAATCCTCTCCTCCGAAAAAGCGGTCGCATTACCACCCGTACTTTTCTTGCTTGAATGGGTATTCTTCTCGGTTAAAAATAACTGGAAGAGATTTGTCCCTCACACAATTATCATAATTGCGATTGCCTCTATTTACCTAATGGGAATAGGCGCTCGAAGCGCAGCGTTCCAGAAAGACTATTACATTACAAAGCAGTTCTACAACCCCATTGAGCACGTTCCCTATGCAGTCACTTACTATTTGCAGCTAATTTTCTTTCCAAAGGATCTTACTGTCTACCACTCAGAGCTGTCTATAACTATGACCGAGTTTATGATCCGATGGGCGTTTTTTATAGTTTTCATTGTCTCTATCGCAATGACGTACAAAAAGAGCAAATCCTACTTTTTCTGGGCGCTTTTTTTCCTCATTACCCTTGCTCCTTCACTAATTCCCCTAAACATCGTTTGGATTGTGGCCGAAAGATATGTGTACCTTGGAGCCGTTGGTGTAATGGCGCTCTTGGGCTACGGTATTACGAAACTATCTGAGATTAAGAAATTTCAGACAGTATTTATTGCGTTATTTACTGCGATTATACTATCGCTTATCGGTCGTACAATTATACGGAATGTCGATTGGTTAAGTCCTGCTGCCTTGTGGACGTCCACAATACAAGTCTCCCCCAGCAGCTCAAATGCGCATAACAACATGGGTGATGTTTATGCCAATAGAAAAGACTGGGTAAATGCAGCGAAGGAATTTCAGGCTGCTATTGTGCTCCAACCAGGAGATGCAGATCCAAGACACAATCTTGGGATTACTCTTACTATGATGGGAAAATACGAAGCAGCCGTAGAAGCCTATTCAGGAGCGTTGCAGATATCACCAACTTTGTATAAAACTCATCAGAACCTTGGATTTGTATTTCACAAGCTTCAAAACTATCCAGAGGCTGAGTACCACTTAGTTAAAGCATTAGAGTTTGGTCCACCCAACCCAACAATATCTGAGTTTCTAAAGGAAATTAGGAGTTTGATGGGCAAATAACCGAAAGGTGAAATTTTTAAAGTCAACGACCTTCTGGACACATCTTCTGGTCTTTGTTTTGGCTGTAGCCGTACTTTACTTACCTTCTCTACATTCAAGTTTTGTCCTAGATGATCACATTGGTATTGAACAAAATCAGGACATTCGAAGTATCGACACCGTCTTCAATACGCCGTTTACGGCCTTCAGATCACTATTGCTACATACTTCATACAGTCTTGGACAGCTAGATCCTGCCTATTATCGAATTATGAACTTCGTTTTTCACCTGGGTACTGTAGTAGGTATATATATATTGGTAGGGTTGGTTGCAGAGAGTAGTGTCATAGCTTTCTTTTCAGCCTTAATTTTTGCCGTTCACCCGATTTTAGTGGAGTCGGTTGTCTGGATATCGTCACTCACATATCCCCAGTACAGTTTTTTTGTACTAGTCTCATTAATCCTATACATCTTAAAAGATAAGGTAAGGCAAAAAACACTTTTTATTGTCCTGAGTCTGGTTGCTTTTTTTCTCTCTCTTATGTCGTCGGAGAAGGCACTAATACTTCCACTGATTATTTTGTTGTACGAATGGTTATTCGGATCTCTTAAGAAAAATTGGAAACCAATCACGTTTAGTTTGCTGACGCTTTGTGTTTTTGGAGTGATAATCTTTCCTTTCGTTCAGGATAGGATTGCGATATTCAGTGCAAGCGCAGTAACTGGGACAACAGAAATTATGAATCCACTTTTGCAGATTCCAGTAGTGCTTGGTACATATTTGAATTTAATTTTTTGGCCAGAACGGCTGACCGTGTATCATCTTGACGAGATGGGAGTCCAGCAAAGTTCGTTGATACTTAATTCCTTATTAACGCTTCTTTATTTCGCTTGTCTTATCGTAAGTTATCTTAAAAATAAGAAGATTTTCTTTTTCCTGTCAATATTTTTCATTGCGAGTTTGCCGGCGTTAATACCCATACACATAATTCAGATTGCGGCGGAACGTTACGCTTATCTAGGGACATTCGGATTGATAGCAGCTGTCGTAGTAGGGCTTTTTACACTTGTGAAGAAGTACAAAATCAATGTCATATGGCTATATGTCATATTGTCGGTATGTGTAATTGCATTGGGCTGGAGAACGATTGTCAGAACTTGGGACTGGGAGTCCGAGATGAGTCTGCGCTTGGCGACCTTAAAAACTGCACCATACAGCGCGCGTGCGCATAACAATGTAGGGATTCAGCTAATGAACGAAGGCCGGGATGATGAGGCTTTGGTCGAGTACAAAAAAGCAATTTCTATGAATCCACGTTATAGTCATCCGTATCATAACATCGGCCATATGCTCTCACTACGAGCAAGATATGAAGAAGCTCTTCCATTTTATCTTAAAGCATCTCAACTTAATAAATTTGAGTGGAAGACTCGCCAGGATTTGGGACAGGTCTACTTTATGCTCGGTAGATATTCTGAGTCAAAGGAACAAATTCAAATGGCAATTAAGCAAGGTTCTCCTGAGGTGCTTAGACTAAATGCGGTGTTGAATAGAATAAGAGAACTAGGGTATTGAGCTCTTGACTTAGTCATCCTGAATTCCCCCTGTCATCCTGAACAATAGTGAAGGATCCAGCGACCGTTGGGAGCGCTTCGCCAAGTCAAACTTGGCTTCGCTAGATTCTTCGTTTCACTCAGAATGACAAGAACCCCGCTTCGCTAGATTCCTCACTTAGTTCGGAATGACAAAGATGCTGAACTAAATTCAGCATGACAATACTACAGATTCATTGCGCTGTCTGCGAGTCTAATCGCCGACTTCTCAGCGTCAACCGATGTCTTAGGAGTTATGAAGTGTCTTCCGAGACTCTTAAATGCATTCTTCCAAAACTTTGGAGAGCTCCAGCTTACCTTGGTTTGATTAGAATCAAAGTCTAGAAGATGACCAATCAGTTTCCATGCCATGTAGAAAAGATACTTAAAGTCATGCAGACTTCTAATGCTGAGGATTTTTCTTGTTATGTACTGAGGCGTCATAAAGGAAGAATATAGGTCTTGCTCTAGCTCGTAAATTTTCTGTTTAGGAAATGGTGTCTTCATTACCGACTGTCTCATATCGAATTTATCGTAATCGTCGGTCAAGAGCCATCCTTTTTCTTTACATTCCTTGTAAAGAGGAGTGCCCGGATACGGAATTACAATCGTTGCCTGCATGGTTTCGTAGTAGCCCATTTTGAAAGCGTACTTAGCAATCGCAATTGTTCTGCGAGCTTCCTTTAAGGTCTCCCAAGGATATCCCAACATGATTGTGACATGTGGATCCATACCGTTTTCGCGAGCCATTCTTGGGCCGTTAATCGCATCTACTTCCTTAGTTCCTTTGTCTAACTTGTCTAGAGTTCTTTGGTTCCCTGACTCCATTCCATAAAGAATAAATCGGAATCGTGCCTTACCCATTAGTTCGTAGTACTCTCGATTTAGAGCATTAAAACGCATATTGCATCCATAGCGGACTTTTTTGTTGTAGCCACTCTCTATTAGAAGTTCACAGAAGCGTTTTAATTTAGGCCCAATAAACATTGTACCCGCATCGTCGAAAATTTCTTTGATACCATAGTTATCTACGACATGCTTAACCTCTGCAAAAAGTCTTTCTGGTGAAAAACTTCTGTATGATCCAAGCGGATTGATGGTATGATCCCAGACACAGAATGTACAGCGATTCCACCAACAGTCACGTCCAGAGTACATGTATGTGGCGGGAGTGTATTTGTAGTTTCCGTTTTCATACGCATACAGATACCATTTAGTTAAGTCTCGATCGACAAAAGGAAGCAGATCTAAGTTGTGCTTTAGGGAAGCAACTCCACTGTTGTACACAAATCCTTTTCCGGGTAACTGTTTTTTTCCTGCTGGTCTTGCCTTAATGTTTTTGTCTCCTTTTCTCCAGTAGACACCTCCCTCAAGTTTTTCCCCTTTGTAGATGTGATTTAGCAGATTAACGGCCATAAAGTCATAGTCCCCACCGGCAATCGCATAGTCGATGTTGCTGTTCTCAAACAGTTCATTTGGTAGATAACTGACATGATCCCCTACCCAGATAAGCTTGATGGTTGGAATTTTTTCCTTAATGTCATTGATCTGCTTCCAGTGAGTCTTAACAATTGGAGACTTGGTCTCGACCATCAAGTAGTCAACCTTGTTTTTTTTGAGTTCCTCGATCCACTCATCATATTTTTTCTTCTCAGCAATTCCGTCCATCCAAAATACTTTGTAGCCGTGATGTTGAAGGTTTGAGGCCGCGTAGGCCGGTACCATCGGATAAATATATGTAGCTGCATTGAAGTACTGGAACTGACGATTCTGCGAAAGTAGGGCAACTCCTTTTTTATTCTCAAGTGGTGGATAGCCAACAGCAATTCTTACGACATTACCGTCCTTTTTACGTATTTTCTTGGCTACCATAGTATAAAGTATCGCAATTTGTAGCTATAAAGTCAACGAGCCTAGCTATTTAGGATAAACTTTTTTTCCCTTAACCAATACCTCAATCGCAAGTACTGGACATGACTGTGCTGCGGCGACAATTTTTTCTAAACGGTCCCAGTCGCCTTTTTTGATAATAGCGATGTTGTCCTCATCAAGGTCAAAGGTGCTAGGCGCATACACGACACAGGTTGCCGCGCCAATGCATTTGTCACGAATTACTTTAATTTCGATATCCCCTTTTTTGACGAGAGTAATGTTATTTGCCATAGATTGAGTTGTTTTTATTTAATCCTTTTTTTAATCCTTTAATAAAATTGAGCCCGTAATACACATGCGTAAGAGCAACCGTAACGCTTGCGCCAAGGGCAACAATTACGTTCTTTGATTTAAGTAAAGATTGTATAAAAATTACGGCTAATAGTAAACCGTAAAGCATCGATGGAATCAGGGCATATACGAAAAAGCTATCTGAGCCTGACAGCCATAGTAATGTATATATAATGGGAATCGCTCCTAGGTAAAGCACCAGCATCAAAGGTGCGAGATAGGACAGCTCCCTTGAGTTACTGTCGCCGTGCGAGAAGAAAGCTCCTCTGTGAAAACCGTACTGTCCATGTTGTTTAAGAAAACTTTTTAAATCGGCTCTACGGTGATGGTAAACAAGAACGTCGGGATGGTAAAGAATCTTTCCTTTTTCCTTGATAACAATGTCGTTGCAGAGTTTGCTGTCCTCGCCCGGCCAATAATCAGAGTTAAATCCACCCACTTTTTCAAAAGTTTTCTTTCTAATGAAAAAATTCATCGATGGGTAGTCGATTACAAACCGTTTCTTGAGCGGTGTAAATCTGTATGCATATTTTCCAGATCCCAAAAAAGAAACCAAGACAGCGTCAAATATTTTTTCCCAAAGATTAGTTTTCTCTGGCAGCGCTCCAGGGCCACAGAGGATTAAAAATGAAGTTTTTTTGAAAAGTTTCATAGCGTTTGTAAGCCAGTTCTCGTCCGGGTAAGCGTCGTCATCTATAAATGCGATTATTTTTCCCTTAGCGTTTTTTACGCCAATGTCTCTTTTTTGCGCAGGGCGAGTTACAGCTCCGGTAGGTATAACGCGCAACCACGAGTATTGATTCATTAAGGTGATGTCATAAGTAGTGTGCTCATTAGGCAAAACAATAACCTCAAAATTTTTGAATGTTTGCTTATCCATTTCAGGAAGATTTTCAAACAGAAGGTAATATGAGAGAGCTCTGACAGGAATGATTACAGAAATAGCCGGCGTCCGCCAGCTGGCGGATTTATTTTGTTTTCCCATGCTTTCGTTTTACAGGCTTTTTATGATAATGTTGCAAAATATTTTTACGGTAAAAAATCGCAAGCGTATCTACAAGTATTCCCTTTATTGATTCGAGAGTGGCCGCAGAAGTTACAGGCCCCAGATGATAATCGAGTTTAATTGGAGCTTCATAAATACGACTAAATCCTAAGCTGTCTGCTGCAACGAGTATCTCAAGGTCGCCCGCAAACTGTCTTTCCACAAGTCGGGGCATAATTACTTCCAGTGTTTTTTTTCTAAAGACCTTAATGCCTGCCTGCGTGTCTCTGATCTTTATGTTGAACAAAAATTTAACCAAAAAATAATATCCGTAGCTTAGAAATTTGCGCATAAGTGGGTACTTCACATAGGAAGCGGGGTGTCGTTTGGATCCTACAATGATGTCTGCTTTGTACCACTCCATGTGCTCCAAAAGCATCGAGATTCCGTTTGGATCAATTTCACTTCCTGAGTCCAAAAACATAACGTAGTCCCCTTTCGCTCTTGTCATGCCAAGTCTAATGGCGTAAGACTTCCCCTGATTTTTCACGTAAGCGTGTGTTTTTACATGAAGTATTTTTGCACGCTTAATATTGCTTAGAGACTTGTCTACAATTCCATCAATCACCACAATAACTTCGTAGGGATATCTGATTTGATTTAGCGCAGTAGTAATTGACTTGATATTCTTTACTATCGTTTTCTCCTGTTTGTAGACCGGAATTATGAGGCTTAAAAAATGGTTATTTTTGGTTTCCATTGACGGTATTATACTTTACCAAGCAGCCGATTTGCAGAAGCAATAGAGCTGAGCCAGTAGCGATATTAACCGTAATCAAATTTTGAATTGTGGTACCAAATAAGTAAAGTGATGGGATGTAAGCCAGTCCCGCAAAAATTGGCATAAGGGAAAATAATGATTTCTTGGAAAGAAAATAATTATTAATCAAGGTCGTTGAGGCATAAAGTGAACCGAAAATACTAGCTAGTCCAAGTACTGGAGCAATTGAGTTAAATTTGGTTCCAAATAATATGTGAATAACGGGTATAGAAAGGTATTGATAGAGCACGAAGCATACAATTCCAATTAACGCTAAAGCCGCCAGAGAAATTTTGAGAACTAATTCGTGATTCTGCTTATTTTTCAAACTTGAGAAGAAAATGTAACTTGCCGTAATCATCGGTCCGATCAGATAAAGAATAATTTTTGCAAAAAGACTCCATGAACCGTAAATTCCCGCCTGCTCTGAGCTTAAGAATTTTTTAGCCGTGACTATGTCTGCATTTCCAAGTAACGTAAGACCAAGTATCGAAAAAAAAGTTACGATTACTTGTTTTTGGAAAACCGATCCCAGAACTCGTCTTTTTAGTTTTGATTGAATTAGCGTACTTCCCTTTGATTTAGTTCTTAGAATTATGAAGGAGCCTATTATTGCTGATGCTGTAGATATGAATAAGAAAACTATGATTAAAAGAACTCCCCATTCAACATTTGTTATTACCAATGCACCAGTAAGTTTAAGAATGACGGCGATGGTCCCAAGTGCAGAAATCCAACCAAAAAGATGAAGCCCCTGCAAAAGAGCTGCATAATATGCGCCTACAAAACCAATCATTACAAAAGGAACTATTGAGACGCTACTGTAAAACGACAGGTTTGTAAGTTTTTGTATGAATGGTGTCAAAAATAAAAATGGTATCAGTAGCAACCACCATTTTTTAAGTTTAGTCAAAAACCATTGTTCTAGAGTTAGCGCATAAGCAAGACCCCTAGTAGTATTGGAACCAATTTTTTGGATAATGACCATTGTGATAACGGTCATTGGTACCGAGAAAATTGTTGTGTATGAAAAAAGCGCTGTAATTTCACCGAAACCAGTCGGACCAAGTTTTTTGGCAACAACAATGTTGAATAAGTAGTTAATCAAACTGCCCAGAAATGTAGCGACAGTAAAAATTAAACTCCCGCGTACGAAGGTATTCTTGAGAATACGTGAGAGCGTTGTCATAGACATTTTAATCATTATAACAAGCCCTTCATGGATTATAATGGAGAGAAGCCCTTCGTAACCGTCTATAAAGTCGAAAGTCTATAAAGTCAGGGACTTTACGGACCTTAAGGACCTTACGGACTTTACAGACAAAAATACTTTTATGAATCATATACGAAACTTCGCAATTATAGCCCATATTGATCACGGTAAGTCGACCTTAGCAGATCGACTTCTAGAACTAACCGGTGTTGTGTCCAAAGACAAACACGAGGAGCAGCTACTCGACCGTAACCCAATTTCAAGAGAAAGAGGAATAACTATAAAACTAGCTCCAGTGAGGATGAGTTACGAATTAGACGGAGAACGATTTCAGCTGAATCTTATTGATACACCAGGTCATGTAGATTTTTCCTATGAGGTCGATAGAACATTGTCGTGTGTCGAGGGAGCGGTATTACTAATTGATGCGACCCAAGGAATTCAGGCCCAGACAATATCAAATGCATATAAAGCACTTGAGAAAAATCTCACAATAATTCCGGTTATCAATAAAATCGATCTACCACATGCAGATGTACCAAAAGCAAAAAAACAGATTGTAGATTTTTTAGGAATTGCTGAAGCAGAAATTCATGAAATTTCTGCAAAGACGGGACTCGGAGTACAAGAACTACTAAACGATATTATAAAAAAAGTACCAGGGCCAAACTTCAACGAAAACAATACCGAACTGCAGAGTCTTATTTTTGATTCGTATTACGATTCACATAAAGGGGTAATCGCTTTTGTAAGAATTTTTGACGGGCAGGTAAAAAAAAGAGACAAGGTTCGATTGATTGCTGACAAAAGTGTTTTTGAGGTTAGTGAAGTTGGAGTTTTTGGTCCCGAACTTACACAGGTAGAGTCACTACAAAAAGGTGAGATCGGATATGTGGTAACAAATCTAAAGGACATTCATCAGGTGCGCGTTGGAGATAGTATGACTGCAGAGAAATCAAAAAATCCAGCTCTCTCAGGTTACAAAAAAGTTAAGTCAATGGTCTTTGCGTCCATGTTCCCTACAGATGCATCCGAGTATCTAAATCTTAAGAAAGCATTAGATAAACTTTATCTAAACGATTCTTCTTTAGAGTTTACGCCAATCTTTAGTCAAGCTCTAGGCGCAGGATTTAGGGTTGGATTTTTGGGACTTCTTCATGCGGATGTCGTTCGCGAAAGACTGGAGCGTGAGTATGAACTCGATCTTGTTCTCACTCCGCCTCAGGTTGAGTACCAATTTGAGAACAATACTTACTTAGAGCCTTATGTAAGGATATTCATGGTGATGCCGCCAGAGTACCAAGGTCCTGTAATGACAATCTGTCAAGAGTACCGAGGAAGATTTATAACCATGGATAACAAAAATCAAATTACCCTAACCTACGAAATGCCGTTAGCCGAAATGATTTCTGATTTTTTTGATCGATTAAAGAGTGTGAGTTCAGGATACGCATCTCTTGACTGGGAGTTGGTAAGATACGAGCCCGTGAAGGCTGACAAATTATCTTTGCTTATAAACGGAGATCCAATCGAGGAATTTTCGGAAATCGTTGTTCAGGAGAGAGCACAAGAAAAAGCACAAGATTTAACAAAGCGCCTGCGAGAAGTTATTCATCGACAACAGTTTGAGATAAAAATTCAGGGACAGTACAAGGGTAAAATTATTGCATCAGAGCGAATCGCTCCATTTAGAAAGGACGTGCTTATGAAGGGTAGTAAAGCGGTTGGAGGAGGAGACGTCGGACGCAAACGAAAGGTTTTGGAAAGACAGAAAGAAGGAAAGAAAAGAATGAAGATGATTGGGAGCGTCGAAGTTCCAAAAGAAGCCTTCCTGAAGATATTCAATAAAAAATAAAGCTATTATCGGAAAACAAATTCATACCCAGTGGGTAATTTTATACTCTTAATATCCTCCTTAAGAAATTTATCAAAGTCAGGAGTTGGATCGCTTGGTGTTGGCTGTGGAATTTCTTTAAGATTTTTATCGTTCAAGGAATATTTATAGGACTTTACCCCACTTATTATAAGTGAGTCTGCATTCTTATCGAGAATAATGTTCTGCGCATCTTTTAATATTTGAGCATTTGAGATCACTGTCTCCTTATCGTTCGGATTACGCAATGAAATTGCAGTGACATTATAAAAATTTCGTTTAATTGGACCGCCAGAACCTATATAGCTATAGTTTTCTTTCGTGCCTTTTCCGTTTGTATAGTACGTTACTAGAAGTCTTTGCTTAGTATCCACTCCAATAACTTTATCGCTCAAAGCTCCAAAAGTTGCTACGTTCCCTTGTGGGGAGTGTATCAGTCGAGTCGTTTTGGCATCAGAATCTAACGCATAATACCTTTCTCTTACGGTCTCTCCATAATAAGTATATTCAGTCAATAAGTACATGTCTCCCGCTTTAGAAATATTGTTATAAAGACCCATATAGGCGACTTGGTAATTATCAGAGTCGAGTTCAACTCTAAACAATGCTCTTTCACCCATACCTCCGGTAAATATAAAAAGATTTTCATTATCTAAAACTTTTAGAATTAGACCTACTTCCTTCCCAATACCGTCTGGCATAAGACTTTGCAAATAATCAGCATCAACTATCTTATTGGAATCTCCTGTGTATAAATTAAAACTATGCACATTACCGTCTTGAATATAAAAGATAAACTTACTGTTTCGCTCAATTTTGCTCAAATAAGACACCTGTTCGCTAAGTGAGAGAACTGTCTCAGTTTTCCAAAACGGAAGTTTTTTTATTAAAGTCCAAGATCCTGTTGGGGCTATTGTTGGCCAACCCGCCAATCCAAATTGCGTCTTGGGTTGCGAATACCTCTTCTCAAGATTACTCGCCTTAAGCATTAGAACTATGGCGACTACGGTAAGTAAAATTAATAAAATCCAAAGTGGATTATTCTTACTGCGTTTGACTCGAGTATTCTTGCGGCGCTTCATAAATTCATTATACGATTACCCACTCAATTTGCGAGTCCATTTTCATAAATGTAAGTTGTCGTTTGGCATACTGAATTTCTTTGTTAATCCAGTCCTTTAGCGCCTCATCTAGCGTCACTTCTCCATCAATATGAGCAATCAGTTGTTTGTATCCGATTGTCTGAAGTCCGGGATCTGTTTTTTTGTATCCCAACTTTAATAGTCGCTTAACTTCCTTAAAAGCTCCCTGTTTAAGCCGCTTCTCTACCCGCTCAGTTACTGCGTTAGTTAAAGATTCTTTGTTTTTATGTTTAAGGCCGATTATCTTGAAGCTTAGAGCTTGAAGCGTAGAGCTTTTATTAGGAGTCGTTGACTTTATAGACCTTATGGACTTTATGGACGCAGTCGCTATTTCGATTTTGCGAATGAGACGGCGAGGGTTGTGCAAATCACTGTTATTGAGTTTAGAAAATACAATTTTGTCTAATGATTTTAATTTCTTTTGAAGTTCTTCAACTGAAAGTTTTTCCAGCTCTCTTCTTAGTTTTGGATTTGGAGGAATTTTTATGTCCTGTCCGTATAGTAGATGTTTAATATATAGATACGAACCACCAACTATAATTGGAGTTTTTTTTCTGCGCCATATATCTTTAATTATTGGCCCAGCTAAACTGACAAAGTCATATGAAGAAAATGTCTTATCAGGAGTTGCCACATCAAGTAGATAAACCTTAGCTCCGGACTTATTTAGCTCGCTCTTGTCTTTTCCGGTTATGATATCAAGGTCTGTATAGACCTGTCGGGAATCTGCATTTATGATTTCTCCATTGAGGCGTGAAGCATAATCTAGGGCGAGTTTGGTTTTTCCGGTTGCCGTTTGGCCTGTTATAACGAGTAAATTATTCATTATTGAAGCGTTAACGGGTTAATGGGTTAACGAGTCGAACAAGAATAACCCGTGAACACGTTAACTCGTTAACTGTCTAACTGAAGCGTTGCCGCATTAATTAAGTTTTTGTAAAGAAATAATACGTCGAGTGGACCAGTGCCGTTTGGAGTTTGCGTATACCAGCTTGCAATATTTTTTACTTCGTCTTCGCTATAGTCTCCACGAAGTTTCCCTCCTACTTTGTGGAGTCCTGTGTTAATCAACACAACTCCTTTTTTTAGCATCTTTGGATCAAGTACTTTCTTACCAACTGAGGTGATAATAATGTCTGCTTCGTTATAGTACTGAGCTGGATCATTTGTTCGGCTATTAACGTTTATAAAACCAATTCTGAAATCATGAAGAGTCTGCGCAATAGGATGGCCACCTGTTATGCCACTACCGACAAGCACAATTTTTTTATGCTTTAATAGTTGCTTGAAAAGATTCTTATCGTTAAGTTGGTCCGGATACACTGATTTTTTATGATTATGAGGATTTGCTACAAACTTAAGAAGAGAAATTACCGCTAGACCTAATGGTGGCAAATGAGGTGACTTGGTGCGATGACCTTCAATGTCCTTGACGGTCGGAATATAGTTGTAAAGAGTGTCGCTTTGTAGGTGAGACGGTAATGGAAGTTGAATAATGACCCCGGTCGTGCTTGGTCTGTGAGCCAATTCTCTAAGTTTTGTCGCAAACTCTAGAAAAGGTGGGCATTTCTTAAAATGTGCGAATTCAAACTCGACTCCGATTTCTTTTGCTACCTTCTTTTTTATCGAAACAAATGAAAGCTGATCTGCTGCTGTACCAATCAACACAGTGATCAGTTTGGGGGAAGCTCCCCTCTTTTTAAGATCGCTAACCTTTTTCTTAAGGTCAGACTTCAATGAAGTGGCTATGTCACTACAAGGTATTTTCATTATCCTGAGGCTCTATTATACCAAATTTTAAGAAGGCAACCACAGCTAAACGAGAGTGGCCGTTGATACTTTATCGCCAGCTTGTGAGAATCTCATAAGTATTACCCCTTTTGCGCTACGAGATCTTGACGGAATGTCCTTTAATGGTATCTTGACTACCTGTCCTTGTGAGCTGGTGATAATCACTCCATCGTCGCCATCCTGAACGATTTCGACGAAGGCAATTTTACCCATTTTGTCATCAACTGAGGCTACCTTAACACCTTTTCCTGCGCGATGCTGACCTTTGAAGTTGGATAATTGCGTTTTCTTGCCGACACCCTTTTCGCCGATGACAAATAGATTTTGCTTGAACTCCACTGCTCCGAAAGCATGAGCTGCAATGACTGCATTACCGTTTTCTAAAGTAATTCCCTTAACACCCATTGAGGATCGTCCAGTTGGTCTGATCTCAGACTCGTTGAACACTATCGCCTTTCCGTCACGTGTGGTTAAAATGACGTGCTTTTTACCGTCTGTTAGTCCAACCCATAGAAGTTCATCTTTTGCATCTAGTTTAATTGCGACAATTCCGTTGGTTCTTATGTGTGCAAACTGATCAAACGGTGTTTTTTTTACCGTACCTTCTTTTGTCGACATCAGAACAAATGTTGTGTTAACCATCGGTGAGTCCTTATCGTATGTAAGAAGTGAAGTGATTTTTTCTTCAGGGCGTAGTGTTACAAGATTTGCTACCGCTTTACCCTTTGAGGTTCTCGTTCCTAATGGAATTTCCCAAACTCGAGTCTGAAATACTCTTCCTTGATTTGAGAAGAAGAGTATATAGTCGTGAGCCATTGCGGTTTTAACAAAGGCCACATTGTCCGTATCCTTGGTCTCGATTCCCATAACTCCTTTACCACCTCTGTTTTGAACCTTGAAGGTCTGTCTATCGACCTGCTTGATGTAGCCTTCTTTGGTCATTACAACAATAACCTCTTTATTCTCAATCAGTTGTTCGTCTGTGATTTCGCCCGGTCTAGACTTAATAACCTTAGTTCGTCTTTCATCACCAAACTTAGCTTTAAGTTCGGTAAGTTCATCTTTAATTACAGCAAGAACCTTAAAGATATCTTTAAGTAAGCTTTCTAGATAAGCGATTTTTTTCTTAAGTTCCTTAAGTTCTTCTTCAATCTTTGCTCTCTCAAGACCGGTTAGTCTTTTCAACTGCATATCTAAAATGGACTGTGCTTGAATATCTGAAAGTTTAAACTTTGTCATTAAGCTTGTCTTTGCTTCTGGCTCTGTCTTGGAGCTTTTGATTACCTTGATTACAGCATCTATATTATCCAAGGCAATTAAGTATCCTTCCAAAATATGTGCTCGGGCCATAGCCTGTGCTAGTTCAAACTCTGAGCGCTTTACGATGACCGTTACTCGGTGCTTAATGTAATGTTCTAAAATGCTCTTCAACCCTAATGTCTGAGGAATACCTTCGACAAGTGCCACTATATTCACAGGGAAAGTTGTCTGAAGTTCAGTGAACTTAAAAAGATTGTTAAGAACTTTTTTATACGACGCATCTCTCTTCAATTCAATTACTACTCGTATTCCATCTCGATCGGACTCGTCTCTAAGATCAGAAATTCCAACCATCTTCTTGTCATTGACTAGATTTGCAATTTTTTCAACTAAATTTGCCTTGTTTACTTGGTATGGTAACTCTGTGATTACGATTGCCGATCTACCTCGATCGAGTTCTTCTTCCTCAACAACTCCACGAATTAGAACTTTACCGCGGCCAGTCGCATAGACTTCCTGAATTTCTTTTGCTCCATAAATGACTCCGTGGGTTGGGAAATCTGGTCCCTTCACATACTCGAGAAGTTCCTCAACAGTTGTTTTGTAAGTAAGACTGTTTATGTCCTTTTTCGCTTCACCACTTTGTTTCTTCTTCGCATCGGCTGCAGTTAGAGTCGCTCTATCTACTGTGAAGCAGATTGCATCGATTAACTCAGAAAGATTATGAGGAGGAATCTTTGTCGCCATTCCGACCGCGATACCTTCTGCACCCATCAAAAGAAGATTCGGAAGTTTTGCAGGAAGAAAAATTGGCTCCTGAAGTCTTCCATCGAAGTTGTCGATGTAATCAACGGTTTCCTTTTCGATATCCAAAAGCATTTCCTCAGCTATCTTTGCCAACTTTACTTCGGTGTAACGCATCGCGGCGGGGGGATCTCCGTCGATAGAACCGAAGTTACCCTGTCCTCTTATAAGCGGATAGCGCATTGTGAAGTCCTGCGCCATACGAGCTAATGCTTCGTACACAGGAGAATCTCCATGCGGATGGTATTTTCCAAGAACTTCTCCGACAACTGAAGCAGATTTTGAGAATCTTGCACTGTGGTTTAGTCCAAGCTTGTGCATCGCAAAAAGAATTCTTCTATGTACCGGCTTAAGACCATCGCGAACATCAGGAAGTGCTCGAGACACGATGACAGACATTGCGTAATCCAAGTACGCACGTTTCATCTCCGAGGCGATCTCGGTTTTGATTACTCCTTTATTGTTAAATCCTTCGTCTGACATGTCTGTAATTAGATTTGAAATTTAAAATTCGAAATTTGAAATCAATTTGAAATGTTTAAAAATTAAAAACTTCAAATTAAAAATTAACTATTACTTCATTGATTTTTTTATTGCTGCAATTGCCGCATCTTTACCCAAGAAATCTTTGGTCTTGACCCATTTGTTTGGTTCAAGATCTTTATAGTGATCGAAATAGTGTTTTATTTTATTTTTTACTATCTCATCTAACTGATCCACGCTGTCGATGTGTGCATGAAATGGGTCGGCTTTTTTGGAAGGAAGCGCGATTATCTTGGTATCGACACCTGCCTCATCCTCCATTTCTAACATTCCAATAACTCGGGCCTCGATTCCTACTCCAGGATGAAGTGGTTGAGGGGTAATTACCAAAACATCTAGTGGATCGCCGTCCTCACCATGAGTGCTCGGGACGAATCCATAATTTGCTGGGAAGGCCATGGTTGTGTAAGCAAAACGATCAACCATCACCATCTCGTTGTCCTTATCTACCTCATACTTAATGTAAGATCCCTCTGGAATCTCGATAACAACCATAATCTCACCCTTCATTGGGTCTTTACCTGCCGAAAGTTTAGAAATATTCATATATTTTTAGAAAATTTATAATTAGAAATCAAGATTTGCTAACTTAGCGTGCGTAACAATAAATTTCTTTCTTGGAGGAACCTCATCACCCATCAACATTGTAAATACATGATCCGCTTCAGTCGCGTCCTCAATGTTCACCTGCTTTAAGATTCTGTTATCTGGATTCATTGTTGTTTCCCATAGTTGCTCTGCATTCATCTCTCCTAGACCTTTGTATCGTTGAACGATCGCATTTTCACCCATTGTTTTTAGCGCCGCATCACGCTCTTCGGGAGTAAAGGCGTACGCGATTTTTTTACCAAACTGAATTTTAAATAAAGGTGGTTGGGCGATATAAAGATGGCCTTTGAAAATAATATCTGCTAAATGTCTAAAGAAAAAGGTTAAAAGCAGTGTTCGGATATGCTCTCCGTCTACATCCGCGTCGGTCATTATGCAGATTTTATGATAGCGAAGCTTTTGATAGTCGATGTTTTCTCCAATTCCCATTCCAAGTGCGATAACTAGATCTTTTAATTCTTTAAACGCCAGAACTTTATCAAGATACGCTCTCTCGGTGTTTAGAACCTTTCCTCTAAGTGGCAAAATTGCCTGAAACTTACGATTTCGGCCTTGTTTGGCTGTACCACCTGCCGAGTTACCCTCGACAAGGAAAAGTTCTGATTTTGCAGGGTCTTTTTCGGAGCAGTCAGCTAGTTTACCTGGGAGCGTGGCTCCTTCTAAGGCTCCTTTTCGAAGCACTGCGTCTTTTGCTGCCTTTGCCGCCAAACGTGCCTTCTGAGCTAAAAGAATTCTTGAAAGAATGTCTCTTCCAATTCTTGGATTCTCCTCTAAAAAGACGTCTAGATGTTCTCCTACTGTTTGTTGTACCAATGTCTGAATCTCTGAGTTTCCCAACTTGGTCTTTGTCTGACCCTCAAACTGAAGATTTGTGGACGGCATCTTTACGTAGACGATTGCCGATAGTCCCTCTTTCGTGTCCTCTCCAGTTAAAGGATCTTTAAGGTCCTTTTCACTAAGAATGCTTTTTGCGTAGCTGTTTATGGACTTGGTAAGCGCAATCCTGAATCCCGTCAGATGCGTTCCACCTTCTTGAGTGTTAATGACGTTTACAAAGGACATAACGTGCTCGTTTATCGAGTCGTTGTACTGGATGGCTACCTCAAGCTCCTTGTCATCGACCTGACGCTTTAGATAGATAGCATCATGTACGACTTTTTTGCCTCTATTGATGTCTCGAAGAAGCGACAGGATTCCTCCGTCAAAGTAGTAGGCAACCTTATCGTTGGTTTTTTTGTTTTCTACCTTAAACGAAACATTGTTAATTAGGTAGGCACGTTCTTTAACCTGTTTTTTGAAGTTTCCGTAGTGAATTTCTACGGTTTCCTTAAAGATTTCTGGATCTGGGAGGAAGGATACACCGGTTCCCTGGCTGTACGGGAAGTTCATCATTGAGTCCTTTACCTTTTTGACGGGACCCATCGGAACGCCTCTTTTGTATTCTTGTCTGTAAAGAATGCCCTCACGCTTAACCTCGACAATCAAGTGCTCGGAAAGTGCATTAACCACCGATGCTCCGACTCCGTGAAGTCCTCCTGAGACTTTGTATGCTGAGGTTGTGAACTTTCCTCCTGCATGAAGCTTGGTCATAACCAGCTCAAGAGCTGATGTTTTATGCTTTGCGTTGGTCTCGACAGGAATTCCTCGACCATCGTCAAAGACTGTGAGATAGTTGTTCTCTTGAATGGTTACGTAGATGTTTTTACAGAAGCCTGCGAGTGATTCATCGATTGCGTTATCTAGAATTTCTTGGAGACAGTGGTTAACTCCTGTCTGGGAAGTGGAGCCGATATACATGCCGGGGCGCTTTCTGACGGGCTCTAACCCTTCTAGAACAACGATGGATTCTGCGCTATATTTCGGTGTATCTGATTTAGCCATTAGGATTAATTGTACATGAATTTTCGTGGCTAGTCTAGCTTAAATGTAGGCATAAAAAAACCCCCCGGATTTCGGGGGATTTAAAAATTTCTTTTTGGATCCCGATTTTCATCGGGATTTCGCTTAAATAATTCTTATTTAAGCTCAACTTTAGCACCTGCTGCTTCAAGTTTCTTCTTTGCCTCTTCTGCTGGATCTTTTTTGACATCCTTTAGAATTTCTTGTGGTGCTGATTCAGCAACCTTTTTCGCTTCCATCAATCCTAGTTGAGGATTGATCTCTCGAAGTGCTTTAATGACACCAAGTTTGTTGTCTCCTGCTGCTGTAAGAACTACGGTAAACGAGGTTTTTTCTTCAACTTCCTCAGCTGGTGCTGCTGCGCCTGCTGGAGCTGCTGCTGCTGCCATTGCGGTGACACCAAACTTTTCTTCTAAGTAAGAAGCTAATTCAGCTACCTCAACGACTGTAAGTCCCTCGATTTGTTCTGCGATTTTTTTTGTTTTATCTGATAATTCTGCCATGTATGTGTCACCTCCCTTCGTTCGGATTAATAAATTAGTCCGTTAATGTGTTAATGAGTTAACGCGTTAACCCGTGAACTCCTGAACTGTTTAATAATTAATTAGCTTGCTTTGCTCGCTCTTTAAGTACGAGTGTTAATTTAGAAATATTGAACTTCATTGCATAGACCAATTTGCTCGATGGTGACTTCAGTCCACCGATCAGTTTTGCGATCAACTCTGCCTTGGATGGAAGAACCGCAATTTTCTGAAGCTCTTCTCCAAGATACATTGATTTATCCAAGATTCCAATTTTGAAAGAAACGGTTGTATCTTTCTTTGCGAATGTCTGAAATGCTTTCAAACCCTTTGCATAGTCTTCCCCAAGGGTTAGAACTGCTGTGCTCTCAGTAAGAGGAAATATTTTGGTTACTAATTCTTGTAGCTCTTTTTTAGACTTAGCTTGAGTCTGAAGAGCTTTCTGAAGAAGAGTGTTTTTAACAACTCTTATCTTTGATTCTTGTTCTTTTAGACCATGTCGAAGTTCTTCAAGAGCTTTATGCTTAGTTTTTTCGTACTTGATAAGTGCAAAGTTTGGAGCACTGTTCAAAAGCTGAACGAGAGATTCTACCTGAGTTTTTTTTGTTTGATTTGCCATAAATATTCACTGCTTAGGAACTTTTTTATTTCGGTAATCCGAAAACCTAAGGTCTTTGTGAAACGCGAAGCTCTATTATACCAAATGGAATATCTGATTTAAAGGTCTCCGAGTAATTCTTTTAGTGATTTTGGTTCATTGTCTCCTGAACCACCTTTTTTCTTTGATTTGTTGCCTCCAGCTTTCTGCATGGTCACGGCTAGTTGTTGTTTCTTTTGGAAGCTCTCAACTCGTCCCTTGGTATCGATGAATTTGTGCTCACCCGTAAAGTAAGGATGACACTTAGAACAAACATCAATTGAGATGCTTGGCTTCAAAGACTTAGTTTTGAAAACATTTCCGCATGAGCAGGAAACTGTAGCTTCAATAAATTCTGGATGAATACTTTTTTGCATAGGTGTGATCGCTTGTAACATAGAAGCAAGAACTAATTATAGCAGAAAAATTAAGCTTTGGTAGCTATCTTCCTTCCTCGACCAAGTACTTTTAATTGAGCGGGTTCCAATCTAATGTCTGGATCGGCTGACACCAAATCACTGATAAAAGTTTTGTATGCGACAGCTCCCTTTCTTGACAATTGACCAATATCATAAGGTATCCTTTCTCCCCCGTTTCTTTCAAATAACGTATATCCAAAACGTGCAAATGCTGGATCTAAGTCAGCGAAATGATTAACTAGTACGTCATTTACCACAACAGCGGGTATTCCGTGGTTAATTCCTGCCTGTACTTGTGGCAATTCTTCCCAAAATCTACCGTTATTCAACTGAACGCTAAAGTCGTCATCAACAAATTTTCTAAAAATTGAATCATGGGATGAAAATAATTGACGGTAAAGAATACTATGGCCATTATTGGTACCTGGCCACGCCGTCCTAAACGGTACGGTTAACGCAACTCCAACACATAGTTCAAAAAGATCTCTCAGTTCAGCTTCACTAAAATGTGTATGCGCCCATTCCCTTGCTTTGGAACGTTTTTCTTCAAGGTCGCTTTTGCTTTCGCCATGTCTATGTAACATTTCACTCAGAGTTGGTGTTACTTCTAGCGCCTGTCCGTCCAGACTCGATAGTACATGCCAAAAAGCTCCACGCTGTAAATCGCCAAACAATCTCAGCACGTCTTTATCGATCGGTTGTTCCCCACGTCTGTCGATATAACTCCAAGGGAAAGCCCTCACTCCGTCTGCAACCGACGGTTTTACGACCTCAGTATCATATGTGAAGTGTTCAGCTCGTATCATAACGTGGGTATCATAGTTATATTTGACAGCTTTGTCAAACTAGTCGGGTTTTAAAATAGAAGAAATTCAGGCTGCGTATTTCTTTTTGTACTCCTGAATCGTTTGGTAGTGGTCGAAGGCAAAGTCTTTCTCCAAAGGTAAGGCGTCTAGACTAAACCACTTAACCTCTGTGCTTTCTGAGTCTGCTTCTCCAGTCTGTCCTAGTGGTTTAACAATGTAGATGAAGGCTACATTTTGTCTGTCTTCTTGGGGGCGGTTTGGATTATCAATTATGGTATATAGATTTTCAACCGTTACATCGTACCCTGTTTCCTCCTTTACTTCTCGTACAACTGCTTCCTCAGCGGTTTCATCTCGATCCAAGAATCCACCTGGGAAGGCGTATTTACCACCGTTTGTTAAATGCTCGGCTCTTTTAATAAGAAGAATTTTGTTTTTATCTACAACAAGTGCGTCAACAACCACATGGCGCTGATTGCCTGTTCCACCATCTTCAAACGTGCATGTAAGCATATTAGTTCGTGGCGAATACCTTTTCCCATTTACCGTTGGCGATGATGTCCTCAAGATTATGGAAGCTTTTATTAATACGGTGATCGGTGAGGCGATTTTGGGGAAAGTTGTACGTGCGGATTTTGTCCGAACGTTCCCCTGTTCCAATATTTTTCACATATGACTGGGAGATTCCACGTTTTTTTTCTTCTTCAAGTTGGTAAAGTTTACCGAGCAGGAGCTCCATCGCGATTTCTCTATTTTGCATCTGCTGTCTTTCTGTCTGTGAGGTTACGATAATTCCGGTTGGTCTGTGAATGAGTCTGACCGCAGTTGAAACCTTGTTGACGTTTTGTCCTCCATGACCACCAGCTCTAAAAAATTCCCATTCAAGCTCGCTTGGATTAATCTTTACCTCGAAGGCATTAATGTGAGGAAGGACTACAATAACACAGGTAGAGGTATGAATTCTTCCTTTACGTTCCGTATCGGGAACGCGCTGAACTCTATGAACGCCAGTTTCATTTTTGAAAAAGTTGAAAGCATTCTCTCCTTTTATTCTTATGATATCCTCTTCTATATAGTTGAACTTAAAACCATTGCGCTCAGCAAAACGGATATAAGAAAGTAATAATTCCTTCATCCAGAGCTTAGACTCATCCCCTCCTACACCAGGAGATCCCTCAATAATAGCAATGTTTGGATTGACGTTCATAATTATTTCTTATTTTTTAGTTCTTAGTTTTTAATAAATGAAGCTTTAAGAAATTAGAATTAAGAACTTAGAACTTTAATTAGTTCTTCTTTTGTCAGTTCTTTTTGTTCCTTGGTTTTCATGTCTTTGAGTTTATATACTTTTTTATCAACTTCCTCAGGTCCGATAATTAAGACATAGGGAATATTATTTCTGTCAGCATACTTAAGCTGTTTATCTAGTTTTTTATCAGTCTCCGGATAAAGCTCAGCAGAAATTCCAGACATTCTTAGTGCGGTAGTAATTTGAATTGAAGCATTTACAGAGTCTGTGTTAAAGACCGTGACCAGAACCTTTGTTGGTTTTGAGGAAGTGTCTGGAAGTTTATTTTTTTCTGTCAGATATGCGAGAAGTGCGGTGTCCGAGACAGCATAACCAACACCCGCTATTTCTGATTTCTCATTAAAATTCGAAATTAGATTTGCATACCTTCCTCCTCCAAGGAGCGTGACGCGACCTGTTGCATTTTTCTTTTTGATTTCAAAAACAAGACCGGTGTAGTAATCGAGTCCTCGAACTACCCGAAGATTAATCGAACAAAGTTTATCTACGCCATATTCCTTCAAATACTGAAACAACTCTTTAAAGTAAGGATCGTCCTGCACCGAAATTGAAGAATCAATTAGTTTTTTTACAGAATCATCTAGTTTAACATTGGACTTATCCATACGATCGATTTGCTGTAGTACTTCCCCAAGTTGTTCTTGTCTTACGCCAATTTCCAAAAGCTGTGCTTGAAGGAAGGCTCGCGAATTAATCTGCACTTCAAATTCATCATCGGTAAATCCTAGAGTCTTAAGAATTGAAATGGCCGATACCAAAATTTCAGCATCTGAAAGAACGCTGTTGCTTCCCAAGATGTCAAAATCTGCTTGCCAAAATTCTCTACTTCTACCTTTTTGTGGAGCTTCGTATCGGAAACGAGGGCCGATATTAAAATATTTTAAGGGCAAAATTAGTTCTCTTTCTTTAGTCGCTATCATTCGTGCTAAGGTAGGGGTCATCTCTGGTCTTAAGATCCATTGATCGTCTTCACCGCGCGGTTTGATCTGAAAAGTTTGCTTCTCAAGCAGTTCTTCCGAGCTTTTATTGGCATACAAAGAGACGGGTTCCACAATGGGTCCGTCATATTCCTCAAAACCGAACTGTCTTGCTACCTCGCGGAATGCAGAAAAAACAAACTGTTGCAATGCTTTTTCTCTTGGATATAGATCCGTAAATCCACGAAGAGCCTGAATCTGTTTCATAGACTCAATTATACCACCTTCGAAAGGGAGATTTATTTACTGAAGAACGACTTCTATGGCTTTTTCGAGTTGGGCGTCGAGTTCGCGCGTGAGAGTATTTCCTTCGGGAATCACATTAGCTACTGGGTACTTTGGCTCAATTCCTTTTCCGTTTATCCATTCACCACCTGGCAAAATCCATTTTGCTATTGTGACATGAATTCCTGCGCCACCCTTTAGATCGAGCGCTTCCTGCACCGACCCTTTTCCAAACGACTTTATCCCGATAAGATCGGCTCTTTTATGGTCTCGCAGAGCACCTGAGAAAATCTCGGATGCTGATGCCGACCCTTGATTAATAAGAATGCTTACTGGAACGTCGAGTAAAGAGCCTTTGCGATCAACCGTATACGTTCTACTTGGATTTACTGTCGACTCTTGTTTGACTATAAGTTTGCCTAGAGGCAAAAATTCCGACGAAAGGTAGACAGCACTGTCCAGAAAACCTCCTGGATTATCTCTCATGTCTATTACTAAACCACTGATTGTTTTCTTATTCCATTCTTGTAGTACCGTGGCAACTGCTTCGTCCCACTCTTGATTCGTGTTTTCACCGAACTGAGTCACCTTGACTACCGCTACTTTTCTACAATTGCTTTTGCATGATTTGAGTGAGTCAAAGGAGGTTTCGACAGATATTACCTTAATTTCATCTCTTACAATCGAGACCTCAATCTCTTTTGGTGAGCCGACGCGCAACAAGCCAAGCTTCACCTTAGTGCCTTTTTTTCCACGTATCTTGGAAACTGCTTGAGGAAGCGACCAGTTTTTTGTAACCTTTCCGTCAACTTTCTGGATGTAATCACCCGCTCTGACGCCAGCTTTTTCTGCGGGTGAGCCCTTGATAGGAGCTATCACTACAATTCTATTATTGGCGAGTCCAAGCGAGGCGCCAATTCCTTCGAAGCGTCCACCGAGATCTGCTTTGGATTGTTTATTGTCCTCTGGTGTTAAGAAGAACGTATACGGATCATCGACCGACGCAACCATTCCCTTTAACGCTCCGTAAAACATTTTCTGTGGATCTAGTTTCTTCTTGTCCACATACTTTTTTTCCAGCAAGTCTACCGTTTCCCAAAATAGCGCAAAATCGAACTTAGCTTTTTTTGCTTTGTCTGCATCTACATTCAGTAAAGTGAAAGATTTACTTTGTATCTGCGAACTTTCGGATTTGAATTCTCCAAGTTTAAAACCAGCTCCAAAAAGCAGAACTGCAATAGCTAGACCAAAAAGAATATTGGTGATATTGCGCTTATTCATAGTTTGAAATTTGAAATTCGAAATTTGAAATCAATTTGAAATGTTTAAAAATTGAAAATTTTAACTTGAATAAAAATTGAAAACTTCAAACTAAAAATTACTCAATATCGTAGAGATACATTGTAGCGTTTTTTTTATCGACGATGCAATGAGTTTGCTTGGATTTGGAGAGTTTATCCCACAAGCTTTTGTCTTCCAGTTCTGCCGAGTTCACTCCCGCCTTCTCCTTAATGTCCTCTTTGGTAATAATGCCGTTTACCCCGAGTACATCCAATCTAACTGCTTCGGTTGGTTTGACTGATTCCGTAAAAATAACTTTATTCTTAACAGAGTCGCCTACAAGTTCTGTGAGATGTATGCTCTCTTGGTAAAGCACTTCCCCGCCAAAATCGCTGACCACGTCTTTCAGTTTGTATTCATCTGCCGATTCTACCTCCAGAGTTACGACAGAATCTTTTAGGCTTTTTACTACACCCTTAAAATAACATTTTCTTATATCGGAGCTTTCGGTCAAGGTTTCTATATAGAGGGAGCCGGTCTCGTGATCGATTTGCTTTATTATGCCCGACTTTGGCGATGAGATTTTTTTAGTTCCAAAGGTTGATTTTCGTATTGCAAGAATTTCATTTGCTTCCACAGTATCTCCAACAATTTTGGACATGTGCATGAATATTTTGTCATTTGGGATTCCAAGCTCTTGAGCTATATGTATCTGAAATCCTGTTTTGGCTACGGTCCTAACAAGTGGAGTATTAAAATCAACGACCTGTCCAGGTGTCAGCTGAAGAGTGCCAGGCGCGGAAATGGAGAAAGTTATGGTCATACATTAAGTATACCCGATTAGGCAGAGCCAGTTTTAGTTAAAAACTTATTAAGCTCCGTGGTAGGAGATATAAGGAAGTAGTCCCATGAACTGAGCGTACTTCACGTGCTTGGTTAGCATGCGTTGATGTCCTGCGCAGATTCCGGAAATTTCTCTAGAAGCAATTTTTTTTCGTGCTGATAAAAACTTCTGAAGATTGTCTGGCTCCAGAAAATTTGGGTCAATTCCGAACTGGCAAAAATAGCATTTATTTTTCATATTGTTTTTTTTAGAACGGTATGTCGTCTGGATTTATAACTTCGGACTTCGAACTTACTTGCCCTGAGCCTGCCGAATGGGCTGTCTCTTTTACTTCAACTGGCGCCTCTTGTGGCGAGCTAGGTGCATCTACTTCATGAGCTTCTGGTGAATGCTCTACATGTTCTGTCTCAGATTCTCCAGCCTGTTTAGCGCTGCTGAAAACTATGAAATCGTCCATGATAATCTCGGTGACACTTTTTTGCTGACCATCCTTAGCGGTGTAACTATGATAAGCGAGCCTGCCTTCCAGATAGACCTTCTTTCCTTTAGACAGAAGCTTGCCACAAAGTTCTGCTAGTTTATTCCAAGCCGTGATGCGATGAAACTGCGTATCTTCTTTGGTCTGGCCTTCTGCTGTGGTCCAAGTTCTGTTTGTCGCTAGGCCAAATGTGCAAACGGCTGCACCACTTGGTGTGTACTTTACTTCAGGGTCTCTTGTCAGGTTGCCCAGAAGTACAACTTTGTTTATTGATCTACTTGCCATAGTTTACTCTTGCTCAAGCAATAAGTATCGAATTAATACTTCGTTAAATCCAAGCTTCTTTTTAAACTCAGTCACCTTGTTTTTTGGCATAGCAATTCTCCACTGATAAAGAGAAGCCTCCATCAACTTCTTGATAGGATATGCTAAAGTTTTCTTTCCGTGCTGCTTTTCGTCTTGTACAGTTCCGTCAAGAGAAGTGATGAGGGTTTTAAGATTTCCCATCTCCTCTTCCTGATTGAGCAAAAAAACGAAGTCGTATGCTGACATTTCAACCTATATAATAATTGGAATGAGTCCAAAAATCAAGTGGTTAGCCTGGGGAGCGATTATTGTTCTGCTCGTCTGCACGCGCCTTATCAACCTTTCGTGGGGGTTGCCTTACCCGTTTCACCCCGATGAGCGGAATATGGCCAATGCAATTCAAGGATTGAATTGCGAAATTTCAAATTTCAAATTTCAAATTTCAAATTGCTTTAACCCTCATTTTTTTGCATACGGACAACTTCCGATTTATCTTGGGTACGCGCTTGTACTGCTCAGCAGAATAACTTCGCGGATTTCAGGCGCAATACGTTTTGACGAAGCTGTCATGGCGTTACGCTTCATTTCCTTCGCCGCATCGTTGTTAACCGCATATGTTTCGTTCAAAATTCTCAAACAATTCATACCTAATACTAGATACTTGCTACTTTATACTCTTCCCTTGGTCTTCTCCCCTGCCCTAATCCAGTTCGCACATTTTGGGACGACAGAGTCGCTGTTAATGTTAATTTTCACTTGGTTAGTATATCTTTGTCTAAAGCTTGGCTCAAAGCGCGACTCGAAAGATGTAGATAGTATATATATATGGATCGGGGTGGTGACTGGACTAGCTATAGCGACCAAGGTATCATCTCTTTTGTTTGCCGCTGTTCCATTTTTAACAATTTCAACTTCACCTCGGACTTTTAAAAATGAGTCGAAATATGAAAAATTTTGGCAGATTTTTAATGAATTAATTTTTGTTGGGTTTGTTACTGGAGCTACCGCAATCCTTTTTTCTCCATACAACTTGATTTCATGGAAAGAGTTCATTGGCTCAATCGATTATGAATCTATGGTGGCAACAGGAAAAGCTTTGGTTTTTTATACGCGAACTTTTACAGAATCAGTACCGGTGCTATTTCAGTTTGAGCGAATATTCCCCTACGCACTTGGGTGGCCTGTTTTCGTACTTTTTCTCATTGGATTTTTGACTCTACCATGGAAGAGAAATTACAATATTTTAAGAGTTGCCTTCTTAATATATTTTCTACCCAGTGCTTTTCTTTTTACAAAATGGACCAGATTCATGGCACCAGTAATGCCACTAATGGTAGTAATTGCAGTTCTCTTTGTTTCAAAATTGCCAAAACGCTTGGGTTATTTTGCCTGCCTATTATTAATTATCCCCGGGATATTGTTTTTGAAGGTTTACACAACGCCCGACGTTCGATTTCAGGCTTCTGAATGGATGGATAAAAATATTCCGAACAATTCGTATGTACTACAAGAAACGGCGAACGTGGTGGACCTACCGGTTTATGATAGAACTTATAACTTAGAACATAGAGCTTTTAAGAACATATCATTCAATTTCTATGACCTAGATGCAGATAAGAAGCTACAAGAAGACTTACTAAAGCATCTTAAAAAAGCGGACTATATTATTGTTCCTTCACGTCGAATATTTAAGAATCATAAAGCAGACAAATATCCAATACTGAATGAATATTACGACAAATTGTTCTCTGGAAAATTAGAGTTTAAACAAGTGGCGGAGTTTAAAATTCTTGACGATGAAGACGCTGAGGAGACCTGGACGGTTTTTGATCATCCGGTGGTAAGAATATTTAAGAGAATGTAGTATATTGTATATATAAGTATTAATCTCAAATTATGAATAAAACTATCTATCAAGTTACAGGAGCAATATTTTTACTTTTAGTTTTGGTCAAGCTATTTAACGTCTCCTATCCGGTAAATATTCGTGTTGTAAACTCAACCGAATCGGCTGAGTTTACCGTTGTTGGAACTGGCAAGGTAGATGTAGTCCCCGATGTTGCAGTTATTGACGCTGGAATAACGGTAAGTAATTTACCTACAGCAGATGAGGCAAAGAAAGAAATGACAGCAGTAAACAACAGAATTATTCAGGTGGTTAAGGCGATTGGTATTGAAAAAAAAGATATAGAAACAAGTAATTTCAATATTTATCCTGAGTATGAGACGAGCGGTATAGTGCGACCGATGATGCTTGAGAAATCAGCTACCGCAGGAACTTCCGATTCAGCATCTAAAATTTCAGGGTACAGTGGCACAGCAAGTGTGACAATTAAGGTTCGGAAAAAAGAACTTGCCCCTCAAGTAATCTCAAATGTAACTGGTGCGGGTGCGACCAATGTATCAGGTCCAAGATTTATGGTGGATGATCCACAATCTTATCGTGAAAAAGCTCGATCTGAGGCAATAAAAAATGCTCAAGAGCAGGCTAAAAAACTTTCAAAAGAACTCGGAATCAAACTGGGAAAAGTAACTAATATGATTGAGTCCGGCAATGGCCCGTATTACGATTATGGTCGCGGTGGTGTTGAAACCATGAGCGCTAAAGCGTTGCCAGAATCTCCAATATTTCAAGAAGGAACAGATACCGTATCTTCAACTGTGACGCTATTCTTCGAACGGAAGTAACTTCTGTTAAATCATTAAGTTTGGCGAAAACTTGGACGTCCATTTTTGTCGTAAAAAATTACTTTTTCAAAAAACCTTACGTCATTCTCTATATATCCCAGATAAACTATAGACGGTTTTTTCCTATGCGAAAAATATACAGGTTTTTTACCATCGCGACCAGATAAATATTTAGGCTTTATTTTGGGATTAACCTCTGTAGTTTGTCTAAGAATTTTTCTTAACTTCGCTTTCGCTCGTGCACGATCTAACTCAGTGTCCGGAACACCAGCATAAGAAAAGAATGCTTCAGCGACACTATTGCTGATCATAATTGACGGCTTTGGTCTTTCCACATTTCTGACGTTTGGAGAAATGAGTCTTTCTGCTGTTACTGACATATAAAAAAACCCGCCGATTGGCGGGATTGTTAAGGTTAATGTTGGTATACCTCAATCCACGCCGTTAGGCGGTGATAATGAGGAGACCAAGAATTGCATTAGCATTAAATTTCATTAAAATAATTATACAAAAATTTCCTAAAAAAACAATATTATTAATTGATTTTTTTAACAGAGTAGTTGTCACCAATATCCTCTACCCTATATCCTAGTTTCTCTATCTCAGCTCTTAGTTGATCGGACGTAGTGAAGTCTTTATTTTTTCTTGCTGTTTCTCTTTTCATCACAAGTTCAAGAATGTTTTTAGGAATCAGTTCTTCGTTTAGTTCTTTTAGATTGAGGCCAAGAACTTGATCAAGTTCATACAGCAAATCCAGTTTGTCTTCAGAAGGAATGTTGGACTTAAGCATAGACCAGACAACTGCCACTGCCTGAGGCATTTGAAGATCGTTCTCAAGTGCGGCTCTGAATTGGGATCTGAATGTATCGACTTGAATTAATTTATCTTCCGAAATCATTTGTCTGTCCGTCTGTTTTCTCAGGGCCAAAACTAGTTCTCGTAATTTAATCAAACTGTTCTGTGCGCCTTCCAGCGATTCCCACGTAAAGTTCATTTGCTGTCTGTACTGAGTTTGTGTAAATAAGTAGCGAAGCGCTATCGGGTCTACATTTTTCTTTTTAATATCTTTAAGAGTGTAAAAATTTTGAAGAGACTTGCTCATCTTAACCCCATCAACCAAAAGAAATTCGTTGTGAAACCATTGCTTTACAAATGGTTTACCGGTTGCTGTTTCGGACTGTGCGATTTCGTTTTCATGGTGAACAGGAATATGGTCCACACCACCGGAGTGAATATCAATGGTTTTACCAAGATACTTCATGCTCATAGCCGAACACTCAATGTGCCATCCGGGAAAACCTTCTCCCCATGGTGAGCTCCAGTGCATTTCGTGATTGGCAAAACGTCCAACTGTTTTGAACCATAACGCAAAATCAGCGGGATTTTTTTTCTCAGGATCTGCCACAACCTCTTTGCGAGCTTGCTGAATTTTTTCGTCAAGTTTCTGTCCAGACAGCTTTCCGTAGTTAGCGAATTTTGCCGTTTCAAAATAGATAGCTTCCTTTGTTTCGTAAGCGAATCCTTTTTCCACCAACTTTTTTACAAGCTCAATCATTTCTTCAATATGATCAGTTGCTTTGCAGGTTGTTTCAGCGGGAAGAATGTTAAGAGCCTTCATTGTCTCAAAAAAATTATCGGCATAAAATTTCGCAACATCCCAGACCGATTTGCCCGATGACTTTGCGCCTTTCTCCAATTTGTCCTCTCCCTCATCGGTGTCCCCTGTCAGGTGTCCAACATCGGTGATATTCATTACGTGATTTACTTTTAGCCCAAGATATGTGAGAGTTCGTTTTAGGAAATCAGTGTTCGTATAAGCACGCATGTGACCGATATGTGTGAAGTCGTACACGGTAGGACCGCACGAGTAAAAAGAAACTTCAGGAGGCATTTGAGGTTTAAACTCTTCAATTTCTCTCGATGCAGTATTGTATAGTTTCATTTACTCATTGTAGCAATAATCCGCCTGAAGGTAAATTCATTTGCCAAACAACTCACCGTGTTCGTGCTTTGGTGGCGAAGTGAAAAGTTACTCTGGCAAATCAAAATGAACCCTAATTAACTCTTGTGCGTAAGCGTGAACTTCATCGTGATTAAAGGGCGTTGCAGTTAAAGTTGTCCTTTGATCTACTCCTCGAGTTCTTTTTATATTCCTATGCACGTCGTGAGTGAAAATGATTTGAAGTTTTCCTTTCCCAAAACTATCAGGAAATCTTTTTCTCAGTACTTTTACCATTTCTTCCTTATGATGAATGTATTTTGGAAGTCTCGCGTTTCTATCCTGGGCAGTATACTCTACGATTACTGCGCTACCTTGACCTTCATCATCACTCAAAATAAGTCCATCGGGTAAATATTCATTCAATATCCCACCCTGAAGTAAAGTGTGTGCTGGAAGTCCACCATATAAATCAAGAAAGTGCTCTTGAGTTTGATCTGGATCGAGCAATCTTTGGTGAGGTTTTAATCTAGCTCGAAACCACAGATAACCAATCTCCTCAAACACTCTGCCAGTAAAACTTTTCTGAAACTCCATTGGAAAAAAATGACGACGTGATTCGATAAATGCATTGGTGTTCTGAATTAATGCATCGAAGCGGTCTGACGAACGGAAAAGTTCTCTGAAGTCGGCATGATTAGGTTGCGGATTTTCTTTTAGCATGCTTTGTATTAAACACGAAGATTATAGCAGGAAGAAAAGAAAGAGCCCGCCACAATTTAGCATTCGAACACGTCTGACGTGTCTCATGCTGCATTTGTTGGCGGACATAAGAAAGCCTAATTACTCGCTCCGCTCGCAAACGCTTTCTAATGTCGGGGTGCCGGGAATTGAACCCGGTGTCTCAGCGTCCCGAACGCTGCATGTTTCCGATACACTACACCCCGAAGTTGAAAAGTTAATGTTTCCCGCTACCTTTCATTTCTGGTTGATTCTCTTGTACTGCAAGTTTAGTTCTTTTCTTTTTCTTCGCAAATAATCCTCCTCGTGCTACCTTTCCTTCAGGAGCATCTGAGTCTCTATTTGCCATAAGTCTTCTTTTTATTTCTTCTTGGCGTCTTTGCTCATCCGACAGTTCCTGTTCTTTTTCTTGCTGTTCAGTCTGAGCTTCCCGTTTTATCTCATGATCCTGCTCCCCCTTTACTCGGTGAAATAATCTGCTTCGAACTTCGGCCAGTTTTTTTTGTTCATCCTGTTTCTTCTTTTGTTCAAGATCAGAAAGCTCGTGCTCCCCTTTCACTTTATCCACTTTAAGCGGAGTGTGATTTTCTGGTGCTTGCGGTGTTTCGGGCGATGCTGGTTGTTCCGCTGAAGAATCTTGCTTATTAAAGGCTTCAAGTGGATTGAAGGTTCTAAGTACCTCACCTGCGGCTCGCTTTGGAATTTCACCAAGAGTCTCTAGAGTGTCTAAAACTTTGGAGATGCGTTGTTTTTTCATATATCGTTAGATTATGCCCAATTTTGCCTTTGCTGTTTCGCTCATTTTTTCCATCGTCCAAGGAGGATCGAAGGTTAGTGTAATTTTTACATCCGAAAGGCCCATTGTGTGAAGTTTATTATAAATATCTTGTTCAATTAAAGAAAAAAGCGGACATCCAATTGTGGTAAGAGTCATGAGAATTTTTACCGCCTCTTTTTTAACTTCTACGTTGTATACGAGCCCAAGATCTACAATTGAAATATTTAACTCGGGATCAAGTACGCTTTTCAAAGCTTTCTGTACGGTGACTTTGTTAGCTGGACTTTTTTTCTTTTTCATAGACTTATTATATCAGGCTGGGTATGCTAGAATGATTCTATGGATTCGACTCGCATAGCTCGCTCACCACAAGTGGATTCGGTTAACTTAACGCAGACGTCTTCGGAATATAAACTACGATTCGTATCGCTTGGTGGAATTCTTGGTGTGACCAAAAACATGTATCTGTACGAGCTTTATAAAGGAGATCAACTCCAGGATATTGTAATCGTTGACTGCGGAATTGGGTTTCCTCAGGACAAAGCGCTGGGAGTGGACTTTGTAATTCCAGACATATCGTATCTGAAGGATAAGTTAAGCAAAGTTCGGGCGATTTTATTGACTCATGGACATGAGGATCATATCTCAGCCCTACCCTACCACTATACAGATTTAGGCGAACCTCCAATGTATGCGAGCAGACTAACCTCAGCCTTTATTAAAAATAAATTCAAAGAAACCGGCCAGCAACCCAAAATAAATCTTGTTGATTTTGATCAGCGATATAAATTCGGAGGAATTACTGCGGAGTTTGTAAGAATGACTCACTCGATTCCAGACACAACGCACATTTTAATAAGAACACCAGCAGGAAATATTTATCACGGAAGTGATTACAAACTGGATTTAACTCCTCCTTACGGATCACCGCCCGACTTTTACAAAATCACACAGTTTGGACATGAGGGCGCACTATGTCTTATGTCTGACTGTCTAGGTACCGATCGTGAAGGTCTAACTCTTTCTGAAAATATTGTCGGGCAGACATTCGAAGATCAGATGAGAAAGACTAAGGGTAAATTTATAATGAGCACCTTCTCTTCAAACATCTCGCGTATTCGTCAGTGTGTAGAAGCTGCGAAGAAATTTAATCGCAAGGTCGCTTTCCTAGGACGCTCAATGAAAGATAACACTGCAATTGCTGCCGAGATTGGGTATCTTCCAGAACTTAAGACTCTACTTATTCGCGATGATCAAGTAATGAAAATGGCTCCGAACAAAGTCTGTCTTATAGTCGCGGGATCTCAAGGACAGTACAACTCTGCTCTTGCAAGACTGGCTTCTCAACAACATAAATTTATTGCTATAAAGCCTGGCGATGCGGTGGTTTTCTCATCCGACCCAATTCCTGGAAATGAGAACGAAGTTTACAGTCTCATTGAAGATTTGGTTCTGCTTGGAGCCGATGTTGTGTACTCGGATGTGCAGGAGCAGTTGCACGCTTCTGGTCACGGTAGTCAGGAAGATATTAAGTTCCTTGCAAGATTTGTTGACCCAACCTACTTTATTCCAATTGGTGGAACTATTCGGCATCAACGTGGGTATCAGAATCTGATGACGGACTTAGGTTACAAAAAAGATAACGTACTCTTGTTGGATGAAGGCGATACGATAATTTTTGAAAAAAAAGGCGCACGAAAAGGTCCAAAGATTCCTACAAAAACCATCTATGTGGATGCGTATGGAGTAGGAGATGTCGGCAGCGTAATTCTTAGAGATAGACAAATTATCTCTACCGATGGTATGGTAGTAGCGTTGGTACTTCTTGATGTGCAGAATAAACTCATAACCAAGCCAAGTATTGTAAGTAGAGGATTTGTATTTGAGAAAGGGGAAGAAAAGTTGATGGGAGAGGCAACCAAAATGATCGAATCGGTACTAATTGCCAGAGGAACACAACCACTAAGCGTGACCACTTTCAAAAAACAAATTGCGGATAATTTAGAGCAGCTGTTTCTTGAATCAAAGGGACGCAAACCACTCATCGTTGTAGAAGTTATACAGATTTAACATGGCCGGCCTACCATCCAATCTTAAGCATATTGCCTACTTCTTACAAAGACTCCCAGGAATCGGTGAAAAGACAGCAAATAGACTCGCTTTTTATTTTCTTCGTCTTCCTCAACAGGAACTGAAGGAACTTAGTGAAAGCATTTTACAGCTCAAGGAGAAAACCAAGCTATGCTTGGAATGTAAAAACCTAACAGAGCACGATAGATGCTCTATCTGTGAAAATCCATCACGTGATAAAACTCAGATAACTGTAGTAGAGGATGTTCTTGACTTACTTTCTTTCGAAACTGGAAATATTTATAGCGGCGTTTATCACGTGCTTCACGGTAAGATAGATCCATTAAACAACATTGGTCCTGACGATATTCAGATCGATGCACTTTTTGAAAGAGTTAAAGGAGTAGAGATTGCAGAAGTTGTACTCGCGACAAATCTAGATATGGAAGGCGAGGCAACCTCTATGTATATTAAAGAGAAGCTCAAACTAGAGAACGCCAAACGCAAAGCAAATAAACACAAAGAATTTAAAGTGACCAGACTTGCTTATGGTCTTCCAATGGGATCAAACCTCGAGTACGCCGACTACATGACTCTGAAGCGCGCTCTCGAAGGCCGAAATGAGTATTAATTATTTACAGTTCCTTTTCCAACCAAATCCCCTTTAGTTGTTGTGTAAATATTTCTCCTAGGAAAAAAATGTTTTTCGGTTATCGTGGAAGAAACAACGCGTGATCCGGTTCTCCTTTCAATCTCTGAGAGTCTTTTTTCCTCCATATTTTTACTCACAAGAGACAAAGCAACCGCTAAAGTAGCAGATGCAATAGAGCCTATCAGTAATCTAGGATGATTCTCAGTTAAAGAAGCAAGCGAAATAGCCGAGGCTCCTAAAGCATAAACTCGCGATGTCATATCGCGGACTCTGTAGCAGTTGGCTTCATATTTTAGCCTAGGTATTCTTTTAAACTCTTTTGACATAGAGTGCATTATAGTCTGTATTTATTTTATTTCAATGCTTTGGCGATTTCGTGGCGAGGAAGTATTGTAAATATAGTTCTTACGCTTTTTTAGACATGGCTGTAACTCTGTAGTATAAAGAATCTTAAATCCTGCCGTAACAACCCGTAGCCTTGCTTTTGTAGCATATAATCCATAGACATGAGGTTCGATTAAATGTTTAATCGAGCTATGACGCACATTTCTAGATTTAAGCTCAACGAACGAGTTTTGGACAAAATTTTTAAGTTGTTTTTTGAAGTGGTTGGAAAGAATCCAAGCAAGAAGGAATTTGAAATAATTACCAACGAGCTACTTTCATATACGGAGCGGATAATGATTGCCAAGAGAATAGCGATAATGTACCTACTTTTGAGGGGAATTGAGCGACGGAACATTGCTAGGGTTCTAAAGGTCTCTTCAGAAACAATCTCTAAGTTCAGCTTGTTGCTCCAGTTTAGTAATGGTATAAAACCAATACTAAACCGAATGAAGGGAAGCGATGAATTATCGCTAGTACTTGAGGAATTGTTTCATGCGTTATTTGGGCCGGGAAACTATGGCGTCGACTGGACTGCAGCTTGGGAACGAAGGAGATCAATTTCAAGAAAAAAGGAGGACGGGATTTAAGTTGGTTCGATTAAACATTTAATCGAACCGTGTGATGATATGAATATATTTAGCAGGATTTGTAAATTCAGAAAGTGGTTTGATTGATGCTTAGGCTGAGGCAGAAGTGGAAGGGTTACGATAAAGATTTCTTCGTGTGAAAAAATGTCTGGTAGTCACTTCTGGTAAAGGCTCCCCTTTAGTCTCGTGTCTTTTATTAATTTTTACTGTTTTAAGTAAAAAACCCTCTACACTAATAATTGTTTCCGCTAATGAAGAGTAATAAGCTATATCCACAGCAGTTCTTAGTACTGGGTGATTTTCTACCACGTTAGCGGTAGACAATATAAGCGATGATAATAGTGATACCATGCTAACATCGCCACGATATTCATGACAATTCGCTTCATATTGGAGTCTTTCAGCGCTTTTCTCTGCTTTAGCCATAGGGAGCATTATAACAAGATATTTACCTATTTCAACGCCTTGGCGATTTCGGAGGCGATGGAGATTTCACGAAGTTTGGCAAAGTTTTGCGATGACTTGAGTGGAATCGTGTTGGTTGTGTAAAAAGCCTTTAGGCTAGAGTTTTGGATTCTGTCTGGCGCCTTTGTCGAGAAATCATGGTGAGTAATAGCAGCATATACTTCTTTTGCTCCCCTATCCAGGCACATGTCCGCAGCATGTAAAAGCGTTCCACCTGAGGTGACGATATCATCTATAAGAATTGCGGTTTTGCCTTTAACATCACCAAAAATATCTAAAGCTGTGCTTTGATGTTTATGATCCTGGTCTCGTTTTTTCTCAATTATGACTAGGTCAAAATCTTCGGATCCAAACAGCGCTTTTCCAAATGCTCTTGCACGTTCAATCCCTCCTTGATCTGGTGAAACAATTGCTACAGTTTCTTTAGAAATTTGTTTTAGGTCTTTTTTCATCTGTCGTGCCATTGCCTCCAAACCTGATAAATGAACAAATGGAATTGAAAAGACTCCCATCAACCCCTCATCGTGCAAATCGAATGTAATTACTTTTGTAAAACCTATATGTTCAAGAAGATCTATCACCACGTGGGCCGATACAGCCTCACCTTTTCGGTGCTGAATGTTTTGTCTTGCATAACCAAAATAAGGGATTACGGCGGTAATGTCCTTTGCTCCTTCGCGTTTAAGAGCGTCGCAAAAGAAGAAAAGCTGCATCAAAGAATGATTAGTGGGGTTTGAGGTTGGCTGAATTATCGCAACTGGTTTATTATTGGTATTCTCTAAGATTCTTACACGAACTTCAGAATTATCAAATCGGATAATTTCCGTTTTACCAAGTTTAATTTTAAGAAGTTGTGCAACCTCTTTGGAGAGTTTGGGATGTGCTGTTCCTGAAAATAGGATCATAGAGAGATATTACTCTTTATCGTCCTGACTCATACTCATGAGTGTTCTGGCTGCTTGTTCTTGAGTTTTTTTAACAGCTTCGTTAATGGCGTCAGTAATTCTGTTGTCGCGTTCCCCATCGACCATGATTTCTTTAATTTTTTGGTCACCTCTCATTACAACCGTGATGCCATCTTTCTCAACAGTGACTTCTTGTTTCTGAAGTTCCTGCTGCATTTTCTGCAGTTTGTGAATATCGCCGAGACCTTTTAGTGGATTAAACATATGGATTAATTATAAAACTCTGAAACAGCAATCTCAAGAGGTAATGATTCAATCGGGGAATATGAGATGGATCTGTGCGCCTCTGACAGCAGTTTTATAAGTTTTGTAATCTGAGCAATCGATAAGTCTATTTTTAGAGGTTCGTTTTCGGGTTTGATTCCGTTTTTTGACAGAAGCAATGCGTGAAGATCTTTAAGTGAGGATTCTATGAGATTTTTGATACTTCCTCCTTCGTTAGAAAAACGCTGAATCCACGCCAAGGTTTGAGGAAGTTGGGATGTATGAATAACCTCGATTAAATTCTTTGTCCCAAATAGTCCCAGATATTCCTTGGCCTCTTGGACGGTAAGTTTTTTTTGAATTGAAAGATCTTCTAGAATTTTTGCCGCATCTCGAAATGAAAAGTCGGCGTACTGAGCAATAAGCGATAATAATTCATTATCTAAATTCATTTTTTCGTGTTTGGCAATTCTCTCGAGCATTGTAATGATGTCTATTTGTTTACCTCGGCCAAAATTAATTACAGAGCATCGCGAAATAATAGTTTTAGGCACCTTCTCAAGATTAGTTGTCGCAAGAATGAAAATGGCTGTTGCAGGCGGTTCCTCCAAAGTTTTAAGAAGTGCGTTGTAGGCCTCGGTAGTAATCATATGTGCTTCATCGATAATAAATATTCGATAAGCGCTGGTCATCGGCAGGTACGAAGCTTCTTTAATAATATTTTTTACTTCCTCGATACCTCGATTTGACGCAGCATCCATCTCGACAATGTCTGAAGAGTTTTCTTCTTTTGTTGTTTTGTTTAATGTTTGAGCCACAATACGTGCTACCGATGTTTTTCCCGTTCCCTTCTGACCTACAAAAAGAAATGCATGTGGAAGGCTTTGCTTTGAGGAAAGAAGTTTAGTAATGGTCTCTCGAACGTTGGAGTTATCAATCTCTTCAAGAGTCTGTGGACGATATTTGAGATAGAACATGTCCCTATTTTAGCAAATTACGGACTCCGTGCTCGACCAGTTCGGTCATGACGTCATCGACTCGTCGATTTCGCTCTGCAGCAAGAAGAATTGCCTGAGGGTAGCAAATGAAAACTTCGCCAATAAATTCCTTACGTGGATCCGAGCTATCTCTGATAGGAAAGGACAGCACTGGCAAAGCTACGTCCTCATTTTTGTAGGTAGAGCTAATAGACTTCATTTTAGTCTTACCCACAAATACCAAGTTGAGATGTTTCGAAGAAGAAGTAGCTTCTAACAAGACGCGCTCGACAGTTCCCTTAAGTCGAGTTCTATTAATTCGATATCTTGATGATGAAATTATGGTTACCATTTAATCATTCTAAGAGGGCGTTTTTTGCTGAATCTCTTTTTTATTCTTTCTTTCTCTGCTTCCTTCTTTTGTAGAGATGGCTTCTTGTAATACTGTCTTTTTCGAACCTCATCAACCACATTCTCCTCAAAAAAAGTTTTTGAGAATTTGCGGAACATTGAGTCTTTTGTTTCTCCTTTTCGTTTTGATACTACTACCATATACTATGACAACCTCCCTTCGAAAATGTCATCCTGAGCTTGTTGAAGAATCTAGCGAAGCGTTTTTGGTTCTCGCCTAGTAGGCTAGATCTCTCGCTAGGGCTCGAGATGACCGTGAAGTAATTGTCCTATTTTACGTTAAATTCTTGATTATTTCAATCACGGTTTTGAGAGGTAATGAGGATGGAACTGAGTCGGGACGCTTGGACGAGCCGTTTAGTAGCATGTTTTTTGAGATGTGAAGAAACCAAGTGGCTTTGGAATCTTGCTTAATTATTTCCTCATAAAGCGGTGTGAGATCGTATTTTTTGGATGGGAGTGTCTTTATTCGGTATGTGTTGTCATTTGGGTAGTGAAGCAGTACAAATTCGAAACCTTTTTTTAAGGCTAGTTTAATTACAGACTCATTTTCTGAATCTAGTGCCAGCGATTTACCATATTTTGACGTAAAGGAGTAACCCTTAGTAAGTTCTTTTTCAGCCCGAATCTTCAAAATAAAAAGCTGCAGACTTGCATCTAGCATCTTAAAGACTAGCTCGCACCGTTCCACATCATTCTTAAGAGTTCTTTTGAAACCGTCAATTATTCTATGAAGGGCGAAGTCATAAACGTCGGAGTCTGGATCAGGAAGATTGACATCGCCAAAGTTATCGTCAAGAATTACGTATTTTATAACTCGCTCAAGCGCGTCATGATCTTTATCTTGAATGTGGTGATTTTTATATAGGTAATTTAGAACAAGCTTTGCAGCACAAAGATTGCGGTCCTCAGTCTGATGATGGTCAAACTGACCAAGACCTGTATCAACATGAATTATGTCTGGGTTTGCGTCTGGGCTCATACCATCCAAAGTTGTTCCAGCAGGTACGAATTTAAGCTCTGCATCAGGCCATCCTGGAAGATAGCGCTTAATCAGCCATACGCTTGATATTGCGTCAAGATCGACCGAGATATGGGTTACTATTGTCTTATTCATAATAATGGGTTAACGGGCTAAAGAGTTAACGCGTTAACACGTGAACTCGTTAACTGACTAACTTAATAATTTCCTCAAGCGTTAGTAATTCGGTCTCTTTTCCGGTTCGAGCTTTGTACTCGATTTTATCTCCTGATTTTTTTGATATGACCAATCGATGAGGAATTCCAATCAAGTCAGCGTCTGCAAATTTTTCTCCAGCTCTCGTCTCCACACGATCATCGTACAGAACCGGTATTCGGTATTCAGTATTCAGTATTTGGTATAACTCGTTACATTTTTTGCTTACGGCTTCGTCTTGCAAATCTAGACCTACAAGGTGAACTCTAAAAGGCGCAACGGCCTCAGGCCATGTAAGCCCTTTATCGTTATTATGTATCTCTGCAATTGCAGCCAATGTCCTGCCAATTCCAATTCCGTAGCAACCCATATAAAAAGGTAAACTTTTTCCTTCCTTGTCTGTAAAGGTTGCTCCCTTCATTAGGCTTGAGTAATGATATCCCAGTTGAAAAATATTTCCGACCTCAATACCTCTTCTTTCAACTAGTTTTTGTTTTCCATCAAGAGCTTGATAACCATCTTTCGCCATAGCGATGTCTCCTTCCAAATCTGCTTTATAGTCTCTATCAATATTCATATTGAAAAGATCTTTATGTTTTTTATTCGCTCCGCCGTAAGCATTAACAATTGTTCTGAGGGAGTCATCTGCAACAATTATCAACTCTACTTCTTCTAGACCGTCCTTTATTTTTACAGGAGATAAAAATCCCGGTTCTGAATTAATCTTTTCTCTAATCTCTTCTTCCGTAGCGTGACGAAGTTCGATTGCGCCTGTGAGGTGCCTTAATTTCATTTCATTCACTTCGTAATCTCCGCGAATAATAGCCAAAATAAAACGTCCTTTTTCATCCACAAATAGTACGTCTTTTATTTGCTGCCAAAGAGGCTTTTTATGCATCTTCGCCCCATCTTCCATGGTGGTTCCCCGATTTGCATCTACCTCTAAAAGAGCCTCTAACTTTTCATCGAGGTTCTTTTTATCTTTTGTGAATCGTGCAACGTCCTCATGCGCTGCATACGTACCATCAGGGGTCATTAGAAATTTACTTTCACCGATTGGGCTTTCAACAACAAACTCATGACAGTAATCACCACCAATGTAACCATTATCCGCCTCAACTTTTACAGTTTTTAGTCCCAGTCGCTCATATATGCGTTTGTAAGTTTGAGCCATTTTTTCGTACTCTTTTGCGAAATCTTTTTCATCGGTGTGGAATGAGTAAGCGTCCTTCATTACAAATTCTCGTACTCGCAAAAGTCCACCTCGAGCTCGTAGTTCGTCTCTGAATTTAGTAGAAAATTGATAGATATTAAAAGGAAGATCTTTATAGCTAATCTGAAACTTTCGAACCACATCCACAAACATTTCTTCTGCAGTTCCGCCAAGAGCGAACTCTGCTTTACGTCGGTCTTTGATTTTCATTAACTCAAAGCCTGCGGTATTGGTACGATTGGTTTCTTTCCAAAGCTCAAGCGGATGAAGAACTGGAGATATCATTTCCTGACCTCCAGCAAGATCCATTTCTTCCTTAACTATCTTCATTACATTGAGAAAGACGGACATCCCAAGCGGAAGAAAAAAGTATCTACCTGCCGTTGACTCTCTAATAAATCCAGCCTGATGAAGGAGCTTATTGGAAATAACTTTTTCCTCAGAAGGAGTTGTCTTAGTAGTTTTACCAAAAAGTTTCGAATAAAGCATGTAGTTATTATATCCTATTTGCCATTCTTGTAGCCGAGTTTGTCTAGAACAATTCCCATTGTTTCGTTAGGACCGGTCTTGTAGGTGTCGACCACCACATCGAAATACTTTGGATCCCAAAAATCGTGATCGCCGTAAAGTCTTTGCCATGTTGGAATGTTTTCCTCCTCACGAGTTCTCATCCACTCTTTAGCTTGATCTACCGTAATTTTCTCTCGATTCACTACTCTATCGACCCGCACAGCGTACTCGGAGCAGACTACTAAAACTTTCAATACATTTGGCATTTCGCGTGCAATATAGCCAGCAAGCCAAGCTTCGTAGACAAAGTTTTTTTTCTCGCGTAGCATTTTTTCGGTCATAGCTTCTATGCTTCGCTCATGATCATCGGTTCTTGAAGCGGCTCCAGACTCATTATCATTTCTTCCTTCTTTACGATCAAACTCTCTTTGTATAGAGCCAGCATTTAAGTATTCCCACCCCAAAGTCGTACGAAGATTCTTGGCCAAAGTTGTGGTTCCAACAGCTATTTTTCCAGAAACAGCGATTGCGGTATATTTTGGATGGGTAAACATATTACTTTACTAATTTTATAACATCGTGAATTGTTATCAAGGCTGCCAGTAAGAGTAGGGTTCCCATTCCGAACATATTGACATATTGTTCCACCTTCTTATTTACTCGGCGTTTAGTTACCCATTCGTAAAGAACGAACATCAGTCGACCACCGTCTAGAGCTGGGAATGGAAGTATGTTTATTACTGCCAAGTTGAGCGACAGCAATGCCATCAGTTCCAGGACTGCATTTTTACCAAATTTGATTGCCTGACCAGTGTACTGAGCTATGCCTACCGGTCCCGCTACGTCAACACTTGTTTTTTGGAAAGTAAAGAAATTAAAAGCTGTTTTACCAAGTTCTACTACAATTGTTTTAGTTATGGTAAATGAGTGAACCAGTCCATAAAAAGGCGCTTGATACCATGTGTACTTTTTATCTTCATATGATGTGATTTGCAATCCCAAAGGACCTTCTCCTGCTGGAGGAGTTTGACGAGGGACCATAAGTACATTTCGCTCACCTGTTTGTGATTTTACTGTGAAAATCACGTTCTGCCCCGCAAACTGTTTGCTATATGTGGTTAGATCCTGTGTTGCGTTAAGTTTGTAAATTTTCGAGTCGACAGTAAGGTTTGTAAGCTGATCGCCAACCTTAAGCTGTGCAACTTCAGCGGGGGAATTTTTTAAGACTTTTTCAACAAAAACTTTGTTCGTTGGGGTTGGGACGCCCTGTGTAAATAAGTATGAAATTAGTACCCAGGCTAATAGAAAGTTTCCGATGACACCAGCGATTATTACAAATGCTTTTTGAGCTGGAGTTTTGGAGACGAAGGCTCTTTTGTCCAACGCACCTTCATGGTACTCCTCACCAAATAACTTTACAAACCCCCCAATTGGAAGAAGATTTATACTATATAAAGTTTCCCCTTTTTTAAATCCCCAAACTCTAGGTGGAAATCCGAAACCAAATTCTTCTACTAAAATTCCACTTTTTTTTGCTGCAAGAAAATGCCCAAGTTCATGGATCAAAACTAGTACGGCGAGAATGATTATAAAAACGACAATATACATATTTTTATATCTCCCTTATTTCTTTTTCCTTCGATTCTTTGATTGAATCCATTTCTTCCATAACTTTTGCGCTTTCGACATCAACTTCTTTCTCTAGTCGAAATTTTACGTCTTCTGTGATGGTTTTTTGTTCATACTGTGATTTTATTTTTCTTCTCCCGTCATCACGCTGACCACGAACTGAGACGCGGTGCTCCTCTACCATTTGGTTTGAAAGTTTGATGAACTTGTCTCTTTGCTCTTGAGAAAGTGGCGGAATTTTCACCAAGATACGCGTGCCTTGAGAAGCGGGGCTAAGACCCATCGATGAGGATAGAATTCCTTTTTCAATGTCACCTGTTGTTGAGGAGTCGTAAGGAACAATAACGAGAGTTTGAGGGCCTTCTGTAGCAATGGTTGCGATTTCTTTAAGTTTGAGCGTAGTGGTTCCGTTGTAAGTTGTTACAGGAATATTTTCTACTAATGCAGGCGAAGCTCTTCCAGTTCGAATAGATTTGAGATCCTCCTTAAGGGCAAGAACTGTTTTTTGTGAAGACTGCTTGAAGTTAGAGACAATATCCATTTACAAATTATACGGATTATTCTCCTAACTTCCAGCGTAGAATTCTGGAGATTTTTATGTTTTCGCCGAACTTTAGGACGGCTTCTTTAAGTAAGTCATTAATAGTTTTACCTGGTTCCCGAATATACTCTTGTTTAAGAAGCTCTGCGGGTGACTTTGGATTAAAAGACGCAACCTGCATCGCAATCTCCTTACCGAAGGCTTTAAAGTCGGCGTTACCAGAAACGAAGTCGGTTTCGCACTGTAGCTCTACCATTCCGGCAGTTTTCCCATCGTGATGAATGTAGCTATAAAGTCCTCCTTGAGAAGTAGAGCGTCCTGCGACCTTTGTTACTTTTTCTGCTCCCCATTCCTGAAGTTTTTTCTTTGCCTTTGCAATATCATTGTTGGTTTCTTCTAAAGCCTTTTTTATCAAAGAAAATGAAACTTCAGTTTCGTCACGAAGTTGCTTTAATTTTTTTATGTCTGCGTTCATATATTTAGTATATAGAATGTAGAGTCTTATTTCGCTGTGTACGGTTTGAGAAGATCAGCGATTAGATATTCTATAGATTTAGGGGAATCGTCATTTGCGACAATGGGGAATGTTACTGTGCTTGGATCGGTGTTTGTATCGGTGATGGCAACAACCGGAATTTTTGATTTAGCGGCTTCAACTACAGCATTGTTTTCTTTCTTGGTATCAATGATAAGTAGAGCGTCTGGATGCTTTGACAAAGTACCAATTCCTCCATAAAATTTTTCAAGTTTTGCAAGATGCTTTTTAAGTTTAACTATCTCGTGTTTTGCAAGAGCTCCCCAGTCCCCCTGCGCCTCTGCAGCCTTTAAATCATTTAGTTTTTTGATATTTTTTGCTAATGTCTCAAAGTTAGTCAAAAGTCCAGGAAGCCATTTGGTCGTAATGAAAGAAATCGAGTGAGTCTTACAGAAATCCGCGACTACCTGACTGGCAACTTTTTTGGTTGCGACTACAAGAAGGACTTTATTCTCTTCCTTAAGTTTTGCAATAAACTCCTTTGCAGCATTTAGCTGAGGTACTGTTTGTGTAAGGTCGATAATGGAAACTCCATTATCAATTCTATATACGTATTTACGCGCACGAGGATGGAGTCTATTCTTTTTGTGCCCTAGGTGAAGCTCCGCTTCAAATAGAGTTTGGACCTGTTTTAAGTCTTGAGCAGCTGTTGTCATCCAGAAATTATAGCAGATGAATCATCTAAAGTGAATCTGATTGTGCCCCATCATCAAGGGTAGTAAACCTAAACGTCTTCCCCTCTAGTTCTGTTTTAATGTCACCCGACTTTGTAAGACTTGCCGTAAGCGAAGTGACATTATGATGACTAAGCGGGATACCTATTGAGTTTAAATATTTCCTAACCTCGTTATTAGTGCAATCTGGATGAGCTCTTACGAACTCAACAATGTCGGATTTGAGTTTATGCTTTTTTGGTTTACGAGTGTGTGGAGACGACTCATCGGCTCTTTTCATTAAGTCAGAAAACAGTTGCGGGGTCTGTTGTATTTCGCGCGCGAGCCTGCGCCCTCTTTCCAAAACTTCTTCATCTTGATTTTGTACGTCTTCGATTATAGAAATGAAATCCTCCAATATTAGACGTTGCTCGTCCGATAAAGTAATCATAGATTGAACATCGCGACCGAATCGAGATTTCTCCAGAAAGCCAACCTTCGCTAAATGATTGGCCACTCGCGAGGTCATATTTTGCGCATCTTTAATACTAGTAATGTGACGTCCTGACTTAGCTAAACCTTCTACTATAGCTTCATGAGTAAGCGATATATGCGGAGAGTTTCTAAAAATTTCTGCCACTTCTGCAGTCAGCTTAGTATAAGCGCCGCCATGAGAATCAATAAATGGAGGTGGGTCAACCTCTTGCCCTTCCAAGTTAAGGGTAAAGCTAGTCACTGGTCTATTTTTGTCTTCAGCGCTGACGAAGCCGATTAGCCCATTGGCTGCTAAGGTTCTCAGGTGAATAGATTTGCGCTCTCCTTGTGGTTGCAGATCATGAAATACATCCGTTGCCCGAATCGGTAGTCGACTTGAGAGTATTACACGGAATATTTCATACCTTGTCTGCGGACCTCTTCTTTCTGAAGGCGATGAGGTTGAGCCCAGCAGATTATACAACGGTAAACTGTACCTGTTAGAAAAATCTAACAACAGCCCAGCTAGAGGAACTCCAATTTCTTCTCCTAGATCTGTTAGCCTGTATCCCCATTCACCTGTGCTATCTATCTCTTCTTTTGCAACCAGCCCAATGGGTTCTAAAGACTGCTGACAGTATGAAAAAGGTCCTTTTCTGTTAATTCGCCAACCCTTAACCGCACCTTGTGAGTCAATCACCTGTTTTGCTAAGGCGCCCCATCCCAAAACAACATTTCTGTCTAAGGATAATAGTGTAAGGGCTTTTGCTTCATGATTACCGAAACCTGACAATAAATTCATTGTCATTTCATGACTCAGTGGGTCTTTTTTTCGGAGTATGTCCTGCCTTGGTAGCTGTACTTGTTGTTCCTTGCTAGGCATAATGGGGTAATTATACCATGCTATAGGTCGTTTTTCAAGGCTGGATAGCCTTACTTTGCGAGGAGTTCTTTAAGATAGGCGCGGAGTTCGGAGCCTATTTCTTTATGTTCTAGTGCAAGTTCAACCGTTGTTTTCATGTATTCCAGCTTATTTCCTGTATCGTAATATTTTGCATTATCAATAACCACCGCATAAAGAGGAGTTCCCTCTTTGTGCAGTAGATTAATCGCGTCAGTCAGCCAAATCTCCCCACCTTTACCAGGCTCTAAACGTTTAAGAGCTGAGAAAATTTCCGGAGGAAGAATGTAGCATCCGTGAGTTGCGATGTTTGAAGGGGCTTCATCTGGTTCTGGTTTTTCAACAATTGCTTTTATTTTAAAAACATTTTTCTCTCCTGGCATTTCTTCAAGATCTGCTATCCCGTAACGTTTTAGGTCTTCTTTTTTATCAATCCTTACTCCAGATATGACTATTCCTCCATACTTTTCATGTACTGGGAGCATCTGCGCCAGTCTTGGAGGTTTTGCGTAAATAAATTCATCGCCCCAAAGTACGGCAAATGGCTCATTCTCGATTATAGGTTCAGCGGCAAGAACTGGTGTTCCGTTACCATAAGGTCCTTTTTGCCGAACATAGATGAAGTTCGCCATATCTGAGATTTTTTTGACCTCTTCAAGCAAATGTTCCTTATTCCCCTGTAGAAGATTCTTTGTTAGGTCTTCGTTTGGGGCATCGAAATGATCCTCAATCGCGCGTTTGTTCGATCCAGTGACGATGATAATATTTTCTATCCCCGACTCTACTGCCTCCTCAACAACATACTGAATGACTGGTTTGTCCACGACAGGAAGCATCTCCTTAGGCATCGCCTTGGTCTGCGGTAGAAAACGCGTACCAAATCCAGCAGCAGGAATAACGGCCTTTGTAATTTTCATATGGTTAATAGAATTTAACAGAAACCTTTTGTGAAATGGGGATGGAATTGTCTATCGTTGCGCTAATCTGGGCCGTACCTTGCGCATCGGATGTTAATGAAAAAGAAGCCTTGCCATTCTGGTCAGTCATTAGAATCTTAGGGTTAACGGTCCCAACACTAGTCGTAACCAATATCTGGCGCTTAGCAATTGGATTTCCATTCTCGCTTCTTACGAAAACGTCAAGCTTTACAATTTCTGAACTAGATACGCTAGCACTCAAAGGCCAAGCAAAAATCAGGCTTTTTGAGGACGAGGGTCTGGAATCCTCAGCGGCCCGAGTAAACTTGCTCAGAGGTTTACTAAAAACCATCACAGAGATAAATACAAAGAAGCTCAGAAAAAAAAGGGATATGAGTCCCATGAGCTTTTTGTCCATATAAGGTCAATTATATTGATTACAGCGTTTCAATGTCAAATTGTAATGTAGTTATGGGTTTTCAGAATAATCCAAACTCAGACATTTAAAAGAGAGAGAATTTCCTCATGTATCTGTTTTATTGGACGTTGAGTACCAGTAGAGTCGGTGCAGGCTATCCGATGCCAGTGATTAAACTTTTCTTGAAGAAGTTGATAAATTTTCGCTGTCTTTTGGCGATGTTCGGAGCTTGCCTCATGAAGATCTGCCTTACCTTCGTTATTGCTATTCTTCATTCCCAACTCCCATGGCAGGTCAAGATATATTACGACATCTTCTTTTGGAAGTTTAAGTTCTCCATATTCGAGTTGTTGAATCCAGTCAATAAACTCTATCTGTTTAGACTCATCCTTAATGTTAGCCGCTTGATGGGCAATATTAGATGGTACATATCGGTTAGCAACTACAGTCCCTCCTTTGTCTAAAAATGCCTGTATTTTTTCTCTGACAGTTGAGCGATCAAGAGCGTAAATAATCGATATTAGAAATGGAGAAGTCTGCGCGATTGAACCGTAATCTCCCTTAAGATAATCGGCAACAAGCTTTCCGAAAAAACCCTCATATTGCGGAAAGCTAACGTACAGCACCGGCGTTCCTTTTTTTTGGAAAAACTCTACTAATAGTTTTGCCTGCGTTTCTTTCCCAGATCCATCCACACCCTCGATAACGATAAAAGTACCTTTCATAATATATTTAGTTCCCTGCCTGCTGGCAGGCAGGTAAGTTCTATAACGTGATACTGTCCCCAGATTTTAGTTGATTTTCAAGAATCTTCTTAGCAATGATGTCCTCGACCGAAGATGAAATAAGTCGTTGCACATCACGAGCACCGTACCGTTTATCATAATGATTGGTAACCATTTGCTCCAGAAGTTTATCCGTCACAGTTATATGTATATTATGTAGCTGGAGATAATTTGCGCTAATTTCATCTGCGATTGAACGAGCGATAGATAAAATATTGGATGAATCTAGCGGCTGAAACGATACTACCCCGTCGAAACGATTAATAAACTCTGGTGAAAATACCGACTCGATATGGTCGACATTTGATGTGGCGATGATAATAAGATGCTTACAATCAATTCGCCGACCAGAACCATTTACAAAATAACCCTCGTCAAAAATTGTTAGAAAGATGTTTAGTAGGTCGTGGTGTGCTTTTTCCAGCTCGTCTAGCAGCAGAGTAGCATAAGGGTGCCCCTGAATAGCCTCTGTGAGCATGCCCTGCTCCCTGCTATCTGATGTTCCCACAAGGTGAGGAATGTCTGTTAGCGACTGATAAAGAGACATATCAAGTCGCAATAATTTATCGGTATCGTTTCCTTGACCAAACAGTATTTGTGTGAGCGCTTTTGCGGTTGCTGTTTTACCTGTCCCAGTTGGTCCTGCGAAAAGTAGAGTTGCTAAAGGTTTCTTTCGTTTCCCTAGCATCACGAAAGCTCTTCGCAGTGCTGAAGACAATTGTGTTATGGCGGCATTTTGGTTAAGAATTAGTTTTTGCAATTCCTGTTCAAGATTCAGAAGTTTTAATCTCAAGGAGTCGTCGATTTTTGTTGGCGCATGCGTCTCCATTGTGACAGCTTTTTCTATATGATCTTTAGCGACTATTTCATTTTTTTGCTCGGAGGCGACGATACAAGAATCCTCTAAAAGTCGCAACGCTTTTTGGGGAAACGGGAGGTCGGACACATAATATTCACTTTTTGCTACGCAGTCTGTGATAGTCACGTATGGAATAATTAACTTAAACTTGGCTTCTAATTTAAGAGCTTGTTGGGCTACTATTTGAATAATTTCGTTGTGATTTGGCTCATTGACCTCTATAACATTGAACAGCTGACTAAACTGGGTCAATGGACGAATAGCTTGTTCAAATGGATGAGGTTCGCAAGTAGCAATACAGTGTACTGCCGAACTTGTTGCGAATTTTTGTAACGATGCTAATAAATTCGTAGACCCTTCATTTGTTGATACGTATTGATCGATATCATTTATGACCAGGACTATGTTTTTGGCCTTATCGGCCTCCGTTAACAATTCCTCAAAGAATTTTTGTCTTTGATTATGATCGGTATACTCCGAAAGAACCCTCTCCATATCAAGCCGCACGAAGCGTTTGTAATTTAATAATGGCGACAATGAGCCCTTGCTTGATGCATTGGCCAGTGCATTAATAATTACTTGTTTTCCAATTCCAGTTTCTCCAACCAAAATGACATTCGCATTTTCTGTTTTTGATAGAGTACTTGCTAAATTTTTAAGCTCCTCTGTTCTTCCAACGAGAACTGAGTCCATAGCATTCATTCCGATATCTTGGCCAAAATAGTTAAGGTGATTGGTAAATCCAGATGACCAGTCGCGTCCTAGTGGTGATATTGCCATGAGCTTATTAATAGACCACCATGGAGTTTTGTGCAGGTAGTGATTGTAATAAAAAGAGAACCATTCCTCCACAGCCAACGAGTTGGTTGAGTTTGAGTGATTTTGCATAAACTTGTCATGGAAAGATTTCTTAAGAGCCTCGTCCGATGGTGGTATAAGCGACTCAAGTTGTATAACCGGCAACATCAAAAAGAAAAGTAGCGTTGCGATGGGTAATGCCAATAAATATAAAAGGGTAGTTATCAAAAATGTCAGCAATAAGGTGCTCCTGAGTACAAAACCGAGAGTTCTTGAAATTAAATTGAACACCTTAGAGTCAAACCAAGATCGTGTCGACTGGTTCGGTAGGGGATCTTCTACGACATTCTTCCAAGGCTCAAAAAGAGATTTAAAAAGGAATGAAACCGAAAAATAATGAACAAGAAACAAAAGTACGTTATAAGTAGCAATAAAAAAATGAGAAGTTTTTTCCTTCATATTGTTATTATAGCTACCAATTTTTGCTAAAAAAAGCATATTTTTTAGAGCCTCTGTACGTGCTAAATAAAATTGTCTTCATAATGCCTCTTGACAAATGATTTGATATTAATCAATATGGTTTCTATACAAATAAAAACAATATTTATTTGCAATTTTTTTTAATTAATTTTCACGCGTTTTTATCGTCAAAAAGAAGCAGTGATCCCTACAAATGAAAGATCCAGTTATTAATATAAATACACTAAACACAACTCAAGCGGTTCCCTTTACCCACCTCATTCCCGATACCTCTGCAAACAAACACTTCTATAAGAATGGCTTGTCGAAGTTAATTCCCCGACTTACGCTGAAGGTGCATACCGATATGGAGAAATGTTTCTCGCTGTGGGATAGGTTTTCACCAAAGGAGACTTTATTCGATGAATGGGATGTACGATACTCGTTTTATCAGGGTTTTAAACATAAGCCACATTTCTATACGATATATGAAGGACGCAAAGCTCTTGGGGTATTGCCGCTTTGGTTTAATACAGCGGAAAAAAATTTTGAGTTTTTTGGTGGATGGTGGATTGAGGGAACTTCACTTTTCGTAACAGATGAACACTTGGTCGACTTTTTTATGGCAACGTTACCAACCCCAGTTAAGCTTTGGTCATTAAGAAAAAATCAACCATTTGAAAGGATGAAGCCTTTTGGTAAGGTTGAGGTAGAGGAGGACATGAATTATTTCAAAAATATTGACGGAGTTAGCTCAATAGAATCATTACTTAAGGAATATAAGAAAAAAGATCGACACAACTTAAATGCAGACTATCAGCGAATGCGCAATTACGGCGTGCGTCTTGAAGTGGTAGACAGGAACAAGCAGGTGCAACTTCAGGTGCTTGAAAAAATGTTCGATATGAACAAAAAAAGATTTGCCAACACCTCGGATAAAAGCACCTTCGAGCAGGAAGAGTATAGAATCGCATTTCGCCAGTTAGTAAAAAATGCTGGATCTTATGATGTGAAGTTCTTTGTCGCAAAGATTCAGAAACACATAGCGGCAATAGACATGATTGTGACTCATAACGACACGTATTACCAATTTCAAGGAGTAAACGACATAAAGCGTTTTAATGGAATCGGTAATTACATGGTTTATATTGAACTAAAGGACGCAATAGACAACGGGTACAAAATGGTCGATTGTCTACAGGAGGATCACACATGGAAGCATCGATATTTTGACAAGGTAGACCGCTTCTTCTTTGTGAAAGATAAATAACTTTCTACTTCTACTTAAGAACCGTAGAAACAAACGAATCCCCCATTACTCCATAAACAAGCAGTCCAATCTTCGGTAATGCAATAATTCTTCCTGAACTTCGAATTGTTTCTCTCATTTTTTTGATGGACGGAGTAATTGGGCTGTTGAGAACCGTCGGACTTTGTTTATCGTTTCCAAAAAGGTCAAAGAAAGAGTCGTCGGGTAACTTTTTTGGATAGCCTGATAACGGTGGTAGCATTTTACCTTCAAGTTTTGAGATTTTATTTTCAAAGGTCTTCGAATGCATGGAATAATCCTGCATTATTACCGAATCCTTTTCAGATGATGTATGCATGGAACCACTACAAAACTTAGAGCCACAATGACAGGTGTGCCTGCACGGACTGCATGTATGTATATCTGGTGGGCCAAAATTATAGTTTACGGTTAGCTCCTCTCCTTTGAAGATTTTCCGAATCGATACGTATAAAGTATGGCCTTTAAAGTCCTCGGATGCGCAGTTTGGCTGACAGCTGTGGTTAATAATATGGATGCCATCCGCATCTTTGTCTGCGAGTACTGAATGGGATTTTGTTAACTCCATGTAGTATGTGCCCATAGGTTCGGTTTTAACAGCATTTTCTGTGAGCATAACTACGCCAAGATAATCACCAATGACTGCGCCGGGCTCAATGTCTGCCATTGCGAATACACCTCTACCTTTTCGCTTAGTTTCTTTTATTCGGTAGTAGGAGGAGTTAATCAAAAACATGGAAGTTACATTTTTTCGGTAAAATTTTCATCATAATGTTCGTAATCGGACAGTAGCTCCTCGCCTTTTTGAATTTCTCGCATGGTAACGAAGGTAGTGCCGTCATCTGTAGTTATCACGTTTGGAGTTTTTGAATGATTTAAAAATCTCTCACACTGAACAGTATTGAATCCATATTTTGGAATCCAAACATTACCGTCCTCTTCCGCACAGTAATCGTGAATCATTTTTTTTACTTCCTCAGATAAGTGCTCCAGTTCATTTTTATTAAATTCAATGTACTCCTCTTGGTGAATCGATTTAAAAGGGTTCACGCCTTTTGGTATATCTTTTATAGCAAATAGCCCTACACCGTGTACGGTCGATTTCTGAACTCTCACATACAGACCTTTTTCTAGATGCTCAAGAAGTTTCTTTTTGCCTATTTGCATGTGTAGTTATTTAGAAGCTGCAGCTTTTTTTTCAGCCATTGCGGCGATTAATGTATCTAGATCTAGACCGTAAACATGTTGAAGGGCACCCTCTTCATCATAACTTCCAAGTTCCTTAAATCCTGACTGAGCGAGTCCATCCCTGTATTTCGTTTCATCAGGTCCATCCCCTGCTGTTGTAAAAATCTGAAGTTTTTGCGCTTCTTTAAGCTGATCTGGAGTAAAAGATCCTGAGAGCTCCGAAATTGTTTTTCCTGCTTGAATTTCCCAAAGCATCATCGCTGTTTGCTGGAAAGCTTCTGCCATCTCGTCTGGGACTCGCTGATTATCCGGTAAATCTGTGACGAAGGAGATTTCTTTTCTAACCATTCCATCTGGCTTAGGAATTTTGTCTGCGATAGGAGATTCGTGGTCATAGACATAGGTGTAAGAAGCAAGTCCTCCTACTTTTGCTGATTCTATGATAACCATTTCTGGTGTTGGGGTGTGTATGTCGCTGCCAACTCCAACAACACTTTCCTCACCTGGTACAGATTTTAGGTTTTTAATTTTACGATTTAGTCCGCTAAGCCAAGATGCAGTTTCAATCGCTGTTTCCGGGCCAGTCTCCGCATACTCGTCCGTCAAAGCATTATTTATTACATTTACTCTCGCTGTGTCACTACTAGAATTTGTAATTTCACGAACCGCAGATTTATATCCAGGATACCTCACCTCTAAGGGTGGAGTTATTTTCCGAATTTCTATTCTTGGAACGATCTCTGACATAGAAGTAATTTTACCAGAAATTTCAAAATTTCATCTTAGGGTCGCTGTGATATAATTTAGATACGATTTTTGGGCATGTGGCTCAGTGGTA
>CAYISZ010000002.1:0-77312 GCA_964366455.1 uncultured Gammaproteobacteria bacterium
ATTATACCAAGCAAAGCAGGTCCAAACCAAAAACTTCTTGTTTGGTAAAATATCAGTATGAAATCACAAAGTTCAGTACATAGCCTGCCCTCAGATCTTCGCAAAGCTATCGAATCTGACCGTACAGCTAAAGATCTATGGAAGGACATTACTCCTCTTGCACGCAACGAATGGATATGCTGGGTAACCTCGGCGAAAAAGGAGGAAACACGACTCCGACGCATCGAAGTAGGGTTAGATAAAATGCGCAAAGGCATGCGTAGACCTTGTTGCTGGGAAGGCTGCTCACACAGATGATTGCTATGAACGCAAGAATCTACAAACTCAAATCGCGCGTATGGATCTATCCGGGACCATCTGGTTGGCATTTTGTAACTCTTCCTAAAAATGAAGCCGCAGATATCAAAAAGTTTCAAAGTCCGATTCGCCGTGGATTTGGCGCAATCAAAGTTGAGGTGACTATTGGGTCCACCAGCTGGCTAACTTCAATCTTTCCAGACAAAGAAACTCAGTCATACATTCTTCCGCTTAAGCGCGATGTCCGAAAAAAAGAAAAAATCTTTGCAGACCAGCTGGTAAAGTACTCTTTGAAAATTATTTAGGATATTCTAACGCTCCAAACTCCCCATTTTGTTGACTATGGTCAATTGACATTTTTAAACCCTCAGGTTTAATGTAAATTACATGTATAGAAAGGCTGTGCTTGCGACATCCTCAGGTTTTTTAACCAACCTTGCGGCAGGATGGTTTGCATTGGTTTTTGTATACACGACCTTGGTAGATTTGTTTATAAAGATGGCGCTTGTTATAATTTTCTATGTAGCAGCAATCCAGCTACAAAAGCAAAGCTATGAACTTTAATTTTGTCTCCTACCAACAGTACTTAGTAGTCTCAAGCATAGGACTACTTATAGTTATGCTTCTTATGTACATCGCCTTTTTCAAAAACGACAAAAAATCCTCATCCAAAAAATAGCGCCAAGCTCCATGTTCTAAGCTCTACGCTCCCATTTCCGACTTTATGGACTTTACAGACCTTATGGACTTTATGGACCTTCCGACAGGCAGATGTGTACATGGAGTATACTTAAACTATGAGTAAAGTTGTGTCAAATAGTTTGGTTCCAGAGTTGAGCGTTACTGATTTTCAGAAAAGTTTTAATTTCTACACAAATGTTTTAGGATTTTCTGTCGCATATCAGCGTGAGGAGGAGGGCTTTGCTTTTCTTACTTTAGGAGACGCGCAGATTATGATCGATGCAATTGGAGTTGGAAGAGACTGGCACACTGCCGAATATACTTACCCACTTGGTAGGGGAATTAACTTTCAGATTTCCGTCGATAACGTTGACGAGATACTAGAAAGTCTAAAGAACAATAATATTCCCTTATTTCTAGAGACGGAAGAGAAATGGTATCGTAAGGATGATGTGGAGTCGGGTCACAGGCAGTTTCTGGTTCAGGATCCTGACGGCTATTTGCTCCGCTTCGCCCAACACCTCGGCGAACGCCCTGTTCAGAAATAATTCCTGACTTTATAGACCTTACGGACTTTACTGACAATCCAAACTCCTCATTTTGTAGCATATAAGCGACTGACAAAACTTCGTGTATCGTGTAGTGTGTAACATACAGCTCAAGATTATGAAAAAAATATATGCATTCATAGATAGTCAAAATCTGAATCTAGGAATTCTAGATCAAAATTGGAAACTGGATTTTAAGCGTTTTGGCGTTTTTCTTAAAGACAAATACAAAGTGTCAAGGGCTTTCCTATTTATCGGATATATACCAACAAATAAATTGTTGTACAGATTTTTAGAAAAATCAGGATATACGCTTATATATAAACCTGTAGTCGAATCGCGCGACAGAAAAACGAAAGGGAATATCGATGCAGAATTGGTTCTCCATGCTATGATCGAATACCCAAACTACAAACAAGCCATAATTGTCTCAGGTGACGGGGACTTCCATTGTTTGGCCGAGTATTTACTAGGAAAGAAAAAATTACTGAAAATCCTTGCACCAAATGCAAAATACTCTTCGCTTCTTAGAAAATTTAGTAAATATATTGTGAATATATCGTTATTCAGGAAGAAATTGGAGTATAAAAAAAGGTAGGCATTCCCGCGGGACGAAACCCTTTGGTAGTCCTACCATGATGATTAGCCTAATTATACCAGAAACTAGCCCTGTCAACTATTAAACAAGCTTCAAGTTCTGACTTTACGGACCTTACAGACCTGCCTGCCGGCAGGCAGGCCTTATGGACTTTATGGACCAACGATGTATACTAATCTCATGGCAAGAGTAAGTACTTATCTCAACTTTCCAAGAAACACCGAAGAGGCGTTCAACTTCTACAAAACCGTATTCGGAACTGAGTTTGTAGGGGAAATTACTCGTCTCTCATCTGTTCCTCCACAGGAAGGACAACCTCCCATGAAGGAAGAGGACAAAAATCTAATTATTCACATCGCTCTTCCAATTCTTGCTGGTCACATGCTTTTGGGTACAGACGCTCCTGAGTCGATGGGCTTCAAAGTCGTTCAGGGTAATAATTTTTATATAAATCTGGAGCCAGACACACGAAAAGAGGTCGATGAACTTTTTTCCAAGCTCTCAGAAGGCGGAAAGGTAGAGTTCAAGCCTCAAGTGATGTTCTGGGGAGACTACTTCGCCGCAACCACCGACAAGTTCGGCATCATGTGGATGTTCAACACCATCTCCAAGAAATAATTCCATCTACTCCAGAAGTCGATAAAAACTAATTGACATTCTATAGATAACAAAGCTCTAATCAATGCTATAATCCACGTATGGATAGTTGGTATATATTGACAGGGAATATTGACGCTATTGTCATTCATCAAACTATAGCTTGGTTTATTCAAGCCACTTACAATGGTACAAAAAGGGTTAAATTCTATATTTCATCAACCGGCGGAGATATTGACTCTGCCTTTAGGCTGTATGATTTTCTTAAATCCCTTCCAATAGAAATCGAGACCATCGGTTTTGGACAAGTTGATTCGGCTGCGATAATTGTATTCTTAACAGGCTCGAAGAGAAGCGCAAGTAAAAATTGTAGATTCTTATTGCACGGTGGTACTTTTCACATAGGTTTGCCATCCGCACCTCTACAGTCCCATGAAGAATCATTGAAGCTATTTAAAGAGTTAAAAACTAAAAATATATCTATCATTGCGAAAGAGACAGGTAGCAAAATTGAAACAGTAAACAATATCATTAACAATGCAACCATATTCAATCCAGAACAGGCAAAAAAATTTGGGCTAATCGATACAATAGTTGATAAGTTTAACATTCCTTCTCCACCTCAAAAGACAACCCCCCAAGCTACTTGATGTAAAGCCCGTTCCTCTCTAAAATCAAGAACTAATCTCCCCAAAAAAAGAGTAAAATAGGCACGGTGGTTAGTAATGAAAAAGAATATAAATACAATATTTGGGTTTATCTTGATAGCGGTACTTGCCTATACCGCATGGGTAGCCATCACCTTTATTTTGAATGTTTTTTTTAATTCATTAAAAAGTCTTAATCAAAATCAGACTACTTTACTTATAGCTCTCGTTCCAAGTTCTATATCTATTGCCGGAATCGTTTTCTCAAATAATTTACAGAAACAAAAGGAGCTTGAATTCAAAAATAGAGAGAGGAAAGAAAGAGCTTACGATGCCTTTTTAAAAACAAATTATGAATTTATTAACCAAAAAAGATCTGGCAAAACAGATGACCAACTAATGGTATCTGTTACAAAAGCTCGAAAAGATTTAGTTTTGTGGGGATCCGATAAGGTAGTAAAGCTGTACAGCGAATTCATGGCTATTGTCCAAGAGCAATCTGATGAAAATCCAGATAAAAATTCACAAATAAATATTAAGTTAGAGCAGATACTTCTAGCAATCCGGAAAGACTTGGGCTACAAGAATAATAAACTTACATTTGGAGATTTATTAAGATACTTTAGATGATTTTTAACATTCACCAAAAAGGGTGTAAAATTGGCTTCAGTGACACTGTTAATCTAACAATATATTAAAATGCCTGCGATATATAAAACCAAAGAAGAAGTTTTAGAAAAAGCGAAAACTATTTTGTCCAAGTCCTTACGTAAAGTAATTTCTAACGAAACCGTTAATACTATTGAAGAGCAGCTCAAAGGGTATGAACTAAGACGTAAAGGTTTTCTGGGTAATTTGGTGGAGAAATATTTTTTTGAAATTAACCCTGGAAATGTTAGTGGTCCAGATTTCATGGGAGCAGGAGTTGAACTAAAGGTCACCCCACTGAAAAAAATTAGAGGAGACAAACTCACTTCGAAAGAACGATTAGTTTTCGGAATGATTAATTACGCCACAATCGTAGACGAAAACTGGAAACAAAGCACTTTCTTAAAAAAGAATAAATTATTGTTGCTCATGTTCTACTTATGGATGGGGGACATAAACATTCTTGATTATGAATTTGAATTTGTTTATCTACTAAATTTACTCGAGGATATTTCTAGCGAGGATGCCTTTCAAATTCAGAAAGACTGGGAATACATTGTTTCAAAAGTAAAATGCGGCGAAGCTCATCTTCTATCGGAAGGCGATACATATTACCTTGGTGCCTGTACTAAGGCTGCTAACAGTCAAATTTCAAGAGACCAGCCAATGAACCGGATACCTGCGAAACCCAGAGCATTCGCTTTCAAGCAACAATACATGAATTACTTAATTCAAACAAAGCTCTTGGGTAAAAAAACAAATACAGATTCTATTTTTAAAAAGGAACGACGAATAAAGACGGTCGAAGAAGCTATAAAAGAAAGAGTCTCTCCTTACATTGGAAAAACGGATAAAGAAATCCTTCTTCGACTTAATTCAAGTCTTGGAACAAAAGCAAAGAATTATAAGCGATTGATTGTAAATAAAATTCTTGGAGTTAATTCAAATAAAATTGAGGAGCTAGAAAAAGCCAACATAATTCTTAGAGTGATTACGTTAGAGCCTACTGGAAAGTTAAAAGAGTCCATCTCATTTCCGGCTTTTGACTATAGGGATTTAGTAACTCAAATTTGGGAAAGTGAAGCGGATGAAACGATGGCAGATTTCCACCTACAGCTTGAGACTAATAAGTTTTTGCTTGTTGTATTTCAAAAAATTGCAAATAGTAATGCTGTTGTTTTAAAAAAGACAATGTTTTGGAATTTCCCAATGAAAGATTTGCAGGAAGCGAAACTCGTATGGCAGAAAACAATTGACTGTATTAATGAAGGAAACTATGCTGAATTGCCCAAAATTAGAGACAATAAGGTAGCGCACGTACGCCCACATGGCAAAAATCGTCTAGATACTATTGAAACGCCACAAGGAACCCAAGAGATGAAGCGCTGTTTTTGGCTAAACGCAAAATACATTGAACAAGCAATAAATGCTTCTTAATATTGGGCTTGATCTTTCCTTTTTAGTTTGCTAGAATCGCTTTATGAAAAAAATAAGAGTTGTGGAGCTATTTGCTGGCGTTGGGGGCTTTCGACTTGGTTTAGACGCTGCAGGCACCAAAGACTCCACATTTGAGACAGTCTGGAGTAGCCAATGGGAACCTGGAGCGACGACCCAGCATGCCTCTCAAATTTATAAATATGTTTTTGGTTCAAAGAATCATTCGTGTGAAGATATACAGAAAGTAATAGAAAGCGATTTCAAACAAATACCCATCCATGACTTACTTGTTGGAGGCTTTCCATGCCAAGACTACTCAGTAGCGCGAACACTGAATCAAGCAGAAGGCATCCGTGGCAAAAAAGGCGTTCTATGGTGGTCAATCTACAATATTTTAGAAAAACAGGGAAAGAATGCCCCTGCCTTTTTGATGTTGGAAAATGTAGATCGACTACTAAAGTCTCCGTCTGGACAAAGGGGAAGAGATTTTGCAGTTATGTTGGCGTCACTCGCAGATTTAGGATACATAGTAGAGTGGAGAATTGTTAACGCCGCAGATTATGGATTTCCTCAAAGGAGAAGAAGAGTTTTCATTATTGGATATAAAAAAGGTAGTAAGATGTATGATCTTATTAATAAAGAAAAAAGCATTAGAGATTGGATTTATAAAACTGGAGTAATTGCTCGAGCATTTCCGGTTATTAAAGAAGATCAAACTTTAGGTGAATTCAAAATTGAAGGAGACTTAGCGGCCGTATCTAAAAAGTTTTCAGCTCATAATCCTGCAAAGAGTCCTTTTGAAAATTCAGGGGTGATGATTAATAGGAAAATTTATACAGCAAAAACTATTCCAGATTATAAAGGCAAATATACTTTGCTCAAAGACCTAATTATTCACGATGAAAAAAATATTCCTCAAGAATTTTTCATAAACAAACAGGAAGAACATAAATGGGAGCATTTAAAAGGTGGTAAGACAGAACCTAGGAAATCAAAAAGTGGTTTTGAATACACATATTCAGAAGGACCTATGATTTTTCCCGACTCGCTAGATAAACCCTCAAGAACAATAGTTACCGGTGAAGGAGGAAGCTCACCATCTCGCTTTAAACATGTAATAAAAACCAAATCAGGAAAATTACGAAGACTAACGCCATTAGAGCTAGAGAAACTAAATATGTTCCCCCCTAATCACACTAAGTTTATGACCAAAGATAGAATAACACCGGACTCAAAGAGGGCATTTATTATGGGAAACGCCTTAGTAGTCGGAGTAATAGAAAAACTCGGTAAGAGTCTTATGAAGTTTATTTAAATGAGCGAAGCTAGCCATATTTTGAACTACGCTTGCAAAATGCCGCTAAACTGCGTATAATACTGCGTAATGAGAAAGTCGCTAACTAAAAAACAGAAGATTGTTCTTTCTAATGTCACCGATTTAATTCATAAATCTGGGCGCTCTCCTACGCTCGAACAGCTTCGTAGTCATTTACGATACACACGCATTAGCTCGGTGCAACGTCACACAGAGGCATTGAAGCAAAAGGGTTACCTAAAAAATAGCAGGAATCTTTCGCTTCCTTCTTCGCAAATGACAGCACAACTTCCCCTTGTAGGAAACGTGGCAGGAGGACAACCTTTGCTAGCATACGAAAATATAGAGGCATATGTCCCTTATGAAAAGTCAAAAATACCAGGAAACACAAATGATTATTTCTTTCTTAGGGTGGTTGGGGACAGTATGAACGCTTCCAACATCAATGGTAAAGCAATCGAAGACGGAGATTACGTCTTGGTGAGAAAACAGTCTACGGCTAATCTAGGAACTCGAGTTGTGGCGCTCATCGGAGATGAAGCAACCGTAAAAAAACTGAGTAGATCCGGCAACTTTGTCACTCTTGAACCAGAATCAACAAATCCACATAATAAACCCATACATCTAGTAGAAGATCCTATTGTTCAAGGAGTTGTGATAGACGTTTTAAAGGGAGAGCGTAAGTATGGAAGCCAAAATAAAACATCTTGAATTTATACAAATTACCATAGACAGAATGGCTGGTAATTCTTTTCTGCTGAAGGGATGGGCAATAACTGTTGTTGCCGGCTTAATTGCCTTCGGATTCAAAGACTTGGACTGTCGATACATTTTTATATCCCTATCCGTTTTGTTTTTCTTTTGGGTACTTGACGGATATTACCTACATCAAGAAAAGCTTTTTCGCAAACTGTTTGAGCTTGTATGTAAGAAGAAAAATAATGAAATTAATTTTTCAATGAAAACGGATAAGAGCGGCCAAGTAAAAAATTGGTTTAACTGTTTGTTCTCCATAACTTCAGGAGTGTTTTACGGCGGATTGCTTGCCGTTCACATGATTATTTTTTTCATTCAATGAACATATGACGAGAAAGATTTTTGTAAGTTATAAGTATGGCGATTCGAGCGTCCTCCATATTCCCAGGCAATTGGATAGTGGTCCAACAACCGTAAGGCACTATGTGGACTGGCTGCACGCCCATTTGGATGTGAACGACCACATAATTAAAGGCGAAGATGATGGCGAGGATATGAGCGGGTTCAAAGACGAAACAATAGCGTCTAACTTAAGGAATAAAATTTATGATAGTACGGTTACTATAGTTTTAATCTCAAAAAACATGAAAGAGCCCAATACTCCAGAAGATGATCAGTGGATACCTTGGGAGATAGCTTACTCTCTAAGGGAGAAGACGAGAGAAGATAGGACGAGTGGGTCTAATGGAGTATTGGCGGTAGTCATTCCAGATGAAAATGGTAGTTATGAATATTTTGTTCAGCCTATAGGCTGTGTTCATTGTGGAAGTATGAGATGGAAACATGATACTTTATTTCAAATTCTCGGAAAAAATATGTTTAACAGAAAACAACCTAAAACTATAATCTGTCCGAATGGGGTCTGTGGAACACTTCATACCGGAGATGACCACTCATACATTCATCCTGTTAGATGGGACGCATTCATTCCGAACATAAATAATTACATAGATCATGCAACAAACATCAATCAGCGTATAAACGATTATGAAGTAGTTAAGATGGTTTAAATGGAACGGTTTATAAAAAGGAGGTGAAATTCGAATGACAAACGATAACAAAATTATTCAAGATCAACAGCTCCAAATCGATTTGAACCTTGATTCAACGCCTGTCTTATATACGGACAACGTCATAAGCACAACAAACAATCAAGGGGTGGTGCTTAATTTTGGTCAGATGATGGGTCCAACGAATAAGACAAGGATTGTCTCAAGGATTGGAATGAGCAGAGAACATGCAAAGGAGTTTATTAAGCAATTAGGTAACCTCGTAGCGATGACCGATGGTCAAGTTCAAACAGTTCAGAACAAAAATTAAGCTGAGAACTCGCAAGGCGCGATAGGGTTATTTAAAATCGATTATAATAGTCAAATTAAAAATCGTTATTCATTCCACTGATATATGCAATTAGACAAAATCTCATCTTTCATGAATTATGCTTGGAAAAAAAGATATCTGCGATTATTTTTTGGCGTTGCAATTATTGGGACTGCAGTTTTAGTCGCCTTATCCGCTAAGCTCAGCGATTATTTACTTTTTTATACGCTGGTTGTCGTTTTCTGGTACTCACGGGAAACTATGGATTTAAAGCAAATTTCTAATAAACAGGTAGAGCGTTCTAGGACAGAGCATAAAACAAATTTACGACCTTATCTCCGATTGCAAAAAGGAGGAGAGAGGGGATTAATTTTGGTAAATGAAGGCAAGGGTATAGCTGTTAACTTAAGACCTGTATATAAAAGTAAAGAGGTAATTAGAGAGTTTCTAAAAATTCCTGCTATGGCGGCTGCTCCCAATAGCATTACGCAAAGTTTTGTTCCGCGAGGATTCGGTTCAGAACTTGACCCTGGAATAGCAAGTTTTGAAGTTGAAGTTAAATTCAACGATATAGAAAAGCGTAACTATATAGCGGTTTTTAAAAGCAATAATTTATTCAATGATGGCTTTGAAATACACAAACAAGAAGAGATTTAAGATAATATTGCTAAAACATTAATACGAAAAATGAGTTTGATTTAAGACGAAGAAATATATATGAGAGACTTGATTGAGTTTCTGTGAATCGATACAAATAGTTAAGAAGTGCCTTCGTCGATGCCAGGGTGGCCAGGGGTCCCAGCCGGAGGATTATCCGCGTCTTCATCAAAAACATCTTCGTTATTATGCTCTTCAGAAATGGACGTATCCACACCTGAGTCACCAATGCTTTTTATTGTTTCCTCAGTTGTTTCTGAGCCATCATCTACCTTATCTTTTGTATCGTCCAGTACATTCATACGACCATCATAACATATTGCGTGTACGTCCATAAGGCCTGCCTGCCGGCAGGCAGGTCCGTAAAGTCTATAAAGTCGGGGATTATTTTTTATTTGCTTTTGTGTTTGGTGTTTTTTGTAGCTACAAGGTATAGCAACAACACCGTGATAAGAAACAGGGACGTTACTATGGCGAAGTTCATATTTAGAGTATAAAAATCAAAGATCATACGATTTAGTATTCAAAACTATAGATGCTACAAAACAAAGTATAGCAAATCCTACATTTGTGATTATTGAAGAGGTTAACTCGGTAGATTGTTTTGGGTAAATGCTGGGGGATATAACAATAAGTCCGAGGTATCCCGAACATAGATTGGAGGAAACCGATGAAGCTACTTGAAAAACTGACTTAATGATTTCTGTGCCCATATTAGCAATATAATAGCGCACATATACTTTGTCTATGGATTATATGCTACAAAATGGGGAGTTTGGGTTGTTGGGAGGAGAAAATAATTAGTCTTTTGTAGCGAAGCGTATAGCGCCTGCCTGCCGGCAGGCAGGTAGAGCTTAGAACTTCTGGGCGAGATCGTCTTGACTACTCTCCTTATTTTTTGGTAGAGTAGGGGAGTATGTTAAAACCATTGAGTGATTCGAATAACCAGGAGATTCTACAAACCGTTCTTACAGAGCTAAACGAGCTTCGAAGACGGATTGATACAATCACGAAATGGATCAATTTGGCTTCGTTAAGTCCGATTGATATAGCGATAGAGAATACGGGCCCAGATCGGCTCTTTGACCAAGTACTCGCAATGATTAAGGACTCTGAGTTCGCCTCAGCATCATTACTGCAGCGCAAGCTCAAGATCGGCTACGCACGCGCAGCGCGGATTCTAGACGAACTTCAAGAAGCTGGGTACTTGGGTGAAGCCGCCGGTTCCAAGCCCCGAAAGGTACTCAAGAAGGTATGAATTGGCTTGTCCTAACGCTCCATAATTATCTCCAGATAGTGGTAGCAGACAAGAGCGTAGTCTGCTAATTTGAAAGTGGTCGCTTAGATATGTTTAGAGCGTGACGACAATATGATTGGCGATTACGCTGTATGGCGGGATACCAAATAAGCATTGCCCTCCAAAATTTCTACTTTTACGATTTCGGCACGCTTAATGACAAGGTGAGAGTGTTCATTGTCGAATAAACAATGTACCAGCGGTAGCTTCATCAAGTGGTAATAAAGCGAGGTCAATGGGTCGCCGTGCGAGACCAAAATACAATCTTTACCATCCTTTACCTTCTCGTTAAATATGCTCAACATTCGTTTCTGTACAATCGCCGACGATTCTCGAGAAGGATCGCCACACTCCTTTTTCACCACCTCGTCTTCGGTTTCAGGCCATTGTGTACCCTGAAGATTGGGACATCTTGACTCAATCAGTCTGTCGTCTACGGTTATAGAGGAGTCAATTGCGTGAGAAATAATCTCGGCGGTCTGAACACATCTTTTGACAGGGCTCGTGTAAATAGGAAGCTCAAGCGCAGATTGGTCCTTAAACCATTGTCCGACTCTATCGATTTGTTCAATCCCTTCTGGAGAAAGGACCACTGGCAGGAGAAACGGATAGATGTTCTGCGGATTCAGATAGTTTCCGTGTCTGACTAAGTAAATGGTCATGTTAGATTATATCAAGAAGCGTAGAGTCGTTACTTCTGGAGGTTTTTGTAGAGGTTGAAGCCGAGAACAGCACCAAGTATTTGTCCCGCCAAATAAGTTGGATGATAAGCGCTTAATCCAAGCGCAACTGCTGGATTTAAGATTCCGGCCGATCCCATCATCGCGGCAATACTTATTCCCAAAAGAAGCGATCCGCCGATTACTAAACCACTGGCCACATCCGATACCCTTCCATAAACAATAGAAGCGACACCAAAGGCGAGCAGCATTGTTCCCAGAGTTTCGGCAAACACCTGAGTCATACCACCTGCGAGTATTGGTGGAAGCGTAATAGACGTCTGAACCAAAAGAACGGAAGCGAGAAATCCACCAATAAGTTGAGAAACAATGTACTTTGCCGCTTCATTCATCTTTATCTTTCCGATCGAAAGCAGTCCGATTGTTACCGCAGGATTGATGTGACATCCAGACAACGCTCCGATTGTGTAGACAAAAAGACCTAATGTAAGACCAGCTAGAACAGGGGTAACAATGGGGAATGTACCAGATACCGAAAGACCAACGACCAAGCTTAGTATAAATGCTCCAAAAAACTCAGCAAAATACTTTTTCATTGTTTTACCCTGAGCAAAGCCGAAGGGTCAAAATTAGTATATATAGTAGTTTATTTTTTATCAAGATATAATAGGGACATGAGAGGCGAGAAGGGAATTTCATCAGGAAATGTTGCTTCATTTGAGGATTTTAAAAACAGAAGAGTTGATAGCGGAAAACCTCCTGCTTTTGTTAGCGAGTTAAAGAATAGAGGCCCGTACGGATACGGTGGTGGACCACGCGTCATTTCGACTTCAGACTCGTCATTCGATAGCTCGAAGTTTGGCGAAACTGCGAAGCAACAAAGAAGATTGGGGTATCGTAATTCGATTTACGAAAGACAAAAACAACATATACCGAAACCAGCAGCAGCCACCGATCCAAAAGTTCTACCATTCAACAGAGAACCAAAGAACCATTGACTAATTAATTGCTTCTCAGATCTGTAGTTTGACCCTTCGGCAAGCTCCCAATCGACGCAGCTCAGGGTAAACAGGGTAAACCAGTTTGACATTAAATCAAATTTTGCTATATTGCTCCTGTATGGCAAGAGCTGAGAATGGAACAGTTGTTGACAGAATCGTAGAACGTGTCTTTTACCCCAACTGGAATGGCACAACGCCTGGGCCTTTGGCCGGACGCGCAATGCAAGCCGAGAGAGAACAAGCAACCAAACAAACCAAAAAAAACGTGTTTTCATACGGATTGGCTGGCTTACCCAACCCCACAGTTTCTCCAATTAGACCATACCATCATAAAGTATCAGACGTAAGCGCCTTGGGGCCAAATGAGGGACGAGGATTTGGGCTTACCACGCGCGAACAACAAGTTCTATCTGCTGTTGGCGTTGTGACATTGGTCTGTGTCTCCAGTCTATTGCTTAGAGGAAAAAAATAATATATGGCAGCTCCAGAGGGACAAATACGAAGACTTTCGGTAAAAGATTCTCGACTTCTTAAACCTATCACACCTGGTGTTAAATTTATCAATGAACGACGGGAAGTTTTTTCAAAAGCTTTCGCAGCGGCACGCTTTGTTGCCAGTATTGTAGCGATTGTTGCAGCGGTAAATTCAATTCGTGCAGAAAACACTGTAAATGTAATTGAAAAATAGTATTATAGTAATATGGCAGAAGGAAATAGCGGAGGAATAATGGATGGCGGACCTGGCATGCCGAGGCCTACTCAACATAAAGAAGATGGCTCTCGTACTCCAGGATTAATTGAAAGAGCTGGTAACAAGCTGAGACAAACTTGGACAGCGCTAAAGACCAGAAGTAATGAGAAAAATTACGAATACCATACGAATCGTGGCATTCCATATCCTCTTGATCGGGACGGCCAGCCTAAAGTAGCGACAAAGATGGGTTTTGATAAATTTAAAGATCCTGAGCCAAGTCACGTAGCGGTAGATGTGTCCAATGACGATCTTCCTTCAGAGGATATAAAGAATGAGATTTCTGCGGGTGGACCAACCCATCCAGTAGTCGGTGGGCAAGATAAAGATTAAGCATCGCCCGAATAATAAAAAATCAAGACTCCGGAGAGTAAATCTTAGCCCTACTTCTTCTTCACAAGCTTTGCAGAGCGTACGATTGACATCGCCTCACCATCAGGACCCAAAAACTCAGTAGCCTGAGTCTGCATCACATACTGATTTAAATAATCCGAAAGTCCTTGCTGCGCATCTTTCATTTCTTCTTGAAGAGCTTTTATTTGATTGGCAACTACAGAGACCGCATCGGTCTTAGTAATTCTTTGCTTAGCTTCTGTTTTTTTTCTCGCAATTGCTTTATGCTCAACATCAACCTCGCTAAACTCCTTATCGCTTTCAAAGGATGACTTGAACATGTCCTTTTGAGTTTTTAACTTTTCGCGAATCGAAGCAATATCTACCAAGTAGTTTTTAATCATCTGCTCGATGCTAAGACGTGCTTCTAATGCATCAGGGGTTGTTTGAGAACTTGTTTGATCTGTCATAGAACTGTCAGTATAAACAAAAGAATAAAGAAATATCAAGACATCTTTTTTTGCGTTCTCACGTATAATTAATATCAATGATTCCTATTTACGCTCTTTTAAGCGTTTTGGCGGTAAGCTTAATTTCGCTAGTTGGTGTCGTGTTTCTACCTCTTAATGAAAAGGGGTTAAAAACTTTTCTAATTTATTTTCTAAGTTTTTCTGCAGGTGCATTACTTGGTGACGTCTTCATTCATTTACTTCCTGAAGTTGTTGAAAAGGGTGGATTTACCCAAAGCGTTTCGATAAACATCTTGATTGGAATTATGGCGACCTTTGTTATCGAAAAAATTATTCACTGGAAACATCATCAAACTCACAGCGGACACGATCATAAACATCCAGTGACCACAATGACTCTTATTGGAGATGGGGTACATAACTTTATTGATGGACTTGTGATTGGTGCGAGTTACTTCATTAGTATTCCTGCCGGAATTGCAACGACCTTTGCAGTTATTCTCCACGAAATTCCACAAGAGATTGGAAACTTTGGAGTATTGATTCACGGTGGCTATTCTAAATCAAAAGCACTTTGGTTTAATTTTCTTTCCGCGCTAACTGCCGTTGTTGGAACTGTAACTGTTTTAGTAATCGGAAGTACAAACACCAATGCAATTATGACGCTTACTTCATTTGCCGCGGGGAACTTTATCTATATTGCGGCTTCTGACTTAATTCCAGAACTACACAAAGAAGTTGGATTTAAAAAAACAGTTTTACAGTTTGTCACAATGCTTCTTGGAATTGGTGTGATGTTTGCACTGTTGTTGTTAGACTAACCCGATATTGTAAATATTAGTAACTAACTGTATTATTTAAAATCTATGTCGAAAAATAACGCATTTCTTACTATCGTTTCAGTAATTATTATCTTTGTTTTTCTTTTTATCGTTTATGCAGCAAGCAATAAAAGCGGTTCTTCATCCTCAGTCATACAAACTCAGTTACAAAAAGTTTTGCCAACTGATCACGTTAAATGGGGAGTGGATCAAAAAAACGTCTTAACCGAGTTCTCCGATTTTCAGTGTCCTGCCTGCGGAAGCTTTCATCAAGTACTCAAGTCATACGAAGCATCGGGCTCTGCGGACGCAAAGATCGCGTCGAAGATGGCATTTGTCTACAAAAACTTTCCGTTAGAAAATATTCATAAAAACGCTAGGGTAGCAGCATATGCAGCGGAGGCTGCTGGAGTTCAGGGAAAGTTTTTTGAGATGGGTGGAATGCTTTTTGATAATCAAACTGTCTGGTCTGAATCAAAAGAACCAAATAAAATATTTCTGGAGTACGCTAAGGTACTTGAATTAGATCTGGATAAATATAAAAAAGATGCTACCAGCAACGAGGTAAAACAAAGAGTGGATAATGATTTAATTTTGGGAAATCAAATTGGAGTCAACTCAACTCCGTCATTCTATCTCAACGGTAAAAAACTTGAGTTCGCATCCTTGGACGAATTCAAAAAACTTCTTTCAGACGGAGCCAAATAATCTTTCATTTTATAGTTCTTAGTTTTTAGTTCTTAGTTCTGAGCTATAATTAGCGTATGTACGCACTTCTAAGCGGTGTTCAGGTTCATTATGAAATACTGGGAGCCGGCGATCCTATTATGCTTGTCCATGGTTGGGGAGGATCGTCAGAAAGTATTAGTCCACTAGCCAAGATTCTTAGCACTACTCACAAAGTGATTCTTATTGATCTACCAGGATTTGGTAAAAGTGAAATGCCAGATCCTAGTTGGGGAGTAGAGGAGTACGCTGACGTAGTAGCCGAGCTCCTAAAAGTTCTTAAAGTCCCTAAAGTCACGTACTTCGGACATTCATTTGGCGGAAGTCTAGGAATTTATCTATCCACAAAAAAACCGAATTTAATTGATTCTTTGATACTTTGTGATAGCTCGTATAAACGGTCTGGAAAACGATCGTTATTGGCCAGAATTTTCCACCACATTTTTCCAAGAAATAATCCCCCTTTCCGATTACTTTTATACAAAATATTTTTCAGATCATCCGACTTGGCTAAGTTTCCTCTGCTTGAACAAAATTTTAGAAAAATTATGAAACACGACCTTACAGACCTACCAAATAAAATTGTCTGTAAAACATTAATTCTTTGGGGAGAAAAAGATACCATTACACCACTTGTCTGGGCACGTGAACTTGAAGAACAAATCACAAACGCAACTCTCAAAATTATTCCAAACATAGGTCACGCACTTCCACTTAAACACCCTGAAGTTGTCGCAGATGAAGTTTATAAGTTCTTAGTAACGTCATCCTAAACAAAAAACGTCATCCTGAACTTGATTCAGGATCCAGATGCTGAACTAAATTCAGCATGACAAAACAAAACCATGATTTATTTAGCAGCAATAATTGCAGTCGCCGTCTTAACAAAAATAATAGACCTTTGTTACGTCTTTCAGGTGAAAGAGTATCGTTTGGATCGATTTGGCTCGACTCTTAGGGAGAATGGCCCAATCTCGACTCTGTACCTGCGCTGGCCGCGCTTTCCTGCCAAGTCGCTACGCAACCTCCTTATTATATGTATATCTATATCGCTGCTTGCATTTGGACTGTGGGCGCAGCTTCAGTTTGAAGTTGGTTTATTGATTTCTGGTTTGGTCTTAGTATTGTCACCCTTACTCAGTCTTTTGCTCGTGACCGTTTCTGTTCTTCTGACTCGTCCATTTGCGTACGCAGTGCGTACTCGGATGGTAAAAAAAGCAAAGCTTCTTATTGAATCGCGTCCAGATATTATTAGCGTCGGAATCTCTGGAAGTTATGGTAAAACTTCTACAAAAGAGTTTCTGTTTCAGATGCTCTCGACTAAGTACAAAGTCGCCAAGACCGATGAAAACAAAAACACCGATGTTGGGGTTGCACAGTCCATACTTCAAAACATAAAACCGGATACCAAGTATTTTATAGCCGAAGTCGGAGCGTACAGACAAGGCGAAGTAGCAAAGGCAACCAAAGTATTTATGCCACAATACGCAATAATCACTGCTTTTGGAAATCAGCATCTGGATCTTTATGGATCGCGGGAAAATCTCATTAAAGCAGAAGGAGAGATTCTCGAGTATCTGCCCGAGAAAGGAACAGCGTATATTAATTCCGACATTCTTTCCTTCCCGCATACCTCAAAGCGTACCAAGGCTCGAGTTGTCTCATTTACAGCTAATACCGATAAAGGTGATGTTGTGGCGAGCAACATCCAACTAAACTCGGAGAAAAATCTTACGGCTAAGATCGAGTACAAAGGAACTGGCTTTACAATAACCACCAGCCTCATCGGAACCCACAACATAGCCAACATTCTGCCCTGTATTGCATTCTGCATGGATCAAGATATGACCAAAGCAGAGGTCGTCGCTGCCATAAAAATTCTAAAACAAATACCAAACAAACTCTCGGTCCATAAAGGGATCAACGGCTCCTTAGTACTTAACGACTCTGGAAACTCGTCAGTCGACGGATTCGTCGCCGCAATAAATACTGCACTGGGCCAAGGGTACAAAAAAAACATCATAATTTCCAAAGGCATCATAGAACTGGGAAAAGAGAAAGACAGCTCCTATAAAAAGCTAATTAGTACTATCGTCGATAGACCTATACAACTTTATACTACTGACAAACTGTTCACAAAACATGGTTCATCGGATCAGGTGCTATATTTCTCCTCGGAGAAGGAGCTTTTAGCCCAAATAAAGAAAGCTTCAGACTCTAAAACGCTTATACTACTTGAGGGGAAATTTACTCCCACTATGGTCAAAGAGATCATTCTGATATAATTTACACTGTATGATCTCGCTAGACTTAGCTCCAAATGAGGGCTATCGTGACGCTCTAAAGTCCTTGGTAATTCTAGCTCAACCATGGAAGTGGATTAAAGGTCAGCACTCAGGACGCGTTAAATCTAGGCTAAAAAGATTTTTCCCAAATCACGATGTCTTTCTCTACTTATCCGCTCGTGGAGCCCTGTATAAAGTACTTCAGGGACTTAGACTTAAGGAAGGCGATGAGGTTGCTGTGGTCGGATTTACCTGCGAAGCGGTCGTTTTGCCAGTAACAGAACTTAAGCTTACTCCGCTTTATATCGATGTAGAAACGGAGTCATTCTCACTCGACATTACCGACCTTAAGAAAAAATTAAGCTCAAAAACCAAGGCTGTAGTACTTCAACATACATTTGGAATTACTCCAAAGCATCGGGATGAGATACTCAGACTTGCGAAGTCCTCCAAGGTTCAGGTGATTGAAGACATGGCCCATGGCTTTGATAACGGAATGTTTATCTCAGACAGTGCAGACTCCATAAAGCTTCTTTCATTTGGCAGATCCAAGGCGCTGTCATCGGTCTTTGGCGGAGCTATACTTACCAAAGATAAGAAGCTACAGGAAACTCTCAAAGAGTTAGACAAACGATTAATGACGCCACGTACATCTTTTGTAGCACGTTGTCTTCTGTATAAGCCAACATCGGTAATAATAAAGTCTAGTTACGATTTTGCTCTAATCGGAAAGATTCTTCATTGGGTGTCAGACAGCCTTCATTTCTTTCCACGAGAACTTAGCGTTGGTGAAAAGGAAGGCCAGTTCAATCCGCATATGGCTGGACTTTTCCCTAATGCATTTGCATTTCTTCTGCTGTCTCAGCTGAAAAACTTTGAAGCTCTCCAGGAACGTCGTCGGGAAAATGTTGCGGAATATAACGACGCTTTTCATTCGGTAAACCTAGACAAACCCTTGAGCAGATATCCTGTACTTATTCCACAACGTGGCGAGCTAATTGCAAAACTTAGAAAGCAGGGAATTTATCTTGGTCGTTGGTACCACAAATTGGTATCGCCGGAGAAAATGTGTCCGGTCGCAGACTCTATCAAGGACCAGATCATAAATCTTCCAACTCATGTTTGCTCTAAGGACAGAGCAAATGTGCTGAAGCAGGTAGAGCTACACGCTTTCCACAATCAAGTAGCCTAGCCCTTCGAAGGAAGTCTGAATGATGTCATCCTGAATTCATTTCAGGATCCCGAAACAAGTTCGGGATGACGACGTGGACTAACCCAATCTTCGCAGCTTTTTTCGAAGGCGTTCAAAAAAGTAGTTTATTGTATATCTTAACGGCGCTATCACTAAGTCCTGTGCATGGACATAGGCCACATCGTCACCACCAAATCCGCGTTTGAAAATCGACACTCCATAAAATCTATGTTTTGTCTGCTCGGGCTTAACCACTCCCCAGAAGTTATATCGTTTCTGGCCCCTTCGTTTAGCCTCCAAAATAGCCTCCCACTGCAAAAGATAGGCACCCGGGAACTTGCGGCCTTCATCGGTACTTGCGCCATAATGATAGGTCGCCTCAGGACCATAGAAAATAATAAAGGCCTCTGCCAATAATTTTTTTTCGTGATAAGCTCGGTAGAGGAGAGCAGAGTTGTTTGCGGAGAAGACTCGGAACTGCTCCTTGAGAAACTTAAGTGAGAACGGAACAAATCCCTGACGTTTGGCAGTCTGAATTTGGCGGTCATAAAACCCATCGATGTCGTCGACATTAAACGACGTCTGAATCGTAATCCCCAGCTTCTGTGCCTTCTTTAGCTCATAACGCGTCGTCTTCCGCATCTTAGCAAGTAACTCGTCTTCAGACTTAGTTATATCAAGCTGTGAGGTAAGATCAGCGCTTAAGTGCATTGGAGCTGAAACAAAACCATGCTTCTTAAAGATGGTTAAAGAAACCTCGTTTTCAACTAACTGTGGTCTTACGCGGACAAATATCGCATTATGTTTTTTAGCTACGGTTTTTAACTCTTCAAAACAAAGCTTTACAAGTTGGGAATTACTCCAGTCTAGAAGTGGCCCTCCGGCTACAGTCATATACTTAGCCCTCTTGGCGCTCTCAACTACGACCAGAACGGTACCTACAAGGCTTTCTCCGTCAAAAAAGCCCATATACTCAACCTGCTTACCTAATGCTTGCTGAAACTCGCCCCAGTACCATGACTGTAAGAAGTTGACCTCTTGGTGGGTCTGTATGAACCCTTCCCACTCATCCTTTGAAGTAACGGATCGGCAAACAATCATAAGTACATTATAGAGCTAATTTTTGCATAAACCCATGGCTTATACCTACTCTCTACCTAAAAAAACGTCAAAAATAGGGGAATTACATGATTATATTGTTGTGACGGTCTAAATGGGGGAGAGGGATACCTCATTGAGGGTGGTAAGGAATCAGGGAGGAATGTGAGGGGAGTTTGAAGTTTGAAATATTTAAATTGAAATATAAATACATAAAAACTAAGAACTAGAAAATAAGAAATAACCACACTCCTCCTCCGTCAGCCACGGCTTACGTCGTAAAAGGTACAATTTACGACGTCTAGTGTCCATGTTTCCCTGCGGGAATTTCCCCCTAAATTCGTCATTGACCCTTTGGTCTGGTTTTGTACTTATATCTACAAAAAGAGAGAACGGCGCTCTTCTCCTTCGATACAAATCGATATAAAAGCACAATTCCTCCTTTTACGATCTCGATTGTCTTGTAGAAGTGGTTCCTTCGATTCGCTCCGCTCACTCAGGATAAACTGTTTAAAAACAGTTTAATTTAGACTGTTATAACGCTCTAAATTAACGTTTTTGAGGCTAAATAATGAAGATTAGCATTATAGCGATACGTCGCATTTCGGAGCGTTGTGACATGCCGTTTTGATATATCTGAGGCTAGTTATTTACCCTCACACCAATTAGTTATCCACATATACCATTGGTGTGAGGACAGGTGCGGTAATCGCGTCGCAATTTAGACTATCGGAACAATCCAAACTGTATATTTTAGCCTCAAATTATTACGTTTAAACTGCAATTAAAATGTCTTATAGTATTTTATCCGTACGTGAGAAATATTATTATAGGTCATATGCTTCACGTCCGTAATTGCTCTGCTCTTCCCCACCTCTGGATGTCCCTATAAAAAAAACTACCAACCGATCAGAGTCAATCCAGCCACAAACCAAACGAAGATTAATACGATTACATACTCACGAATAGTCGATTTGAATAACCGACTGTCCAGATGGGCGCTCGTCAATCCCCCCAAACTATAGTATGTAGAGGCTAATATTAGGGATAAGACCGATCCCTGTAAAGGTAGAAATGAAAGAACTAAGGCTGTTTCAGCCATAAGTAGTCCGACAAATAGCGCGTGATTTCTTACTTCGATAGAAAGTTCCAGATCAAGCTTAATGGTCCAGAACAACTGCATCGCAAGCGCAAATGACACTACTCCCACTCCAATAGCGTTGACAATAAAATATTCACGCAGAGAGAAAAGGATGCTTGATGAGAGAAAAATGAGGAAAGTTTGATAGAAATAATTTACTGAGAATGCCGCCTTGTAAAGCCTCAAGCTCTTCTCTACCCCAACGTTAAAAATATTTGACGTAAGAAATAGCGCATACATTGAAACTGCGTAAATGAATAAATACGGTACACGTGTGAGCCACCGTACTGGAAACAAGAAGTAAAAGCTGTAGCAAACTACCGTGAAGATTACCGGCATAATAAATAATGTAGTCCACTCTATCTTTTCTATGTCATCAAGCAGAGAAAAATATGTAAAAAAGTAAGAAAGAAGTACAAAAACAGGAACGAAAAGCCAAACCTTATCAAACGGGAAAAAGGTAGAAATAAGAAGCAGGGATGTGAGAATAACGCTACTTATTACAAATCGAAGTCTCTTCTCTATCTTCCCCGCCAGTCTATTAAAAAGTGGGAATCTAATCTTTTTTAAAAATGTTTTAAATATTCTCTTCATGTTATAGTTCGGGAAAAACTGCATTTGTAAAGACCTGCTGCACATCGTCTAGCTCCTCCAAGTTCTCTAACAGTCTAATGATTTGGTCAGAAACTGCTTTATCTGATATTTCCATATTAAAAACCGGCGTGTACTCTAGTTCCGGATTATGACTCACCTTAAACAAATAAGATACCGAACCTTGAACGCCTAGTTTGCCTCCCTCCTTGTCAATCACTGTCCTGACCTCATTCACGGTTCTAGTTGTATTGTCCGATGTAGCATGTATTACAAGTGCTACTCCGTGCGGTCCAAAGCCCTCATAAATAACCTCCTTCAGGTTGACCCTATCTGGTCCCGATCCCTTTTCTATGGCACGCGCGATATTGTCTTTGGGCATATTTGCGACCTTGGCCTTTTCAACCGCAAGTCGTAGCTTAACATTGATGTTCGGGTCTGAGAATCCCCCACCTTCAATCACGGCAGAGGTGATGAGTTTAGAAATTTTGGAGAAGATTTTGGCTCGTTGTTGATCATTCGCAGCCTTTTTGTGCTTGATTTGTTTCCACTTAGAATGCCCAGCCATGGTTATGTTAGAACTTAGAACTTAGAACTTAGAACTTTTGTAAGCTCTGCGCTCTAGGCTAGAAGTTTCAAGATATTATACTCGATGGCGAACTTAAGTTGCATTTTGTTCGACAATCGTTATACTTAATTTTCATTATATGAACGAACACGACGCACTAGAAAATCAAGCAATCGATGCCGCAATCAATCTAGATTGGAAGACCGCGATAGCTACAAATAAAAAAATTCTAAAGGAAGCTAAGTTCGACCTCAACTGCCTACTCCGACTGGCATTTGCGTATATGCAGTCTGGGGATTTTGTAAATGCCAAAAAGACCTACAAGCAGGTACTTAAAATTCAGACAGAAAATCAGATAGCACATGAGCACTTGGAGAGAATTGCAATACTTGAACAGAAGGGTGGCAAAGGAACATTGCTTAGAGAAAACAAATTTGACCCAAATTTATTCCTTGAAATTCCGGGGAAGACTCAGACCACTACTCTACTCAATCCAGGGCAAAAGAATATTTTAGCAAGACTTACTGTAGGTGTTGAGGTACTGATTAAGCCAAAAAAGGTAAGAGCTGAAATTCGAACTACTGACAATGAGTATATTGGCGTGCTTCCTGATGATCTGTCTAAGAGACTTTCTCTGTTCATTAAGGCTGGAAGCGAGTATGGATGTTTTATCAAGGAAGTATCTGTAACTAAGGTGGTTATATTCATCCGAGAAGAAAAAAAAGGCAAAAAAGTGGCTAAATTTAGCTCCTTTCCTAAAAATGTTCAGTCTAACATGGGCCGTATGGGCACCGACGAGGAAGGAAAGCCAGGACACGAAGACGAGGATGACGCTGCGGGTGACTCGGTCTCAGATAATGAACTAGAGAGACTAGCCGAGAGCCTTAATCAGGAGGATAAGGACTTTTTTAACTTCGCTCGTGAGGCTGAGGAAGACAAAGAAGAAGAGTAATGCTTCGTTCCGTGCTTATAAAATACAATTCTCCCCGACCTCTTCGTGTAACGCTTCGTGTCAAAGTCCTTCATCGACCTTTTAGCAAGGATAAAAGAAGTTAGTAGGATGAATAAAATAGCTAGGTAAAACATTGTTAGTTCTAAGTTCTAAGTTCTAAGTTCTAAGTTTCATTATAGCTCCCATTCAGTTTCAGCTGAGCCTAGGTTGAAAATTATATCAGAAGTATCGGCATTACCAGTTATTAAGTCGCAGCTAAAGACCCGCCTAATGTCCTCCACAGTTTTGGTCCTAGACGCTGTAGTGGTGGTTACATTGCATTTCTTGGGTTGAGAATCTGACACTGAAATGTCCACCACTCTTATCCCATTACCCTCAAGTATTTTTCCCATTGCAGCAGCCGTATCATAGTTTTTCGTGTATTTTATTTGTACACTTAGTCTTTCCGTTCTATAAGTCTTGTTATAGAAAAAACCTTTGTACTCCTTGCCGAAAGCTTCTGCCGAAAGATGGGTTTGATTCTGAATTTTTTTTGTAAGAATTCCGATGTCTAAATTCTGAAAAGAACTTGGAGATGTCTGGAGTATCTGAAGATAAATATATACCCTGTCTAAAAACCTTGCATTCGATTTATACAGCATCAACTCCTTGAAGGTTGGCGCCTTGTACGACCTTTCTACGTCATTTGAGTAGTATATTTCATTACTTGAAGGATAGAAATAATAACTAACAAAGGATGAGGTGGCTACAGAGAAGGCCTTGGAGAGTAGTTCTGGTTTTTTTTCGTAGGAAATAAGCCTAGATAAGGCTCCAATTCGGTATGTACCGTAGCCATTAGGAACCTCTACCTTAAGATCGGGATCATAACCTACGTAATAATTAATATTTCCGCTAGGGCTAAGTGAGTAAAGCCTCGTATCCTGTCCATAGACTACAAACTGAATCCGATCAGGGCTATGAAAAAATAAAGATCCAGTCATCAGCTTAATAAAAATCAACACGCTAAAGATACCTAGCAAAAGAAATCCAAAAGAGTGTTGACGTTTCATCGCTTATGCTGCTCCTCGCACCAACTTAATGTGCCTAATCCACTTCACTATCTCCTCTCTCGACATTTTCTTGTGAACAAAAATTCTTCTTATCATCATTAAGGATGCCTCAAATTCGGGCAGCACGATGGTGTGAGCGCCCAGATCCTTCATTCGCTGCCTATCCCCTTCCGTATGTACCCGACTTATCACCAGAACGCTTGTGCTGAGTTTTTTAGCATTCATTACTATCGCCTCTTGATCGTGATGTAAAGGAACCGCAATCACCACAGCAGCAGCATTTTCCAACTGAGCATACCTTAAGACGTCAACGTCATTAGGGTCACCGTAAATAATGTTTATACCCTCTTTTTTCTGCTTCTGCACCGTTTGAAAATTGTAATCAATTGCTATGTAGGGAATATTTGCCAAGGCTAAAGCAGATCCTACCTGCTCTCCGATACGACCGTAGCCACAGATAACGATGTGGTTCTTCATCCTCATTTCCTCAACGGGGGCCTCGTTAAAATCATGACGCTTTTGAATAAAAACGTCCACAAAAGGCGCTCTGCGCTTCAAGAAACTTCGAATCACAAGATACATCGTTTCTCTTCGCTGAATTAAGTACGGAGTCAAGATTAAGCTCATCAGAACCGATGAAAGGATCAAAAGGTACTCGTCCGAGGTGAAAATTTTATTTGAAAATGCTAACGACAACAGTATGAATGCGTTTTCACTCACCTGAAACAGAAACAAAGCCATCGAAAACGCCATTCTTGAGCTAAAACGAAAGTACATGAAAATGAGTAATAAGATTAAGCCTTTAACAACTATCAACAATGATCCAAACAGCAGAACCTTAGGAAGCAGAAACAAAACCTGAGGCATCTGTACGTGGGTACCAATGTACACAAAGTACACGATAGCCATGACATCGCGGAGGGGACGAATTTGCGCGAATACATGGTGATGTTCTAAGGTCTGGGAAACCAAAACGCCCGCAATAAAGGCTCCAATCAAAACCGGTACGCCAAATGTTGAGGACAGAGCAATAACGGCAAAGATAAAAACCAAGATAAAAAGATTCAAAAGCTCTCGTGAGACTCCTGCAATTCTATTGAATGCAAATGGCACAATTCTTTTACCAACGTAATACATAGTAACCAGTATCAGAGTTGCTTCTGCAATGCTGAATGCGATTCTTTTGAATACCTCGATACCCGTAGTTGTCTCTCCGTTTAGGTAGGTAAAAATGATGATAAACGGAATGAAGGCCAGATCCTGAAGCATTAGAATTCCAAGAGCTACCTCGCCAAGAAATGAGTTCTCCTCGCGCTTCTCCTGAATAATCTTTGCAACGATTGTTGTTGAGGATGTGGTTAATGCGATTCCGATTAAAAAGGCCTGAATAGTAGTGAATCCAAAGAACGTACTAAGAATTGCAATAGCTCCCAAAGAAAGCAGTATCTGCAAAAGTCCTCCCACAATCACAAATTTCTTGAGAATAAACATTTTGGTCATGTTTAGATCAAGACCGACACTAAAAAGAAGAAGTATGATTCCAAAATGTGCAAACTGGGTAACCGTCTCTACAGAAACAAGTCCTTTAAAAAGATTTCCAAGAACGATTCCACCGACTAAATAGCCCACAATGGGAGAAAGTTTGAAACGCTTAGCTATAAATCCAAAGAAAAATGGAACAAGCAGAAAAACAAAGTAGTTAAAAAACTGTGCACCAGAAACCTCTGCCATGTATTTACTATAACATAGGCGTACAGGCGAATAAAGAATTAAGAATTGTCCTTCGGCTCCACTCAGGACGAGCGAATTTCAGTAACCGCCATTTCGGTAAGTTCACTTGCAAGACCAATGTAGTTTTCTGGCCTAAGTTTGGTGAGCTTTTTCCTAACGGCAACTCGAACCGGTAAACCTTCGACCCATCTCTTCCAATCTTTCGGTTCGATTTTTTGGCCTCTGGACATTTTTTTTACTAGGTCGTATGCATTTTTTACACCTGATTGGCGCAACAATGTCTGTGCTGCCTCGGTCAAGATTGCCCAGTTGCCACGCAACGAAAGCTTTAATTCATTTTGATTGGGCGAAACTTTTTTAAGGCCATTAATCGCGCTTTTGTATGCTATTAGTTGATAAGCGTATACTAGTCCAATGTTTCTCATTACTGTGCTACTGGATAAATCTCTTTGAAGTCTAGAAACTGGGAGTTTATTTGCAAAGTGTTCAATAAGCGAGTTCGCCAATCCCAGATTGCCCTCACTATTTTCAAAGTTTATCGGATTTATTTTCTGTGGCATAGTTGAAGAGCCAACTTCACCCTTTTTCAGCTCCTGAAAAAACCAACCATCGCTTATATATCTCCACATATCTTGATTGAAATCTAACAGTACGGTGTTGAAACGATGATATGTCTGTAGTAGCTCTACGATGTCATCGTTTGGATTAATCTGCGTAGTAAATGTTTCTGGAATAAACCCAAAACTTTCGACAAAATCGCGAGAAAATTTAACCCAATCAATGTCTGGCACTGCGTACTGCATTGCAGTGTAGTTGCCTATGGCCCCATTCAACTTTCCAGAGAGAGTGGCTTTTTTCAGTTTGGTAAACTGACTATGTAGCCTTACCGCAACATTTGCAAACTCTTTTCCAACGGTAGTTGGTAGCGCGGCCTGACCATGCGTCCTCGCCAACATCGGTATTTTTTTGTACTCGATCGCCTTGTTGCACAGGTGATTCACCAGCGTCTCGATCCACGGCTTAATAACTTTTTGATTTGCTCGCGAAATATTAAGTCTCCAGGCGAGGTTGTTCACATCTTCTGACGTTAGTCCAAAATGGATCATCTCTACTACGTTCTTCAAAGAACCAGCTCCCAGCAACTCTCTTAACGTATTCTCTACTGCTTTTACGTCATGCTTAACTTCATTTTCCAGCTTCTTTACTCTGCTTATCATTGATTGAGATACCCGAGACCTTAGCCTGAGTAGTTTTGTTTTTTCTTTAGAAGTAAATTCTCGCACCACGCCTACCTCGGATAGTGCAATCAAATACCGAACCTCCACCTCAATTCGAGCACAGATTAAGGCGTTCTCTGAGAAGTAATTAGAAAGCTCCTCCACCTGCTTTCGGTAGCGACCGTCAACTGGTGTAATCGCAGTTAAGTAAGTAAAGTCAGCCATGCTTGAGCATTATATAGAGAAGGAGTCTATTTGCAAGAACTTATTTGTAGAGCTTCTGTTCACATTCAATGCAGAACCGTGCCTCGGGGATAAGATTGATTCTTGCTACAGGTATCTGAACACCGCATTTTTCACAGAATCCGTATCGTCCTTTACCAATTTTGACAAATGCCATTTCAATGTCGCTGAGTTTTCTTTCAAGGTCTTTAATCTGTGCTTGAATGGTGTCGTGACCCACCTGCTCACGCACATCGGTATCAATAGCGGCGTTATCGATTGCATGATCGGGGTCTGCGAAGGGGTCGTCTTTTTTTAACTCACTAATCTGATGAAGGATTTTTTCCTTATCCTTTTCAAGTCTATCCTTATGATTTTTTATGAAACTTTTTGAAATTGCTTTTGACATAAGTAAATATAGAACTCCTGAAATAATAGATGAAATATGCAGAGAATGTCAATAGCAAGAGATATGAAACAAATGCATTGAAACTAAGAACTGAAAATACAGAAATTGATCGCTCTTTTAGCAAATCAAAACCAGCTAATACGAGACCTACAAACCACAAAAAGAAGTAGAGATTCGTGCCCTTTGCGAACTTTTCACGCCGAATAGAAAATAATAGTTGATATGCAAAATATGCTCCGAGAAAGAAAAGAAGTCCTTCGTACAATGGGGTTAAATGCCTCATGCCGTCAGCTCCTACATACTTTAATCGAAGTAGAAAGTTTGTCTTGGATCCCACCTCTACTCCAGAGAAAAAGGACCCCACCTTACCAAAAGCCAAAGCCACAAATGCAGAGGGAACAAAGTAGTCGACTGCCTCTGAGAACTTCACCTTTGATCGAAACATTGAAATGTACACCGAAAGCAAAAATCCAAGTAAAAATCCGTACAGTGAAAGTCCAGGATATCCGTTTATCAAAATAAACTTCAGAAAACTAAATCCAAACTCGCTGAAATTCTGCGTGACATATACGATTCGCGAAACTAACAACCCACCAAAAAGTCCGACAAATAAGTGGTCAAAAATTTCCTCCTCTTTATATGGCGTTAACAAGAAATTTTTCCAGAGCAAAAAGGCCGCCCAAAAAAAGGCCAACATCAAAAAAACTCCAAAAGTATAAATCTTTAAGAAGGTCAGATCGAGTAAAACTGGAAGCATACGTGTTATATTATAAACAAAATGTTTGTATTGGCAATCACACTTTTACTCGGCTTTTTTCTTAGAATAATTGGTCTCAACTGGGACCAGGGTACGCATCTGCATCCTGATGAACGGTTTCTGACGATGGTTGCAGAAAAAATTCAGTTTCCATTGTCGCTCGCACAGTACTTTAATTCGTCTTCTTCTACCTTCAATCCCTACAATAACGGCTTTACATTTTATGTGTACGGGAATCTTCCTCTTTTGATAACTCGCTTTACCGCTCAACTTTTTCACATGACAACATACGACTCGATTTTTTTGGTTGGCCGTGCGATCTCTGCGTTATTTGACACGGGGACAATCGCTCTTGTGTATTTTTTGTCTATGCAAATTTTTGCAAGCAAAAGGGCTGCTAAATTCGCAGCTTTGGCATACTGCCTTTCCGTTTTACCCATACAACAGGCTCATTTTTTCACCGTGGACAGTATTCTAGTATTTTTTAGCACCTCTACTCTGCTCTTTTTTATTAAACACTTTAAAGAGAAAAGGTTATTGCCCTTAATTTGGTCTGGAATATTTTTCGGACTTACCTTGGCGAGCAAAACCTCTCTACTTATCACCACTCCCCTATTTTATATATCACTATTGTTTGTCCACCAAAAAAAATTACTTAATATTTTAAAATTTTCTTTACTTTTTAGCTTTTGTTGGCTTGTGGCATTCCGCATATTTAATCCTTACGCATTTAACGGTCCCGTCTCATTATCCCCCACCTTCATCTCAAACATTCAAGATGCACATAAAATGATTACCGGTGACATTAACTATCCACCAAACGTACAATGGACCGGGACTCTACCTATAATCCATCCACTTATCCAACTCGCATTATGGGGGTACGGGCCGGTCGCGACGCTTTTGGCTATGTTAGGAGTAATTTTCCTAGCACGAAGAAAAAAAATAACTCAGAGTGGTGCTTTGATCTTCATTTCTTTGTTTTCTATTTTAATTTTTACATATCAAGGAGTCCAGTTAGCAAAGTATATGAGATACTTTTACCCAATCTATCCATTTCTTGCCTTACTGACGGGCTACGCTATATCAAAAATTGCATCCCTTCGACTTCGCTCCCATTCGGCAGATTCGGCAAGCTCACTGCAAGCAGGCTCAGGGCAGGCAGGACAAGCTAAGAAAATACTGATAGTTGTTTGGCTTGCACTTCTTATCTGGCCCATCTGCTTCATATCTATCTATCAACAAAAACATTCTCGCGTTCAAGCTTCTGAATGGATCTATGAAAACATACCAAAGGGATCTACTGTAACCTCCGAGGAGTGGGACGACAGCCTTCCATTAAATCTCTTTGGCAGGACAAACCAAGACTACACCACCCTGTCTTTATCCATGTTTCAGGAAGATTCGCGCGCCAAGTGGGAGATTATCTCTAAGCAGCTAGAACAATCCGACTTCATTATCCTCTCGAGCAACCGAGTCTTTGATTCTATAACGCATCGATCGTCCATTTACCCCATTACAAAACGGTATTACACAATGCTCTTTGACGGTTCATTGGGCTTTGAACCAGTAAAAATATCTACCTCATTTCCTAGACTCGGGCCATTTATTATTGACGATAGATTTGCCGAGGAATCATTTACTGTCTACGATCACCCTCAGGTATATATTTTTAAAAAGCGCGTGACGAATAACGGAGATGATATAATGAATCTTCTTTTTCAATATGAAAAAACCCCTAAAAGTAGGATTTGATCTGGACGGTGTAATTTTGTATAACCCTGTTCGAGTTCTTCGACCGCTTTCTGCACTCATCAGCAAATTTATTTTTAAGAAAAAAACAACCTCTTTTTTCATACCTCAAAATCCAGCTGCAAAGTTTGCTTGGTATTTATTACATAAAACCAGCTTTATCCCAGCTCGAGGTCTTAACGACCTAAAAAAACTTGTCCAGGAAGGAAAGGTAGAGGCACATCTTATTACAGGACGCTACGCCTCTTTAACTCAGGACTTTCAGAGCTGGATGAAGAGCCTTGATGCGAGTAGTATCTTTACTACTCAGAGTCATAATGCGAAAAATGAACAGCCTCACATTTTTAAGCAAAATATGATCAATAAATTAGGTCTTGATATATTTGTTGAGGACAACTGGGACATCGTTAGAGAGCTTAGAGACGTTTCAGGCTCTAAGTTACAAGCTGCAGGAAAAGCCCGCATCTTCTGGATTACCAACTTTCTTGACTATCATATCCCGCACGAACATAAATTTCGCAATCTTCGCGGAGTTATTCAGCGACTCAGAGAGCTTACTGCTTAATCTTTATTAATCTTTATTGACCGAAGAATTTTTTGAAGATTTTTTCCTTCTCTTTTAATTATCGTAGGAATTCCTTTTTTGGGAATAAGCGATAGCATTGCGTTAAATACCCCTCCACCTTTCTCTTCCCTAACAAAAAGTTTCACTGTCTCGACATTTGGCAAATGGCGTGCCCAGTGTTTCAGCTTGAAGATGAAGTTGCTAAGGATGTGTTGGCTATTGTCAGAAAGATCTTTTCCACTAATCTCAATCTTTTTTTCCTTCTTCCCACGCAGAAGCGCTGAAAGGAAGTCTCTAGTTGTAATCACGCCAATTGGGTTCCTGTTCTCGTCAACGACCATAACGCTACCAATTTGCTTATCCAGAATTAGTTTTAGCGCCTCTGACATAAGGTGGTTTGGAGTCAGGGTAAGTAAAAGAGTTTTTGCAAAGTTTCTAACTGGTTGATTCTGAAAATTTAGCTTTGATCCTCCCTCTTTGTCACCCTTATGTCCTTTTTGCTTTGGAGCAACCAGATTACTGATTAAATCGTAGTAAGTCAGAACCCCTTTTAACTTCATATCTCTATTAATCATTATTAATTTGGAAATTTTTCTTGATTTAAATATGTGTAGCGCGGTTGCAATACTGTCGGTTTCGTTGATAGTAAGCAAGGGTTGGTTTTTTTTCTTAAGTACCTCAGAAATAGGTACCTTAAATACCTGATGCTCTTTGTACAGAGTGAGGAGTCTTCTGGCCGAAGTTATCCCGATAAACTCGTCCCTTTCATCAAAAACGGGAAGATAATGAAGTTTGGACTCGATGAACAACTGTGCAACTTTTGAGATGCTGAAGTTGCGCTTAACTCTTGGGGGGTGGAAAAGACAGTGAGCTACCTTCGCGTTACCTGGATAGGAAGCGTGAATTAGTGCATGATATGGATTGATTACACCTACAAATTTCTTCTTGTCATCGAAAATAAAGGCCGCATCATGAGATGAGGAAAGATGGGATAAAGCGCTAGACAGCGAATCCTCAAGAGATATTTTGATGATATTTTTCGTTTTAACAGCGTCTAGTAAATTCATAGATTAGTTCTTATTTCTTAATTCTTAGTTCTTAATATTAAAAACTAAGAACTAAAAACTTATAATTACGCTTTTTGCAACCAAGCAAAAAGCGATAGTACTCCCCAACCGGTCGCACCTTTACCCAACGATCCTTTTGGCTCATCGGTTCTAAATGCGGGCCCGGCAATGTCCAGATGGATCCATTTAGCCTTGTCCACAAACTCTGACAGAAATACTGCGGCCGTAATTGCCCCACCATAACGTCCTCCTCCGATATTTTTAAGATCCGCGATGTCGCTTTTCATTTTTTTAAGATATGGCATATGAAGTGGCATCTTCCACAGCTCATCGCCTACCTGTTTAGCCGAATCCTCAAACGACTCCGAAAGCTCATCATTATTACTAAAGAATCCTGCAAGGTCATTGCCTAGAGCCACCACACAGGCACCTGTTAGGGTTGCTAAATCGATAATTACATCGGCCTTACAATGCTTTTCTGCATAAACTAGGCCGTCAGCAAGCGTTAAGCGACCTTCAGCATCTGTATTTAGAACCTCAATTGTTTTCCCATTCATAGCCGTCACTATGTCGCCAGGTCTGGTTGCGTGGCCGGATGGCATATTTTCACACGCGGGTAATATTCCATAAACCTCGTGAGCTACCTGAGTTTTAGCAAGAACAGAAAATACTCCAAGTACAGTTGCCCCGCCGGACATATCAATTTTCATATCCTCCATTGAGCCTGAGGGTTTTAAAGACAGCCCGCCCGAATCAAACATGATGGACTTACCAACTAATGCAATCTTTTTAGCATTCTTGTCGGCTGATTTTGGCTTGTAATGCAAGACGATAAACTTAGGCGGAACCACGCTTCCTCGAGCTACGGATAGATAAGATCCCATCCCTAGCTTCTCACATTGCTCTTTTTCGAGTACTTTAAGTGAGATGTTTGCGGAGCTCTTGGAGATTGTCTGTGCGACCTCAACCAGGGTGTGAGTGTTCGTATGAGAAGCTGGATCGTTCACAAGATCGCGTGCTAGCCCGACTCCTTGCGCCAAAACCGTACCCAACTCTATTCCCTTTTTAAATTCGGACTCGCCTTTGGTAACAACAAAAGAAATTTGTTCAACTTTTTTCTGTTTTTTAGTTTTTTCATCCGTTTTATACTTCAAGAATTGGTAAGCTCCAAGCTCTGCTCCTATCATACAGCTTGTACCAACGCTCTGCATTTCACTAAGATCTGGGACGACAACTCCAACGCTCGCAATGTTTTTTGCTGTCATTAATCGTAATAGTGATGCGACAGAATTCTGAATTTTGAGATCTGTACAGTCCTTCCGCTTACCAACTCCGACAAACACAACCTGTTGATATCCGTCAAGATTGTCTACAATAAGCACTTGTTCATCTGAGCCCTTAAAGTCTGATCTGTTGATTAGTTCTAATGAAGGATTGTGCGGAAGTTTATCGCCCTCGAAGACTAAGTATGAAAGTGCCTCAACCTGTTTTGCCTGTGGGATTGAGCTTAAAATCGAAGCCTTCATACCCTATCTTAATCCCGACTATTGATTACGTCAACCCCTTAAAACCGGAATTCAGTATTTCGCTTGCCCTGAGCGAAGCCGATGGGTATTAAGTATTTAGGGTTTTAAAAGAGGGCTCTTTAATACTCTATACGCTATACTATATACTGAATACTAAGAAAAACAGGGAGAGTGCTGGAACGGTATACAGGCTAGTCTCAAAAACTAGTGGAGGCAACTCCATGAGGGTTCGACTCCCTCCTCTCCCACCCTTCGATCCGCCAGCTGGCGGACTCAGGGTGAACCCGCCTTACTTTTTACTTCCTCTTTTCAAAGCAAACCAGAGAGCAATCCGTAGAACTAGAACGAAGGTTACGAATACAGCAATAACTAGGGAAATTGGAGGTAATGTGCTTGTACCAAACCACTCCTGCCAGTCATCAAACCCCCATAATACCGCGTGCACCGCACCCAGAATGTATGCGATATATCCAAGCCTCAACATTGCGCGCCACTTTTCAGACCCAAGCGCTTTTGCGGCGTATTTATTAGAAATAAGCGCCATACCAAAGAAGATTAGCAGCGATATAACGGCAGGAACAAAGGCTAAAAGCCTATCGCTTTCGAAATACTTGAACCAAGGAGTAAATTTATTAAACAAAAATGAATACAGACCGTGAACTGCGACCATATAAAATCCGTTCAGACCAAGATCGCGCCTGTATAGAATCTTTGTGTCCAAAAAGTTAAAAAAATAACAGAGCCCGCTGAGTGCAAAGGATATTCCGATCAATATCATTCCAGCATCTGCGAAAGATCGGTTCCAAACTCTTAAAGATAACGTCTCCATCTGTAGAAAGTTGTAGCCAAAAACGATAAACAGAATAAAGAGGCTAAAAAGGCCTGCGCGCCACCAAACGTGCTGGTATTTGGAATGAGCCGCCGCTGCATCGTGGTCTTTATGAGAGGTACTAAGTGGAGTATAATTTTCTTTCATTGTTATACATGTATAGCATATACCATATATTAAAAAGTACAAATGCCAATTTTATTTTTTATCGCTCTATGTTTTATAGCGGTCATCATCACGTTTTTTGTATCGCGCAAACTTTCTCCAATTCCATACTTTCCATCAAACAAAAATGACATCGAAAGTATCGTTCGGTCGCTCCAAATATCAAATGATCAGATTGTGTACGATCTTGGGGCTGGGGACGGAATTGTAATTTTCAGCGCTGCTTCCGAAGCATTTGATAAAAAATTGAATACGCGGTTTATTGCAGTCGAAATCAATCCGGTTTTAATAGTAATTATGTGGGTTAGGCGCCATTTTCATTCAAACCGCAAAAATATACAAATACTGAAAGCCGACATGTTTACTTCAAATTTCAAATTTCAAATTTCAAATTACAAAAAAATTACTTTTTTTGTATATATCTCCCCATGGTATCTCGAAAAAGTTTTTACAAACTGTAAATCGCAGATGCCTAAATTCAAATTCATATCGTATTTTTACCCCGTTCCAAAACTGAAATCTTCACGTACAATAAAAGGAGTCCACAATACTTATATCTACAATGTTTGATAATTTTTTCCTTTTTTTTACATTACTCGGAAACTACGCTTTGGTTTGGTTTGGCCTCGCAATAATACTCGGTATCAGGCAGACAAATAAAGTGAAGAGCATAATCCTATCAACAACATCCGCCATTGCTTTAAGTTTTTTAGTTACAACATTGCTGAAGTCGCTTTTCCAAGCTCCCCGCCCCATTTCAAATTTCGAATTTCAAATTTCGAATTTATGTCCTAACGACTTCTCCTTTCCCTCAGGCCACGCCTCTACCTCATTTGCCGCAGCCGTCATTTTAGCTCAGTTTGATCCTAAACGTAGATGGCTCTATTTCATTCTCGCTGGCTTGATTTCCTACTCACGCATTTATCTCAACTGCCACCATGTTGCGGATGTGGTTGTTGGAGCAGTTCTTGGAGTAATAATTTCGTCAGTTATATTAAAAATCACTTCAACTCGGTCCAAACCGGTTGCAAAAGCAAAGAAAGCAAGCTAAAATTCATTCATGCCAGAAGTAGGAACACCAGCAGAAATTCGACCACCCTCTACATCTGACAAATATGCTCGAGCAATTTACTCACTAACTTACGAACCACCGGTAGAGCCATACAGTGAAGAAAATAAACGAAAAGGATTGGCAGCCATGTATGGTTATGCACAAACTCTTCATGCCCTTCTAGGGCCACGATTGAATCCTAGCAGACACCCTTCAGTCGTACCTACTCCAGCAGATACTAGCGCTGAAGCCTTCAAAAAAATCGAGGCCGAACAGATTGCGCTAGATAAGAACATTGAACAGCAAGATGAAATCAACCCTATTGAAGGCGACAAATTGAGAAAAAAATATCTAAACAGAGTGATGAAGTTGATTCGACATGAGGCTAATTCTGAGAATCCGTTAACTTTAGCTGGAGTTGCCGCTTTGGGAATATTGGCAACTGAAAGAACTGACGAAGAAATTAGATCAGGCGCAATGAAGTTTATCAGTAGTGGTGTAGATAAATTGGCAAGTAAGACCCATCGAGTTCTCAACAAATCTTTCCCTGTATTCAAGCCTAAAGTAGCACCATCAATTATTCCAAATGAGTAAAATAGATTTTAATCATATTCGCTCAAAGCAATTCTACAGCTTTGAACCCTACAATCGCTGCAGAAACAATGACATTTAAGCTCGTATTCACACCCCACATAGGAATCTCAACTACTTGATCACACAGCTTGAGAGTCTCTTCGGTGACTCCGCTGGTCTCATTACCCACAATTAAGGCTAAAGGCAGGCCATATTTAGCCTCACGGTAGTCTATACTCCCCTTCGCCTGCTCGATAGCCAATGCTCTTAGAGCGTGAATCGTAGAGCGTAGAGCGTCAATCGCATCTTTTGCAGTAGTCTTGTACTCCCAAGGAACAATCTTATACGTGCCTATCGACGCCTTTACTATCTTGTGGTTTGGAGGAATCTCGGTTTCCCCACAAAGATAGATTTTAGCCACATTTAGGGCATCCGCAAGGCGAAATAGACCACCTACGTTGTATGTGTCATATACATTTTCGACTATGAAATAGATTGGTTGTCGCTTATTTTGATGCTGATTAACTGCGGATTTAGCCTTGTTTTCATCTAGCGAGCGTAGCTGCTTCGAGTTCAGTTTCATGCCTGGATTATACCCTATTTGTCAGTTAACGCGTTAACGTGTTAATGAGTTCATACCAAAAAAACCCGTTAACTCGTAAACTCGCAACTCGTTAACCGGTCATTTGGTAAACAAATAACCCATAGTTGACAACGCCATTGTCTTATAGTATACTAACATCATGTTTACTGCTCGTGTAAGGGGACTTGAGAGAACTTCGTTCTCTATCTTTAAAAAACTATCTGCTTCATTTTTAGTCTTAGTACTTCTCTCTTTTAATCTTGTTACTCCTACTTTAGCCGATCAATACGGCCAATATGGGACAACTGAGAACTATACTATTCGTGCAGAAAAATTCGTTGCTAAACCAAACTCTGATAATTATGTAGAAAATCTTGCCTCATCTGACCTTAAACACAAACCAAATCAGAACGTTAAGTTCAAGGTTGTAATAACCAATACATCAGATGTAAAACTTAAAAATGTTCAGGTAAAGGACTTCTTCCCAGCTTTTCTAGATACTTATAACGGTTATGGTACTGTAGACGGAGTGAACAGAACCATTTCATTCACGATCGACAGCATCGAAGCAAAAGAGTCAAAAACCTTCTACTTCACCTTTCATATCGTTTCACAGGAAAAACTACCAGCGAATCAGGGTATTTTATGCCTAACTAACAAAGTGTGGACGGAAGCACAGGGCGTAAGTAGCGAAGATAGTTCACAGTTCTGCATAGAAAAAGAAGTGATTGGAGTAAAAACTCAGCCTTCGGCCGGTCCAGACTATGGACTTGCCCTATTGGGACTGAACGCAATAACGCTAATATCAGGTATCAAACTAATGAAAAAAGGAAACTAAAATTTCCTAATTGAAGGAGGTGAATTATAAAAATGAAAGAACAACTACAACCAAAAAGAATAAAACGTTTAGCATTTGGACTTGCAGCAGCAGTTTCAAGCGTTTCGCTTGTAGGCTGTGATAGCGACAAGCCAAGTACATCAACTGTACTTCCAGGAGGAACAAACACCGAATTGCCAGTCAACTCACTTCCAGGACAAACGTCCCCAGAAGGTGAAGCTAATGGAGCTGCAATTTCAATAAGTGGAGTACCGGAGCAGGTTTCAAGCTCAAATCTAGACATTGCAAAGGGAACTTTCGCAAACACGATTGGTCTAGGCACCGAGTCTTTTTTAGCTGAGCCAGGTAGTCTTTTGGTCGGACCCGACTATCAATTCGATAATCCCGATATGACCTTAAAAGACATTGACAATATGGTCAACGACTCACATGGACACATAGAGTACATAAACCCTGTTAATCAACAGGTTTTTGAAACCGAAGGAACATCATTTTTTGATTTACCAGAAGGTGGGTACGTCGGAGTCTCAGCAGGAGAAATGACTTTACGCGTTAAGGATTTTGAATTAAATCTCCCAGGGCGAGAAGGTCATAATTATCTTGTGTTTATAAGAGGAACTCATGCCGATGGTATTCAAGATTCAGATCTTAACAGCACTATTGAATTCTCCAACTATGTCGCAGGACATATTATGGTAGAACGATATCCAGCAGGAGACGCGGGATTCACAGGTGGATTTGTGTCTGAAGGCCAATTCAAACAGATGGCAAAAACTTCTTATACAGGACAGACAAACTGTGGAGCAGAAGGATGCTCTGAATTAACCTCAGTATTTCTAGATGTAAATACTGGAGCATTCTCATTCATAGCAAGTATGGATGGTGGAGCTACATGGACACAATTAGCAACGAACATTGTTGCTTAATTAGTCTCATTGTCATTGCGAGGTTGTGCACAACCTCGCAATGGCGCCAACCATCGCCTATAATCTTATAGGTATGCTTTCACTACTTAAGAAAATTCGAATCGACCTCTTCATAGTATTTCTAATTTTTCTCTCCTCCGTTCTTTTTTTTCTCAATTACAGCCCCAATACCTTTCTTTCAGGCTGGGATACTTTACATCCTGAGTTTAATTTGCAACTTTATCTATCTCGTATTTTGTCTGTGTGGCAATCACATCAAGGCCTTGGAGCGCCACCTGCACAAGCACACGCTGCCGAACTTCCGCGCATGATTATTGTTTGGCTTTTTACCGTGATGTTCCCCCTTTCTTTTGTTCGATATGCCTATTTTTTCCTAATGATGCTTCTGGGGCCCGTGGGAATTTACCTACTACTGAAATATATATTAACCAACCATAAGCACTCCAATCTCACAACAAGTATTGCTTCCTGCTTGGGCGGAGTTTTTTATCTATTTAATGTTGGCACTATGCAACATTTCATTGTTCCATTGGAGATGTTTGCTACTAAGTTTGGGCTTCTAGGATTTCTATATTTATTTGCTATCAAATTCATCGATAGCGGCGCGAAGAAGCCATTGATTTTGTTTGCGATAGCCACGTTTTTTGCCTCACCTATGGCTCACACCAGCACCCTGTGGTATGTGTACTTTGGTGGATTGGTGCTGTTTGGTCTAAGCTACTCTTTGTTAAGACGCTCTAAACTGTTTTTTCGAAGATCGTTTATTTTAATTATTCTCTCACTGTTACTTAATGCCTACTGGATACTGCCCAATATATATTACGGGGTAAGTTATGGAGAAGATCTCCGCAACTCAAAAATTCACAGACTCTTTTCGCAGGAAGCCTACAACGTGAGTAAGAAATTCGGAAACATTACCGATTTAGCTTACATGCGCAACTTTCTATTTGACTGGACAGTATTTGACAACAACAAGGTCTCCAGTCGCCTACTGTCTTCATGGATACAGCATCTTTCACAGCCGTACATGAAAATATTAGCCTTAATATTTCCCATTTCTTCCTTAATTGGCATATTTTTAGCCATTAAAAAACGAAACGTTGTACTGCTGTCTTTAATTCCGGTTTTTGCAGTTATGACGTCCTTCCTCTTGTCGGATTTGGGTGGAGGTCTATCTCCCGTTAATGTATTAGTAGAAAGAAGTACATTTTTAAAGGAACTACTTCGCTTTCCATTTACCAAGTTCTCCTTGTACTTCATATTCATATTCACAATACTATTTGCTTTCGCCCAGCAAAATTTTCTTACATGGCTTAGGTCGCGTTTTTCTAGCAAGCATGCGTATGTGATTTCATCAATGTTCTTCTATGGCTTCGTTGTACTTATTCTGTTCTATGCAAAGCCAGCGATCCAAGGCCAGTTTATTAGTCCGGTTGTAAAGATTAAGATACCTCAGGACTACTTTGAAACATTTAAGTTCCTTGATAGGCGAAGTGATGGTCGTATCTTAACACTGCCTATGCACACAGTCTTTGGATGGAACTACTTCGACTGGTCAGAGGGATCGGAACAGCAACTTTATCAAGGCGCTGGTTTTAACTGGTTTGGTATAAAACAGGCAACATTAAATCGTGAGTTTGATCGCTGGTATCCGTCTAATGAGCAAAGCTATCGTGAGCTGTCATACGCTCTTTATTCAAATAGTAACGACCTATTCTACAAGTTACTGGCCAAGTACAACATCAGATACCTATTGCTTGATGAGAATGTCGTCTTGCCGGACAATAATTTCGGTAAGGGTCCGTTGTTTTACCCCGAGACAAAGCTATTGCTATCATCATTGAAAGACATACACTTAATCAAATCTTTTGGGAAAATCAGTATTTATGAGGTTAGAAATGCTCGAAGCGAGATTTCTGTCATAAAAAATATCCCACAGGTGGCACCTATATATCGGTGGAACTATTTGGACTCAGCATATTTGGAACTTGGTGATTATATATCTGATCTCTCCCAACAAACCACTGCCATTAACTATCCTTCTAGGAATATTTTTAAAGAAAATGAGAGAGTAAATAATGCCGTATTGCAGATAGACGATGATTCATATCGGATACAGTTATCAGACAAAGACAGTTTGCAGTCAATGCCAGATATTTCTAAGCTAGAGTCGCAGATTTATGCGGACGTCTACCTAGAAACTGCTCCTGATAGCAGAAGGTCTCTGCAGCTAAAATATTTTCTGCCTCACGCACAGAATCAAACACCGATTACGCAGACTCTCCCCATTCCCACAATAGCTAGCGCTCTCGTATCGATTAATGATGCCGTCATGGCTATTCCAGAAACAACTGCAGACTCTTTATTCTTGGGCGAAACTCTGATTAATACACAAAAAGAAAACGTTCTTAACGTCTATGACCATAACTCTGTTATAGATTATGACTTGCCCGTGCCTAAAGTTCTTCCATATCTATGCTCAGATCCAAAAGCAAATCAATTATTTGGAGCAACTGAAAGCCTCAATAATCTTCGGTTGTACTCTCAAAATGCAAAGGTTTGCGCTGAGTTCGGATTAGCAGATACCTTGCCAATATCGGCATTTAATAATGTTGTTATGGAGCTCAACTTTGATTATCGACTGGCAAACATAAATCACGGATCATTCTGCCTATTTGATGCGCTGAGTAATAGCTGCAGACACCAGCAGAATCTATCTACCTATATCTTTGACACGGGAACTTCTAAGACCCTGACGCCTTTTTATGCTGCGCGTCAGTCTTCAAACCTTACTCTTAGATTTTCTTTTGAGAACGTGAGCGACAACTCCATTGAGGATCTAGAAGTTCTTAATCTGCGTACAAAAGCCCATCCTTTGATATCTAGCTCGAACTTTTCCGCAAAGTTTTCAGCCAATAAGCTAAGTACAAATCCAACGATTCTACAAGGTGACTTTCCACATGATAGGTACAACATTCCTGCCGAAAAAATGGTCAGTGAACTAAGAGATTGTTCGCTAGCTAAATCAACTCTCATTAATAAGCGTGCGGTGCAAATAAATGACGAGTCGGTGATTGAATATGAGGCTAAAAACGGCGTGATGTGTGATGGTTTATCGCTGCCAAACGTCACCAAAACCGTTGGCTATATTCTCGGAATCGAGTCCCAGAATATCTCTGGATTACCCATAAAATTCTGTCTGCAGCAATTAAGTACAGAAAAATGTGTAATGGAGGAGGAGCTATCCCGAAACAATGAACTTTCGACCGACTACTTTATAGTCCCGCCATATTATCAGAACTCAGACTACTCATTGATTATTAAAAATATATCTTTATCGAACAATGCATCTGTGAATAGACTCAAGAAAGTGCAGTTTATACCTTTCCCTTACAACTATTTACAAGCATTACGTACAAACAGCGAAATACCTTCAAGCACGGTGCTCGTGCTTGACCAGGCTTATGAAAAAGGATGGATGGCTTTTCAAGTTCAAAGTTCCAAGTTCAAAGTTCAAATTTTGAAGGATCATGTTTTGGTCAATAACTGGGCAAACGGCTGGATCCTTCCAAATGAATTTCAAAATTCAAATTTCAAATTTCAAATTCATACGGTGTTTTGGCCTCAGTACTTACAGTATCTTGGATTCGCCATACTGCTTGCCACGGGGCTGTACCTCTGGAAAAAACAGGCGTAATTTGCTATAATAAGAGCTTCATCATGAAAAAAAGGCGTCTGCCCTTAAATGACGAAAATACACTCCTAGTGGTCACCAGCTTCCCAGAAAACGACCATGAAGCTCTTCCTCTGGCAATACATGCCAAGCGATCACTTATCGAGCTGTCGAAAAAGCAAAATATCCTTGTTTTAGCGGAGAAATTGGGTAAAAAAATTACTCATAGCGAAAACAAAAGTCTTCTGGTCCAACGTGTTTGGAAAAGAAACAAACCGCTATCCTTACTTTCTGTCCTTGGACCGGTAGCTAAGTTTTCCAAGATCAGAAATGTCCTGATTCAGTTCGACTTTGACGTCTATGGTGGTATAACTCCAACCTACATTCTTCCTTTTATAGTTATTATGATGCGTTTTTTGGGAAAACATGTTTACTTTGAGTTTCAACACGCTCCGCAGGAGTTTGCGACTCTTCAGCGACATAAATTTCTCACATACAAATTGGAGATCAAACAAGCGCGATTTGTTATCAGGAAATTTTGGAACTTTGCACGAATTATTGCAATGAATTTTTACATTAAGTTTTTTTACAAAATAATTGGACTTCTCTGCGACAAAGTTATTGTTTTTGAGGAAGAGCTGCGTGACAAATTAAGGCAGCACATTAACGCGGATAAACTGGTCACAATTCCAGTTGGAGTGACGGAGCAACCAACGCTGTCAAAATCTAGGGCTAAACGTAAATTGGGGCTTTCAAGCGACGATTTTGTCGTGCTGGTTTTCGGGTTTTTCGACTGGCATAAGGGAACTGACTGGATAACGAAGGTTTTTAGCGAAATAAATACTCAGAACATGAAGCTATTATTAGTCGGTGGCAAAAATCCAGCTTTAAAAGATAACGAAGCATACCAGTCCTATTGTAAAGAAGTGACTAAACTAGCGCGGGAATCAAGCCGTACAACCATAGTTGGCTTTGTGAACGAGCATAAGCTTGTGAAATACTACTCAGCGGCAGATGTTGTTGCTCTACCCTATCGTGAGTTTATGGCCGCTCCATCTACATTGACACATGCTCTAGGATTTCACAAACCAGTTATTTTCTCTACAACTTTTATAGATTATATGAAATCTCCAGACTTTCTTCAGGCTATGGACCAAGCCCAAATAATTGATCGGGATCTATTTTTTTCAATTGATAAAAGCGATGTGTCGGACATGTTGAAATTACTTCGCTCAGACAAACAGCAGTACAATAAGCTCGCAACCTTCTCGAGGTTGCTCGCAAGAAAACGTCGTTCAACGCAGCTCACCCGCGACTATCAAACGCTAGTATCTAAGTCCTACGCCCTCTCCCCACGCTTCGCCTTCAGTAAATAGGTTTTAAATTTGGACTTTTTTGTAAGTTTTCGTTGGCCAAGAAGTGTCCCAACGCTAATATTTAGAGTTCTGGACAGCTCTAGTGCGCTTTTCACAGATAAATTTCTTTTTCCATTTTCTATCTGTGATATGTAAGATCGGTCTAATCCCGTGTCCTCAGCAAGTTTGTCTTGAGTAATTCCCATTCTTCTTCTTGCAAGATACACCTTTTCTCCTAGTCTTCTGTATAACACTTTTCCTTTTACCTTTACTTTGACGGCCATACAGAAAGATAATGTAGACCATGGTCAATGTCTGTAAACTATAGTCAACAATATAGACTGTTTGGATTATCACAACAATCGAAATATTTTTTATGTAGTGATGTCCTAAATTAGCGCTCACTTCTCAGTTAGGCTAATTGAGTTAAAAAAACATAATTAAACTCCTTATAGTAATAAGAGATATTTTTGTTTATAGAGCTTTTTAGCCTCATTAAACTATCCTATATAAAATGCGCTTGACAAGTACTATAGTTTTTGTTTATCCTATAATTAATATTATAAGTTAAGAAGTGCACTGTTATAAATTTACAAAAAAGTCGGAATTAAAAAAGTATCGTCGCTCAAAAAATCAATCAAAAGATTAAATTATTAAGAGAAGACGCTTAAATAAATAACCGACAAACAAAACATATGAAATGATAACAACATGTAAGGATTAAAAAATCGCACTCCGGAGTGCGATTTTTTTTTGCTACTTGACAGTCCCTTACCTTCTGCTATCCTTTTGATTGAAATGAATAAAACAGCGATAATTGTTGTTGTTGTTCTACTACTTGGTGTTGGAGGATATTTCGTAACTCAGAGGTCTTCAAATTCTTCTATGAACTCAAATGGCGCAGGTTCAAGTCCATTTAGCTCAATTCAGGACGCGCTATCTAAGTCTTTAAGTCTGCAATGTACCTTTACCGACGAGGATGGCAGGGAGACGAAGACTTATATAAAGGCAGGAGCTGTGCGTACCGATTTTACGGGAACTAAGTCCGCTGAGTCAGGGAGCATGATTTTTAAGGACAAAAAAATGTACACATGGAACTCCGAAACCAAGGAGGGCTTTATGATGGAGGTGCCAGATGTAAAAATTACACCATCGCAGACCACAACATCGGATAAAGCAACAAATCCCGCTGACGCTCTCGCAATGATTGAGAAGTATAAAGACAGCTGTAAGCCTGCAACGGTAGCTGACAGCCTCTTTACTCCCCCATCTGATATCAAATTCACTGATTTTTCAAATATGATGAAGCAGTTCACTCAGCCAACAGGTGGTGCCATAAACGAAGAAAGCGTCAAGGATTTGATGGAAAAGTACGGCAAAGACCAATAATCTTCTTTATTTTTTGAGTAGTTTAGCCCTTATCTTGGTTCCCTCGTAGATATGTCGTTTGTAAAGCGGAACTCGCACCACCTTTAAACCTGCCATCTCAAAAATTTCGTTAGGCCACTCATTGTTCCCAAACATCACATCTATCTTCCCTGTCTTTTTAAGAAGATCTTCAAGCCAGATATCATCGTCTGGATTGTCGTCAAGGGCAATTATTGAAATAATTCGGGAAGCGTAATTTTGTTTTTTAATAGCCTCAGAAATTTGCTTTTTTCTTTCTTCAAAGCTAAAAGGATTCTTTTCATCCTGCTTATTTGCGCTCCCAACGCCGACAATTATGCTTTCACACTGCTCAAGCGCCTTATCAATCAAATAACGATGGCCTCGATGAAATGGCTGAAACCTCCCCAACACAAACCCAATTTTATAGTTCATATCTGAAACATATGATAACAGAAGCATTCCATTACCTTGTTCTAACCGTGAGATAATTCCGATTTCTCTACCGTGTTATAATTCCTCTATGTTTAGTGAGAATACCGACGCCCCATCTCCAAAAACTAAAATAACATTCGCAAATGACTTAAATACTGTTTCAAATGCTGAAAGAGTCCCAGCAGGGAGATTAATTCATCTAATGGCATCACCAGATGAGGTTCTTCAGTGGTACTTATCCCAAGATCCGCTTGATGAAGCTATGGCTTTGCAGGGCTGGACAGCCTTAATGCTGCACGACAAAGTGTTAGGCTGGGAGCTTGCCAAAGACGAAGTTCGAGCGAATATTGGACTGATGGAAGCTAGAGAAAAAGGGGCAGCAACACTTGTCGCTCACACTTACTACCCCGAATTGTTCAACGACCCCAAAGAGCATTGGCTCGACCTAATTGATAAAAAAATTGTGGAAGAAAACGCACCCGAATTAATTAATCCCCAAGCACCCATTTCTGTAGATGACGTAGTAGGATTCTGTTTGCGAAGCAGACCGGAGGCACGATTTGGCGAAGAAGAAATTAAAAGACTTATGATTGCGGCTGAGATGTTTCAGAGTGTGGCAGAGCAAAGTAACCCAACCACTCTACGGCTTTACCTTAAGTTTTTCCCTAATAAAGATGTACCGCACACTCATCCAGCGGTTGATAAAATGGCTATAGATAAAACCCGGGTGAACTATCTTATGGCTCAGCATCTCTACAATGAGGTTCGAATTCAAACCTCAGTTAATCCGGCTGCAAGTCTGGAAACAAGACTACTGGGTATCAGAGCAGCTCAGTCAAACACTTCTCTCCAGTTTAGTATTTTGGACACAGTTTCACTCCTACCAGATGAGAAACGCAAAGCCAAAAAAGACATTCTTCTTTCTATGCTAAAAGATCTAGAAAAAACCTTTATGGGCCCTGGTGGCCTTCTAAATGGCGAGCATCCTCGAAGTTCTTTTAAAGGAAATTTGCACGAATTAATGTGGGTTCTTGATTCGCAAATTTGGTTAATAATTAATGGGACTGATTCTGAATTTTCAGTACATCCATCCTTTAGTTTTCAGGACAGGCCAAATATTAATTATCCCGAGATGAATCGAAGCTACGATGCTGTAATGAGAGGTCCTAAACAAGATATGCCTATCCAGCTTAAATCTAAACCCAATCCAAGATTTAAAAAAGTTTATCATCCAAGTATTTGGTATCAAGAGGAGCAAAATTTTGCCGACATAAATCCCCGCAATCTTGGTTTAAAACTTCTACTTTATAGGCAGTTCATAGAAAGTGACTTTGACCTTATTCATAAGCCAAAAATCGAAAAAAATATTTTAAAGTCCGTTATTGAAACTTACGATACCTTCGTACAAAGAGAGAGTTCAACCACCGTTCCATATCAGGCCCTTTCAGAGGCATTAGGACTTCCTAAACTTGATGTAGATAAACTTACCGCAGTAAATGAGCCCAAACTCAACCGTGAACAGCGACGAAAGTTGGAGCGTGATCTGAGGAGACGAAAATCTAAACAATAATATATGAAACTATCTATTGGAATTGTGGGACTTCCAAACGTTGGGAAATCTACGCTTTTTAATGCGCTTTTAAAGCGTCAGGTGGCCTTAGAGGCCAATTACCCCTTCGCAACAATTGAGCCAAATGTTGGCATCATCGAGGTGCCAGATGAGCGCCTGCAAAAACTTGCAGAAATAGTAAAAACACAGAAGATTGTGCCTGCAGCGGTTGAATTCTATGACATTGCGGGTCTTGTGAAAGGTGCGTCACAGGGTGAAGGACTTGGCAATCAGTTCCTAACCCATATTCGCGAGGTGGCAGCAATTCTTCATGTAGTTAGACTTTTTGAGGACAAGGATATTATTCACGTAGAAAATAAGGTCGATCCTTTAAGCGATGTTCAAACAATAGAGACGGAGCTTATTTTGGCAGATTTGCAGACTCTTCAAAAACAAAAAGAACCCAAAGGCACAAGTGCGCCAAAGGAAGCATTTGCGGCCTACGAAGTAGTTAAAAAGCTTAAAAATCATCTCGATTCGGGCAAGTCAGCTCGTACCCTTTCGCTTCACGTCGAGGAGAGAGATGCGATTAAACCATTGAATTTGATTACCATGAAGCCGGTTGTATTCTGCTTTAACTGTTCACTTGAACAGTTGGAGAAACCGGAAGAGACAAAGGCGCAGATAAATGTCATTCTGAACGAAGTGAAGAATCTAGCGAAGCGCTCCGCTGGATCCCTCGACCATGCTCGGGATGACGCGGAACAAACCAATTTCATTATATTTAATCCCCTCGAGGAGACCACCCTTAATGTGCTTATTCAGAAAGCTTACGAGACCCTCGGTCTAATTTCATTTTTGACAGCAGGTGAGAAAGAAGCCCGCGCCTGGACAATTACGAAGGGCACGATGGCACCACAAGCCGCTGGAACAATTCACACAGACTTTGAGAAAAAATTTATTAAGGCTGACGTTGCTACTTTTGAAGACTTCGTTGCCTGCAATGGCTGGACTGGCGCAAGAGAAAAAGGTAAGGTTCTGATCTGCGGTAAGGATCATGAGATGAAAGACGGAGATGTGGTTGAATTCAAAATAGGGTCTTGAATTCCAAATTCAAATTTCAAAGTTCAAATTTCAAATTTTGTTTGATTATTGGGATTTTGATATTTGGATTTTTGATAGATGTCGATGTAGCGGATTGAAGAAAAAAATGCAAAGACTAACCCCTGCCAACCATCCATAAACCCCTTATGCCTACCGTACATAGATAAAAAGGTGAATAAAGGCTTCAGAACAATGTATTCAAACACTCCGACTTTCTTGTTATTTTCCTTAAGTAGCTTAACATCAAGGTCGTTATAGCGATGCCATCGCTTTAGATAACGAGAAAACTCAGGATCCGCATAGTGCAATAGGTCATTTTTCAACTCACCAATATGGCCTTTAATTTCCACATTTTCATGAACTGTTTTGCAAGGGAATGTTGCCACTCCATTTTTATATAAGCGGATAGTTTTATCAGGATAAACGCCTCCTTTTGTTAGGAACCGACCCAGAAAATAGTTCTTTCTTGGTATCCAGTAGGCAATGTATTTAGAACTTAGAACTTTGAACTTAGAACTTACAATTGAAAGTATTTCATCTCTCAATTGTTCCGGCACTTCTTCGTCGGCATCAAGCTGAAGAATCCAATCTCCTTTTGCCCTTTCAATGGCCTTTTGCTTATTGATATGAAACATTGGAGGATTGTCCTCCGCGAAGACCTTTACCTTTTTTCCGTATGATTTCAGTAATTGAACTGTCTTATCGGTCGATCCCCCGTCCACCACAATCACCTCGTCTACCCAGTCGATGCAAGAATCAAGGGGATAATGAATAAACTTCTCCTCGTTATATGTGGCTATACACAGCGATAGTTTCATAAATTCAAAGTTTAAAATCCAAATATCAAATAAAGTTTCGGTGTCGAAATCCAAAGACTTAAACTTCTTTCTTTAGATTTTTTTTGACATTTTAGCTTTGAAATTTGAGCTTAGTTATGTTAACATTATAGCTTATGGAATGTTTTCACTGTGGCAAAACTACGCTTTATGGTCGGTCGCACACACATCATCGCGGTGTAGCGGGAGGTCGTTGGAAAAAAAGAGCTCCGAAGACTCAAAAAATCTTTAAACCGAATCTTCAGAAAATTGCAATAATGGTCAAGGGTAAGTCAGAGACAGTACGTCTTTGTACAAGATGTATTAAGCGAATACGCAAAGATATGAGAGATGGTGTTAAGCCATTTTATGTTCTTGCGCAGACACAAATGAAAGCAGTTCCCACCCCCGTAGCTGTTGCAACAGCCTAACCCTCAATTTGAAATTTGAAGTTTTCAATTTTAATTCAATTTTTAGTGTTCTAATTTTCAAACATTTCAAATTGGATATTGATTTCAAATTTCGAATTTCAAACTAAAAATTAGGCAATAGTTTTATGCTTTCATTGCCACAAGCTCATCGCCATCTTCTTCATACATTGTCACATTCTGTTCCAAACAGCGTTGTGTAAATAGAATCCCGTTCAAATGATCGACTTCGTGCGCCACGATTATTGCTTCAAATCCTTCAAACACTTTGGAATGCTTTATGCCATCAAGATCTTCGTATTCAAGCTGAATTCTTCCTTTTCTTTTTAATGGAGCCCAAATTCTGGGAATGGAGAGACAGCCCTCCATCTTAGACTGTTTGCTTTTTCTGGACTTTAATGTTTTGCTTTCATGGCTAATTTCTTCAGAATCTAAAGTTTTTGCAACTGGATTTATGCAGACCGAGATTTCTCCCTTTAGGGATGGTCGCATAATAAAAATGCTTAGACTCTCCCCTACCTGCGTTGCGGCAAGTCCAACTCCTTCCGGGTCTCGTTGCTTTAGTAGTGTTTCTTTCATTTCCTCAACAAGACGTTTTATTTTTGGTGTAATTGTTTTTACACTCTGCGTAGGCGTGGTGAGTACTTTATTAGGCACAGTTACAATCTTGAGCATGGTTATTTCTTCCGATGCTCTCGAGATCGGAATCCCGACTTTTTGTCGGGAGTTTTTTTAACTTGGGATATTAAAAGCATAAATGTGATGAGAGCAAACACAGACCATGCCATAAGCGGGAAGGTCATAAAACCAAAATAAAATTCATAGCCTTTGTCGCATGGTACTCCTCCCAACTGAGTCGAGCATGGCAAAATTGGAATAATTGTGCGAGGCAATACGTGCAAAGAATAATGATACAGAGATATCGCCCCTCCAATTACATTAATCGTAATTAAGTAAGGCGTCAATACGTATTCTTTTCTAAGCTGTGCAACATACAGAAGCACCACCTGTGGATACATCGCTATTCGCTGATACCAACATAGTATGCATGGTTGGAAATGCAGTACCTCGGACAGAAATAAACTTGCCAAGGAAGCTGTAAGCGATAAGAAAAAAGCGAAAAAATATGCATTTGGGCGTAAAAAAGCCGCCACTCTATCAAAAATTCTTACTCTAAATAGTTTTTTGGCCAAATAAAGAACAAACAATACCACAACGCCACTGAATGCGAGGAGGCCAAGAGCCGAAATCGCAGCTACACCAGTCTTAATCATGGAAGTATTATATAATAGAACTTAGAGCTTAGAACCTAGAACTTTATGATCGATTTATTTACCCAGTCTCCTCTAGTTTTCGTTCTCTATCTTATTGCGCTTCTTGCCGCAATCTCAATCCATGAATTTAGTCATGCATTTGTAGCGGATAAACTTGGCGATCCAACACCGCAACGCCAAGGCCGCGTCACCCTAAATCCGCGGGCCCATATTGACTTGATGGGAATTTTGTTTTTGTTCATGTTCGGTTTTGGTTGGGGAAGACCTGTTCAGTTTGACCCTTTCAATCTTAAAAATCCTCGAAGAGACGCTGCTCTAATTTCGGTCGCCGGCCCTATTTCTAATTTTTTGTTAGCATTCCTAATAACAATAGTTCTGAAGATAACCGATCTTCAATTTCTGATAATCTTTATTCAACTTAATGTGATGCTTGGGGTATTCAATTTGCTTCCAATTCACCCCCTAGACGGCTTCAAGATTGTAGGTGGACTGTTGCCTGAGGACAAGGCTAGAGAATGGTATCAGCTTGAAAGATATGGGATTCTTTTTCTTATACTATTAATCCTTCCCATAGGTAAAGGCTCTATGATTTCTTCTATAATATCTCCAGCGATATCGTTCGTGATGCAATTGCTCATAAATTAGTTCTTATTTCTTAGTTCTAAGTTCTTAATAGCCACTACTAACTTGACTTTTCTTGAGATGATTTGGCGATTCTAGAAAAAATGAGCGTTAACTCGTGAGTTTCGAGCCATAATCTTCTCAATTCATCTCTGTTCGCATTGTCGCTGTGCGCTATTAACTCAATCCAGTATTTTGTTTCCATTGCTTCCTTTTTGCACAACAAAATTTTGTGTCTAAATTCCTTTTTTGAGTATGACCCATTTGCTTCTTGATAGTTTGCGCCGATACTGGTTGCGGCACGCATTAACTGCTCTCGTAGTGGCCTGATAAGCACATTCCTCTCTATTTTCTTACAAAATAAAATTATTTTCTTGCTCAATTCAATGGTTCTTTTTTCTAAAGGATAGACCATTCTTAAATCTATAAAAGTAAAGATATTTTGTCAGTCGCTTATATGCTACAAAAAAGAGACTTTGGACTATCGCTGCAGAGTTTTATTAAGAATTAAGAAATAAGAACTAAGAATTTAATTGGAGGGGGATGGGTTGCTTTGCGCCTTTATGCACTTAATATATTCCTGAGTGCTACACTCTTTCCCCAGCTTAGCTTTTATAGCAGCACAGTTGGTTTCTGTGCAGGTATTAACACCACCAGATGTCGTGGGAACCACCGTAGGCATTACGGAGTCAAGTGATCCCGAACTTGTTGCGGCTAAGGTTGGACTAACAATAAGATTGGTAGTTGTCTCATTTGCCGCTTTGGTTGTAAAGCTCCATGGCGCTCCTTCATTATTAAACTCCTTATCGGTCCCTAGAACATAGTAGTAGGTTGTGCTAGGAGTTAGTAGGGTTAGTACTGCAGAGTGCTCCTTACCTTGTGGCGTTTCTGCCGGTGCGATAGCTGAATTTGCTAAGTCTGCCGACGTTCCATACGTAACAATTGTTCCGACAGTGTCATTCCCCGTTTTCCATGTAATCTTGGCGCTGGTGGAAGTAATGTCTATATTATTTACCTCAATTGGCTTTTCGCTCGAAGCTCTACTAAAGTTCTGCATTAACAAAAACCCACCGATAATTAGCGCCAGTCCTAAAACCGATCCAATAATTATTGCGATTAATTTGCTTCTTTTCATTTATTAAAATTTGATTAATTTTGTTAACCCTCCAACTCCAACCAAAACCGCTCCAATCAGCGCCATCATCATCATGTTTTCAGTAGATCCGCTAGCTGGAAGCTGGGTTACCGCTGCTGTTGTAGGAGTAGGTGTAGGCGTATCCTCAGCGCCTCCGGTTGCATCTCCACCTACGCCAATTGTAACAGTTGCTGTTCCGTTTTCAGAACATGTAATGATATTCGTTGAGTTAATGTCATTTTTAATCACTTTAGAGGTAACTGTTGCCTGACCATCGCAGTCAAAAACTAAATCTGTCTTGCCTTCTTTAAGAGCGTTGAAGGTAATAGTTGCCACTGTACCAACCCCTTCTTTAAAGTCAGACGGGCTATCTACTAATCCGGCAATATATACTTTTCCAGTAGTTAAATCATTAAGAACTGTTGGAAAGTACGTACCTTCCGTGACGCTATCTGCATTAATTATGGCGCTATCGTAAGTTACATATGAATCGATGGAAGTAATTTGATCCGAACCGGGATTTACAATAATCTCAACATCAAAAGTTTCATCTACCGCTACTGAGTAACTGGCCTCATTAAACTTTAGAAAAGCAGCGTTTGCAGCGCCTGCAGACGTTGTCGCCCATACGAGAAGAAATAGAATTGTGAGTAATTTTTTAATATTTTTCATTATTTAAAAAGTTATACGCTCTACGCTCTAAGTTTCAAGTTTTTACTTCACCGTAACCGTAACACTATTAACTTTTGGCAAATAGATTGCGGTCTCGGCATCTATAAACTTAGTGCTCGACTTGTCCGCTTTACCCAGTAGCTCCACTTTATAGACTCCAGCCTTTTTTGGAGTTAACATGAAACTAAAAACATCTTCATTGGCAAGTACTGGAATCTCGACGGTCTGTGGATCTTTGGATGAAGTTACCTCGAGATAATTTTTACGAGTGCTAGAAACTGCAGTAAAGCCTTTTAAAGATGAGTCTACTGGACCGGCAGAAAAAACTGCTTTGTCAAAAGAAAGGACAGCGTCCATTCCGACAACTCCCCGTTTATTTGAGTCTAGTTTCACGACAAATTTAATAGGTTTTCCCACTGTAGCTTCTTGAATATCAGAACCAAGACTCATTACTCCCTCCCCTATCCCCATTTCGGTAGATTCTTCGACAACTTCGTTCTCCTCTATGGTAGCAGCTGAAGGTAGCCCTCCAGATTTTTGTAAAATTAAGAAAAGCTCTGCTACAGCAATCACAACCAAAACTACAAAGAATACTAAAAGATAATTTCTCTTTGGGGCCTGTGGTTGCTGTGTTGATTCAATATTATCCATATATATATTTTTATTCATCATCATACTTAACATTTAATGACTGTATGATAAGCGATCTGTCTTGAGTATCGATTACACCATCGAAATTAAGATCTCCTATATTTAGTTGATCGGTCTGAGTACTTCCAAAATGGTTTAGAACATAAGAGATATCGTAAGAATCAACCACTCCATTCTGTTCTGCTGGTGGCTGAGGAAGATCTCCTACAAGTTGTAAAATATTTGTGAAATCAAGGTTGTTGGTACCACTTGTTAGAACAATTCCGTTGTCTGAACAGCTATATGTACCTACAGGGCTCTCTGTTGGCGAATTTACACAAACTCTCTTTTGTAAATGCTTACCGACCTTTACGTAGACGGAGTACATTACATTCGAGCCAAGTTCGAGTCCTGAGAAATTAACGGTTCCAGCCCACTTTCCAGTCGAGTCTGCAGTTAAGGTTCCAGTGACGTAGTCGGATGTTGACGTTGGACCCTTCAACTTAACTTTGAATGGAACTGTTTTGGCTCCTCTAGGATTACCAGTCACTCCTTGAAGTCTTAATGACATAGCCAGTGTTACATCGCCGGTTGCGGTTGGTGGTACTACTGCAGGAGGAGTCTCTGGAGACGTATATGTGCAAGCATCGCCAATATATTCAAATGTTCCGGTAGACCCATTACATCGGTGGCTTCTACAAATTCCACCGGCATCAGCCTGTCCACAATAAACTCCTCCAGCCTCACCAGTAAATTGCTCTGTTCCGCCGCAATAAACACCACCAGCACATGACAAACTCCCACCGCCTGCTCCTCCACCACCGCCACCACCGCCACCACCGCCAGTAGGCTTATCGGTTGGAGTTGGTGTTGGTGTGAGTACCGGTTTTCTGCACAATCCAGTTCCTGCGCTGTAGCACTCAAGACCAGATGCAGCATCACAATATTTTTTCCCGGTAGTTGCTGAGCGGCAGCAAGTGTCGCCCACCTTGCTACATGGTTTAGGCGCAGGTGTAGGTTCGCACCTACAGCTTGATGACTGAACGCTTGGAGATCCTTGACTACAGATATACTTTCTACCCGCTACAGGAGTTGGTGAGAAGCAACAGGCTTTACCATCAGTCCCACATATACCGGATAGATTTATACCAACACATTTATTTATGAAGCAACTGTATCCAGATTGACAACTCTCTACCGTTCTGGGTATGACCGAATAAGAGATGCACTCTAGAACAGCATTTTTATAGCTACTACAAAACTTGTAGCCGGGGGATCTTGCCGAGCATTTAGCTATATCATCACCAGCGTCAGCTCTACTTTTATAACCACCAGTGCCTTGATTGATAACCAGATAACTAGTTACCGCTGAGACGATTAGAAGGAATAAGACAATAAGAAGTGGGACGAAAGCAAATCCTTTAAATTTTGGCTTCATAAATCGAGTTGACGTAATAACTAAAACTATAAACTTTTCGTAGCTTCACGTCAAGCGAGAAAAGACATAAACCTTAAAGCGTAGAGCGTAGAGCTTAGAACTTGGGATAATAAGACCTTTGGTAAGGAAAATTATTTCGAAGTTCGGATTTTAAACTTCAAATTTATTCTGGGCTTTAACAACAATCTAGATAGAAATTATCTGTTGACAATCAACTTCAACAATATATAATGCGTTCTATGTCAAACCCCCTCAAATCAAATCGAGTTTCTTTAAGCGATCTTCCAGACCTACTTACTATTCGAGAAGTTGCTGATATTTTGCGAGTCTCCCCTCTTACAATAAAACGTTGGGGTAAGAAAGGAAAACTTCCTGCAATTCGTATTAACTCACGAGGAGATAGACGGTATAAAAAAGAAGTGGTGAATAGACTCCTTGGCGTTGAAAACGAGAACTAAATCTGCTATACTATAGGCCTCATGACAGAACGCGTCAGACCTTCATTTTCAAGCGAGTCCGCGCCCTTTAATCCCAATCTAATTGGTCTTCAAGCAAGACTACTTTTGGGAAATGCAGCTTTGAATCCCGCACACAACATAAGCGAGCACTTTGATCCCACTGCTATTACTTCATTCGATCGCAGAAACTACAGCACATTTGAGACGGCATCAAAGTCAGAGAGATCTGAATTCTGGAATGCTTCAGGAATTAACAATCTAACTGACCAACTTACCGTTTGGAGCCACTCAATGTCTTCACTAATTTCAACTAAAAGTTTCTCCGAATCGGAACGAGAGTTTTATGCAAAAATTGGAATCGATACGGGTAGTTTTTCATCAGAAGATGCATCTGAATTTTATCGTGATAACTTTGCTAATAATCCAAATAAATTAAAAAGTTTTGTTGAAAAAGTTATTCGTGCTCACTTAGACGAATCTTCATTATCGATTGACTACGATGCGCTAATGAGTAATGTGGACACAATTAAATGGTTCGCAAACATCTTCGGCCAAAGATCTGCTGAAATTGCTACTCAGTTAATTGCTGCTGAGATTAAATTAATTACTGAACCTGAACTATTTACTCAAGATCCCGGTCGCTTAAATAACCTGACACCTACAGAGACAGAATTACTTGGTTTCGCATGGCAACATCGTACGGAAATTGAGCAAAAAAATCATTCACAAGAAGAATCTGAGGCATTTGAAATCGCAGACAGACTGATAGACTATAAGACAGGTTCTGTGACAGGTGAACGAGTAGATTTACTCCCCTATTATTCTGGGTTTGTAGACGATATGAGTGCCAAACTAGATAGCAATCATCCTTTGTTTGGTGGAAGAGAACCCAAGATTGTTCTGTCCGACCTTGCCGTAGCAATGATAGATAGAGTTGCAAGTAGATCAAATGAGGTAAATAAAGAATTAGGTTTTACCATACAAGGAAACAATATTGGCCAAGAAGGCGAATTTATTTTCACTGGAGCTTATATAGCCCCCGTTTTAGATTTCACTACGGCTCAAGAATCAACAATGTCGCCGGATTTTACGCTAAATAATCGGCTAAAAAAATTATTGGGGCAGAATACTAATTTGAGCAATTATTTTTTACAAACTACGGGGAGAGAAACAGGAGATCGACTCGGCACGCTGCACATTCATCAAGCGCCATTGGGTGAAAATTACAGAGCTCAACCATCAACTGGAGACATAGCGTACGTGGAACGAATTTTACAGGCGACTAAACGAAAATTTTATATCTGGGGAGTTGTAACTAAATCTGGTGGTGACCTGGAGATGATAGTGGTTTTAAGCAAACGCGACCAGTCAGGAACAATCGTCCATGATGAAATACCGGTAATATATGAGTCTGAATTGCGAGATGAAATGCCTGTAGCCGCTTAAGTTTTAGACTGCTAGAACGGCTGCCGTTATGTCGTCAACCTTTGGACGAACATTGTCATTAGTTCTCTGCAGAGACGACACTGCCTTTGCTCTTCTTACAAGCGTGTCTGAGAGCTGTTTTGGACTAGTCGCAGCCTTACATATCGCCTCAATCTCCCCTCTAGTAAGATTGTCGTGAACGCCATCTGAAGTTGCTAAGACATACTGAATATCATCTGAAAGAGACCCCTCAATATAATCTGGAGATCCTCCCCTAGCAAAGCCTTTATCTAATATGTTTCTGTTTCTAAAATAGAACCATTCTAAATTTTGTTCTCGCTCCTCAGGAGATCCTGCTGGTACAGATTTAAGTTCATCAAGGGCCTTGTTTAATAGCACCCCTTGCTCTGCTGTTATCTCGCCTGCTACTACTGCTTGATAAACGACGGAGTGGTCTTGAGTCAGCTGCCTTACAGATCCGTCTTTACTTACAGCATAAATTCTACTATCTCCCGCGTGAAGAATCGCTAAACGCTTTTGACCGCTTTCTTCAAAAATTTTGAGAATACTACCTGTTGTTGCCATACTTGAATCCTCTGGATGACTACTCAAATGTGCTTGGTGACCATTGAAAGTGCCAGCTACAATTGCTTTAAAAGCATCGGTCACCTCAACTTTAGATGCCGTTAAGCTAAGCTTTGCAAGAGTCAGATTGGTTTGTTCCATTGCTATACGACTTGCAGCACCACCTCCTTTGTGACCCCCAGCACCATCAAAAATTCCTATAAATCCTCGTGCATGATCTATAACTGCCGAATCTTGATTATCTTTAGGATGGTCGGGCGAAGCTTCTGTTGAAATCGAACCCTTTGAAGGATCAGTTCTCTCTCCCAAATCTACTGTAGACTCTACTGTAGTAACTTCTGGCTTCAGTCTACCTGCATCGATGTATTCATTCCATCTCCCTTCCGAGAAGTTACCCTTTCCTTCCAACCCTCCTCCAACGAACTTATATTTAATTAGCTTTATCCCATTTGGCTTGACTGTAACACCGGTCACTTTATATTTTCTTCCTGACTCTGAAATGTAAGTTTTTCCAACAACGAATTTACTTTCTGTAACAACTCCTCCTGTCTCCGGTGATGTTTCTGGCGCAGGAGTTCCGCTCTTTTTGAACTTAAGGCTTAGTTTACCGTCCACTAACTGAAATCCTTCTACATCCCAGTCTGCTGGAATTCTGCTTTTAATTTGTGCGGTGATATAGATCGGTAAGTCACTTACATATCCCTCAATTCGGCCTTTTGCAGCTTTGTGTAGTAAGCCGTGCGCATCTATCGAATGAGATGTTAATTGCAATTTACCCGATGGGTCAACTCCAAGAGTAAGGGTAAAATCAGAACTTCCTCCCCTGGCGAACACCGCTCCTTCAAAGCTAATCTTATCTGCATCTATCTTCAAATTTTCTCTCTCCAGTCTGGCGCCCTTAGCTGCAAGCTCTTTTCTAAAGAAACCCATTACCCCATCTCCTGTTAGCTCTATTTCGCAGTTATCAGAGATCTCAGAGGACAATTGTTCATTAATTTGCTGAACAAGTTCTTTCTTAGCACCTTCTGGACCTTTTCTTTCTGTTGGGATTCTTGGTCTACCTCCTGAACCTCCCGTAAGCTTTGAGGTTGGCTTTAAATTTAAAACGTTTTGGGCTTCCTGAAGGTCTCTAAGCATCTCTTCTGCAGACTGGTACCTTTCAGAAGGATTTGGCCGAATTGCTTTTCTCAAAATATTCTTTAAAGGCTCCGGCACATCATCTGGAATCTCAAATACTCCAGCTTTATGAAGAGCTGTCAGTTCAGTTGCACGAGCCTCTATAGTAGCCGCCTTTGAAATATACGGGTACTTTCCGGTAAGAACCTTGAATAGCATAATACCTGCTTCGTACGTATCGGTGGCAGCTGTAACATTTTCAGTTCCTTCATAAAGTTCGGGAGCAGTTATCCATTTGTTTGAACTTATGGGAGGAGACTTTGCTTTACCCGTAGATGGATTAACTATTGCGGCGTTTCCAAAATCAATAATTTTGACAGATCCATCGGCCATTAATAAAATATTCGGCGTGGATAAATCGGTGTGGAATACTCCAATATTATGAATTTCTTGTAGACCCCTTAATACTTGTGAGGTAATAGCTACTGCATTATCTACTCCGGTTTCTATTGTGCCATCTTTTAATTTGCTCGACAAATCACCATCTCCTAATGTATACAGCTTGTATTGTTTACCATCTGCTATCACAGCCCTATCGGCTATTAATACGTGCTCACTTGAGCCCAGTTTAGATCTTATGAATTCTTCAGCGTCTGTAAAACCTTTGGGATAATTGTGCTCCAGTGCCGTAGACTTTTGACTTTCTAAATCAATTTCTTTGGCAGCGTAGGAAACTCCATTTTTTTTGTCCTCCGCCACAAATACCCTACCATCACTACCTACTCTTTCAGCTAAATTATTTTCTCTTTCTATAACTACATCAAATGCTTCTACTTCAGCCTCTTCCGATACTTCATCACCGGATTCAATTGGAGTTCGAATAGGTCTTGGGCCTCCCTTACCCGATTTTCTATCTCTTAAAGCCAAACCCTCTGCTTGATACCGCTTCAGACCCTCTATTAACTTCGTGAAGTCCTTGACCACGATTTTGCCGCCAACTACGTCATACGTAACACCCAAAAATCCTAATGCTCTTCGGTAATACTGGTGACCTACACCAAGTCCTTCAGCACTGTCCCATACGCTAATGGTTCTATCTATAACCCAAGATAGGCTTTGTCTTACTTTTTCCACCTGTTCTGCATTTGAATAATCAATGCTGCCACCCTCACCAAGTTTCATTCTTCTAATCTCGTCGTCAAACACGCTGAATCCACTGTCCCACTGCTGTAGGGGTGCCATTCCCTTTTTCAGAGAGTCAATCGCTCTTCGGGCTGAGGTATAAAGACGCGTTCCACCTTTTCCATATTTAATACGACCGATTCCATCAAGAGCCCACTTTTCAGCATCTCGATTTGTAGATCTTGCTAATAAGATTGCTTCCCCTAGCGCTATATCCTCACCTAGCATGTTCTCAGAGTATCCTCCAATCGCAGCGTAAATACTGCTTTTGAAAGCAAAATTTGCGCCGCTCGACGGCATTCTGTCTGTAACCATGCGTCCCTTTGCTCCAAGGAACTGGAAAAGGCGGGTTCCGATATGAACAGCAGGATGCTCTATGTATCCTTCTGGATCCCAGTCAAGCTGTCCCAACAAAGCATCGACCGATGAATTTGATTCAAATCTACTTACGAAGGTTGAGAGGTATTTTGGCGATACTCCCTTCATATCTGCATCATTGCTGACAAAAATAACGTCTGATGTTGACGTCCTCTTCATGGTTCTTGTCAAAGCAGCATCGGTAGCCATTTTTCTTATCGTACCCATATTTGCCTCTTCTGGTTCTAGTACTTTTGAGATAACGCGCACTGGGATGTCTGGGTGATCGCGCTGAAATCTCTCTATCTCCGAAATCGTGTTATCTGCTGCAACCGCATTACCGGAGTTATCAACTCTAGGACGATTTACAAATAGTATTAATTCGAATTGGTCAGTTGGAAGATCTTGATATCTATAGTTGTCAAGAGTGGTGTAAATATTTCCACCTTCTTGATGTCCTGCCACAGGAATACAAACCGCTATCTTTAAATTTTCCGATGGTGGAACTGTAATTTGATCTGCTAATTCTGTAATTACCCTACGATAGGGCTCGGGCTGAGCATCGAGATATCTTCTCGCTTCTTCTCGTGCGTCAAGTACTGCTTTGGGATTTGTTTGAAGAGTTTTCGAACGTCTTCTTGCAAACTCTTCTCTGCGATCCACCGGAATGTTTCCACCACCAGCAAGACCATATCCATACATAAACTCAACTCTTCTGGTAAGTGGTTCAAGTGGCCAGCGTGGGGCGAATGGAATAGGAATTAATGGGATTGGGTCGTGTAGTTCGGTAAATTTTGGTGGAATTATCTCAAATTCTGGCTTCCCGGGAATAATTTCTGTAATTGTTTGAGTAGTTGGTAATCCTGGTATTTCTGTAGTTTTAACCCCGACCGCATCGCTCACACCTCTTCCTGTTGCAAAAGTTTGAAGTACTTTTTGACCGTTTTGATCGGTCATTCTTCCTACTTCCCACCACCCTTTTCTACCATTATTTCCTAGTCTGAATACTTCACGTCGATTGTATACTTCAGTCGCAATATCACCATCGTTAAATTGTGCCAACTCATCTTGATTTACAATCATTTTAGAGAGCTCGGCTATACTCATTTGTGAACCATCCCCCATCGTAACCATATGAGTAGTGTCATTAGGATCTAGATGCAATAAGCCGTCTGCAACACCGTCAGCCGACTCAGGAATCCAAACGGCTTGGTGATTACCACCGCCAGGAATTTTAAACGAAAACCCGGCTTCTTTGCTCTGGATTACATTCTGAACATCAATTGGATTTGGCGATAGACCAGACTCAGTTCCCAGATGCATTCTGCTCATATCAAGAATCAAGGTATCGCCCTGCTTTATCGTATAAGCTCTGTGCTCGTTAAGATCGTAAACTCCAGGAGTGTCATTTCGATACCACTGTTGTTGGTCGTAATGGGTACCAATTTGCCTCCACTGCTCCACTGCTTGAGGCCCCCCCACAATCTCAGTTGTGGTAGTTGGAGTTCCAGGGACTTCTACCGTTCTTGTTGTTACTTGAGGAGGAGTTGACTTGTCCAAGACCTCAAATCGAGCTTCGGTAAGCCGATCTTGAAGTTCGGGTGGCATTTTTCCATCAAATACCATGCTTCCATCCTCTCCGATTTTTATTGGAACTTCGGTTAGCGACTTTCCAGTTGCTATGTCTGAAATCTGTACGGTATGGTTAGCTGGATCAACATTAAATCTCAACTCAGAACTAACGTCGTACGAACCGCCTCTGCCTGCAAGATCTCGGAATACATCCACTGTTTTTTGACCTCCACCTTCGTAACCAACTGCTCTTTCAAGCACTGTCTGGCCAACTCCATGACCAGTAGCTCTCATTCCTAGCGCTACTCCTTCCTGCACGACTACACCACTTACTAGTCCGGCAACGCTTCCAAAAGCTCCGTTAGCTAAAGAGCTTCGCAGACGATATCTTTTAAATCTTTTGTCTTGTTCAGCTTGATTAGTTTCAAAATCGTGAGCTAGAGCTGCGCGCATAACGCTTATTCGTGAATCGTCCACTCCTGCATTTCTAAGTGCTTGTCTACCTTCCACTATTATCTTGACAAGTTCCATTCTCCCTTGTTCTATGGTCTCTCCTGACTGAAACGTAATTAAACCAACCTTATTTACGTCTGAGTAATCAAGACGTGCCTCTATCTCAGCTATTCTACTAACCAAATCCTGTTGATTTGCCTCGTTTGTAAGATCGCTCGTAACTAATTCTGTCACGCTTCGTCGTGGCTGGCCATCTCTTTGCCGATCTACCCCTCCACCATTAATTAAATCGGTAACCGAAACAGTATCATATGCAAATTCCTCCATTTTTTCACGTCGTTTACTTCCTGCGGGTATTTGCATTCCATACTCTCGCTCAACCCGATGAGACGATATGTCTACCTTCGCATCATAGTTTCTTCTTACTGCTGCAAACAACCCTCCTGATAATGCTCCTGCTCCTGGTGCTGTGAAATTAGCCACAGTTGAAGCGACGCGTAGTGGAGCACGGAGTATGGCAAAAGTTGCAAGTGAAGAAGCTGCGCCAACTACTGCGGGATTAAAAATTGCTCCCGTAACTCTTCTGCTTTGCGCCCATTTTATAAATCGATCTGTTCTACTTAATTTCTGAGTTTCTGTTGCAGATGCCCATTGTGGTCTTGCTAAATGAATATCCAATCGATTTTCCAATAGCTGATCCAACCACTTCATTGATTGATCGTGTGCTTCAAAGTCTGCCTTTATTGCCCTGCCAACTTCAAGTAAATCGGTAGCAAAGAATTCCGTTGCCTGTCCCCAGGTATTTTTGTCGCTTCCAAACAGCTCCGCCACAACAGGATCGTCAGCATGAGCTTGAACAAATGCCGCTAATGTTCTTTGAACCTCTTGAGGATCTGTCAGATCACCGTTAATGACCGGTCTAATAATTGTTTCTATTAATTGTTGTCTGAGTGGACCTTCCGCAGTTCTTATCCCCGTAGCCATTCCTTCAGCCCCCAACTCTGCCGCCTTTAGTCTGGTCTTTATTTCTTCTACCTTTGCTTTATCTGATTCAACCTGATTGGCGCGTCCTGCTTCTGGATCCACCACTCTAAGTTCGCTCTTTACGCTCTCCAATGAGAGATAGGTATTGTGATGCTCTCGCATAGCGCTCAATGCTTGCTGTGTAAATTTCTGTCTATAATATTCTTCAGCTATTCGATATTTAATTCGACGAAAAATATTTCTCCCTCTTAATTTCTCCATTAGCTTAGCATTCGCTTCATCTCTAGCTCTTTTTTCCAAATCAGGTTCTCTTGTTCCGATCGCAAGCTCGTAGCGCACTCCCTCTACTGTTGGCTCTGGTAAATGTTCATCATCTAATTCAGATTCAGATTCAGAATCTTTATCTGCCGCGTCCTCCCCGCCTACCAAGCGTGGGCGCGGCGTAGCAGTAAGTGGCACGGATGTTGTTTCTCCTCCAACTAGACGCGGCGGTGGTGTCGTAGAGTGCTCTTCTGGAACAACCGAATCGGTTGGCGCTTTTTCAACCTTCGGCTTTGGTGGGAGTACAAGTTCAAACCTACCACTCAACTCAACCTCTGCCATATTCCAAAAACCAGCTTCACCTGATATGTCCGCAACTGTTTGACTCATTAAAGCCGCTTCCTGTTGATTGCGCGCAACCCTAACACTTGGGTTAAGTTGTTTGCCTTGAAGGAAAGGTCTTTTGTGTGAGTTTAAAATGTCCCATCTTTCTTTGTATGTAGTCATTTCCTCAGGAGTGAGAAGACCTGATTCAATGCGAGTTTTTAAATAACCGAGTAGCCTATCAATTGGAACACCTTCCAGAGTTACAAATTGCTCCCCTGTTTGTTCATTAGAAAATTTATTTTGCGCTCGCGATTTGCCTTTATCTATAGTTTTTTCTTTTGCAGCCTGGATCCCTGCTACAATAGCTTCATCTTGCGGAGTTAGTGGTTGCCTTGAAATCCTATAATCGTCGAATGTTTCGTTAAAAGCCTTTACAACTTGCTCTCTTGTGTGTTTATGCTCGGGCGTTTTTGGAGGCTCGGGAGTAGTTGGAGTAACCGCTGATATTTCTGTCATTCATGCATGATTTGCTTAATTTAGTTTTGGTGCACTTTTGTCTTCTGGCGCGTTTCTTGCAACTGCCATATTTCCAAGGTACAGTGCTCGAAAGTCTGCAAATGCCTTTGCAAAAACCTCTTGAGAGTTCGGCATTTTTTCTTTAATAAATGCTTCGCTTTCCTCTTTAGTTTTATTCTCTTCATTCATCTTCATAAACGCTTCTAAATGCTCATCGGGCATATTCTCAACAATTATTCCGGCAAGATACTGATCGAGACGGGCAAAAAGCTCTTTAATCATTTCTTCTCGTACTCCATCATCTTTAAAGATGATGTTAGCGTCTGCAAGTAGCCCTTCAAGATACGTCCTAACTTCAGCTGGAATAGTCATATATTAAAGTTACTTTTTTTCTGGAAAATTACAAGCGCATTTATCAGTGTCCACCCATCTGATTATCGGCTCCTGCCTTTTTTGCTGCCGCCCAAACAGAGAGAGCCATAAGAAGGGCTGCAACCAAGCCTATTTTTTTGGCTTTACCTCCTATTCGTTCATTCCTTTCTTTTGAGTGCTCGTCTGATATTAATTTTTCAAACGCTTCTATTGTTTTTTCATCCATTAGTCCCGCTTCTTTCCATCGTTTAAATTCCTGTTCACGACCGGCCTTATTTAATTCAGAAAGACTTGAAATGTGCTTACGAACCTTAACAATTGGGTTCTCGCCCACATCCGCTGAGCCTGTAATTGCTCTGGCAAAATCATTCCATTGATTTTCGGAGAATTTGGGATTGTCTTGAGAGAATTTGAGTCTTTGTCTTTTAATCTCCTAGAGCTCTAACTTTGTCGCATCTATCCGAGCTTCAATTTGTGCTTTTTCAGCCGGCTTCTTTGTGCCGTGCCATTCTTCTGCTTGCTCTTCTAGTCGTATGACCAGAGCATCTTGCATTAAATCTAATCCCATTGCCTGCGAGTGCAGTTTAGAGTCCGTTTTATTGTCTTTAAGTAAAGCTTGAGTCTCTAATCCTTTAGACGTAATTCCTTTGGCTTTAAACTCTTCGAGTAAAGCTCTTGCCCCCTCGGGAGTTGCTTTTTCTCTGGTTGCGTCTTCAATGGCTTTAGCTTCGTCTTCTTTTGCTTTTTTCACTTCTTCCTCTTTAAGCTTTTTATACTCCTCTGTTGCCTCAAATTTTTCTGCAAAAACCTGTTCATCAGCGCTAAGCACCTCACCCTTACCTAGACGCTCTTGTAGTTTTTCATATTGCTTGAACGGACCGCTTGCAGTTAAAGTATTTAGCTCATTCTGTTCACTTGTGGAGGGAGTAGTTTTAGCCTTTAGTTCATCACGTCTTGCAATTTGATCTGGAGTAAGAAATGTTATTGGTTCATCTAAATCTGGCACAAGCTCCGGTTTTAATGGAGTAGCATTTGAAGCCTCTGCCTCTCGTTTTTTTTCTGCATATCTCTCCCTTCTCCTCTGTCGCTTTAGTGCGGCCTTAGCATCTTCATTACCCTGATCTGCATAATTTTGAACTTTATCTGGATAGTCTTGTAGAAGTGAGTCCCATGTTTTATTTTGCGCAATCTTTAGAGCTTTGGTTTTTTCCTTTTCATTCGCAGTCTTAAATGCTGGATCATCTTCCGGTTTTTTGTAGGTTCTTTTAGCTTCTGCCGGATTAACTCCCTTTGCAGCCTCAGGTTTAGAACCTGTTTTTATTGCTGGCCTTGCTATCTCGGCTCCTTTCATACTATTGCGATTTAAATGCTAAAACTTTCTTTACAGCAGTACCCGCACCTTCATAATTTCCGTCCTTAATTAACTGCGATACTATCTTGAGAGCTTTGGTTTCATGAGTTTTTTCATACTCTTTCATAACGGCAAAAACTACAGGCGCAAGCTCGGACATATCGTCATCGAGCTTCACCGCGTTTTGATAAAGCTGCTCGACGGTCATTTCGGTCTTAATTAAACTTAGAGTTAATTCGGCAATTTTCTGTGCCTTTTCTGACCTGAATTCAGGCTTGCTCGAAAGGTCTTTAATAACGTTCAAAACGCTCATTTCTATAAACTTTCGAAAATCATCAGCGGTCTGCTTCATAGTTTCACTATAGCAGAACTCCAAATATAATAAACTATCAATTATGCCCGCCTAAAATCGTTAATGTCATTTTTCTCCAAAATTATTTTGGGGCTCTGCGACAGCTTTTATTTTTTTGGCCACCTTGCCTTTGAAAATCTGCTTGTGCAAATCTGAGACTCTCGTTTAGATTTATTATATTAACTGTCGTCCATTTAGTTCGCTCTCATTGTTTGGCATTTATTCAAGGGCATATAGCCTAACTCAAGGTGCTGAAGTATTGAAGTTGATACAAATTATTTAACTCCTAATATTATATGACTATATACCGTATACCCTTCGACTTTGCTCAGGGCAAGCCGGAAACTACATCTTGCTTTTTAGTTTAGACATTACATCGCTTACTTTAGAATCGACGCCTTTATACCCAAGTGCAGCATTTAAAGGATCGATTTCATTTACGGATAATCCTGTTCCCAACTCAAATCCCGCTCTATGAACAAAACGTGGAATGATACGAAGATACCAATTTTCCTTAGGTGAAATGTAGTAATTGTATCCAAATGCTACATGAAAATTACCCTCTTCGTATAGTTTGTGTAGTTGCTTAATGGTTTTTTGCATTATCTTCGCAAGCTGTGGAATTTGCGCATCCTCAATGTCGCCAAAAAATGCTTTTGACTCCAGTTTTGGAGTAATCCATACCTCATAAGGCCACTGAGAAAAGTCTGGACAGTACACGCTAAACACTTCGTCTTCCTCAACGATGTTATTCATCGGCTCTCGCGTCAGAGAATCTAGATTTATCTGAGGAGGAAGAACAACGATTTGTGAATGTGGGTGCTTGATTGAGGCGCCAGCATGTTCTCCATGATTGCAAAAAATTAATACCTGTCCTTTTTTTCTATAAAAATTAAAACGATCTCGATAAGCTGTAAGAATGGCCTCTACCTGTGACTGTGGATAATCAGAAAGATCCCCGTCGTCATTTGGTGAATGAATAACTACTTCATGCAAATCGGTAATTGGAAATTTATTTGAAATTACTCTTACCTTCCAACCTTTTTCATTCTTCTCCCCTGTTCCAATTCTGTAGACCTCCTCAGAAGTTAGTTTTTCATTACCTGGACAAAATATACAAGCTACTTTTTTTTTGCTACTTCCGCCATTCGTGTCTGGTCTAGCTGCACGCTGGGATGACACGATTACCCACCGCTTCGATGATATGTCTGGCACATACTTTGTCATACTTTTCAGTCTATGGAAAACAAAGAGGAATTGCAATGTATATAATGTGTCAATGAAAGTTTTTGTAGGACTTGGGAATCCTGGAGATAAATATAAAAACAACCGGCATAATGTTGGACATATGTTTGTTGATTTTTGTATTAAACGGTTAACGAGTTCACGAGTTAACGAGTTTAAATATCTTAAAACGGATTGTTTTATGAACGTTTCTGGTAAATTTGTCAAGCAGCACGTTCTACGCTTTAAGCTTCAAGATTTGTACGTCGTTCATGACGATCTCGACATTCCATTGGGAAAATTCAAAATTCAATTTGGGACTGGTCCAAAGCTCCACAATGGTATACTATCAATTGAAGAAGAACTCGAAACTAATGAATTTTGGAGAGTGAGAATTGGTGTGGATAACAGAGTGGAAAGCAAAATTGATGGCGAGACCTATTCATTGCAAGACTTTACCGACGAAGAACTTAAACAGTTGCAAACTGTCTTCGAAAACATATATAAACAATTGCAGACTCAAAAAATTATATGAAAATAATGTTTCTGTTCGACTTCCCAATAAAGGGAGGTGGTAGTGGATACTATCTAAAATTTCTTGCCTTGCGACTTCTAGAAAAGTATAAACACGAAATTGCAATTGTATTGCCGGACAAGAATCAAGTCGATCCCCGCTTCAAACAATACTATGTGCCTATAAAAAACAGTCCAGTGTTTATTAACCGACCCGGACTTGAGAAATCTAAGAGATATAAGGACCTAACTCCTCATGAAATAGAAAACATATACCATACTTATAATGCAGCTACTGTGCAAGCTGTAGAAGATTTCAAACCAGACGTCATACACGTACATCATGTCGGTATAAACTCATGGACGGCACGATTTATTCGGGGTGTTTATAATACTAAGCTCATTATTACATCACACGGTAGCTGTCTTCTAAACATCTCTCAAGATAGACGCTATTACAAGCTAAGCAAAGATGCACTACGAGCAGCCCAGTACATCACAGCGGTTTCGGGGGACAATAAATCAAAGCTTCTGAAAATGTTTGGCGATGACCTAGCATCGAAAGTTCGAACAATAACTGGCGGAATTCGTCTATCCATGTTTCCTTCCACGGTACCCCCATTGATACTTGAGTCTATTAAGAAAAAGTATAAGATTCCGAATCGACCAATTGTACTATTCAGCGGTCGCCTGATTTCAGAAAAAGGCATTGAATATATTATCCAGGCAGCAGAATCGATCAAGGGTCACGTACTCATTGTCGGTGAGGGTGTTCAACGAAAAAAATATGAACAGATGATCAAGGATCATGAATTATCGAACGTACAGCTTCTGGGATATGTCGATCACGCTACGTTGGTGCAAATCTATTATCTCGCAGATGTTTTTGTTTCCCCATCGATTTGGGATGATCCAATGCCTCTAACTATAATCGAAGCGATGGCGGCTAAATGTCCGCTTGTGGTTACCGAGAAAGGTGGAATTCCACTAGCCGTGAAAGATGGATGGAATGGATTTTTTGTCCGACCAAGAAACACTGCAGATATCGTGGACAGAGTGAATCACTTGCTACAAGATCCTGAGCTTAGAAAAATTATGGGTCAAAGAGCCAGAGAAATTGTAATAAAAAAGTTTACTTGGTCACATATTGCTGAACGCTTCAATACGCTGTACCAAAGTCTTTAACACTTCCGCTACATCTGCTATATTGACTGTATGAAAGTCGGTCTTCTCGTCCCCTCAATTTACATGCAAAAAAAGTATCTTGAGACCCGAATATCCGCTCCGATGAAACTTGCTCTCGTAATGGCAAAGTATTTAAAAAGACGAGGACATGAAGTTATTTTTTTTGCAGGACCCGATGTTCCAACCGAGGCGACAGTCGTCTCATCCGATACAGAGCTATTAGATGAACGTCTCATATTGGACTACCAGCAAGACATTCCTAAAGATTCTTACAAAACACTTACTCTCTATGAAACTAAGAAATATTACGAATTAGGATTAACTCTTAGAGCCTATCAGTATGCCAAAGAACATAATGTAGACGTTATGCACCAATATCATTCGTTAGGGAATTTGTCGCATTATTTTGAAGACGTTTATAAAATTCCGACGGTGTATACGCTTCACATTCTTCCACCAGAAGTAGGTACTCTTACTAATTGGCGCTATCGAAAATTTAACAAAAGTCACTTTATTGGTATTTCTCAATCACAAAAGAAAATGTTTGAGGATGTTGTTCCAAATATTAACATAGTGAATGTAATCCAACATGGGGTTGAGCTGGATAGTATCGAATATAATGAGATCCCGGAAGATTATTATGCTTTTATTGGACGTCTCATTCCTGAAAAAGGACTCGATCGGGCAATTCAGGCAATAAGTGGCACGGACAATTTAAAAGTAGCTACTTGGATTAACCCAGTTATAGAGGAAACCGAGTACTATCAGAAAGAAATAAAGCCTTTTATTAGTCAGAAGCATGTGGAAATTCTTGGACTACTCGATGAACAAAAACGTAATAATTTTCTTAAAAATGCTAAGGCCTTTATTTTTCCGCTTCGATGGGAAGAACCGTTCGGTATGGTCCTAATCGAAGCAATGGCCTGTGGTACACCTGTCATAGCGTTTGCAAAAGGATCTATACCGGAAATAATAAGAGATGGGGAAACTGGTTTTATTGTTAATTCATCCGATGATGATAAACGTGGCGATTGGATAATTAAGTCTACGGGAATTCAGGGTCTTAGAGAAGCCATAGCAAAATTGAACAGTTTGTCGTCTGAGGAATATAGGCAAATGAGAAAAAACTGTCGTGAACTTGTAGAAAAAAAGTTTAGCGCAGAGCTAATGGCAGAAAATTACGAAAAAGTTTATAAAAATCTTGCGTCAAACAGTATCTGATGCAGATTAACACTTGACACTTTTAAATTTTTTCTCCATAATGGTTCGTATCAATGAAAGCCGTAATCTACACACAAAATAACTGTCAGTTCACGCCTCAAGAAAAAACTTATCTAGCTTCAAAGGGAGTAACGTTTGAAGAACGAAATGTTGAAGCAAATAAAACATTCCTAGATGAGATGATGAAGCTTGGAGCTAATTTTGCGGGAACTCCGGTCACCCAGATTACTAAAGATGATGGAACAACTGAGGTATTAAAAGGCTTTACGCAAGCTGAGTTCGACGCGGCTCTTGGAGGAGCTTCCGCCTCCGCTGGAGCTATGGCGGACAAGCCTGTTCAGACTGCAAATGCAGATATGAACGCTCCCCTTCCTCCGTCAGGGCAAGCAACGCCTCCTGCTCCCGATCCAGTAACAGCCCCTACTCCAGATCCTGTTGTGCCCCCAGAGCCTGTTGCACCACCAGCACAAGAACCCATGCCAATGCCAGAACCAACACCGGCACCAGTAGAACCACCTGTTCAAACACCTTCGGATGCCTCAGTGCAAACAGCGAATTCAGACATGAATGTTCCAACAACATCAGTACCTGACCCTGTGGTTCCACCTACCCCAGCACCCGATCCTATGCCTGAGCCAACCACCCCTCCTTCGCCAGAGGATTCGGCGGACAATGCAGCACCAGTAGAACCAACCGCTCCAGCAACGTCTGACGTGGTACAAACAGCAAATGCAGATATGACAATGCCCTCCGGGCAGAGCCCTCTGGGCGGCGCCGCAGCACCTGTCGATCAACCAGTGGCACCAGCCACGTCTGACGTGGTTCCGCCAATGCCGGAACCAACCACTCCTCCTACGCCAGAGGCTTCGGCGGACAATGCAGCGCCAGTAGTTGAAACTCCCGCACCCGCAACACAGACAGCCAGTAATCCATTAGATGCTATTTTGGCCGACTTGCAACAAAAAGTTTCGGCAGCGTCACCTGTCACTCAAACACATTCGGATTCCTCAGTGCAAGCCACAAACGCAGACATGACTATGCCCACCGCAACACCACCAGCATCGGTTGAGCCAGTAGTACCACCAATGCCAGAACCAACCACTCCTCCTTCGCCAGAGGCTCCGGCGGACAAAGCAGAACCAGTTGTACCACAGACACCACCAGCTCCAGATATGCCAACACCACCCGCTCCTAGTACAGATCTTCCAAGTGTCCCAGACTTTAAGTAACCCTCCTTAGTTTTTAGTTCTTATTTTTTAGTTTTCATTTTTAATTTTCTTCATTGATTAAGAACTTAGAACTAAGAAATAAGAATTAGGTATACTAGGCTCATGCATTCAGTAAAGGATGTTCTTAAAAAATTCAATCCATTAAAGGACAAGTATGTCTCTAGAGAGTTTCAATCATTTGGAGTAAATCTTGCAGAGAAACTTGAGGATGCGCGGCGCAAGGGCCTTTACATAAAATTTGCAAAGACCATTCCCAGACCTTTGCTTGAGATGGCGCTAAGATTTGTCATCGATGCAAATGCGAAGAACAAAGCTGCTCTTTTTATGTGGAAGCTAAAAGACTTAGGAGCCTTCCCCAATACTAAATCCAAAACTCAAAGTTCAAATGTCAAACAAAATCCGAAATCTAAAGTCTAACCTTTGTTTTTTTGAGTTTATAGTTTATTTGATATTGGGATTTTGAAATTTGATATTTTAGAAGTATCCATAAGCCCAAAACGCTGAAGACCCAACCCCTCTTTGTCGTAAAAACTTCTCTTTCTTTTCCACCGACTCTTCATTCTCAAACCAAATTATGTGATATTTTTTATCCTCATCAACATAATTAATCTCGGTTTCGCCAGATACATTGTCTTTTAGTTGCGTACAGTTTGTATTGCGGCATTTATTAATGTAATTGGCAACAACCTGGGCAGTGGTTATTGATGTTGCTAGCGTGATGGGGCGACCTTGCTCGTCCACCTTCCAATCATAGCCATACATTCCAAAAATGACAGTTATTTTGTCGGCGGGAACCACCTTCTCAAGATCGGTAAATAATAAATCGTATCCGTATCCATACTTTTTGCCAGCGCTTAACGGAAAGTTTGGCCCTGGCTCTCCCCTGCTCTTATGAAAATCGTATGCCATGATCATAATTTCATCACTGTACTTTGCTATCTGCTCCACGTCGTACGGTCGTTTTCGATAAAATACATCGCCATATAGGGTAACGGCAAATTTGAGATTTTCGGCCTTAGTTTTTTCACTAAAAACTTTATAAAAAGACGTTACATCCTGAACCATTCCTCCGAATATGGAACTGTACTCAAAATCAAGCACTAACCCTTCAAAACCATATTGTTTAGCTATGCGAGTCGCATCATTTACGATTTTGAGCTGTGAATCCTTACTAGCTAATACTTCGTCGTTTACGTCTGAATCAGTCATACGTATTGTCAACCAACGCGAGCCTTTCGTCATGCTCAGGAATCCTTCCATATGTTCATATCCGGGGTCATCTGTTGGGATTCCATCAGTGGTACCAGCCACACCAAAATATATATAGCGGTCGTACTTCTGACTACTGAAATCTGACGGCTGATAGCTGTCACTTATCTGCCAGTATGGAACAAATAAGGAACGCTGAGCTTGGATCGTAGAACTTATAGCTTGTTTTTTTTCAACTCTTGTTTGTTCAGCGCCATTTTGGTTTAATTTTTTTGGATCGATCAATGCATGTCGCAATACCAAATATCCAATTACAAATATCAATGCAACTAGGACCGCTCGTTTCATCCCATCATTATAGTCTAATTCACAGGTATAATAACCATATATGGCCTCTGTAAAGCGCCGCAAACTGTATCCGTCAATCATGGAAGAGATGATTGTGGATTTGCAGACTTTCGGCAAAGAAAACGCTATAAATCATCGCTTTGTAGGAGGAATTTCTTACGGTGGACTTCTTAACGAAAAGACAACGTACGTTATCGACGCCTTAAAACGTGAAATCCTGCTTAAAAAACACAACCAACTCACGCTCTTAAGAGACGACGGCACGGTAAGGGACATTGACCTTATTTTTCTTACTCAAAATCAAGCCAAAATAACAAGGCTTAAAGAACATGTGAGAGAGCTCAAATGGAAAACCAGAAATAAAATATCCTTCACTCCCTCCATCTCCATTGAAGGAGTCCGACCGATAGTCGACAAGCAAAAGACGGGACAATTTTTTCAGTATGTAACCGAAATTGGTGTCAAAAAAAATCAATACTTTCTAATGTTTGACGAGATAAAGGAAAAAATTTCAAAAGACTCTTTAGAGCCATGGACCGTCATACTTGAGAACGGAGTCCGTTACACTACTCGCAATCCCCTAGCAGATTACTATGCTTATCAATTTAGATCGCCAAGTGGTGTCAAACAGAAGGATATCGAAAAAGTAAGACTGCTTAAGAAACTCTCTGCACAAGTTCTTAAGGAAGGTGCCAAAAATTCAATTTTTTACAACTCCAAACAGTACTATCAGTCTTGGCAACAGTATATTCGCAAACTTCAGCGTAGCACCTTACCCGCCGTACTTTCAAAAAGAGCTATTCTAGCATGGTACTGGCAAACGATTGGAACCTCATTCTCTCATGGAAAAGGCGTGCTTGGAAAAGCTTTGTTTGGAATTTTTAACACTGTAACTCGTAATCGACTCTAATGCGACCAAATCACGCCGTTATTGCTGATTTTGACGGAACCCTTTTTGATCCAAATTTACGTGCATTCTTTGCTTGGAAATACAACTTCAAAACCTCAAAAATACTTTACGAAAACAAAATTCCTTTTATTTTAAACACCGGTAGACCAATCTGGGACTCAATATCGGATATTAATCTAGGAATGGTGGGAATGAAGAAGCCAGACGTTGTTATTTATGGTGCGGGTACAAAAATTCTCTGGAATAAAAACGGTCGCTACGAACTCGATCAGGACTGGGAAAGCGTTATGCAAAAAGCTAAGTGGAACAAGCAGCAAACTATCAACTCAATTGTTCCTGTCATCAGAGAGTATGACGCAAAATTCTACGATACTAAAAACGAGTACATGACTCGGATTTGGGTACACAAAATGCCCGTCTCAACGCTATCTAAATTTATTGCGTCACTTCAAAAAGTTGTAGAAAAGACAAAAATTTTAAGAACTGAGCAGATTCTGCTTCCAAATACTGAATTAATTTTTTCTGGATACTTGCTGCTCATTCCGTCCGCGGCAGGAAAAGATGAAGCAATGAAATACATAATAAAAAAACTCTCCCCAAGCGTTAATTTGGTCTTTGGAGACGCTCTTGTCGACCTACCGATGCTTCTTGATAATACATCTAAAGGATTTGCGCTAAATCCAACCGCTCTTGCTAAAAAAGAGCTTAAAAATACAAATGTAATAATTTTAGAAGGTAGTCCTCCGCAGAACCTTTTAAAAACACTCTCTGATGAACTGTCCATTAAAATATCGGCCAGAAACAGCCCTTTTCGAAATTTGTTACGACCCTTTATATTTCTTTTAGACAAAGCTGTCGATCCTAAAAAAACACCTGATGAAATCACTCTGGAAGGCCTCAGACTGGTACATAAAGCAGTTTATATTAAACACATTGGTGGATTACTTCCGCTTGTTTGGGGAATGCTGCTTGATGTTGTCGACGGGACCAGGGCAAGACAAAAGCCGGAATTGACCACTCCAGACGGTCAGTTGGTAGACGTAAAAGCGGATCGAATGAAGGAGTTTTTACAACTTTCTTCACGAAATAATTTTGACGCAGCAATCAGTTGTTTTCTGCCAAGCATTGCACGCGCTCAAGTTGAGTCTTTAGGAAAAGTTGTAAGTGAATTCGATTCGGCAGGAGGTTCTTCTCTTTCACGTAGTATGAAGCTTATTAATTCGTATTTCCTGTATTCGATTGGCAATGTCGACGGGTCTAAACGGGTTGATAATTCAATCTATTTGTCTAATATGCAAACTTTTCAAAATCGTCGATCTCAGGCAAAATTGTTTTCGTGGAATAAACTTAAAACCTATGACAAAGATTCAGTAAAACGTTTGGTTTTCTTAGTAGACTTACTAAAAGAACAACTTCCAAAAGGAAAGATTCAAGACCGATATCTAAAAGAGGCTTTGAAAGAATATCTATAAACTCACCTTCCCAAGGATTTGACCTATTTGTAGTTTGCTATTTTACCCCTAATTCTACAAAGGCTTTTCCGACCCATTCTGGTGCTGGCTGGCCAGAGTAATAGTCCCAATGGCCACCATTGGCGCGCCTTGCCGATAAATGATTTATGGCATAGGGATCGTTCGGATCGTCGTATGCTCTCACCGTAACTTTGTCCTTGCCTTTACCTAAAGACGCTAGATAACTGCGTTCTGTCCAGCTTGGCACTCTGTCACCAAAGCCTTGCACTCGCTCGACTGTGACCGCTGGTGCCTGACCTTTAGATGTACGTAGAGGTTTTTTTTCTGTCGACTTTTTAAAAAGTACACTTAATCGATCTAGCACTATTTTCGGGGCTACTTCTGGCTTCTTTTTGGCTTCACCTCGCTCTACCATAGAGGTGGATTTTAGCACCGCATTTGTAAAATGTCAAACAACCAATCCCATCTTACTTTCCCACTCTCTCACAACTTTAAGCGCTTCTTTTTCTAGTTCTGGTAAGTGAATTACCTCGATATTCTCATTAAATTTTGTCACTAACATGGAAGTGTCTTCGGGTGTTTCGTAGTAACTTCCAGAAACTTTGCTTTTTGGAACTGCATACACAATTCTTCTAATTCCGCTCCAATAAGCCACTCCTGTGCACATTAGACACGATTCTAGACCGATATATAGAGTTGCGCCTTTAAGTACTCCGCTCTTATTAAAAGCTGCAGTAGCTGCTTTTGAGTCCGCATGGAAAAGTCCAGGGTAAGGAGAGCTGACTTCAGAAGCTATGACTTCATCATTCAAAACAACTATCGCTCCAGCAGGAAAATTACCTTCTGCAAGAGACTTTCTCGAGTTCTCAATGGCCTGTTTTAGATACTGAATGTCTTGCATTGTTGTTTGATAAATTATAACAAAATAGAATTTTCCAACATTTTATGAATTCGTTTCCATCCAGCGGTAGTTTTGAAATATTTCTCACAATTAATAGCATCTTCCCTGCTCTTAAACGCGGAATAATAGATTAAATCATACGGAATGTTGGGTTTGGTAGCTTTATTTTCTCCAGTGCTGTGAGATTTAATTCTCTCTTTAAGGTTTGGGGTATATCCGAGGTAGAGTTTGCCGTTTTTCAGACTCCTAAGAATGTAGAAGTAATACATAACAACATTCTAGCTCGCTACAATCACGAATGAAATGAGATGATTCGTAGCAGGTTGCATTCATACTTTCTACAATGTTTTTATAACTTCAATGGCTTGCTGCGTTCACGAACTACATTCAGTTTGTCTGAATGTTGTGAGCTGAATGCAGCAGGCTACGGTTCAGGCTCGCTACGTTCATGAGCGAACGCGAGCTGAACGTAGCAGGGGCGGGAAGAATCCCACTTCGCTAAAGCTTCGAGGGACCATGTCGAACTCCTGCTCTTGCAGGGGTGGAGTGAATCGAACACTCGTTACTGGTTTTGGAGACCAGAATCCTACCACTGAACGACACCCCC
>CAYISZ010000003.1:0-75795 GCA_964366455.1 uncultured Gammaproteobacteria bacterium
CGTTGCGCAATTTATATTAAGTTTCGTTTAAAAGAAATGATTATCTTCCAAAACCACCCTCACGTTTTACCTGAGGCTTAGCCTTGTTTACGACGATCTTGCGACCTTCGACTTCTTTTCCATCCATTTCAAGTGCTTTTTCAGCAGAATCTTGGCTTGAGAAAGTAACGAATCCGAAACCTTTTGATCTTCCTGAATCTCTGTCCATGATGACAACTGCGTCAGTGATCTCACCATACTGAGCAAATAAATCACGAAGTGAATCGTTGTTTATTGACCATGGTAGGCTTCCGATAAATAATTTGTTATTATCCATATTATATTTTCACCTGCCTTCCGTAGTAATTCTCCAATTGATATGGGGAATACGCAAATTTAGCTTGAGTAAGAATTATTTTCATTAAGTTGGGTCGAAGATTTACTTTAATACCTTTTCGTGGAAGATAAATTCATTCAGCAGATTATCTTTAACTGCGATAATCATAACATATATATACATATATAGCAAGTAAGATGCAAGTTGAAACAGTTGAGCATCGCTATCTTAGTTGTTACAATTCGAGCATGAAGCAAGCAAGATTACCCACAATTCCAGCAGCAGATATTTATAAGGCGCTTATACATACCCCAGCAGGTAAATCGCTTAGAGCAAGTCTTAGATATAGTCCTTTCCGTCACAATGAAGAGGATAAAGGACATTGGCGAAAGATGCTTGGGCCAAGTGCCATAACCTATTCGCATATGAAGCATGTCTATAAGCTGACTAAAAGAGCTCTGCTGCATGAGCAGAAAATATCTCATAAATTATTTAGTCGTATGGAACAAGAGACTCTCCTACTGGCGGCACTGTGCCATGATTTTGGTGAGGCTATTTTAGATGATAAAAGTGTTGGAGACGTTCCTGCACCGAAGAAAAGAGCTCTGGATGAAAAGATTGAGCAACGAGTTTTTAAGCAAGTTCTTAAGTCTCTTAATCTCAACTCGAAGCTAAAATCAAAGATGTGGATGTCTTACCGTGAGGTCTGTCATAACAAGAAATCACGGCTATATAAGTTCTTTCACTTCATCGAACATATCGACTACATGGACACCGGTCTCACTACATATAAAAACCTAGCCAGCGGAAAGAACAAGCTCAAAAGAGGTAAGCACTTAATCGGACAGATTCTCGCATTCAGCATTCCTGTATTGGCTAACTCGGATCATAACCATAATTCGACACATCACTTTCTTAGAACTAGAGAGGAAAAAATTAGTGAAATGTTTAAATACTGCATTGTTGAGTATAGAAAGGCGGAGAAGCTGAAACGAGTAATTTTAGGCATAGATGTTGCGGTTGTTACTTGGCAGAACTACCTTAAGTCATAGAGATCTTGTGGACTTTTGTGCAATTGTGTGGTATAATGTAGCTAGGTTAAGAGAGTAAATCTGCTTAAATTTCTTCAGTACGAGTCCTCAAAAAACTACCTACTAGAAAACAAAGATCTCAAATTGAGATGGCCATGAACAACTGATGTTGAAAGGGCCTTATCTTAAGGAAAGCAAAGCAAACACACACTGTGTTGCGGTTGTAATCAAACGAATTTCTTTGAGCAGTTTTATTACCTTAACCTTTTTTTATACTTGACAAGTAATTGAGCATATATATACTGAATACTAATGAAAAAGCATCATTTCAACTTCCTTTCTTTCCTCTTTGTGATTGGTTTAATGATAGCTGGCGTCCTCGCAACCTATGTCGCTACAACAGGTACTGGTGGCTTCATGACCAGAGCGGCATCTAAGACTTTTACGTGTGCATCAATTTCAGCTAGAGGAGAGACTTTTTGCAACTCAAAGAAACTATGTCAATGGAAGGCGGCTGGGAAAAAAACAGGTTTCTGCGCATCCAAACTTACAGTCCCATCTAGTAAATGTGACACATTGGGAGATACCTGCTGCACAAACGCCACTACTGGGCAGGGGTACTGCGACTCCTCGAAAAAGGTCAAATGTAATCCAACAAGTTATAGCTGTGTTGATTCATCACAAAACAACTTAGGTCAAGAAAGAGGAGAAAAAGGAACATGTTCTTTGAAGTTTAAAGGTGCTACCTGCATGTGGAGAAGTAACTGTGCAAAACAAACTCCAATTGGAATTCCAACTCTAGGTTATTGCAAAGGTCCAATGGAGTGGCAATGTTGTGTTCCTGTTAAATAGTGTCTTCCGTTAATCAACGAAGGTTAAAGCAGTTCCCTTTTTACCCGCACGACCGGTTCTTCCTATTCGATGGACGTAATCATCGTAGGTCTCGGGAGCATCATAGTTGATGACATGAGTCACATTCTCAATATCCAATCCTCGTGAAGCAACGTCGGTTCCAATCAAAATATGTAGGTTTCCGCTTTTGAACTCATCAAGCGCTCTCTGACGTTGGTTCTGTGACTTATTCCCATGAATCGCGGATGCTTTAAATCCTCGATCTCTCAGATTTTGGGCTAGTCGCTCCATCCCCCACTTAGTTCTTCCAAAAATTAAAACCTTATCAAACTCAGGTTTAGATAAAAAATCGCATAAAACATCTAACTTTAATTTTCCGCCTCCCACTCTGACAATGTCCTGATCGATGTTCTCGGCGGTGTTCTGTTGCTTTACCGAGACCATCACAGGATGGCTGACGAAAGAACGCAAAACTTCCTTAGTTCTTTCATCAACTGTGGCAGAGAAAAACAATGAGTGTCGTGGTTTTGGCAAAAGCGAGACAAGGTACTTCACGTCATTGATAAAGCCCATATCAACCATTCTGTCCACCTCATCAAGAACTACGTTCTGAAAATGACCGAGATTTAGCTCCCTTTGGCCAATAAGATCTTTAAGTCTTCCTGGAGTTCCAACAACGAAGTTGGGGCGGTTTCTCAACTCGTACATCTGTCGTCTTATGTTCATTCCTCCGACAGTTGTAACGATGTTTAGTCCAGTTCCTTTGGCAAAGATTCTAAACTCATCACCAATTTGAGTCGCAAGCTCTCTGGTTGGAACCACAATTAGCACTTTCTGGTTTTTGTCTTTAAATACTTTGTCGATAAAGGAGATTAAGAAGGCTCCTGTTTTACCAGTTCCCGTATTGGCAATTCCGATAACATCATGTCCTGCAAGAATCTCTGGAATGGCTTTTTCCTGAATAGGCGTGGGAGTCATGTAGCCACGCTCCGCGATGTTTTGTTTTAGCTTATCGATAATTGCGTATTGTTCGAACTTAGCATCAGAAACCTGCTCAACTTGGGCTACTTGCTCTTTTGCTTTTTTCACAAAAAGAGAAGGATCCAGCCTTTTAATAGGTCTGTTGAATCGCGGTCTAAAACTCGGCTTAAAACCCTGGCCCCCTCCATAGGAGCTACGTCCAAAGTTACCACGGTTAAAGCCTCTAGGCTGTGATCTGTTCATATGTTTTTTGTCGGCTATGCCGGTTTGCTCACAAAGTGAAGTCGTTTATTTATGTAGTAAATACGAAGTCAAGTATAAGCAACCTTCAAGATAATCTTGAATACCATATTATAGCACATAAAGTTCTTCCTGCCTACTTCGGAGGTTCTTCGTTAAGAATAAACTTTTCAATTACATCTACTACACCATCTTCATTTACGCTTGGAGCAATGTAGTCGGCAAATTCTTTGAGATCTGGAATAGCATTTCCCATTGCCACTTTAAGTCCAGACGCAGCAAGTAGTGGGAAGTCGTTATAACCATCGCCAACACCTATCATATCTTCTCTTTTTAGTCCTTTCTCCTTCATTAGCACTCTAATGCCGTGTAGTTTTGTTGCGTTTATATGCGTGATATTAAATCCATATTTGTTTGGATCTTTGTGCTTTGTTTTATGAAGCGCTAGATTTGGAACATCGCTTAGCGCATTGAATAGCCTTGTAACTTTACTGTGTTCGTAAATCTCTAAAGCGTAAATCATATATATTTTTTCAATACTATCTCCCGGTTTATATGGGAGATCTCCCGAAACTGAATTTAATGGGCTGCTCTTAACCCAAAACTCAAACCCCTCGGACTGTAGAATTGAAATCATATCGGATCCACCTTCACTCTCTAAAATCGGCATATCGTAAATAATCTTTTCGGTATTAAGATCTAATACCACAGAACCCCCATTGGTCACAATCAAACCAGTATTGATATCAAGTTTTTTAAGAATAGGCTTTATTCCATTTAAAGCCCTACCAGTTACTACAAAAACAGATATTTTTGTCTTTGCCTTAATTATTGCATTTGCAACTGCGTCGCTGGGTAATGAGTCGTAATCGTAAGGAATTAGTGTTCCATCAACATCAAGTAGTATGGCTTTATATTTCATTTTCTAATTATAGAGTGTTTTTACGCTTTGCCGTCCCACTCTTTGTAGAACTGGTCTAGATACTTCTCCATAAATTCGTGGCGCTTCTGAGCTAGCTGTTTTCCTGTTTTTGTATTCATTTTGTTTCTCAGTAAAAGTAGCTTTTCGTAGAAATGATTTATTGAGGTTTGCGTACGCTTTTTATATGCCTCAAAGGATTTTAGTAGTTTGGGCTTATTTAGTGGATCGTGAATTGCTCGCTTCATAGATCCACCAAATGCAAAAACTCTAGCAATACCAAGCGCACCAATTGCATCTAGTCTATCTGCGTCTTGAACAATTTTCCCTTCAATACTCTGCATGCTGTGAGTGTTTGTTCCTCCTTTGTACGAAATATGCTCTACAATTTCAACGATTTTTTGAATATCTTTTGTCTTTACTCCCAACTTCTTCAGCCACTCCTCCGCTTTCCTTGCGCCTATCTTCGTGTTACCGTCATGAAACTTCCAGTCTGCGATGTCGTGAAGCAAAGCGGCGAGTTCGATAATAAACGCATCACCACCTTCCTTTTTTGAAATGAGCTTTGCGTTCTTAACAACCCGATCGATATGAAACCAGTCGTGCCCAGTTCCCTCCCCCGACATCAGTTTCTTTATATGTTCTCTTGTTTTCTTAACGACTTCGGATTTTGTCATGGAGCTAGTATATCCCTTCGGGTACCCTCCCTTCAACAGCGCTCAGGGTAAACAGGGCAAGCAAAATCAATTTGGATCTGATTGTCAGGGCTAATTATATTGGGTATCATTGCGAATGATAATCTTATGAATAACGTAAAGATTGAGTCAACTTGGAAAGCGGCACTGACCGAAGAATTCTCGAAAGAGTACTGGAAAAAGCTTTCGATCTCTGTTCGCAACCAATATCTCACAAAAACAATCTACCCACCAGCAAAAAATGTTTTTAGAGCTTTCGATCTCTGTCCGTTTGAGAAAACAAAGGTAGTAATCGTAGGTCAGGATCCTTACCATGGCGCCCATCAAGCAAATGGTTTATCTTTCTCTGTCAACGACGGAGTCACTCTTCCACCGTCTCTTAAAAACATCTATAAAGAAATCAATAAAGACTTGGGAATTATTCCATCAACCTCGGGAGACCTCACACGCTGGGCTTCTCAAGGAGTATTTATGCTTAACAGTGTCTTAACCGTTCTTGCAAATAGTCCTGCTTCGCATTCTGGTTTCGGATGGGAAAGGTTTACCGATGCTGTTATTAATACTCTAAACGCTAAGAAGAAAAATATTGTCTATATGCTCTGGGGAAAGTACGCTCAATCAAAAGGAGCATCTATCGATAAAGCTAGGAATTTAGTGCTCATATCAGGCCATCCCTCACCATTCTCAGCAACTCTTTTTTTCGGAAATCACCACTTTAGTAAGTGTAATAAATATTTAGAAGAACACGGACTCACCCCTATCGATTGGAGTTGACTAACTTAGGAAGATGGCTGAAACTACTAGGTGATGTGAGAGTGTATTTATTTAGAAACCATGGTCTACCATTTCTAGAGTAATGTCTTGAAGACCGCCGACTGGGACTAGATATTGATTTCCCATTCCAAAATGTAGAAACCAATCGTTTCCTAGTACGCTATCGGGTCCATAACCTAACGTATCTCCTCGCTTAAATCCACGTACAAAAAAAACACTTCCTAATGGATCTACAGGAGTAGCTTCATCACAGTCCCTGATTTCATCAGAATAACCCTGTTCCTGAGCATACCTTCTTAAGTGGCTGTTTCCTCGCTTATTCAGGGCTCCTCTTGTGGCATATTGTATGACTTTTATTCCCTCTCCCGTAAATGATTGTGCATCGACGAGAAGTGCGCCCACAGAGTGTAATTCAAGAAATTCTTTAGCGCTTTTAGCTATTCTTGTTTCTAAGTTAATATCCCTTGTTGGCAATCTCTGCAATACATTTAACGCAGATGCTGAACTCAATAAAAAATCTTTTATCTGAGGGAATCTTGACTGAACCTCTGGTACAGTAATTCGACGTTTGGTTTCGAGCTCTTTCATATGTTGTATTATAGCATTGGACAAGGCCAAACTCAACTACTGCCCGATAATATGCCCATCTCCAACCTCTATGATTTAAGACATGCCGAGTTTGCTATATTTGCTACAGGCATTATCGGTGGCGGAATATTCGGATGGGGTTTTGGCTTTCCAGAGGCGGTTATAAAAAATGCTGAAAAACTAAAGGAGGGATTATTAAGTTCTTAAAACTTGAGAATTTCGAGAAGTTTGTAGACTAAAAATGCTGGCCAAGCCGCTGCCTTAAGAACTCCAACTACTCCATCAGAAAATGTCTGAGCATTTTGAATGTAGTAAACGGCTGCCCCTATAAATCCCATTCCGTACATTCCTCCACCCGCGTGGTTATTATTCCCCTTCCATTTATATTCATTCATTTCTTTTTCTACTACCTTTGCTTTTGCCATAAAATCATTCTATCAAATCTTTAATAAGTAAACAAAGTTTAAAATGAGCCTGTTTTGACTTCTCCTGCGCGTTTGTATGTGGCAATGATAACGCCACTTGGAGAAGTTTTAGACTCTATTAGTTTAAAAGTTGCAGGAATTGTTCCGTCACCAAACAAGCGCTTTCCCTGCCCAAGGGTTACTGGAAATGTTTTTAGCCAAAGCTCATCCACCAAATCATTCTTCAACAAAGTCTGAATTAAATTTGCACTTCCATGCACCTGCAAATCAGATCCATCCACTTCTTTCATCTTTTTTAATTCTTTGACATCTCTTACCGCGACCGTATTCTCCCAGGATGGACTTTTAAGTGTTTTGGAGACAACATATTTTGTAATTTTGTTAATTTGGGGCCATTCATCTGTATGTTGAGGCCAATATGAAGCAAATATTTCAAAAGTTTTTCTACCCAGAAGAAGGTCGTATTCCCCAGACATCTGCTCAACCATCACATTTCCTGTAAACTCATCAAAATATGGAACAGTCCAGCCACCGTATTTGAAACCACCAGAGGTGTCTTCCTCTGGTCCACCGGGCGCCTGCATGACGCCGTCAAGCGAGATGAACGACAAAACAATAATTTTTCTCATAAAAAATTGCTGGGGAGCTAGGATTCGAACCTAGAGTCGCGCCGCTCCAAAGGCGGGCGTGTTGCCATTACACCACTCCCCAATTATTTATTATTCCCTGTGTCCATCCCTTAATTTGTCTATTAAGGTCAGTGCTTCTCCTAACATTCACCTTAATCAAGCCAAAATAATTTCCCCCACTATTTTTTCTCAAACTTTTCAGTTTGTGCTGTTTAAAACGCACTTTCAAATTTCCACTCTTTAATTTCAGAAGCTTATTCCAATAATTAACGGCCAGATCTACATTCGCACTATCATGGATATAGAGCTCATAGACCAAGTCCCTACTCTTAACATTACATATTATAGCAAGCCAGGCTATAAATATTTGAATCATCATGGGATCAGAATTTGCAAAGGAGACTCTCACAGCAACGTTATAGGGCTTTTGCTTCGCCCCCTCTGCCCAGTATAGAGCCGCTCCAATCAGCAACTTCTCTCTAGCTGTCAGTTTCTTGATCTCCTGGCTGGACTTTCTTATAATTTTTGTCTCTCTTGCGATTCTGTCTTGTTTTCTCATGGTAGCACCTTTTAAAGAGTCGGTTATTTTCTTGTCTGACAACCTCTTCTTTTGTGAGCTGGTCAATTCGATGCCCTTTAGCCATAGAGTGAGTGAACTTTGAGAAACCTTAATGACTTTTAAAATCTCTCCGTAGGATTTTCCCTGTTTTCGCAGCCTCATGGCTAGTGCGCGCTCATTAGTTTTAGCCTTCATATTCGTATGCTGATTTATATACATTTTAAGTATATATCTATACGTTTAATCAATCAACTCATTGCTTGTTCCTGTGATTGGCTACGGACTTATCGGCCCCCCGTGTGTTAAAATTACCTTATGGAACAGGCTAAATTGAAGACCGACTCCGCTGAAGCTACGACGGTCAAGGCGGGCACGGTATTGCTTATAGGCCGTCCTAACGTGGGAAAATCAACCTTCGTCAATAATCTTATTGGCCAAAAGGTCGCCATAACCTCACCAAAACCCCAAACCACTCGCTTTCCCATTCATGCGCTACTTGAGGAAGAACGAGGAACGATTGAGTTCGTAGATACTCCTGGGATTTTTGACCGTGTACGAGACACTTTGTCCAAACGAATAAATCAGCAGACTCTAAGTGCAGCAGAGGAGTTTGTCGACGTGGTTATCTACATGGTAGACCACACCAGAAGACGAGATTTTGAAGAGTCAAAAGTATTGGGAATTGTGAGAAAGATAAATAAGCCAAAAATTCTTGTAATTAATAAGGTCGATCTGGATGAGAAGACCTATCTTCCACAGTATGAGTTTCTTCGAGATGAGTTTGAATATGTTTACAAAATTTCTGCCATAAATAAAACTCATGTAAAGCCTTTGTTAGATAAAATTTTTGAACTTCTCCCTGAGCGATCACCAGAACAAATTCATCATAGTCCGACCGGTCACCCCCTTCTAAATATGGATAGTAAGACATTCATCGCCGAGCTAATTCGTGAAAAAATATTTCTTAAGATGGGGGAGGAGATTCCCTATACTGTGATGTGTGTGGTCGATGAAATCGAAGATAGAGACAATGGAATGAAGTATATTAAAGCAAGAATCTTAACTACAGCCGACAGATACCGACGAATGATAATTGGCTCGGAAGGAAGAAAAATTAAGGAAATGGGAAGCATGGCGCGTAAAGAAATTGAGCTAGCTATCAACAAGAAAGTTTTTCTTGATCTTAGGGTCGAGGTTGATCCTCATTGGCAGGAACTAATGTTCTAAACGCATCGCTTGAAACATAGAACATAGAGCTTAGAACTTATGGCGCTACAAGTTCTACGTTCTAAGCTACAAGCTCAATGGCAGTTACGGTATACTAGGGCATGGCACAGACTTACTACAAAAGAGTACGGGTTCCTTACGATCCATCTTCGGATAAACCCTACCGCATTAGTCGCTCTAAAATTGACCAGTTCATGAACTGTCCATTTTGTTCTTGGCTTGATCATCGCAAAGGAGTCACTCAGCCATCTGGACCAGCATTTACTTTAAATTCGGCAGTAGACGCACTTCTTAAAAAAGAGTTTGATATTCATCGTGCAAAAAACAATACCCATCCCCTAATGAAGGAGTACGGCATCGATGCAGTTCCCTACTCACATCCTCAGATTGAAACTTGGAGAGCCAACTTCACCGGCATTAACTTTGTCCATCCTCAGACGAATTTTGAGGTCTTTGGTGCGATCGATGATATCTGGGAGACTCCTGAGAAGAAACTCCATATAGTCGACTACAAGGCAACAAGTAAGGCAGGAGAAATTGTTCTTGAGGACACTAAGTGGCACAATCAGTATCGACGACAGATGGAGATCTATCAGTGGCTCTTCAGAAGAAATAATTTTGATATCTCAGACACCGGATACTTCGTCTATGTAAATGGGCGCAAGGATCTCGAGGCTTTTGATGGAAAACTGGAGTTTACACTTAAAATTATTCCCTACGAAGGAAAAGATCGTTGGGTCGAAGGTATTCTTTTTGAGATGAAGGAGGTGTTAAGTGGTGGCCCACCGGCACCAAAGTCCGACTGTCCTTTCTGTATTTATAGAGCTTCAATCGACGCCTTAAATCTTTAGCCTCTTCAGAGACTCTTCTTTACCAAGCAGTTCCATCGAGTCATTTAATGGTGGAGAGATTTTCTTACCAGTAATAACCACTCGCGCAATCATAAAAAACTCGCTATTTTTTAAGCCCTCCTTCTCAGCAAGCGCCTGAAGAGTTTCTCCTATTTTATCTGCCTTCCATTCCTCAAGATCCTTAAGAACTTCACGCATCTTATCAATTAAATTTTTGTGTTTCTTAAGGTCTACTTCATATTTTTTTGGTGCTTCGAAGAAAAACTCAGATAACGGGTAGTAATCAGAAAGTTTTTTTATACGCTCTCTAACTAAAGGAATAGTTTTTTCTATTAGCTCTTTGGAATATTTTTCTTTATAAAATTCGTAAATTTTGTCTCTAAGACTGTCATTATCCATGTTGCGAATGTACATGCCGTTCATCCACTCCAACTTCACAACATCAAACGCTGGCCCAACAGGCTTCATATCCTTAAGGTCGAAAACCTTAACAAATTCGTCCATGTCGAATATCTCTTTTTGCTTGGGATGGGACCATCCCATCAACGAAAGGTAGTTGAGTACCGCTTCTGGCAAAAATCCTTGCTGTAAATACCAAGATGCCCATACAACATTTTTTCGTTTAGACATTTTTGATTTATCTGGATTTCGTAAAAGAGGAACATGAGCAAACAATGGTTTCTCCCATCCAAATGCTTCATAAAGTAAAACGTGTTTTGGCGTTGAGGATATCCACTCTTCACCGCGAATAACATGAGAGATTTTCATGAAATGATCATCGACCACAACAGCTAAATGATATGTTGGGAATCCATCTGACTTCATCAGAACTTGGTCATCTAGATTGTCTGAGTTAATGATGATTTCTCCATGGATAATGTCATCAAACTTAACTTCAACTTTTGGCTCGATGTTCAGTCTAATAACATACTTGTCTCCGTTATCCACTTTTTTCTTGAGCTCTTCCTGTTTGGTTAAACAGTGCTTATCATATTTTGGTACCTGCTTATTTTTTTGTTGGGTCTCACGTAGCTTGTCTAGACGCTCCTTAGTGCATACGCAGAAATATGCTTTCCCCGCCGCAATTAGTTCCTTTGCATATCTTTGATATATATCAAGCCTTTCAGACTGACGGTATGGCCCAACAGCTCCTTCCTTATCTGGTGCCTCATCATATTGAATGTTGTAGTCTTTCAATGTCTGTAGAAATTTTTCCTCTGCTCCTTTAACGAGTCTCGCTTGATCGGTATCTTCGATGCGAATAATAAACTCTCCACCATTCTTTCTGGCAACCGCATAATTAATCAAGGCAGTGTAAACACTTCCAATGTGAAGATCTTCACCTGTGGGAGATGGAGGAATTCTTGTTCTTACATGCATGAAGAGATTATATCCTTCGACTTCGCTCAGGACAAGTCTTACTTCGAACGACTGCGTTTAATTAAAACAACCAGGCCGACTATGGCAAATGCCACTGGTCCTACTAATATTTGTAAATATTTTATCGTATTTTTTGTCGACTCCGTAAACTGAGGAAGAGGATAGTACTCGACAGATCGGCTACGAATGCCGCTCATTATGCCCCCTGAGGCATACTCACTCAAAGCATTCATCACCAACTCCATATTGTCATTTGTTCGAGACAAAAATCCATCTTGAACAAGCCTCGTTGATGGAATTACTATAAACTTACCTTTTCCATAAGTCCCAGAAACAACAAGAGGATACGACTGCTCCTTTACATTTTTCGGTGCTAATTGTGTCTGCGGACTTAGGTTGTAATCCTTTGTCTCCACCCATGACTGGGGTTCCGACTTTACAAGCACTCCATTCTTATTAGATACTTCCACTGAAGAACCCCACGGAAATACTAGCACCGATACATTAGACAGCAGCGACGACTCCTTTGCAAACTCATTCGTTTTAATCCAATAAGAATATGGAAGAACCGTTGGTAAGGAAGCTTGAGACGGATCGCTTACACCAAAACTAACCAATTCAGCCGCTCTTGACAAAACTAAGTTTTTGCTCAGCTGAACACCAAATAATCTTAGTAATCCAAACAATCCATGTGATGCATCCTGTGGGATAAGAGATTCATTAACAGTAACGCCGTCAACAAAGAACATAACAGATCCACCCCTCTCTATATATTCTTGTATCTGGGAAGTTTCCTCTTGAGTGTACTGCTTTGCGTCTGATCCAAACACTATAAGAGTATTAAACTCTGAGCTTGCAGTTGCTGTTTCTTCGATGCTAAACTGGGACTGAGAGACTGCGACAAGTGACTGTAGTTGAGTCAGATCACCGGGAGCACCTATAACTCCGACCTTCGGTAAAGAGGGAACGCTTAACTTGTACAAAACGCTAGTGAGATTGTATTCCAAATCGCGAATATCGGTAACCTGAGGAAGAGATGCATGCTTGCCGTCATAGGCAATTCCTATTCCAAAGTACGCATTTTGCAGCGCAAATTGGTCTTGGTCCTGCTGAGAAAACTGAAGTCGTGGAATGTTGTAGCTTTGTAATTCTTGCTTAGCATCTGTATTTGTATCTGGATTTACAAGAAGATAGGTGATTTTTTTTCCTCCAGTTTGAGTACTATACTCTTTGAGAAAATCATCTATCTCTTGTCGTACTGATAGCATTGCCGATGGAATATTCTTCGAGCTAAAAAAAGTAATAACAACTGGCTTAGGTAACGCCTTAACGATACTTTTAGAGGCAGGCGATATACTGTAAGCTCTCCCATTTGAGAAGTCGGCTCTTAAGGAGATCTGTCGTATGAATAAATTAGCCAATACGCAAATGGTCAATATAATTATGGTAAGTAATCGCTGTGGAATTGGCCTCTTCATATCAGTCTCTATGTTCTAACTGTTTTATAACCGCGTACATAAATACACCGGTGAAAGATAAGAAGTAAAACAGAGCTCGTAAATCAATGATACCTTTTGTGAAATTCTCCAAATTAGGTAGTGGGGTTAGTGGAATAAGCATCTCTGAGATAGCTCTTGGTATAAAAGAGGCCAAAACGTCTGCTGAAAAGATTGACAAGCAAACAAGAATAACAGTAGAGATAAAAAAGGAGAGAACTTGATTTGAAGTTTTTAAAGAAATATAAAGTGACAAAGTGCTGAACATTCCACTTACCAGAATTAGGCCAAAGTAACCTACAAATACTTCTGGAAGATACAGGCCAGAAATCAATGCAAAGGATATGGGTAGTAGTAAGCTTAATATAAACGTCACACCTATCAAGCTGAGAACTGCGGACAATTTCCCCAGCACAATTTCTTTTTCACCGATAGGCATTGTCAAAATTGTTTCTAGCGTTCCCAGCTTACGCTCCTCTGCAAAACTCCTCATACAAAGAGCTGGGATCAGAAAAGCTAGTACCCAGTACATCGTGATAAAAAATGACTTCATTGATACGAGTCCGACCGAATAGATGTCTCTAATGAAAAGAATGTTTACTATCAATGTTGCCAAAATTACGAGAATGTATCCAAATGGATTGTTGAAATAATGACCTAGTTCTTTTTTGTAAATTGCGAACATATTATTTGACAACTGTCTTAAATAATTTCTCAACCGCTCCTCTTTCTTTCGGCTTTTTACCATCGAATACAATTCTTCCTTTGTGAAGGATGATTATTCGCGATGCTATATCTTCAACCTCAGATAAAATATGCGTAGAGAATATTACTGAGTTTTTTTTAGAATATTTTTTAATTACGTCGCGAATTTTTTCCTGCTCAATCGGATCGAGACCTGAGGTAGGTTCATCTAGGATAAGTAGATCTGGTTCGCCCATCATAGCGGCAATCAGTCCCACTCTTTGTTTGTATCCTCGCGACAATGTTTCTATTTTAGAATTTAAAACATCTTTTACTCCAACGGTTCTTAGTAAAACGTCATAATCACTGACTCCTTTTAGTTTTGACACAAATCCAAGATACTCATTCACCTTCATATCGCCGTATAAAGGATTGTTCTCTGGAAGATAGCCAGTAGCCTGGGATACCGATTTTCGCTGATATATAGGATCGAGTCCGCACATAGCAATCGCCCCAACATGGGTTTTAAGATATCCAGTAATTAGCCTCATCGTTGTTGTTTTACCTGCACCATTGAGTCCGAGAAAGCCGATGATTTCACCGCGTTTGACGTTGAAAGAGAGAGAGTGAAGTACTGTCTTTGAGTTGAAGGATTTAGTAACACCCCTTACAGATAAAATCATAGTTAGTTACTTACACTGACAGTTGCCTCCGCAGCTTCCACCACATCCTCCGCCATCACCGCAAGCAACTAACTGAAAGTTTTCAATTACTGTATCCCAGTTGAGGTTTGCAAAAAAAGAGTCGATGTACTGAGCTCTGTTTACTCCATAGTCTATAAAGTAAGCATGCTCGTAAGTGTCTAGTGCAAGAATTGGCTCCGCTCCCCAGACAGGAAAAGTATTTTGCGCATCTCCAAGATAATTAAATAATCGTTCTTCTCGATAGTTCCACGCAGTCCATACCCATCCTCGCGCAGCAATTCCCGTTGCTTTCAAATCCATTTTGTATTTTTCAAAACTTCCGAAATCTTTCTTAATCTGTGTTAGTAGGTCACCTTCTGGCAGTCCTCCCTTACCTCCAAGATGGTCGAAATAAATCTCGTGATTAATTATTCCTCCCCAAGCAAAAGAGAGATCGACCTTAAGTGAGCGAACAGCGGAGAAAACCTGGTTCGCTTTTGAGTAGTCATCCTCGGTGAGCTGCGAAAGCTTTTCATTAATTTCGTTGTACTTGTTCACGTATGCTTGATAGAGTTTGAGATGCTCTTCGGTTGTTTTTTTGGAAATTCCCTTCATCTTCAAAAGAGAGGGAGAAAAAGTCTTTACAACAGCTGTCATATTGATTTAAAAACTAAGAATTAAGAATTAAAAACTACTCCACAATAAGCTTTCCGACCATACCGTTTGCGCGATGGGCGCCAACGCTGCAGTAGTACTCAAATGTTCCTTTTTTGTCGGCTACGAACTCGACAGTTTCTGTTTTACCAGCTGCCAATTGTTTGGTCTTTGCTCCAAACTCATCAACCACCCAATCGTGAAATCCCTCTTTATTGGTAAACACAACCTTTACTGTGTCTCCTTGTTTTACCTTCATCTCTTTTACTGAAAAGGAGAATGGCTCGCCGGTTACCTCAAAGGTCTTTACGCTACCCTTTTCCATCGCCGTTTCATCCTTCTTAGTCTCCTCTGCTGGAGTAGTCACAACTTCCTCCTTCACCATTACGGTGTCGGCAGAATTTTTCTGCATATCTGTGATGAAGTACACACCGGAGCCGACAAGGATTAGAGCAAGCACACCAATTAAAACTTTGTTCATATGACCACAAGTCTAGCAAAACATGCGTTATGAAGTCAACCTCAGGAGATCTGGACGTTTTTGAAGAGTTTCCTCAAAAGATTTCTGTAATCGCCACTTTTCGATGTCTGCATGATGACCATTCAGTAGAATCTCGGGTACTTTTTTTCCATCAAACTCTTCGGGTCGTGTGTAGTGTGGGTATTCTAGTAGCTGAACTTCTTTAACTCCCTTTTTCTTAAGCTTGTTCAAAACTTCACTTTCGCCTACGGCCGAAATAACATCGTCGAGTGAGTATGTGTGAAAAGACTCGATCACAGATGCCTCATCATTCTTCAAAACTCCAGGAAGAAGACGAACGACTGAATCAACAATTGCAGAAACTGTAATTTCTCCTCCCGTCATCACAAAATCACCCATAGATACTTCCTCATCAACTTCCTCCAAGAACCGCTCGTCTACAGCCTCATAATGGCCGGCTATTAGAACGAGATGTTCAAGCTTTGAAAACTCCTGAGCTTTTTTCTGATTAAACGGTTTTCCTTTAGCGGAAGTTAAAACAACTTTGAACTTTGAACTTTGAACTTTGAACTTACTCAAAGCTCGATGCAAAACATCGACTTTGAGTACCATCCCAGCTCCTCCACCGTACGGCTTATCATCAACGGTTTTGTAGCTGTCGGATGCGAAATCTCTGATGTTTAATATATCAATCTCAACTAAACCCTTTTCTTGAGCGCGTTTAATAATGCTTTCGGCAAAAAAGCCCTCGATCATCTTGGGGAAGAGCGTCAGAACAGTAATTTTCATGTTAATATTGTACTATGAAATCACTAGTTTTATTTCTTATTAGACTGTATCAGTCACTTCCGTTCCCTAGTTCATGTCGCTATAACCCTACCTGCTCATACTTCACCTATGGAGCTGTAGAAAAACATGGAGTACTTAAAGGCTCATGGATGGGTTTCAAACAAATTCTTAGCTGTCACCCTTGGTCGAAATAAGAAGCGACCACATCTAGCGCTTATAGTTTTTCAAAGCTCTCTTTTCCGCTAGAGCTTGTCCTGCCTGAGACATCCATGATACTTGTGAATTAATCATTGGAGTTCCTCTTCTTATTTCTCGTCTTACGACCTCTCGTTCTTCTTCTATTTCGGCAAGTACCCTTTTCTGCTCGCTCCAACTTGTTACCAGTCTACCCACAAACCTTTCTGTTGACATAATAGAGTTCAGATTATACAGCTCTTAGGCACTTTGTTGTTATGAAATTTAATTCCTTCTTTTTCAAGTATTTTGCGCTGCATACCGGGACCTCCAAAAGCATAGCCTGAAGCGATTGTTCTGTCCGACTTTATGACGCGATGGCATGGGATTTTAGGAGCCCCATCGTTAACATGTAAAATTTTACCAACGTGTCGAGGATTAAGACCGAGTTGTTTTCCAATCGCTCCATAGGTAGTCACCCTGCCTTTTGGAATCTTCAGAAGCAGTTTGTAAACAGGATGCAGATCTTTCATACTTTAAAAGCCTTTCTTATCTTTTCTGCAGTTTCCTCCATCTCTTCCTTTGTAAATTTTTTAATCTCTGGTACGAATGACGTCTCATCTTTATAGCGTGGTAGTACATGTATGTGTGCATGTGGCACTTCCAACCCATGTGTAACATACGATACAAAATCAGGAGATAGAGATTTATTCATCGAATTGGTTAATCTCAGTACGCAGTCCCAATATTCCTTAAACTCTGGCACATCATAGACCCAGCGGTGATGTTTTTTTGGAATTACTAAAGTATGACCCTTGGTTCTAGGAAAAATATCAAGAATACTAATAAAAAGTTCGTCCTCATAAACTTTATACGATGGAAGCTCCCCTTTGATAATCTTGCAGAAAATACAGTTGTCCATAATTACTTTGAATATTATACTCTTGAAGCATGAACAAAATAACTACCTTCACAGAATTCGTGCTTCAGGAGGAACATCGCGTTCCAAACGCTACAGGACGACTTACCCTTCTTCTTAATCAGATCGCGGAGGCCACAAAAATAATTGCGTCCCATGTGAAACGCTCTGGACTGGCAGAATTGATGGGAAAAGCCGGAAGCACCAACGCCTCAGACGAAGATCAACAAAAGCTCGATGTCTACAGCAATAATGTAATGATTGAGACTCTCACAAACAGTCAACAAGTCAGACTTATAGGATCAGAAGAGCTAGATACCTTAATTGAAACGGAGCATAAAGATGCGGAGTACTCGGTCTTCATGGATCCTTTGGATGGTTCTTCTAATATTGATGTGAACGTAAGTATTGGTACTATTTTTTCTATTTATCGCGGATCAAAAAGACAGCTACAAAAAGGTTCGGAACAGGTAGCCGCAGGGTATGTGCTGTATGGATCAAGCGTCATGCTGGTCTACACAAGCGGTAAGGGTGTGAATGGATTTACACTCGATCCAGCGGTTGGGAGTTTTCTTCTATCTCATCCAGATATGAAAATACCTGAAAAAAAGAGCGAGTACTCATTTAACGAAGGTAAATATTATTTAGTCGATGAGAAAGTAAGAAAATACATCGACTCAATTAAAAGCGAGGAAAAACCATATCAGCAGCGCTATATTGGATCGATGGTTGCCGACCTACATCGAATTCTTATCAAGGGTGGGATATTCTTGCACCCCGCAGATAAAAAAATGCTTACAGGTAAGCTCCGTCTTATGTACGAGGTGAATCCGTTTAGCTTCATAGTCGAGCAAGCGGGAGGTATGGCCACCAACGGTAAAGAGAGTCCTCTTAATGTCGAACCTACTGAAGTACATCAGCGATGCCCTATCGTAATTGGAAGCAAAAAAGAAGTGGAAAAGTACCTCACCTTCTTGGAACATAGAACATAGAACTTAGAACTTGTTCTTTCGAAAAGGTTTAAGCTCTACGCTTTACGCTCTAAGTTCTAAGGTCTATACTGAAAGTATGAAACGCATTCGAGTAGGCTTAAATGGTTTCGGAAGAATTGGACGCGCATTCACGCGAATCGCTCTCACAAACGATCTTTTTGACATTGCGGTCATTAATACTAGGAAAACTCCAGCATCTATGATGTCCTATCTACTTAAGTACGATACCGTCTATAGAACCTTCAATCAAGATGTAAAAGCTAATGGAGACTCATTAGTTGTAGGTAGTAAAACTATTCCAACCGTTCATAGCGCAGATATTGAATCTATCCCATGGAGCAAATACGATGTGGATGTTGTTATCGATGCAACGGGGGCTTATGTTACCCACGAAGAACTACATAAACATCTCAACGGTTCCGTAAAAAAAGTGATACTCACCTCTCCATCAAAAGATGATATTATTCCCCATGTGGTTTTAGGCGTAAACGACATGGACTTCGATTTCAAAAATCAAAATGTGATTTCAAACTGTTCGTGCACTACGAACTGCGCATCCCCTATTTTTAAGGTTTTGGATGATTCCTTTAGTGTACTGAAAGGCGAACTTACAACAATTCACGCAGTAACTCTCACTCAAAGCTTACTTGACGATGCTGGCAAATCATTTGATCGAGGGCGGGCAGCATTTCAAAATATTATCCCAACAACTTCTGGTGCGGCAAAGGCTGTAGTAAAAACTATTCCTTCACTAAAAAATAAACTGGAAGTTATGTCAATTCGAGTTCCTGTTCCAACAGTATCTATGTGCGACACAACTGTAGTAGTTGGAAAATCTACAACAATCGAAGAAGTAAATCATGCCTTCAAAGTAGCTTCAGAAACAGGGATGAATAACATCCTCCAATACGCGACTGAAACACTCGTATCATCGGACTATATCGGTAGTCCTTACTCCTGTATCTTTGATAGTAACTACACAAAGGTCATAGATGGAAATATGATTAAGGTCATCGGCTGGTACGACAATGAGTGGGGTTACACTTGTCGGCTAAGTGATCTGGTCATTCGACTTGGTCACTTCCTCTAGTTCTTATTTCCGATTTCTTAATTCTTAATTAACAATTTATTAAAAACTAAAAACTAAGAACTTAGAACTATGCCCATTACTTACATTGACTCTATTGAGATTAAAAATAAAACGGTACTTCTTCGTGCTGACTTCGACGTTTCCCTAAATGACGATGCGACGATTGCTAATGATATCCGTATTCAACAAAACATTCCAACCATTAAGCACTTACTTAAAAACAACAATAGAATAATCTGCGTAGCCAAACTCAACAGACCTCACGGCCGAGACCGAGACCCGAAGCATTCCTTAAAGATAGTAGTAGATAGACTTAAAGAATATTTACCCGACAACACTATTACGTTGATTGATGATTTTTTGACAGCAGGGGTTTCGGTATTTAAAGGTCAGATTTCAAAAGAGATTCTTGTCTTGGAGAATATACGTTTTTATAAAGAAGAAAAACAAAATGATCATGAGTTTGCAAAAAAACTTGCATCTCTAGCCGACGTTTATGTAAACGATGCTTTTGCGATGGCTCACCGTACCGAGGCTTCGGTAGTAGGAATTCCCCAGTACATTCCTGGTTATGGAGGATTGCTGTTGAAGAAAGAGGTTGAAACAATCTCCCGAGCAATCGATGAACCACGAAAACCCGTTGTGGTTATTCTTGGAGGTTCAAAAATTTCTACCAAAATCAACTTGATTGGAAAACTACTTGAAATAGCCGATCATGTTTTGGTTGGTGGAGGTATCGCAAATACATTTTTAGCTAGCCAGAATATAGAGGTTGGAAAAAGTATCTATGAGTATGATGAAAAGGAGCACGCACGTAGATTGCTTTATGAAGCAAAGGTTAAGAAAACAGAAATTGTTCTGCCGTCTGATTCCGTAGTTGGTAATCCGGAGGACAGAACTACCGGAGGCATTGTAAAGTTGAATAACGAAATTACACGCGATGACAACATTTTAGACATTGGTCCGGCAACCCAAGCAACTTGGGCATCTATGATAAATGGAGCCAAAACAATAATCTGGAATGGACCGGTTGGTTATTTTGAGAATCCACAGTACAGACGTGGTACTGATTTTATTTACTACACGATTACTCAGGTCGAGGATGCTGTATCGGTTGTTGGTGGTGGAGATACGTTAGCGGCAATATCTAAGAAAGAGTATTTAGATAACATAACCCACGTCTCAACAGGTGGTGGTGCGATGCTTGAGTTCATCGAAAAAGGCACACTCCCAGGACTAGAGGCCCTGGAAAATCCTGCCTGACGACAGGCAGCTCTATTTCTTAATTATTTCCACTACTTTATTTACGGGTACTTGAGAACTGATAGTAACGGGAACTTTGGTTGTCTCAATCGAAGGTAAAAAGCTTTTACCCACTACCCTTTCACCATCCATCCAATAAACATCTAGGTCAGCAAAAGTATTTTGATTCCAAAAAGTTCTTACCTGAGAATCTTCGAACAAAAAAACCATCCCATTCGCATTACTTAACTTTCTTACATTCATAAGTCCTTTTGCATGTTCCTCTGGACTATCTGCTATTAGAAGATTGAAGGTTTTATTTTCAATCGTTACCTCGCGGGTCGGCTCTTGGGGTTTTATGAGGAATAACGCGGAATACAGAATAATAACCACAACAAAAATCAATACCGGTTTACCTTTCATACATTATTCATTATGAAATCTTCCATTGCCTTTAGCATTTGTTCTGCATGATCACCCTCTGTGTATCTATGGTTGGCTCCATGTATTAGAACTAATTTACAGTTAGGTATAAGTTTTGAAATTTTCTTACTTTGCTCCACAGGAACACTCGCATCCGTGTCACCATGAATTATTAATGTGGGAACTTTGATATTAGGCGCTGCCACATACCCATTATTTTTTTTAAAATCTTTAACAAACGAGTAATTGAGCTTGAGTTTGGAACCGTCATATTTTTCATAATATGAAAATCCTTCGTTTTTCCATTTTTCTAATTTTTCTGGCGACTCAACTGCAGCTTGTTTATCTTCATAGTTGGAAACCGGAGATTTGAGCACTAAAAATTTTAAATCTTTACTTTTTGAAGAGGCCATGATACTAGCTATACCTCCAAAAGATCCTCCAATCAGACCAATTTTTTCATAACCCACATTCTTAACAAACTGTATGGATTGAAGCACGTCATCAACGGCCTCTGATACCGTGATGTTTTCAAAGTCTCCTTCACTCTCGCCATGGCCAAAAATATCAAACCGAAATGAAGCAATGTCTTCGTTGTTTAATATTTCAACTAATCTAATATGTGTTTTTGAATTTTTATCAGAAGCGAAGCCATGAACTAAAATTACGATTGGCTTAGTCTTGTCTTCGGTTGGGGTTGATAAAACACCACAAAGTTTATCACCCTTTGAATTTTTGAAAAATATCTTCTGCTCCATCCAGAAAGTATATCCCTTCAGTTACCTTCAGGGCAAGTCAAGCTAAGGCTATTTTCAGTATCTCGTCTACGACTTTATTTAGAGGTTGAGTTGCGTCGATTGCTAAATCTCTGTATTTTATTGACCTATACCATCCAAGCACCAACTCTAGTTCATGTGGAGCTTTTCCAAACTTATTTGATGTTCTGACTGCAAGTCTGTGCTTAAGCGTGTCTTCATCGATAATCAAATCAATCATCTTGGTAAATAGGTCGCTCATATCATTCTCGTTTCCCGTAACACCACAAAGAAAAATAGTTTTATTTTGGGCTTGTTTCGCTAATTCTTCAACCTTGGAGCGGAGCATTAACCACTCGTATTTTTGATGAAACTCTGGAGTATGCGAATTGTATTTGGATAGTTTTTTATATATCTTATGAGTTTTCCTATCAAACCAATAGCTAAATCCTTCCTCTGCATCATAGGCTTCATAACCCCTCTTTTTCAGTTCTTGCGCTACGGTAGATTTTCCTGATCCAGAAACACCGGTTATGTAGATTAGCGCCATTTAGAAAGTATAGCATTGAAATAATAGGCTCTTCTGACCACGGAGGGTGCGATTATAGCCTAAGCTCTTCATTGCTTATGATGCGGGCATTTTTTATAAATTCAATTATGTACGGTAAAGCTTCACCAACAGTGCCTTTAAATTCACTAGCTCCGGAATGATAAGCTTTAAAAACTATGATGGTGTTGTTTATAGTTGCAATATACGGCACCGCACTACGCACGCCTTCAGTATCAATCGGAACATACACAGTTCTACCCTCTGATTGATACACAACGTCACAGTCAACAATGTTATTTATTACATTAGCATTGTTCTTACCGAAAACAGCAATGTAGCTATCCAAGGAATTATGATCGCATTTTTTTGGGAACATCAGTGCCGTCTTAATGAAATCGTCCTCAGCTGCCTCTTTTATAATTATGTACCCTTTGGGGGTGTCAATTCTCGACTCTACAAAGGGAACGGTTAAGTCGCCTGGGCGCGAATCTAACTGCTCGGTGTCGAGATGTTTATCGCCTGGAACACTGTAGACATCGAATCCACGTTTTAGTGCATAAGTTTTGTCTTCCAAACGGTCGTTTTCAAACGCAAGAATACTAGCTCCTTTATATATGGTCATCAGCAAAAAGATCTGTACTAGTATTTTTGTCTTTTTTCTATTCCCATTAGCAAAGATCGCATATGCTAAAAGATAGGAAATTGCGCATATTACCATTGTTAATGTAACTTGTGCCATTACCGGAATACCGAAATCTCCAGTTTGAATTACGGACACAGCCGCTACTATTGAGGCTCCTGCAGATCCTGAAATGTAAAATGCATTTGGATATTTGAAACGACGTAACCAAGCCCACATAAAAAGTGGTGGCAATGCAAAGGATGCTGCTTTTATTAAACTTGCAAAGGCAAAGGCTAACGCCAGACCAGATAGACCACTTAAGCTGTCGCCCATTATCATGGTTCCGAAATTACCCAAACCTGATCTCGTCAACCCCATGAGAAGTGTATGAAAAATGGGGGCAATTAATAAGGGCCACCATTTTACTCTAAGATGCAATGGCGTGTACTTTCGCGAAGTAGGCATTATTTTAATATAGCAGATTTGTGTCGGGGTGACAGGACTCGAACCTGCGACCTCTCGCTCCCAAAGCGAACGTTCTAGCCATCTGAACTACACCCCGATGTAATGTTATTATACCATTGAGTATGCGTAGAGATTTATTCACCTACTTAAGTGTCCTCATTATCTTCGTTGGAGCTTTTTTTCTTTCACCAAAACAACTGCGAATGATGCAGATTGCTCTTACCAATCTTTCTCCCTCCATTGTTCCGTCACAGCAGACATCGCTACAAACTTCCAACGTGAAAGTTGTCAGAGTTATTGACGGCGATACGGTTGAGTTAGAGACTGGAGAAACGCTTCGATACATCGGTATCGATACTCCAGAGACAAAGCATCCAAAAAAACCCGTTCAGTGCTATGGTGAGGAAGCCTATCAAGTAAATAAAAAGTTAGTTGAGGGGAAGACGGTGCGCATTGTTAAAGATATTTCTGAAGTAGATAAATACAAACGCCTACTTAGATACGTATATGTCGCAACCCAAGCATCTCCGTCTGGAATTTTGGTTAATGACTATTTAGTTAGAAATGGTTTTGCTTTCGCCTCTACCTTCCCCCCAGATGTAAAATACAGTGAACAATTTATTGAAGCCCAAAGAGAAGCGCGAGAAAAGAATCTAGGAGCATGGGCTAATTGCCCTATTGATTCGAACTAATAGGACATTTTCATTTGGCCTTATGTTCGAGTCAAACTCGACTATTCACCTCACTTCGTAGAGTCTAACTCTACTTCGCTCGATGGCCGCCGAACTGATTTCGCAGTGCGTTAATAACCTTTCCTTGGTAGCTGGGTTTCTTTACGCTTTTCACTCGGGCTTTAATTGAGTCATCAATCACAACAGCCGGAACCCTAAATGCTTTGGCAGCGTCAACTGTCCAGTCAGCTTCTCCTTTAATTCTCTGGCCAGCGCCACCTCCACCAGATCCTGTCGAGCCCGACAATTCTGATAAATCGTTCCCGTGCATTCGATATGCCGCCTCTAGCCAATTTGTGAGTCTTGACTCAATTACACTACCATGATTATAAATCTGAGCTGTTTTTTTGAGATCCATTTTAAATGGCCCATCATGAAGTACATGAAATCCCTCTGCAAGAGCTTGCATCATTCCATACTCAATTCCATTGTGAACCATCTTCGCAAAATGCCCTGCTCCAACACCCTCAAAGAACATGACACCCGATGGCACTGCTAAGTCATGAAGTAATCGTAAATGTTTTTCGTAAAGTTCTTTGCTACCACCAACCATAAGACAACCGCCCAGCAATGCACCGGATGGTCCACCGGAGAATCCCACATCCATAAAATGGATCCCTTGTTTTGCAAGTATTGCGCTTCTCCGAACAGCATCTTTGTAATTTCCGTTTGCGGCATCGATGACCACGTCGCCTTTTCGTAAATATTTCAAAAGCTCACCAAGTATTTCATCAATAACTTTTCCTGCAGGAAGCATGAGCCATATGACGCGCGGTTTGTCAGTTAATTTTTTAACAAGATCCTCAACGGTGTTCGCTACAACCATTCCACTTTTCTTCAATTCCTGACTAACAGACGCAGTTCTATTCCACCCAACTATTCTCCATTTCTTCCCTAGAAGATTGCGTACGATGTTCGCCCCCATCTTTCCAAGACCGATTACCCCAATCTCATTTTGTTTGCGAAACTCCACCCTTACCTCTTCTGTAGCAGATGATCCATATCGTACTTTTAATTGTTTTACCATGCTGTCAGTATCGACCTGATACTTTTCCAATGGTACTTTATTCTTCTCCCAAGTTCTAGTGATAGGATCTATGAATTTCCACATCGACTTCACCTCGCTGGTGCTTACAAACAAAATTTGGTTTCCTTCAATGCAGTCTAATAGAAGCTTTTCATACTCTTCTACGTATTGACCCGACCTTCTCCGCTTCCTATAGGTAAAATTAATCTTTCGTTTCTCTACTCGCATGTCTAATCCGGGTTTTTTTGCAAGGAAGTGAATTTCAATCTTTTCTTCTGGTTCAAGGGAGAAGATAAGTACGTCTTTAATGTGTTTTTTTCCAGGTGGACAGAGGCACGGAGATGAGTGCTTAAATGTTATTGCGATATCTTTTATTTGGTGTTTTAGTCGTTTCCCTGATGTCATGATAATTGGTACGCTTTGCCATCGAGGTGAATCAAGGAATGCTCTAACACGAAAGAAAGTTTCGGTATGTGAATTCTTTTTTACACCAGAAATTGCGCGGTATCCAGAGTGCTGTGCGCGAACAGTATGTTCAAGAATTTCAGATTGTGAGGGCGGAATTAGGCACTTTAGAATTTCATTTCTCTTCTCACGAATTTCGTCAGCGCCAAAACTTGTTGGATGGTCCATTGCCACGAGAGATAACATCTGTAAAAGATGGTTTTGTCCCATATCGCGAAGTGCTCCTACTCCATCGTAAAAAACTCCACGCTTCTCCACGCCAATTTTTTCTAAAAGTCGTATTGAGATTTTTTCAATGTATTCATTGCTCCAGCTCTGCTCAAAAATATTATTAGAAAATCTAAAGCTTAAAATGTTCTGCAACATCTCTTTGGCTAGATAGTGATCAATTCTATATATCTGCTCCTCTTTAAATAGTTGGGCTAACTTCAGATCTAATCGCTCCGCTGTAGCAGCGTCCTTTCCAAATGGTTTCTCAACTATTACCCTCGTCCATCCTTCATCTGGCCCACATGGGATTGTTAGTCCTGAGTCATGAAGATGTTGAAATATTGTCTGATAGTGCTCTGGAGGAACTGCTGTATAAAATAATTTGTTTGAGCAGACTTTCCACTCCTCATCTACACGACCTAGATCTTTAGCTAGCGACTTGTAATCGATTAGTGATTCGAATTTACCTTGATTGTAAAAAAATCTCTTCAGAAAATCATTAAGGACTTTTTTATTTATTTTGATGTGCTTATTTGTTAATATAATCCGTGAAACGTGAAGCCTAAATTGGTCGTCAGTCATTGGTCTACGCGCATATCCAATTACACGAAAGAGTTTGGGGAGTTTGTTTTTTGTAAATAAATTAAAGAGTGCTGGAGTGATTTTTTTGGTCATCAAATCCCCAGTGGCACCAAAGACTACTAGCGCTGTAGGTATGTTATTCGCCACCATCGCAGTATTATAGCTTACCGCTTCTTGCAAGGCTACATTGTTGTGCGCTTTTGAAGAGTGCTTTCTGGGCAGCTGCACGATGCGTTGAGTCGTCTAGTTGACCTGCTAGAGCATTTAATGCGGCGCTCTGAAGTCCTCGGCCAAAAGAAAAGCTTAGCTCCCATGGCTTAACTTGACCTTTGTTCATTTCGTTTAAATTTTTAGCTGCATCCTCATCGCTTTGTCCGCCTGATAAAAATACGATGCCGGGAACGTCTTTTGGCACCACTCCCATAAAACATTTAAGAGTTTTTCTAGCCACCTCTTCTGTAGTAGAGGGTGTTAGAGAGTCTACGCCAGCGATAACCATATTTGGTTTCAATAGCATTCCTTTTAGATTTACTCCTGCGTTTTTCAACTCCTCAAACACAAATTGCAAAGTTCTATTGGTCACATCAAAACATTTTCCAATTGAATGGCCTCCATCCATCAATACTTCTGGTTCAACAATTGGAACCATTTTTTTCTTTTGAGACAGCCGTGCAAACTCAGCCAATCGTTTGGCATTCTCTCGTATACATTCGTCTGTTGGGATTTTTTTCCCTATTTTTATTACCCCTCGCCACTTAGTGAACTGCGCACCTAGCTCAGCATATTCGGCCAGTCTTACTTCAAGACCATCTAGCCCGTTTGTTATCGACTCATCGTTACCATAAGATTCAGTTCCCTGATCCACTTTTATACCTGGCGCAATACCACGAGCAGTTAATAGTTCTGTGAAAAGAGCTCCGTCCAAACCATTTTGCCTAAAGGTCTCATCGAACAAGATTACGCCACTTATGAATGGTTCTATTCCAGGAGTAGTAAAGAGAAGATCTCTGTATGAGCGCCTTTTGTCTTCTGTATTTGGGATACTATATCTCTCAAATCGCTTACCAATAGTTCCGGTGCTTTCATCGGCCGCTAAAATTCCTTTTCCTGGAGCTACAAGTCTTTGGGCGATTGCTTCAATACTCATATTTGAACAGATTTTAGTAGCCTGATATACTAAAGTCAAATGAAAATTTTGATTGTTTTTGCTACGTACTCTGGAAGCACAAGAATTGTTGGAGGCCTTATCGAATCTACACTAAAAAAGGATCACGAGGTCTCCTCTTTCAGCGTTTTTGATTTCGATCCAATGAAGTTTAGAGACTTCGACTTCATAATTCTGGGCTCAAACTCATGGTTTGAGCAAAAAGAAGAGGGCCAGATGAACAGTGGCTTTCATGCACTGAAGGATAAACTCAAACCCGATAGTTTCAAGGGTAAAAAATTTGCAATCTACGCGTTAGGCGACTCCAATCTCTATCACAACACCTTTTGTAAAGCAGCCGACCATCTTGAGAAGTTAGTAAGAGAGTTTGGTGGGGACGCTGTGGTACCACCGCTTAAGGTAGATAGATATTATTTTGACGAAGAAGGCAGTGAACCGAAGGTTATTGAATGGGCAGAGGGATTAAATCAATTTTTGAAGCAACAACAAAGTCGTTGATCGATAGTCCTTTGATTGCGTGTGTTGATAGCGTAACTCTCACTTTATTCCATCCGTGAAGATATATATCTGGGTGATGTCCTTCAGACTCCGCTATCTCACCGGTCTTATTAACAAATGCCAATGTCTCTTTAAAATCCTTGAACTTGTAGTCTCGTTCTAATGACTTTTCATCATCGGCAACGGTCCAGTCCTTAACTATCTCAAGATAAGGCGCGAACTCCGTTCGTGTTAAAGGGTCTACTCCTCCTTCACATGGTACGCAATGGCCTTTTGAAAGATGGTTGGCCGGAATTAAATCTTGCTTCATTTATCCTTATTTTTCTCCAACTTATCGAGACGAAATATTTTTACTCCAAAATAGACTACAAAGGCCACTATGACGAAATCGATAAGCGTGGAGATAAAATGCCCCCAGAGAATCGTGGCCGATCCTACTTTAAATGAAGCCGACTGAAGTCCTTTTGTAAAACCAAGAAGAAGTCCGATTAATGGATTGACTACGTCGCTTACAAGCGAAGTAACCAGCTTCGATACTGATCCACCTAAGATAAATCCGACAGCCAATCCAACAACTCCCTTCTCTCTAATAAACTCGATGAATCCTTTCATACAAAAAACAGTATACCAAAAACTGATATACGACTCATCGAAATAGCAACTAAACTACGGCAATCTTACTTTGAGCAAGTTTTGCAGTCGTTTTTGTGAGTTGCCATCATATATAGACCGGACGCTCCAACTAGAACATATACCATCTGTCCAAGCTGTGAACCTGCGCCGAAAACCATATCAACAACGTTAAATTGAAATAACGCTACTGTTCCCCAGGTAACTGAGCCAACGACCATTAATAAGAAAGCAACCATGTGTAACCATTTCATGTAGTATCACCTTCCTTTCTGTGAGTCATACTCAATTTGATAGTAACAGAATATAAACTATCATGCAATAACACCTTCTCGCTTCAGAAACAGGAGAAATTAGAAGTTTTTTTTGATATAATAGAGCTGTACATTCGTCAATTCTTCCTTCGGAAAGAACAACGTATATGAATATCAGAAATATAGCTATTATTGCTCACGTGGATCATGGTAAGACCACCCTTGTCGATGCAATATTAAAGCAGTCACACACATTCAGAGAAAACCAAAGAGAGATGGGACAAGAACTTCTTATGGACTCCAATGATCTTGAGCGCGAAAAAGGAATCACAATTCTTGCCAAGAACACGAGTATCCACTATAAAGACGAAAAAATTAACATCATCGATACACCTGGACATGCAGACTTTGGAAGTGAAGTAGAGCGCATTTTGAATATGGCAAGCGCCGCACTTCTTCTAGTTGATGCGGCCGAAGGTCCTCTCCCCCAGACACGTTTTGTCCTTAAAAAAGCACTCGAATCAAATCTAAAAATAATTCTTTTCATAAACAAGATTGATAAAAAAGATGCGCGACCAGTTGAGGTTCTTCATGAGGTCGAGTCATTATTTCTAGAACTTGCCGATCATGCAGATATCCTAAACTTCACCACAATGTACGGTGTAGGTCGTGATGGAAAAGCCTTCAGGGAACTCCCAGAACACTACGATGCAAATACACCAGGAGATCTAACCCCTCTACTGGACTTAATCATTGAAGAGGTGGAAAACGCTTCTAAAGATGAAGATAAACCATTTCAGATGCTCATCTCAACCTTAGACCATGATTCATATGTTGGCAGAATTTGTATCGGAAAAATTACGCGAGGAGTTCTTAAGAAGGGAATGAAGGTAGCTTTGGTTGACGAAACGGGTACGCTAGGTACATATAACGCAACAAAGTTATTCACAAGTTATGGACTACAACGACAGGAAGTAGAAGAACTTCGAGCCGGCGATATTGCTGCCTTAGCAGGTATTCCAGAATTAACAATTGGCCAAACCGTCACCGATCCAGCAACTCCTGATTGGCTACCACCAATTAAAGTCGAGGAGCCAACCATTAAGATTAAAATTGGCCCAAATACCAGTCCTTTCGCAGGTCGGGAAGGAACCTTTGTAACAACAAGACAGATCAAAGACAGACTACTTAAAGAATTAGAGACAAATCTTGGTCTTAAGTTTGAGTTGGACCCAGTCTCTAGCTCATACATAATAAGTGGTAGAGGAGAACTTCATCTTGCGGTTTTGATTGAGACAATGAAACGCGAAGGATTCGAACTTCAGGTCTCAAAACCTCAGGTAATTTTTAAGGAAGTTGAAGGCCAAAAATGCGAACCTTATGAGGAGCTCACTATTGATGTTCAAAAAGATTACATGGGTGCGGTTACGGACGAAATAGGTAAAAGAAAAGGAAAGTTGATAAATATGCACACCGTTGGCGACACTAACATGCGCTTAATCTACAAGATTTCAAGTCGTAACTTAATCGGTGTCAGAAGTAAATTGCTAACTGCCACAAGAGGAACAGCGGTGATGAATACTTATCTTCTAGGTTATGAACCAGTTGGTACATATATGGAGAATGTGCGAAACGGTGCTCTTATCTCAACTCAGTCTGGCGAAACAATGGCTTATGGACTTGGGTTTGCACAGGAAAGAGGATCGATGTTTTACGGTCCTCAGGTTAAAGTATATGAGGGAATGGTTGTGGGAATGGCTAACCAAGATAAAGATATTGAAGTAAATGTATGTAAAGCAAAACAACTTTCAAATAATCGCTCTTCTGGAGAAGGAGTTAAGGTAATTCTAGAACCCCCAACGGTCCTAAGCCTTGAACAGTATCTAGACATCATTGGAGACGATGAACTACTTGAGGTAACGCCAAAAAGTTTAAGACTTCGCAAGCAATACTTAACTCTTACTCAACGTCGTGTAGAAAGTCGTCGCGCAGCTTCTTCGAAATAACGGAGTTCTTCTGTTCGCCTCAATCACGCCAAAATAGGCGTATACTTAGAGTACAAATGTTGTTTAGAGCTAAGGAAAAAACAAAAGCAAAAATTATTTGCCCTTTCTGTAAAAGCGAGATCTTCTCCGCACACAAGACAGAAATTTTTTACCAGAGCAGTTGGATAAATGGTTGTAATGATTGCTTCGCTCTTTCGATTAGCTCAGTAACAGGAAAAGAATTCCAGTCTAAGATCTATTAGCTCCCTTGACAGCAGACTCCAATAGTCCTAGTCTAATTCCATAATGTCGTTAGTAGAGACCTCACCCCATCGCTCAGAACCCATGGAGATGGGACACCGCGGCCCCGTGGTCCTAATACCAGGACTTGCGGAACCAGATTTTTTCTTACAACCTGCAGCAGCATTTCTGGGGAGACATGGTAAGAAGGTTTCTTCCTCTGGGATTGGATTTAATTTAGGTAGACTCCGCCACGAAATCGAAACTTCAGAAAGACACCTGAGAGATACAGTGGATAGAAATGAAGAACCTGCCGTTTTGATTGGTCATAGTATCGGAGGTTTATATGCGAGAGTACTCGCAATTAGAAATCCTGAATATGTACGAGGTGTTATAACGGTTGGTTCACCTTCTCATGAAAATCCCTCCGCATCAGTAAGACCATTTAATGTAGTTGGAAATAAAATAAGAGTACTTCTTGATAGTATGCTTCGACATTTTATGGAAGAGCTTCAGGAGCCCATGTCAGAAGGTGTTCTAGAACATCACATCCATTCTCCGTTAGATGTAGTAATTAATCATGCAAAACATTGCACTGATTCTATGAGCGAACACCATCGAGTTTTAGCTCCAAATCACTTGACATTAATGCTGAACCCATCAATTCTTAGAAAGATCGATAATATTCTGACAATGTGAGATGCTTCAAAAGTTTACTTAATATCTTTCATCCAGTCGTGAGCTAGAATTTCTGCCTCACCGCTTTCAATAACTTCAAGAATTTTTTCAGCCACTAGCTGTGGAGAATCGCCCGCGGGTAAAACATTATCTCTATCTTGAGGTGCTTCAGTTCTTGGCCCACTCATGACATTTTTTCCAAAGTTAGTATTGGTTATGTAGGGATAGACAACGCTAACCATAATATTGTCTTTTTCTAATTCTGTTCGAGCAGTAAGAGATATCCCATTTAATGCTCTCTTCAAAGATGAATAAGCGGCAAGGTTGGGAATATTCATTAAAGAAGTTCCTGAGCTAATATTCACTATCGATCCTTCTCCATTTTTTCTCATATGCGGAATCACTTCTTGCATAAGAACCAATGGTCCTAGTAAATTTATCTGAAAAAGTTCCGTATACATTTTGGGGTCAATATTCTCAACCGCTATGTCATAACCAAGTCCCGCGTTGTTTATTAAAATGTCTACTCGGCCATAGTGCTCGACAGTTTTTTTAACCAGATCTTTTACGGCTTCCAAGTCCTTCATATCTGTCTGAACTATAAATGAGTCCTTAAGCTGCTTAGAAAGAGTTTCTAATTTATCTAAGGAGCGTGCGGCAAGAACTACTTTAGCTCCGTGCTCTGTAAGAATTTTTGCAGTTGCTTCACCAATGCCTGAAGATGCACCGGTAACAATGGCAACTTTATCTTGAACAATCATGAAGTAAGTATATCCTTCGACATTGCTCCCTTCAACTGTGCTCAGGGTAAACAGGACAAGTCAGGACGAAGTATTGAGGCAGAGTCTTATTTGGACTGCTCGGCTTCCGCCTCGCTTTCCATTTTTTTTAGTCTTGTGTAATAGTCTGGAAATTCATTCAGATGAGCAAGCGCTATTTTACCTGTTGTTAGAGAATCATCCTGAGTAACGTTCGTGTGTAGGTCGTGCGTTCCATGCTCAAGCTCTACGTCCATCCCCATTCTGAATTGCTCAACGTCGAACTTCGACCAATCAATTCCAAGTTGCTCGCCAATAGTTTTAGCTTCATCAGCTGTAAAAGATTTCTTCACGATTCAATTCTAGCAGATTTAGGGAAATTACTCTTCCTTTGAAGTATTTTCGGTGGAGTTGATTGGATCAACAACCGGAGTTTCTAAGATATCGGAAACGTCTAGGCCGTCTACCTCTTCAACCTTAGGAGTTTTTGCTACCTTGGCTACTTTTTCTACTTTCGCTACCTTTTCTATCTTAGGAGCCTTTCCTTTTGGAGCTCCATTTAGCAATGCCAGCACCTGATCTAGCTTTGCGTTAATCACATCTAATTGCTTGTTATTACTTGGCCCGCTTCCACCTTCTCGTGGGGCAAAATCTCGTCTTGGAGCACGATCGCCACCACGATCATTAAATCTTCGTGGCTCTGAGCCTCTATCTTTTGCGAAACAGTCGCTACATAACACTGGCTTACTTCCTGTTGGCTTGAATGGAACTTCGCAGTCTTTTCCGCAGTTACTACATACAGCATGATGCATTTCTCTATCTCCTCTTTGTCCGAAGTCACGACCTCCTCCAAAAGATCGTCCCCCACCTGATCGCGAGCCTCCACCGAAGGATCTACCGCCACCAGATCTTCCACCTCTATCAAAATTTCCCATTGATACCATTATAGCAGGTTTGAGCCAGTAATCCGAGCATCTGGGTAAACATGCTAAATAAAATTAAGCTCTTAGTCTGCGACCAATAAAGATTACAACGCATGCGCCAAGTACTGCGACCATCATGCTATAAAGATTGAAACCCGTGACTCCTGATTTACCAAAGAATTCCATTATAAATCCTCCAACAACGGATCCAATAACTCCCATAATGATATCCATTACAAGTCCTTGATCTGAGTCAGACTTCATAAACATTGATGCAATCCATCCAGCAATTGCTCCGAAGACTATCCAAAGTAATATGCCCATATTTATTGTGTCTCAACGTCCTTTGGAGTAATTGGATAAACCATGTCTAGTAAATAAACCAAACCCCAGGCTACACAAAGATAAACTATACCTGCAATTACAGTTGTCCATTCAATCTGAGATATTCCTGTTACGGTCAATCCAAGGATGCCTCTAAAAGGATCCGCAAACGGTGCCGTTATCGCATAAATGAAACTTGTAAATCCTATTGAGGAATTTGCCCCCAATGCCTTCAAAATAAACCTAAAAGTTAGTAATACTTCAATAAAACCTAGAATGTACCAGATTACTTGATTGAATCTAAATATTGTCTTCTTTTTATCGTAGACTTTTTGAGGCGCCTCACCTTTTGCCTGAGGCTCAACCTGTTTAGTAGTCTTTCTAACAACTTGTTGAGGATTCTCGACCGTCGTCACTTCTTCTCTTGTTGTTTCTTCCATAATAATTTTAGGTACTAATTTATAATATTTAGCTAATATTTCTGGTGCGCTCTTTCAATCTGACAATTTCAAGCTCAAGTTCACGGTTCTGCTTTACCAAGTCAGCTACAGTTCTTTTAGATTCTTTAATCTTCACGTCCTTACCATGTAATTTAAACGAGTTTGTAATTGAACCTACAATGCTCAGTATTGAAGATGAAAGTAGTCCAAGCAGCAACGAACCAGACACTATCAAGTACATTGGAACTTCACTAACAGAATAACCTAACAGAGTAATTGAAGCAGTTGTTGGATTTTGAGTTGCAAAAACCGCTGCAAGCATTCCGAAAATCACTAAGAGTATTAAAATTTCCATAATTAAACTTTCTTTAGTTGAACCTTTTTTATAACGGTAGCTGTTGGCAAGTATTTGATTAGAGCCTTTTCAACAAGAATTGTAAGCGTTAAGTCCTCAACAACGGCTTGCGCTCTAGCTTGTTTAGCTAAGGAAGGATTGAGAAAAAGAGTTACTCTTTGTTTTGAAGTAGTTGACATACTTCACATAGTACGACTACTTGTAGTGCTTGTCAACGCCAATATTGATTTGTGTTTCGTGTTTGCATAGCTGAACAATGAAGATTTTGTTAACTATCTAAGTTTTTCTTAACAACACCCCTGGGCCCACGCGTCTGTTTTCCAACATCTTTTTTTCCTTCTAGACGACTGTGACTGGGAAACCTAGCTTTAGTTACCTCACTAAACCTTCCTCCTCCATCATACTCTTGGTCCTCTACGTCTCTTAAAAAATCTGCTGCGTCAACCCATTTCCTACCTGGGACTATTGGATTTTTGGGTTTCTCTCTGCCCTTAGGGCCCTTTTCAATCATATGAGAGGCAGTTTAACACATATGTAGTCGAAGAAGTATTTTTGTGGCTATTATTAATTTATTTGTGTTGGTCGTATCTTTCCAAGTAATCGGTGAGCTGTTTGTTGACTCGAATGAAAGTAGCGCATTTTGGAAACTGCTTCAGAGATCTGGCTCCAATATATGTTCCCGTACTTCTCATTGACCCAAATAAATCTGTAAGAAAGTCTTGTATTGGCCCTTTGTGGGGTATTAGCGTGTATCTTCCCTCAGCTGCACGATGAGTTTCTTTCTTACCATAGTGCTTTTTCATAGCATGATTACTGGCAGAACCAAAATATTCTTTGAATTTCTTTCCATCTCGTTCAACCGTCTCTCCAGCGCTCTCCTCAAACCCCGAGAACAATGATCCGCACATATTAAAGTCAGCCCCCGCACAAAATGCTTTTGAGATACAGGAAGGATACTGTTGTCCACCATCAGCTATTACTAATCCATTGCCTCGTTCACTTGCCAAACCATGTGCTGCATCGGCGCACTCAATAACAGCTGAAAGCTGAGGGTATCCTACTCCAGTCATTCGTCTTGTCACGCATGCGCTTCCTGGACCCAGTCCAATCTTAACGATATCTGCCCCAGCCAAAATAATTTCCTCTGTCATCTCATTTGTTACAACGTTCCCCGCTATTAGTATATGGTTGGGAAATTCTCTACGAACTTTTGCAATAATGTCTAGAAATTTATTTATGTAACCATTTGGTACATCAATACAGATAAAAGAAAAGTTTTTCATAAGCTTTGCCTTCTGCATTGCCTTAAGTTTTTTTAAATCCTTTTCGCGGATTCCAATTGTGAAACAAACAAAGTCAGGATTGTCAAAATTCTTAAAGAATACTTTATAGTCATCAACATCGTAGTATTTATGAAAGGTAGTAATCATTTTGTGTTTAGACAAAATGTGCGCTAACTTAAATGTTCCGCAGGTTGCCATGTTGGCTGTCATTATCGGAATACCAGTCCAGATTTTTGGTGAGTGATAGAACTTAAGGGTTCTTTTTAGGGCTACGTCCTTACGACTCGTCATCGTTGACCTTTTGGGTCGGAGCAAAACATCCGAGTAGTCTAGTTTAATTTCATTATCTATCCGCATACATTTGTCTCACTAACGCCGACAGTATACTACAAACTTGTTTTGTCTACTCTTTTATCTGATTAGTTAGTTGTGAAGATATTTGATCGCTTGTGATAGCTTCCGTTGAAGCAGCATTTTTATTACTTAGAGAACTTAGAAATGTCTTGATATTATTTCGCTTGAGAAATCCAACGCCAATTAAAGTGCTTAAAACTACACCTCCACCAACCATCAACCATATCGCAGAATTACTTTCTGGCGTTGATTCTGTAACTTTAGTTTGAACTAACGCGAGGGTTGGAGTTGGAATTGTTGTTACTGCCGACTGTACTACCAGCTTTAGCGTGGGAGTCGGAAACATCTTTGTAGGAGTAGGTTTTTTTGTAGGAGTTGGCGTGGAAGTAGGTTTGTTTGTAGGTAGAATGATTTTTTTTGGGGTGGGTGTTGGGGATGAGGTTGGAGAATTTGCCGGACACCAAGTCGAAGATGCCCCGTTGTCGAGAAACTCTTCAACTGTGTTTGTATCAAAATCGGAGTTCCAAGTAGTTGTGGTTACTTGTTTTTCCACCTGAATGCTTCCGCAAAAAAGTGTGAAGAGTTTTACAACGGCAAATTGATTATCGTTTCCCGCCACAAAAGCTCCGCGAACAAATGGTCCGCCAGTTATACAGGTTCCAGTTGTTGGATTGTCCACTGCGTCTTGTTCGCCTGAAGCACAATGCAGTCTTATCGATCTGCTAAGATTTGAGATACCCGTATAGTGAACTTTCACCCAACTTTCTGTGTTATTTGCGGTTCGAAGAAATAGTCTGTAATTAAACTCCCCTGGAGAATCCGTACTAATGGTCAACTCATCTACCCCTCCATACCCAACGCCAACATTAAATCTCTCCGACACTGCATAGCTTTGTCTACCAATGAACAAACTCAATAGAAACAAAACTATGGCAAGAGTTGTGAATTTATGCATATCTAATAGTTACTTTCATTATATTACTGATCTCTTCCGAAACAATGAAGAGTCGCGAACAAATATCCCAACCTGATCCGCGTGGTCAATAAATCTTATTTGCCTCGTGGTAATGGGGATGAATTGAATCTAGAGGCAAGTCTTTTTGACAACGAGGCGTATAGAAAGGCGTCATTGTTTGTTGGGAGTTGATTAACGAGTGGGTCGGGCGCTTCACCACGCAGGTACGGACTTTTGCCGTGACGTATTAGGGAGTTGTCGACGGTTTGTCCAGCGAGCGCACCATTTACTTTAGAATAAATAGCCCTTCCCAAACTCGAGATTGCAGTTGGTACTGGTTTGCCGAATTCAGGGTACATTACTCTATCAAGTTCCTTGGCTGTAGCACGAACACCTTTTAATATTGCTCCATTTGCGGTACATCCTGAAATCACTTCTGGATTCATTGACTGCGTGTCAGACGTTCTACTACTTTCCATAAGTCTCTGACCTCTATACTTCTCACCCGAAACCCCAGGTTGCGGATCAACTCCGGCATAATGCGTATAAACAAAATCAACTACTCCATCCATTCCCTCAGGGGTAATCTCGCCTTGTTCATATACATTAAAGGCAACTACATTTTCCCCTTTGGTGTCGTAAACAACAGATACGCGGTTGGCTCGCTCAGCAAGAATTTTTGTAAAGCGCGCACCATCGTCGGTCCAATGGGTGAAGCACCTCTTAGCTACATCAATAATCTGAGGAGAGATTTTTGCCAATTCTGAATTTGGAAAGTCACTAATCGGCCCTTCAACTTTGAAAAGTTTTGCAGGAAATTTCTCGCCCGAACGCCCTTCAATTACATAATTAACTACGCTTTCTGGCTGTATTTGACCTTCACTTTGCTCTGACATCGATTTCAATTATATCTACTTGGAAGCGCTCATAGCAAGCCAGCGGCACTGCTCAATCCCCATATGATAAAATAGGGATGTACAGAATCCCCTGTAGCTCAATTGGCAGAGCAGATTCCTGTTAAGAATAAGGTTCGTGGTTCGAGTCCACGCGGGGGAGCAAGCTTAGCTACCTTTCTTTAGTTAATCAAAATCTTTAATGTCTTTTTATGAAGACGTAATGTATAGTTGGGCATGACATCCTCGCGAAAAACTTCTTTAACAGCGGGACTACTTTATCTGCTTACCTTTGTATCAATTCCAACACTTTCTCTTTATGGCCATGTAAAAAGCTCAAATTACATTCTTGGTGCTGGCCCTGATAACCCCGCAATCATTGGCGGAATCCTCGAGATTGTTGTTGCTCTTGCAGGTATTGCCACAGCTGTTATTTTATTCCCAGTGCTTAAGAAGCAAAAGGAAGAGCTGGCACTTGGTCTAGTCGCTGCGAGGATTTTGGAATCTGGCACTACCTTTGTTGGCGTCGCATTTATCTTATCGATTGTCACTTTACGTCAGGACGGAGCTGGTGCAGGAGCTTTAGTAACAAGTAATGCACTAGTAGTCCTTTATAACCGCATCTTTCTTCTTGGACAAAGTTTCATGCCGGCCATATGTGATCTGCTGCTTGGATTCCTACTATATAAATCACGGTTAGTACCACGCGCTCTTTCACTCATTGGGATTATCGGTGGACCAATTCTCCTCGTTGGTTATATAGCGGTTATGTTCGGGTTTGTCGGAAGACTTGCTCCCTTGGCAGCACTGTCTGCAGTTCCGGTTGCACTGTTTGAGTTTTCGCTGGGAATCTGGCTCGTTGCAAAAGGGTTTAATCGTTCAGCCTTCGTATCCCTCGAGTCAAAAAAATAATTCAACTTATCTCTTGCGGAAGGCGTCAATCAGAGGGAGCAAATAAAGTTTTCTTATTTGGTGTTCGCAGCGTAGCCTGCCTTTTTAATCACCTCGATAATCTTACTATCATTTATTAGACCTTCGTCATACTCTACCTCTGTAAGTGCTTTTGCATAATTCGTTCTCACATCTTTAACTCCTGCAGTATCCTCAAGTTCCCCATCGATATTCATAGCACAGCTCGCGCAGTGCATGCCTTCAATTATAAATATTTTTTTTATCATATTATGTTTATAACTCCGCGATACATTCCCATGCTACACATAAACGGCATACTGCCTTTTTCGGCTGGAGCCTTAAATGAAATTGTCTCTGAAGTGCCAAGTTGTACTATTTTCTGCAATCCTAATTTTGGAATTGTAAAGGCTTGTATACAACCAGAACCACTTCTATTATCAAGTTTAAGAGAAACGTTTGAATTAGCTTTAACCGTAATTGAGGATGGTGAATAACCAAACTCATCAAAGGTAATTGTTGGATTTTCTGTTACCTGCGCGTTCACTAACTGAGTAGAGCTATTATCGAAAGAGTATCCGGTCAAAGACAAAGCTCCATAAAAATTATATGCCGCCAATAAAATTAGCGTTACTGCTGCTAACTGCATAAACTGCCGATGCATTGTTTCACCTAATTTGGTTACAAAATAGCCGAGAATAAAAAAGATGGGAGATGTTCCTAATATAAAGGCAAATAAAATGATAGCTCCTAATAATGGGTTCCCTGAGGCTATCGCAAGAGCCATCATTGCCTGCGTGGTCCCACAAGGAATAAAGACCGTAAACGCTCCCAGAAAAACTGGCGCAAATAAGTCGGTCTTTTTTGATTGATTGCGTACGAGTCTAGTAAGGAACCTTGGCGGTTGAATAACGAAATATCGAAATATTGGATGAACCTCAAGAATGTTTAGGGCTGTTCCGAGCATGAAGACTACGACAGCAAACTGTAGAATAAGCCTTGTCGACAAAGATAGCTGTATAACCGAACCAAGCCAACCAAGTAGAAAACCAAGAGCGGTATATGCTACAAGTTTTGCTAGCAGAAATGCCAATATGGGTAAGGCGTTCTTGCCTTTTTCTTGCGTAGCTTTGTCCACAACTGATTCTCTTTGCGCAATTACCGAGGTCAGTAAACCACCTTGAACTGCAAGGCAGGTTAAACCACCGGTAAATAAACCAGTTAGAAAAATCGTCAGTAAATTAATGTCTTGCATGGTAAATTATATCTTAGTTTTTGTTTAGACTTAATCCTCGAAGCCGTAACGAATTAAATACTACCGACACGCTACTACCGGCCATAGCGAGTCCTGCAAAAACTGGATTAAGAAGAATTCCTGAAATTGGATAAAGTAATCCTGCCGCTAACGGAATACCAACTATATTATAAATAAATGCCCAAAATAAATTTTGCTTTATAGTCCTAACTGTTGCCTTTGAAAGTTTGATTGCGTTAGCTATTTTATTAATATCTCCATGTAACAAAACTACGTCTGCGGACTCAATAGCTACATCTGTTCCATTAGCCATAGCTATTCCTACATTGGCCTGTGTGAGTGCGGGAGCATCGTTTATTCCATCTCCTGCCATCGCTACTTTGCTTCCGCCATCTTGAAGTTCCTTAATTTTTTTAGCTTTATCCTGTGGTAGGACTCCTGCAATTACATTATCTATCCCCACCTGTCCTGCAATGTACTCTCCTGTTAATTTATTATCTCCGGTCAGCATTATTACCTTAATTCCAAGATCGTGTAGAGATCTAACTACTTCTTTTGCGCCGTCTTTTACCGTGTCGCTTATAGCAATGGCTCCTAACTCAACTTTGCCTGAAGTTACAACAACCACAGTTTTGCCATCTGATTGAAGTCGTTTGACTACTTCATTCATATTCTTGTCTTCGGGTTTACGAATTGTAAACTTCTTTTTATTAAGCGCGCCCTCCACGCCAACTCCTTCAATCGCCCTGAAGTTGTCGGCCTTCATAAACTTTATCCCCTTACTCTCACCTTCGGTAACAATTGCCTGGGCCAGAGGATGTTCTGATTTTTTCTCAAGACTTGCCGCAATCTGCAACAACTGTTTTTCAGTTACGTCTTTACTAAAGGCAATTATGTCCATGACCTTTGGTTTACCCTTGGTTATTGTTCCTGTTTTGTCCATTACAATCGTGTCGATGTCTTTTAATTTCTCTAGACTCTCAGCATTTTTAATGAGAATGCCGTTTTCCGCACCTTTCCCGACACCTACAATAATTGCTGTAGGTGTTGCCAATCCAAGCGCGCATGGACAAGCAATTACCAGTACCCCTACCATACAGACAAATCCAAGAGAAATGGCTGTTGAAAGACCGATGAAAGAATAACCAATTACGGTCCATGCGATAAGTGTGACAACTGCAATTACCAAAACTATTGGTACAAAAATAGCCGAAATTTTATCGGCCAAGTTTTGAATAGGAGCCTGTGATCCTTGTGCCTCCTCAACCATTTTTACGATTTGAGAAAGCATCGTATCCGAACCTACTTTAGTTGCTTTAAATAAAAAATGACCTTGTTTGTTGATGGTTGAACCAATCACAAAATCTCCCTTTTTTTTGTCGACAGGAATGGACTCTCCGCTAATCATTGATTCGTCGATTGAGGAAAATCCATCAAGTATGGTTCCGTCAACCGGTATCTTCGCTCCTGGCTTTACAACAATTGTGTCGCCAACCTGAACTTCTTGAAGAGGAATCTCCATCTCTTTACCATGACGGAGGACAAGTGCGGTTTTAGCCTGTAGACCAATGAGCTTTTCAATTGCTTCACCTGTTTTCAGCTTTGATTTTGACTCTAAATATTTCCCGAGTGTTATAAACCCAATTACGATAATTGTTACGTCGTAATATACCTGTTGAGTATTAATGACAGAAGCTAAAGGTCCTTCAAACGCGGTGACTACGAAGCTGTATAAGTAAGCTGCCAAGGTGCCGATTCCTACCAAGGTATCCATATTTGCTGCTCGATATTTAATAAAACGCCAGATTCCCTGAAGATATGGTGTCCCCACCACAAACATCGCGTAGGTGGCAAAAAGAGGAAGTAAATGATGGAAAAACTCCATAGTTACCGTATTTATTTCTGGCCAAAGACCAAAAGGCTTTGCTCCAATTTCCCAACCCATCACCACGGCACTAATAATCATTAGTGGAATCATTATTAGCACATGATTTTTTTGCTTTTTCAATTCCTGTAGTTTGTCTTCCTTTGTTTGGTTTAATCCAAGGTGCGATGAGTGATCCATTGTCTGAGCTTCGTGATCTAGGAGCTCGTATCCCATTTTATGGATTTCGTTATTCATGGTATCTAGCGATACTCTATCCGATTCAAAACTAATCTTAGCTTTTTCTGTTGCGTAGTTTACTTTACAGCTATCCACTCCTTGTAGTTTGCTTATCTTGCGTTTTATTAGCGAACTACAGCTCGCGCAGTGCATTCCTTTCACGTTAAATGTTTTTTTAGTTTGCATGATTTAGATTCTTGTTTTTTTAAAGGTGTCAACAATTTCTTGAATAGCCTTCTCCCTCTCTCCACCTTTCTTACTCATCGCCATCGATGCATGCTCCTCAAGATGACCTTTGAGAATTACTCCATCAAATGATCTAAGTGCTGACTGAACCGCAGAAGACTGTTGAAGTATGTCTATGCAATATCTATCTTCCTCAACGGCCTTTATTATGTGGTTGAGATGACCACGAATAGTTTTTAATCTTTTTAGAGAATTCTTTTTTACTAAAGTTTGCATTCTTTATTGTAACCCTATGGGGGAGGGTTGTCAATATGCACATTCCCACGGCACTTCACCCAATCTTCCAAAATGTCCGTTTTTTGCAAGATCTTCATAGATTGGTTTGCGCAAATCAAATCTCTCGATAATGGCATTTGGTCGACAGTCATAGTTAAAGCTCGTCTCCCTCCCATCGATGACAGCCTGTTTGATTAATGGTTCAGCTTTACCAATGACATAGCCCAGCTTAACAAGAACTTCCTTGGCTCCAAATTTCTTCAAAAGCTTTAATGCAATCCAGCGTGCCATGTATGCAGAACTTCGGTCAACTTTGGTCGCGTCTTTACCAGAAAAAGCTCCTCCACCTACCGGAACTCTTGGACCGTAGGCATCCACAACGATTTTTCGGCCGGTGCAGCCACTATCCGCATCAAAGCCTCCTATCTCAAATGCTCCTGTGAAGTTGGCGAAGATGTCCTTGTCAGCGACCTTTATTCCACGGTCCTTCACGTGATGTTTAAGATCCTTTACGCTTTCTCCTTGAACTGACAAAACCACGGAAGTAATTTTTTTGTTCTCAATTACAACCTGAGACTTAGCATCAACAGTAAATCCCTTCAGTAGTTTTCTGGCCAGATACATTTCCTGAGGGATGTACTGGTCATTCTCACTACAAGCATACCCAACCATTATTCCTTGGTCCCCCGCACCCCCCGTATTGACTCCCTGAGAAATTTGTGGAGACTGCTTCGAAATATACGACTCGACACTTATATCCTGACCCGTTAGTTTTTTGTACCATTTTTCAACTAAAGTCTTACTCCTAACAGCTCCTTTAGATGTAACCTCTCCGACCAGAACAATTTTTCCATGACCACCAATCGTTTCAATTGCGACTCGTGACTTAGGGTCTTGTTTCAAATATGCGTCAAGAACCAGATCAGAAATCTGATCACAAATTTTATCAGGATGCATGAAGGAGACGGACTCAGCTATAAGACGAGATGATGTAAATCTCATATGGAAAAATAGAAAATTAATAAAGATTCCTCATTATCAATTCGCCGATGAAGCTATGCTCTCATCGTCTTTGGTTGTAGCACCAAGTTTGCGAGCGCAAACTGGTTGCTGGTGGATCGTCGAGCCAAATCTCTCCCCACACTCTTGATAAAAGAGTACTAACAAAAGTATACAGAATGGAAAATTATTTTGCTGCTATAATGAAAATATGCTAAATCTAAACTCAATTATGATTGGGTCAGAAAACTCCAAAGTACTTGCAGCTTTTTATGAAAAGGTTGTGGGAAAAAAGCCAGATATGGAAGAGTCTGGATGGTATGGTTGGTCGGTCGGTAGTTGTTTTCTTTCAATCGGAGAACATTCAGAGGTAAAAGGAAAATCTAAAAATCCAGAACGATTGATGTTCACATTCGAAACGAAAGAAGTGCAAAATGAATTCGATCGCTTGATTAAAGTTGGAGCAACTTCAATCAAAGAACCTTATAAAATGGGCGACGCCTGGATAGCAACCTTAGCAGATCCCGACGGTAACTACTTCCAACTCATGACTCCATGGGAAAGCTGAACTGGAGAGTCTTAGTTCCACTGTTTTTGATATTTTGCCTCTTCGTATATCTTAGATTTTACGACCTAGGACATCGTGCAGAATTTGGATGGGACCAAGACCAGTTCTCAAATCAAATTGTAAAATTGGTTGAGGACCACCAACCTTCACTTCTTGGACCACGTGTAAATAACGATAACGGGTTCTTTCTAGCTCCTTACTTTACCTACATTCTTGTTCCTTTTTATCTTCTTACAGGGCTTCATCCTGTAGGAATGTTTCTTTTCCAGTTTTTCGCTAATACTGGTTTCTTCTTCCTTGCGTTTTTTGTCATATCTAAACTTTTCAGCCATAGACACGCTTTATTTTTTCTATTTTTATGGACAATCAGTTATATACTCATGGATCTTGAGACCATTACGTGGTGGCCTATTCTAATTCCTCCAGGTGTCATGCTACTTTGGTTTCTTCAGGAAAAAATTTATAAAAATCCAAAGGATTTTAAGCTTTGGATATTGACCGGTGTTATATCGGGACTCTTTATAAATATGCACTTTCAGTTCATTTTTACACTTATTCAGTTTGGTTTCTTTGCACTACTACTTAAAACCAAAAAAATTCAAACAACCATAACAAATATAGCCATTTTCTTAACATACTTCGTTCTGATGTTTATACCACTATTTATCTTTGATTTGAGAAATAATTTTCTTAACACAAAGTTATTTTTCAATTATTTTTTCATCAAAAATTCCATACAGTCAGCTCAATATTTTGACTGGCCTTTAGTGTTTTCATTGGCTCTTAATCCCTACTTAATCGTAAAGACTCCCTTTGCTGGAATAGTAACTATGGTTGGATTATTTTGTGCAACTTTCTACTTATATCGTAAATCGTCTGGATTTAAATCTCTGTTTTACCTTACTAACTCAATAATGATTCTTATTACGCCAGTTGCATTTTCATTAATTGGAATGCGACCATCAGAGTACTACTTCCTATATCTAATGCCAATATTTCTCCTTGTGCTTATTGATTTATTTCTTATAACGAAACTGTCGCAGATTCTACTGGGACTCTGTATATTATTAGCAGTGTTTAATTATCCAAATTTAAAATTAACTCTCGAACCCAATTACGGCAGCCTTCAGTACAAAGACGATTTGGTTAAGTACATCAAATCTCAAGTCGGCAATAAGAAATTCTTTATTTCTTTTGACGGACCACCGGGTTCTGATGGAGGCTTTCGATATTTAATTAAAATCCACAAACTAAACAGCTCTCCAGATGGGAGGAATCCTCAGATTCAAGTAAAATCGCCTTCCCTTGACGGGAAATTAACCTATGGTATTTATGGTGTAATAATTCCTGAAGAGTTAAAACGGTAAAGTTAAGTGAGATTGAACATCGTCGTCAGTATCTAAATATTTTTTCCAATTTTTGACTGGAATACTTACCTTGCCTCGTTCGTTAAGATATATAATTTCGTTGTGCGCTGCCCCATAATCAAAGAGCTCTTTTGTGAGCATCACATCGTCCATACAGTAACTTCTTAGTTGGTCAATCTTACCTTCTCTAAAGTACTCAATTGCGAGCAGGCCGTGACCTGACTTCTTTTTACCCAAGGTTGCGCTTACCAAGTCATTAAGAGATAGTCTCTTCCCTATGGTTTCTTTTACGTAGTCGAGGATATCAAAGGTTTTAAAATTTGTAACCTTGCCTGGGTAGTATGCCTGAAGAACAGGGAGATCAAAACTAATTATATTAAAACCGATGACTACGCTTGCTCCCTCCAGTAGAGGAAATGCATTGCTCAACTCGCCCTCCTCAAATGAGTACTGTTTTTGATCTGCGTAGTTATATAGGCCAAGCATTGAAACGCCAAGATCTTTATTATCCTTTACCTCTCTGAACGTTTTTTTTGTTTCCAAATCAATTACAACGGGTGCTCTCATAGATATGTCTGAAGATTAATTAACCCTTCTCTTGCGAGGAGCTTCTCTGAAAACTTCCATCTCCAAAATATTTGATGGTTCGGGTTGATCTGAGTTTTTTAGTTTAAGAAATCCTAAATCCTTCTGGAATTTCTCGTGCACTGACTCGAAAAATTTCATAAACAATTTTCTGTCCTTAGATTTTAGTAAATTTTCCTTCTCTCTATATAGCTGGTCCAGTTTCCCTAAGTTCCAAATCATCTCGATTAGTTTACTGTCCATCCCATTTATTACAGAGAAGTCGCCGGACAATGGTCTTATCTTAAAGTTCATCATTTTGATTTCATCAAGCATAATTTCTAGAGAAGGTTTGTTTGCGATTACGGTTTTTTGGTAGTAGCTTAGGAGGCTTATGACGTCTTCTTTCTTCTCGTTTTTCCTCAATGACTTCATGGTGGTATAATTATGGTATGTTAAGGCAGAAATTGCAAGACGATCAACTTAAGGCTCTTAAGTCTGGCGATAAAGAAGTTTTGGAGATTCTTCGCTTCGTAATTGCAATGGTGAAAAACCAGGAAATAGAGAAAAAAGAAGAATTAAACGATGAGGAAACGCTGGTAGTTCTTAAAAAGGTTGTCCGAGAGCTAAATGAGTCTAAGGATGCTGCTGTACAAGCGAACCGCAATGATCTTGTTGACCAAAATGAGAAGCAAATGACGGTACTAAAACCCTATCTTCCTCAGGAACTCACCGATGATGAACTTGAGAAGGAAATTCAGACTGTGCTAGATAATAATAAGGAATTGTTTGAATCCAACAAAAAAGCAATCATAGGTATATGTATGAAAGAGCTACGATCTAAGGCCGATGGCACCAGAATAATGAAACTCCTTCAACCGCACCTCGCTTCGCCGAAGTCTTGACGAAGGCGCCTGCCTGCCGGCAGGCAGGGGTATAATGTAGTACATGCAATTAGCCAAACGGATACTATACTTCATCATTGTTTTGTTTCTATTTTTTTCACTCACAAAGAACTTATTCGACTATGGAAGTGCCGTTAAGTTTTATGAGGGGTATAAGAAAGATTTTGAAGAGCAGCAGAAGAAAAATCTATTTCTCAAAACCCACATACTTAAATCTAAGGACCCTAATGAACTGGAGAAAACAATTAGGAATAAATTAAATCTTACAAAGGAGGGTGAGATCGCAATAATTGTTCCCGAACCTACAAAGATCGTGACACGTCCTACCCCAATACCCGCGCCATTTTACCAACAGTGGTGGAGTAATTTTTTTGGAAAATGATGTGTTACGGGGCCGGGAGTTGAACCACGGCCTAGGAGATTATGAGCCTCCTGTGCAACCGTACACTACCCCGTATTATCACACCTTGTAGATACTTAAAGAAGATCTGTAGATATTATATCTTACTATCAGGCTCATATCAATTATAATAAGAGCATGAAGAAGGGCTTCCTACTCTCAATTATTATTCCGGTCTACAACGAAGAGAAGAATATCTCCCCCCTTCTGGAAAGACTTTTGCCCATTGTAAAACAGCACAACTATGAAATTCTGTTCATAAATGACGGTTCTACCGACTCGACAACTGAAGAAATCCTCAAGCATACAAAAAATAATTCCGTAAAGTACATAGAGTTTAATAGAAACTTTGGACACCAAATGGCGCTCTCATGCGGGTACTCAATGGCAAAAGGCGATACGGTAATATCTATGGATGCAGACCTGCAGGACCCTCCAGAAGTTATCGGTGAAATGATTACTAAATGGCAGGATGGCTCTTTAATCGTTTACGCTCAAAGAGCCGAACGTGGAGTTGATTCGGTAATAAAGCGCTGGTCGGCTAATTATTTTTATAAATTTATAAATTTTCTCTCCGACACTCCAATCCCCCAAGAGGTTGGGGACTTCCGACTTCTTGATCGACAGGTGGTTGATTATCTTAACGCGCTCCCAGAACACTCAAGGTTTTATCGTGGACTAGTTGCGTGGGGTGGATTTCCATCTACTTTGATTGCGTTTAAAAGGAATGCTAGAAATAGCGGGAGCACGCACTATACATTTTCCAAGATGGTCAACTTTGCGCTTGATGGGATTACGTCCTTTTCAACCAAGCCTCTTCGAATGGCAACTTTAATTGGATTTTGGTCTGCAATTATTGGATTTCTTGGAATAGTTTATGCATTGGTAGGGAGATTTTTGCATCCGGTCTTTTTCCCACAAGAATGGGTTACTGGTTGGACTGGTTTATTTGTAGCCATAATGTTTTTGGGAGGAATTCAACTTATCACAATTGGAATCATAGGGGAATATATAGGTAAGATTTACACACAGGTACAGCAACGTCCTAGGTACATAATAAAAGAAACTGTAAATCTATGAAGATAGTTGGTACGATGCTTATAGTTGTTGGATTAGGTCTACTACTTTTTATCGGGTATAGTTTTTTAAAAGACTCGAACCGAACCCTTTCTCCAGTCCCCGTAGACCAGGGGGTAAAAGTGATTTTTGTCACACCAACGCCATAAATCTACTGCTCTAGATTTAACTTAAACAAAGTGCCTTGTCCTCCAAGAAACAATGTATCAATAACTTTGAGGATTAGAAATGAAGTTAGGAATAAGATGAATCCTAGAATTGCATATCGCAATGTTCCTTGAGCTTTTTTTACTTTCCCTGGATCCCCAAAAGAGGTCATGTACTGAAAGGCGCCAACGACAATCATTATAAATAGTAGAAATACGATTAGCGTTGAAGCCATAAAGACCAGATTACTAAACACTACTTCAAGACATTTTAATGTAGGGACGCCACCAACGACACATCCAGTCGAAGCCCAATCCTTAATTCCCTGCGCGTGTACGGGAGAGACTAAACCAAACATAGATTACAAAAGTGTAGGTAGGCTAAGAGGGCAAGATAGTCCAAAGCAGATTTTCCCACCAAAAACGACTTGTTCAAGTGTCCAAACAATGGCAAGAACAACAACAATCATAAGAATTCCAACAATCGCTGCCTGTATTTTGTCTCTGGCTTTCTCAACTCCAGCTTTATCACCACCTGAAGTAATCCATGCCAGTGCTCCAAGTAGAAGATAGACTAGCGCCATAACTCCAGCTACTACAAAGAATGCCTTGACTACGAAAGTTAGAAGTCCTCCTATCGTTGGGATACTAAATCCAAGTGTCCCTGTATTCACCTGCACCTCGTTACCCGATGGTGCTGCCAAAACAGAAACATATGAAGTTATATAGGTCGTAGCTGTAAGAAGTAAGGCATTAAGTTTTTTCATTCGTAGCTTGATATTAGCGAATAATAGAATAAGTGTCAAGCCCTATTCGTCTCTAGGTCTATATTGGAGAGCTTCTGAAATATGAATGGTCGAGATAGATTGACTCCCCTCAAGATCGGCTATTGTCTGACTCAACTTAATCACCTTAAAATATGTTCGAGCCGACAAAGACAGTTTCATAATTGCTTGCTTGAGCAGTGCCAACCCTTCAGTGGAAATTTTACAAAACTTTTTTATATCCACCGGCCTCATTTCTGCGTTTGAATAAATTTTTGTCCCTAAAAAACGTTTCCGCTGTAAAATTCGCGCTTTGTCAATTCGCTTTCTGATAATCTCGCTACTCTCAGCGTTTGCCTCCTCTAGTAATTGGTCCTCTGTGACCGGAGGAACATCAACGTGTAAATCGATTCTGTCTAAAATTGGCCCCGACAATCTTTTTCTATATTTCATAATGGTTCCAGGCATACATTTACATACTTTTTTAGGATGACCGAGATAGCCACATGGACACGGATTTGATGCCGCGATTAGAATAAAACGGGATGGGTACTCAACGCTTCCTGACGCTCTTGAGATAACTACACTCCCATCCTCAAGTGGCTGTCTTAGCGCTTCGATAACATTTCTTGGGAATTCAGAAAATTCATCGAGAAACAACACTCCACGATGCGCCAAAGATATCTCTCCAGGTTTCGGATTGGTCCCTCCTCCAATTAATCCAATTCTTGAGGTCGTGTGATGCGGTGAACGAAATGGCCTGATCTGTGCAAGAGTATGCTTATTTAGTAACCCCGCTACTGAGTGAATAGCTGTAATTTCTAAAACTTCATCCTTTGTAAGTTCTGGCAGGATTGAGACAAAGGCTCTTGATAATAATGTTTTACCTGCTCCGGGAGGCCCTTTCAAATGAACGTTGTGAAAACCACAGGACGCTATTTCAAGAGCGCGTTTTGCAACTTGTTGTCCCTTTATTTCACTAAAATCGCTTTCAAACTTCTGTACGAACTGGGACATGTCTTTTCTTGATGCAGGAGTTAATAACTTATTACCATTAAGATGGAGTACCAGATCGGCAAGTGTTAAAACTCCATAAACATCGACTCCGTCTATCAGCAAAGCCTCCTCAACATTCTCTAGCGAAACGTACACAGCGCTCATTTTCAGCTTTTTAGCCAAAGCTGTAATAGAAATAACACCACCAACTGGTCTTAAATTCCCTTCGAGCGAAAGTTCACCAACGAACATGCTCTTTGCACAGCTCTTTTTATCAACGTATCCGCAGGACGCTAGTATCCCAATAGCAATCGGTAAATCTAGTCCAGAACTATCTTTGGGAACGTCTGCGGGTGCTAAATTTACCGTTAGTCTTGAATCTGGCATATCAAAGGAGTTGTTGTGAATTGCTGTTCTGACTCGTTCTTTTGCCTCATCCACTGATTTGGAAGGAAGTCCAACGATGGTAAAATGTGGAAAACCACGACCTGCAACATCCACCTCTACCTCAATTAAAATTCCATCAAGACCTACGGTTACTGCGGAATAAACTCTCGACAACATAGATAGATTGAATTAACGTTCTATGCTACACGTTACACTCTATACGAAGTTTTGTCAGTCGCTTATATGCTACAAAATAGAGAGTTTAGACCGTGGGAAAGCCAAATATTTTAGCCGAAAGTGAAGGCGAAGACACGAATTCCTGGTGTTTGGAAATTGAGCTTGAGTTTATGTTCTCCTGTCTTTCCTTTTAGGTCAATTAGCTCGTATAATCTCGCTGAGTCTGCCTCGACTATCCCATTTTTTACGTCTTTGCCGCTAAACTTAGGTTCTACCGGATATCCATCGAGAAAAACGTCAAAGATGCCTGTGTTTTCTGAGGTGATAACAAGAAAAACTTTATTTGCGTTAAACTGCAAATCGATAGTTGATCCCGCCACCGACTCCGAGTACTCTGGCATGGTCTTCCAGTCACTACTTTTTTGAAGATATGAGTTTGGTTCCGCTCGCAGCGAACCTAGATATGTCTCTGGAGTTCTGACACCTGTGGGGGTGCTTTCTTCAAGCTCTAGATTTTCCGTTGTTACTTTTTTACCAGCTTCAGCAAGCAGTTTCTTAATATTATCTTCGGTGACATCATACTCTCCCTCTCCAAAATGCGTGTATCTAACATTTCCGTCCGCATCAATTAAATACTTTGCTGGCCAGTAACGATTATTGTACGCATTCCATGTTGCAAAATCATTATCCTGAGCAACGGGATATTTTATTCCAAACTGCTTAATGGCATTAAGCACGTTCTCTGTTTTTTTCTCAAACTCGAACTCCGGAGTATGAACTCCAATTACTACAAATCCTTGATCGTTATACTTCTCGTACCAGCCAGTAATATGCGGTAACGTACGAATGCAGTTGATACACGTGTAGGTCCAAATATCTATAAGCACAACCTTCCCTTTGAGCTGCTCCATTGTTAGCGGACTTGAGTTGAGCCAGTTTGTGATCCCTACAAACTCAGGAGCATTGCCTAATTTTGGGAGAGTATCGTTAATCGAATTCATAGGCTTCCCCTCTTTATTATCAAAACCCCCTTTATTATCTCGTAGTTTATCAAGCTGTGACTTAACCACATCGTTACTTTCAAGATTTATCAAGAACTTTGAGTACTGTGGAAATGCATCGAGTAAGCGCGCCTGAATAACTTTATCTTGATTTGTAAGAATGAGAAAAGCCATCGCTATCATTATCAAGCCAAAAACCTGTTGAATACGACCGGTGTACTTCGATAAAGATTTACTTTTGGCAAATACTTTATTACCAAGTAGCGCAAATAGGAATAGAGGAATTCCGACACCTACCACGTAAGCAATTGTTACCAGAACAATCTGAAAATTTACAGCTTGTGTAGCTGCTAAAGTAGCGATGGTTGCAAGTATTGGCCCTGCACACGGAGTCCAAACAATGCCCAGTGCCAGACCGGTTATTAAACCACTCAAAAATCCAGAACCTTTTTGGTGTGTAAGTCCTCCCAGTTTCCCGCTCAATTTACTAACAGCACCTTCTACAGCTTGGTTTAACTGTGGAATGATTAAGGTAAAACCAAAAAATGCAATTATTCCAACCGCCACCAACCGAAGAGCGTCTAAATCTATGGGAATGACTGAGACAATATACGAAAGGGTGAGAGTAAATATTGCGAAACTTGAAGTGATGCCTACCGTGATACCTAATGGTTTGCGATGTCCTCCATTCGCACTTGATGAAAGAATTATTGGAAGCAAGGGCCAGATACAGGGAGCAGCAATGGTCACCAGACCAGAAAAAAATGCAAAGATTAATAGAATAATCATCTGTAATTAACGTCGGTATAAATTGTGGGAAACGAGTTATTTCTTGGTTGAGTCGGTAGTTTTTTGAACTCCTGATTTTTCTATTAGCTCTGCTTTTTCAGCATCGGTCTTAACTCCTTTTCCTTCTTTAAGCTCCATCGTGGTAACGCTAATCATCGACTTAACGCTTTGAATGTTTTTGTATAAAACAACCTGACCTATGGTTAGTAGGATTACTGCGAGTATGATGATTCGTGTTAGATTGTGGTAGTTGTGTTCGTGAGAATCTTTAGGCATTGGGTAATATCACCTCAGGAAAAGTATATCTAAGAACGACCATAATAATCAAGCCTGAAGCTCTGCTACAATAATCTCAATGAATACATTAATACGCCAAGCGACTATTAAAGACGTTCCACTATTGCAGAAGCTCAATCAAGAAGTTTTTGTCGACAACTACAAATACGATAAGGACCTGATGATGGACTGGGCAATGGGTGAAAAAGGTAAAAACTACTTTACTAAGTCGGTTTCTTCCAACACCTCTGTTTGTTTTATCGCTGAAATTGATAATAAAGCGGTGGGCTACATAGCAGTGGGACATAAAATGACTTATTTTAGAAAGAGTCGCTATCTTGAGGTAGAAAATGTTGGGGTTAGTCCTGAGTTTAGATCACAAGGAATTGGGGTGGAGCTTATCAAGGAAGCCAAAGACTGGGGAAAGGAGCGCGGCTACCAACGATTGTTTGTTAGTTCTTATTTTCACAACACGAAGGCTAATCAATTCTACAAACGCAACGGCTTCGCAGAAGTAGATCTCGGATTAGAGATGAAGATTTAGTTGGGACAGCCGAGTTTGACTTGGTGGAGATGGGGGGTGTTGAGCCCCCGTCTGAAGAAACACAAATACAAAGGTTTAGTTAGGGGTAGTTTGTTTTCACGCATGTCAGACAAAGTAAACAAACAAACTACTGTCTGACAGTCAGTTATGGGTTTTTCGACTTTATTACCAACTGAAAATGTAATATCGCCTCACCTTGATTGGTTTACCTCAAATATTAGTTAAATCAAGGGAAACTAATACCGAGGCTTCAGCGTCTTTACGCAGCGTATGCAAATTGCATATTCTGGGTGTAAAAATTAGCTTCAGCTGCTTGTGATTGCTCATTTGCAGTTAGATTTTTTCTGAGTGACGTTCTAGTACGCCCTAACCATTTGTAAAAGTGCAAATTCCTCATCGATTCTGTACATCCCCTGTTAGAAATTGTTGTCATTCGGAACGAATGGCTTACAAGTTCTTACATCCGCCTTAGTTCGCTCTTCAAGTCGTCTACGAATAGTAGGGAACAGACTTGAAGCAAGAACAGGCGGGATCAACTCTTTAGATATTCTTTCACTTCTCTCTTTTCGTTTCGCGCTACGTCTCTTTGCTTTTCTAGTTTGCGTTTTTCGATGTCTTTTCGACCTCGAACAAGAGCTATTTCTAACTTGATTAACGCACCCTTATTATAACACGAAACAGGAGCGATGGTAAGCCCTGAAGCTCCGTGTATCTTGGTCTGTAGGCGCAGTAATTCGCTCTTATGAATGAGTAATTTGCGACTTCTTTTTGTTTCTTGTATATCTTTAGGTGCTAGTAGATAAGGATATATGTCTGCATTTACGAGAAAAAGTTCATTACCAAGAACCTTCACGTGCGAGTTGTCTAAACTTAGTTTTTCCTCACGTACTGATTTGACCTCAGGTCCTGTTAACATAATGCCGACCTCAAGTTTTTCCAAAATCTCATAATCTCGTTGTAGTTTCCGATTCACAATTTTCATATTTCGACGTTGCTCAATATGATCCTGAGTTAATCGAATGGATCATGACCTAATTGTAGCATTGATTTTGGGACTCAAAGACACTACAATCCGTTCGTGAAGAGACTACAACTAGCACTAGTTTTCCTTTTAGGATTTTTTTTACCAACTCAACTTGGAAAGCATTTTTTTCTGCCATTCTCCTATCTTTCTGGTGTACGGATCGATTACCTAGCCCCCACATTGTATGTGTTGGATATTATTGTTGTCGGACTCTACATAGCCTATCTCAAAAACTACAAAACTCTTCTTAGAAACACTTGGATTCAGCTATTTCTATTTGTCGCGGCTGTCGGGCTTTTCTTTGCAATCTCAAAAGAGATTGCTCTCTATAGGTATATAAAGATAATTGAGCTGTTGATTGTGTTCGCCGCACTAAGAACACACAAGAAAAATCCAATAGTTTTTCTATATGGATTATTCGTATCTACAGTAGTTCAGTTCTACATTGCGACGGCACAGTTCATCCAAAGATCTTCTCTTGATGGAATTTTTTACTTTCTAGGAGAGCGCCACCTGACGCTCTCAACTCCTGCGGTTGCAAAAACAGCGCTCGATGGGATTGAGTTTCTTCGAGCTTATGGAACATTCTCACACCCAAATTCTTTGGCTGGTTTTTATTTATTAGTCTATGCATATTTACTTTTCCAAAAGAAGAATGCGCTTCCTTCTCTTCTAAATACTGTCTTCTTACTCCTATGCACCGCATTAATTTTTCTTTCCTTTTCTAAAGTAGCAATATTGGGACTATTGCTTTTGACAGTAAAATATTTTGTTGTGAATTGGAAAGAATATAAAAACTGCCCCGTATGTGTTGGCTCTCGCATTATGTCGGTACTTATTCCGCTTGGAATAATTGTAGCCGCCGTTGGCGATCCTTTATCTGGGGAGAAAAGAATTGAGTTGATGCTTAATTCGATTAACATAGTCTCGACAAATGCTCTTGCTGGGGTTGGTCTTGGTAACTATGTGATTGCGCAAGAATCGTTTCCCAAACTTTTCTTAGGCTTAATCGGCCAACCTGTGCATAATATATTCTTGCTTACGGCTAGCGAGCTTGGTTTACCAATTGTTCTTGGCTTATTTGTAGTTCTTATAAAGCACCTGAAGAAAAATCGTTACAACTATCAAATTACCGCCGTGTTCTTTGTTTTATTTCTTACCGGTATGTTTGACCACTACTGGATAACTCTTGAGCAGAACTGGCTTCTTGCAGCGGCTGTTATTGCCTTACTTTAGGGACTGTAGATTCCCGGAGTTTTGATTATTCAAGGTAATAACAAAACTCAACCTTTCTTTCAGTGAACCTTTAAGTTCCTTCGAACTTCTCATTAGGATTTCGTTATGTTTCTTATTGCTTCTTGTCATCTGGTCTAATAGAGACGCAGTAGGAGTCTGACCTTGTATTTTCGCTGCGCTTAAGGTCTCGATGGTCTGCTCGAAGTACCTTTCCCCTTTAGAAAAAGTGTTAACAGCAAGCTCGTGCTTATTTTCATCTACTAACAACTCACCGGCACGAACGCGCTTATCCGATAGCTCAAGTTGAAGTCTTGCTTTTTTTTCATAATCCCTAATTACAAAAACCAAAACTTGATCACGAGAAGCCTTAAGTAGATAAAGTGGATGGTCGGGTAAAAGTCCTGGGAATGGAAGCTCGTAATTGGTTTTGTTGTCAATGTTTAGTGAAACTGGTTGGGAATAATTAAAAAAATAAATGAATGGAGGAATTATTAAAAGTAGAAGAATTAATAGAATGGGGGTTTGTAGTCGCTTAAACATACACTATTATACTGGATTTGGTAAAAATAAAACAACCCCGTTACACGAACCCACGGGGTTGTTTATCAATCTCGCTATCCGCCAGCTGGCGGAGGCGGATTATTTAACCATTCTCTTTAAAGATTTACCTGCTGTAAATCCTGGAGTCTTGGTTGCTGGAATCTGAATCTCTGCACCAGTTTGTGGATTACGACCCTTACGAGAAGCGCGTCGTCGTACTACAAAGGTACCGAAACCAGTCACAACTACTTTCTCACCTCTTTTCATTGCTGCGGATATTGATGAGAATACAGTGTTAACTGAATCCTTCGCTGCCTTTGAGGTAAGTCCTGCTTTTTTAGCAACTTGTGCTACTAAGTCTGCTTTTGTCATTTACAATCACCACCTTTAGATTGACCTGAACTGTTAATTAAAAACTATGTTTTTAGATTAGCTGTTGCAACAGCAAATCACGAAAAGAATAGTATTTTTTTACTGTCGTGTCAATCCATATTAAAACTATCTTTTCATAACAATCTATATCAAAAGCAGAATGAAGTTTGGAGCATATGAAGGAGATAAAAATTGATGCCAATTTTAAAGCTCAAATGACAAAGATCAAATGTCAAACAAAAATACTAAATCCAAAGCGCTAATTGAGATTTGGAACTTTGAGCTTTATTTGATATTTGGATTTTGAGTTTGGATTTTTACTTATATCTTCGTCACTGCTTCTGCACGAGACTCACGAATGATAGTGACTTTAATCTGACCTGGGAAGACGTCGAACTTTTTCTCAAGCTCTTCTCTTATCTTCTGGGCCATTACGGTCATCTCATCATCTGTAACTTCGTCAGGTCGAACAATTACTCGCAGTTCACGACCTGCCTGAAGAGCATATGCATCGCGAACTCCTTTCTGTCCCTTTGCAGCTTCCTCAATAGTCTTAATCCTTTTTAGATACTCCTCAAAATCCTCGTGACGAGCTCCTGGCCGTCCACCTGAGACCGCATCTGAAATGTACACGATTACTCCTTCAACCGAAGTGAAAGGAACGTCTTCATGATGAGACGCAATGGTGTCTATTACTGCCTGTGGGAAACGGTGTTTTTTAGCAAACTCCACCCCCAAAGTCACATGATTTCCACCACCCTCTTTTGCATCTATTACCTTACCGATATCGTGAAGTAGACACCCCAACTTCACAACATTTACATCGGCGCCTATCTCCTGTGCGATTCCAATACCTATCTTTGTCTCTTCAAGAGTGTGAAGAATCATGTTTTGACCGTATGAGTATCGGTATTTAAATCGTCCAAGTGCCTGCGTCACCTCGGCTGGAAGATTGTAGACTCCGACTTTATGAGCTAGCTCTTCTCCGGCTTTAAACATTATCTGATCAAGCTCTTTAGTAACCTGAGCTACTATTTCCTCGATTCTTTGAGGTTGAATACGACCGTCTCTAATCAATCGCTCAAGTGAAATTCGCGCAATCTCTCGTTTTACAGCATTGAACGAGGACAGCTTGATAACTCCCTCCTCCTCAAGATCCACATCAACTCCTGTTGCGAGCTCAAATGATCGAATATTACGACCATCTTTTCCAATAATTCTTCCTTTTACATCGTCGCTTGGAAGAGTAAATGTAGAAAGTGTATACTCGGCGACGTAGTCAGTTGCCCCATGTTTCATTGAGTCGACAAGAATGTCCTTCGCCTTTGCCTCAACGGTTATTTTCATCTCTTCCTCAGCTGCTTTAATTCTCTTGGCGATGTCTCCTTTTAGTTTATCTTCCCATCCGGTTAAAAGAACCTGCTTGGCTTCATCCTTAGACATGCCAGCAACCTTCTCCACCTTCTGAAGAAGAGTCTCTTTTACGGTTTCCAGTTCTTTACGTATCTTTTCTACAACAGCTCTTTCTTTTTCTGAGTCCTGCTCTTTTTGTCCCAACTGCTGCTCGCGCCTAATGAGTTGTTTTTCCAACTCCATCGCATCCTGGGTAAGTTTTCGTGACTCTTGCTGAGCTTGTTCTTTTATTCGGTACGCCTCGTCACGTGCTCGCTGCACCATCGCCTGAACGTCAGGTGTTGGAGCTGCTGGTTGAGTAGGCTGTTGGACTCTAACCTCTGGCTTGGCAGTGTCTTCCTTTGAGGGAGCGGCAGCTTCTTTGCTACCCTGCTTTTCTAAATTTTCTAATAGTTTACGAAGGAGTACCTCTAGTGCTGCGGTGTTCATATGTTTGAAATAATAAGAAGAAGGTTGTAGGAGTTGGACTACATTAGGCCACCAATAAATCGCTCAATGTTGCGCGAGAAATGGATGAGTTAATAATGTAGTTCATACTCAACGATACAATCTTCTAAATGAATAATAAAGGATAACTTACTAATAGCGATATTTTACTCTTTTTCCTCAATTTCCGCAATGGCTCTTTTAATTATGCTGTAACCAAAGCCTTTCCTTTGCAGAAATGCAGCGGCTTTTTCAAAACGTTTTCGCTTACCCTGCCTGCCGACAGGCAGGTCTTCTCTATTGATCCTCCTCCACTGTGATCGCAGTGCCTTTAGAGCGCTTTCATCCTCATCGATAAAATTCTCCTCAAAGTATGCTCCGATAACATCGCTCGACACACCCCTAACTCTTAGTTCATTTTTAAGATATGCGACCGACTTTTTTTTAGAGCTCCCTCTTATCTCCACAAACCAAACTACAAACTGCGAATCATCAATAAGTTTTTGGTCAATTAATTTCTTAAGCGTTTTATTTGAAGAGTTTTCCGAGTAAGAAAATTTTTTAGCTTTTTTCTCAAGGTACTGAAGCATCTCGCTCTCTGTGCGAGGTCTAAATCGAAGATAAAAATATGCAAAATTTAGAAGTCGACTTACTTCAGTGTCCATTGAGTAGAGTATAGAAGATTATTTTGGCTTAATGAGTTTTTTTTCTAGCTCATCAACAATCTGCTTAAATAGTTTCGGATCCTGAGTGAAGGTTTCCTTCAGCTGTTCCTTACCTTGCGCAAGAACTCTATCTCCCATCTTAAGAAATGCTCCGCTTTTAGTTATTATTCCTGATGTGATCGCTGCCTCAATAATATTTTCGTTCCGATCGATCCCATTAGCATCGATTACAAACTCCGCTTCTTTAAACGGTGGCGCCAGTTTATTTTTCACAATCTTTACGCGATGTCGAGAACCATAGACCATGTTATTTCTTTTTAGTGTCTCTATTTTTCTAATGTCCATACGAACCGATGCGTAAAACTTTGTAGCAAGTCCTCCGGGTGTCGTCTCTGGATTACCAAACATAATTCCAATTTTAAGTCTCAGCTGATTTGTAAAAAGGATTGATGTCTTGGACTTTGAAACAACACCAGTTAATTTACGGAGCGCTTGAGACATAAGCCTTGCTTGAAGTCCCATCTGCGCATCTCCCATTTCTCCCTCGATCTCAGCTCTTGGCACTAGTGCCGCAATCGAGTCAACAACTACGAGATCTACGCCACCTGACCGAATAAGAGCTTCTACTATCTCGAGAGCTTGCTCTCCAGTATCTGGCTGGGAAATTAACAAATCATTTAACTTAACTCCTAAAATTTCTGCCCAGACTGGATCAAGAGCATGCTCCACGTCGACAAATGCTGCAATACCTCCCGCTTTTTGAACTTCGGCAATAATTGAGAGACAGACGGTGGTTTTACCAGAGGCTTCTGGACCGAAGATTTCCATAATTCTCCCTTTTGGAACTCCTCCGATACCAAGAGCCACGTCAAGAGGCAGTATTCCAGTTTTGATAACATCATCTGGATGAGGTGCGGGTTTCTCACCTAGTCGCATTATCGATCCTCGACCGAATTGTTTTTGGATTTGCTCGATTGCAAGATTTACTGCATCGTTTCTTGCGCTTTGTTTTTCTACTTTATCGTTTGGATTTTTCATCGCCCTTATTTTTACACCCTTTCATTGAAGTTTGCAAGAAGAAAGTTTAAAGAATATATAGAAGCAGAATTACCGTAAGTCCCCAGAGACCCATTGTGATAATTAGCGGCTTGTCTTTTGTAATTGTTTTTTCTGGACGTTCGCCCTCCGACTTGTCATACAGAAGCTGCGCGTATCGCGCAATACCGTAGACAACGAACGGGATTGTCACCATCATCCATTTTCTTGCTTCAAACTGAGGAACGATTGTATTAAAAAACTCGGTAAATTCAGTTTTCTCATTCGATATTCGTTCGAAGTAAGTATAAAACGAGTACGCAAGAATCGTTGAGGTGGCGAAGGTTGTGGTAAGAAATCCTAATAGGTGTTCGTGGTATGACATTAGCGACGCACGAGCCTCACGACCATAAGCTGTAAGCTCTGCATCTCTTTTAACCGTTGCGACAAAAAGCGATCCGAAGAAAATCGTGAACATAAGCCAAATTGGAATTGCCAAACCCGTAGCAACAACCCCCGCAAAGGCACGGATCATAAACGAAAGAGAGATTGTAAATATATCGATAATTGGATGTTTTTTAAGATAGAGTGAATATACAATGTGAAGCACTAGAAATAACAATGAGATAAAAAAGAACTGCACTGAGAATAAAAGAGCTAGAACTAGAGAAACAATTACTAAAATAAATACGGTAAAGGTTGCTTCTTGGATAGAAATTCTTCCAGAGGCTATTGGCCTGAATCGCTTGATAGGATGCTTTTTATCGTTTGGGTAATCAACTATGTCATTAAAGACATAGGATGTGGAAGAAAGTAAACAGAATAGAAAAAATGCTTCCATTGTCTGTAATAAAACTGGCTGATTAAATAGTTCACCAGAGAAAATTACAGCAGTAAAAACAACTAGATTTTTGATCCATTGATTTGCTCGCAGAGACCTGAGAATAAGAAAGAGTCTGTTGTCCGTATTCACAACTTGCATTATACAATATTGCTCTTGTATCATTCATCTTGTTGTTATGAGTATTGTTTTTGACCCAAAAAATCTAGTTCCTACATTTGTAAATAGAGTTGAAAAACCTTGGGGTTATGAAATTCACTGGACTAATCCTAATCTTCCTTATATGGGTAAAATCCTTCATGTAAATGCGGGGAAAAGATTGTCGCTACAACGCCATGATAAGAAACAAGAGACTTGGTTTATGATGAATGGGAAGGCAAAAGCGATGTTTGACAATGATGGGGGTGAACTTGTTGAGGTAGAGCTTGAGTATGGGAAAGGTTACACAAATGCGGTGGGTCAACGTCATCGACTAATTGGTATTACTGACTGCGACGTTATAGAAGTTTCTACTCCAGAAATTGGCGTGACCGAACGACTCGAAGACGACTATAAGAGACCTGATGAAACTGAAGAAGTCCGCAAACAAAAAAATCGTGGCTGGAAATAATCTATGAAATTACCAAGACTGGACGAAATCGTTCTTCAGGCGTTAGACTTTTTTATAAGTACCCCACCGCCAAAACTCGATGTATCTCAGTTTTCATTTCCATTTGTCATTGGGAGCGGGAATGCTAGTCACACAGGGAGAATCATCTTTTCGGGAAGGTCTGCAATTATCGGGGACGAAACAACTTTTAAATCTTATGCAAAATCATACTCGGATGCTGTTGCGCAAAAACTTATTAAAGACGCTGTAATTATTTCTTCCTCCGGAGAAAAAGATTCGGTATGGGAAGTAGAACTTGCAAAATCAATGGGGTTAAAAACTACACTGCTAACCTGTAAGCCAAACTCAACTGCAGCTAAAATCGCAGATCAGGTTATCTCATATAAAAGTATTGCCGAACCATATACCTATAACACGTCTACATATCTTGGAATGATACTGTCAACAACCAATGAAAATGCTCGCGACATAAAAGCATTCATAGAAGGTCTAGCCGTTCCTAAAAACTTTTCAACCTACGAAGCTTATGCGTTTGTGCTTCCTGATGAATACGCAAATGTAGCGCCAATGATAGAGATCAAGCGCGATGAGCTGTTTGGTCCTCATCTAATGATTCGGGCAAACTCCCAAGGTTTCTCAAGGCATGCGAAGTTTGTTCATCCGTGGGAGAAAGAATTAGTTATATCAATTGGAAATGAGAATCCACATTTTGGTCACCCAGATCATCGTTGGTTTATTCCCCTGCCTAAAAATGCGGGGTTTGGTTTAATAAAGGCTTTGTCTTACTATCTTTGCGGACTACTACAGCGAGATAAATATCCTTATTTTATGGAAAATGTAGAAAACTTCTGCAACGACTACGGACCAAAAGCCTACGGAGCTCCTCAGAAGTTTGACGTGATTGTCCCCGCAAACGATTAATATAGCTAAGTAATTACTTCTTCGCCGTTGCCCATACGCGCAACCAATCTATCTCGCCTTCTCTATGAGAATATGTTTTCCGCTGGCGCTCTAATCGATCTGTTACAAATCCATTCCTAGTTAACGCCTCGTTCAGATGCTTTTCATCCCAAAACAAAAACTCGCGCTCTATCGTTTGACCATATACATTTTCTTCGACAACCCTTGTTCCAAAAACCCCTTCTTTTACTCGAATGTATACTTTTCCATCTGGCTTAATTACGTGCCTCATGCTGCTCAGCATTTCATCTACCTCATCGGCTTGCATGTGAAGCAGTGAGGCGTTAGCCCATATTCCATCAAATGAATTTTCTGCAAAAATACTGTTCAGCTCAAACATGTCTCCAACTACGAACGTTGCCGCTGGAGCAACTCCCTTAGCTTTAGCTATCATTGTGTTTGAATAATCCAAACCTGTCATTTGAGCTCCAAGCTCAGAAAGAAGACCGGTGTAGTGACCTGGGCCACAGCCTAAATCTAATACTCGCCTTCCAGCGCTCAAACTATTTACGAAAGCCAATGCTAATTCCCTATCCATGGTCTTAGCGTACACTTGAAAATATTCTTCTACGATCCTTGGGTCTTCGTAGACTGCCTTTGTTTTTGCATGAACCTCTCTTCCCATAGGGGATAGTATATATAAGAACACTCTCTAAATGAAGAAAATAATTACCGCAAGTTTAACGCACATATCCCGCTTACAATTACCGCAGATTTAACGCAGAATACCCGCAGACTTCACCACATTAAGCTTTTTGCTCTTCGTTTAGCCTCATATTTGCCATCTCGTTGATTACAGTCTCCACACATAATGTGATTGGGATCGCCAGAAGTAGGCCTAAAATACCTCCCAACTTGCCTCCAATTATGAGCGCGGTGAGGGTAACTATTGGGTTGAGACCCACAGCTCGCCTCATCACCACGGGGACAAGTACTTGATTCTCAATTTGCTGAATGATGAAATATAGAGCAATAACCGTTAGTCCAGAGAACATGTTTTGGGATGCAGTCACTATGAAGGCGGGTACGGCGGATATGGTAGGACCAAGAATTGGGACAATTTCTAAAAGACCTGCAAAAACTGCTAGTGGAAGTGCGTAACGGACACCAAGCAAAATTAGCCCTACGTAGGTTACAAGCCCTATTGCTAGCATTAATATTAACTGCCCCCATAGCCAAGCCCTCATTCGCAACTCTGCTTTATCAAATATTTCCGCTATGGCACCGGCATTTTTTTTGTCAAAGAACTTCATAAGAAGGCGCCTGATCACATGTTCTTCGATAAGAAAATAGAAACTGAAGAAGATTGTCGAGATTAGAAAGATTACGTTTGAAAACGTGCTCTTTAAAAAATCGAATGCTCCAGTAGTAACGCTTGATCCGTACTGGGAGAATAAGTTCTCGCTCAACTTAATATCATTACCAAGCTCGATATTCTTTAGATAGTCTGGGAAATTCTTAAACAAAATAGTTGTTTCCTTAACAACGGGAGGTATTAACCATGCAAACAAAAACACAATTCCAGATATTGTAAGAGCGAATACGATTAGCGTTGAAACCACGCGTGGAATTCTCCATTTTTCAAACCAAGAAACCACCGGATTGAATGCGCTCATTATTATGAAGGCTATTACGAAAGAGAAAAGAAGCTCTCTGACAACCCAAACCGCTTGAAGAAGAATTAGAAATACTACGGCAAAAATAATCGTCTTCGCAGATATCTCAATTTTATGAACGTGCTGATCCTTCATATATACTTATATTACACCATAACTAAGAACTAAGAACTAAGAACTAAGAACTAATTAATCACCCCCTCGCTAGCGAGAATGCAATGACTTTCTTTACTCCAGCGCGTTTTAAAGTTTCGGTTGCCGCTCTAATCGTTGACCCAGAGGTTATTACATCGTCAACCAACAACAACTCCTCAGGTATTTTGGTTTTTTTTATTCTAAATGCCGCAACTGTATTTAAATATCGTTTAGCTCTGGTTTTCATTTGGGCTTGGGGTGGAGTATTCCGGTATCTCTCCACGATATCGCAAATTTCTATTGAGGTCCCAAGAGCTTTAAGAAATCTGCAGATTACCGCTCCTTGATTAAATCCTCTCGCTCTCAATCTTAAACTGTGTAAAGGGACTGGTTGAACTGGTAATTTTGTAAAAGGAGATCCTGCGGAGTAGAGAAGTAGACCAACTGGAATAGTTGAAAGATTTAGCAACTCATCCAGAGCTTCTCTTGCGAGTCTGTACTTAGCGGTCTTTAAAAGTTTCTTAAGAAAAGGATTGTATACGTATACTGAGATTACTCCATCAACTCCAAACTGTCTTTTGCAACCAGGATGTGTAAATCCATACAAACTAGGGGCTTTACAGTAAAAACATCGTTGTTTTTCTAGAAATAAGAGCTTCTTCTGACACCTTAGACAGACGAAGCTCCCGATAGCCCCACACCCCGCACACGTCTTAGGAAACAATAAATCCTTCAGAAATTTCATAGTTTAAAAGACAGTTTAATATTAGATTTCTATAGCAGTAAAATCAATCAACCTTGTTCAAATTAATTAGGGTAGTTTCATGCAAAAACCTCTGTTTATTTAAAATCGTGGCTGGGATAAGGCACTGATGTGGTTTGTATATGGTTTGATACACCAATTTTACTACAATTAGTGCTTGACAACCACCCAGCACACCATATATATTGATTTTGGTGATATAATTACAGTATATGATTTGTCCTTTTTGCAAGCATACTGATACCGAGGTTATAGAGACTAGAGTGTCCGAACAAGGTAATGTAGTTCGCCGAAGAAGAAATTGTCCAAGCTGTGAGAAGCGTTTCACAACTTATGAGAGGATTGAAGAGATTCCGATGTTGGTAATTAAGAGGGAGGGTAAAAGAGAGAGGTTTGATCCGGAGAAGTTGCGAAACGGAATATTAAGAGCAACCGGGAAAACAACTGTGACTGCGGGGCAGATTGACGAGATTGTTTCTAACGTGGAATCCGAGATGAGACAAAAGGATGAGACCGAGATAGAAAGCAAGGTAATTGGCAATTTGGTTGCTAAGTACCTAAAGAAGCTCGACAAGATTGCGTACATTCGTTTTGCGTCGGTATTTAGGCGATTTGTTGACGTCGAAGAGTTCGACAAAGAAGTTAAAAAATTAATTTAAGTTCGATGGAGGCGATAAGTAAGGGATCGCTTGCAACTATTATTATAAATTGTTAAAGTAACAACCTTATGAAACTCACCGGAATTTCACAAAAAGCGTTTCTTGATCGATATTCATTAAAAGATAAACACGGTAAGCCCGTGGAAAAGAAGCCAGATCAAATGTGGCGTCGTATTGCAAAGTCAGTCGCAGAAATTGAAAAGAAGCCAGCTAGAAAACGATGGGAGAAAGAGTTTTATAACGCGATGGAGAACTTTAAGTATGTACCAGGCGGTCGCATCTTAGCAGGCGCTGGTACTGGATACGATGTTAGCTTTTATAACTGCTTTGTAATCCCTTCTCCTAAAGATTCTCGCGGCGGTATTCTGGACACTCTAAAACAGATGGTCGAGATAATGGCGCATGGTGGAGGCGTTGGAATTAATCTATCTTCCTTACGACCTAAAGGTGCTCGTGTTAAAAAGGTTAACGGCTTTTCATCCGGCCCAATTAACTGGGCGGAGCTTTTCTCACTAGCAACTAAGGACATTATTCAACAGGGAGGAACTCGTCGTGGAGCTCTAATGTTGATGATATGGGACTGGCATCCAGACATTGAGGAGTTTATCACCGTCAAGCAAGACCTAAATCGAATCAACGGCGCGAACCTTTCGCTCTGCATCTCGGACTCATTTATGGATGCTGTGAAAAAAGATGCGGACTGGCCATTGGTCTTCCCTGACGTCACCGATCCTGAGTATGACGAAAAGTGGAACGGTGATCTTGAGGTTTGGAAAAAAATGGGTAAAAAAGTTAAGGTACAAAAAGTTGTTAAAGCCCGCAAAATTTGGGATCTTATCGCAGAGGCTGCATGGAAGTCTGCAGAACCAGGGGTTGTGTTTATGGAGCGGTACAACAAGATGCATAATAACTACTACTGGAACCGTATCAACTGTGTGAATCCATGTGGCGAGGAAGGTCTTCCAGCATGGGGAGTATGTAATCTTGGCTCGATAAATCTTTCGGCCTTTGTTAAGGGGAATGACATCGACAAAAAAGGGACATTCGACTACAAAGAGTTGAAGAAAACCGTGGCTCAGGCTGTCCGCTTTCAGGACAATGTTGTAGATATGGATCCATATATCTTTGAAGGGATCCGAGAAACGCAGCTAAACGGAGAGAGAAGAATCGGACTAGGAACTATGGGATTGGGCGACACGTTAATAAAGATGCATATTCGATATGGCTCGCCAGAAAGCCTTGAGTTTATCGAGGAAGTCTACAAGCTCATTAGAGATGAGGCATATCGCGCATCAATGGAGATAGCTCGCGAAAAAGGATTTTTCCCCAAGTTCCAACCAGTTCCATTTTCTAAGGGACTTTTTATCAAACAGTTGCCTGAGGATCTACAAGCATCGATTAAAAAGCATGGGGTTCGTAACTCTGTACTGCTGATGCAGGCTCCAACTGGAACAACGGCTCTTATCGCAAACACAACCTCCGGTATTGAACCTGTGTTTGAGTACGAGTTCACCAGAAAATCTAGACTTGGTATGGACGTTATTCGTCACCATCTTTACGATCAATGGTTTAAGAAACATGGCGAGGCTATGAAGAAAGGGGAGATTGAAAAGCCTGATTACTTCGTCTCGGCTAACGACCTTTCTCCTGAGGATCATGTGAGGGTACAGGCAACCATTCAAAAGTACGTAGATGCTTCGATATCTAAGACCGTTAATGCGCCCAACGCACAAACCGTCGAGGATGTTAAAAAGCTCTATACCCTAGCGTATGATCTCGGATGCAAAGGTATCGCATATATGAGAGATGGCTCAAGACAGGGCGTCTTAATTAGAAAAGAAGATCCTAAGGTGGCTGAGGCAGCCGCTGAAAAGGAGGCTAGGGCACTACAGCATACCGTTCATCCTCGACCTATGGTGGTCCACGGTTCTACTTACCGTATGAACACTCCTGTTGGAACCGCATTCATAACCATCAACACGAACGGAGGGAATGAACCTCTAGAGGTCTTTATTAACGTTGGTAAGGCAGGCACAGATGTCTATGCGATGGCCGAAGGACTGGGGAGGATTATTTCTCTCGCTCTTCGCTTTTCGTCGCATCTTGCTCCTCATGTAAGAATTAAGGAGATTGTCAGCCAACTCGGAAGCATCGGAGGCGCCAGGGCAATGGGTTTTGGAAAGGAGCGCATTAAAAGCCTTCCGGACGCAGTAGCTAAGGCACTTGCTATGCACTATAAACTAGGTGTATTTGCTGAAGAAGTTGTAGCTAATGGCAACGGCCATACTAACGGCAACGGGCACGCGACCAATGGTAACGGCGTGCACCATGAAGATGAGGCTAAGTTGATAACCGAGGTTACTCAACCAACCTTAACGGCTATGGTTGCGGCTCCAAGGGCTGAGTCACACTCAGGAAGTTTCGACATCTGTCCGAGCTGTGGTGAAGCCTTGTTGGCTCATGAAGAAGGTTGCACAAAGTGCTATGGGTGCGGATTCTCAGCCTGCTAATTTATGGCAATCTATACTCGCACTGGAGACAAGGGGGAGACTGGCTTATTCGGAGGCAAAAGAATTTCCAAGGCCAGTGCTCAGATCGAGGCTGTTGGAGCAATCGATGAACTAACCACCTACGTCGGTTTTGTTCATACGCAATACGGAATACAGAATACAGAATACGATCTCGTAGAGATCCAAAAAGACTTGTACCGCATTATGTCCGTTATCGGTGGCGCAAATATACCTATAGCATATCTTGTGGGTAGAACCAAAGTTTTTGAACAAGAAATAGATGTTATCACGACCAAGCTGCCGAAACTCAACAGTTTTATTTTGCCTGGAGGTACCCCTGAAGCATCTCTTTTCCACATTCTTAGAGTTTTGACTCGAAAGGCAGAAAGAGCGGTTGTGCTTATAAAATCTGACGTTATAATAATTCAGTACTTAAATCGACTATCAGACTTATTTTTCACATTAGCAAGAAAGTTCGCAAAAGGAAAAGAAACAAAGATTAAAACATTGTAAATAGCTTGACCTAGGTAATCCCGTGAGAATCGGGAGCTGTGCCGCAACCGTTATAGCCGGAAAACTGTTCAAGCTTCGCACCCCGCGCAGGGAAAATATATGGGAGTAAAAGAAGGACTAAAAACAGGAATTAAATTTGGCGTTCAGGCAGCAGACCTACTTTTTCCAGAACTTCCAAGACAGCAGAATATTTTTAAGTACTACAGTATTCCAAATGAGATTGAGTTTGCTCGAAATTCTGGCCTTTCAGCTGAAGATAAAAAATTCTACATAGAAGAGAACGTTCACCGTTTTCTAGGTGAGTTTGCTGGTCAGGTACCATATACGAGCCTGTCCTATGTACTGGAAGATGGGGCCTTTACCTATCGTGGCATCGACCTTACGCGCTCGTATGAACGTACAGCGCAAAACAGCGAACGAGAGCATAGCGAATATATAGGCTACTCTCGCATTCAAGACGCTTTCTCAAAAGGCGCCAATTCTGCGGTATGGGTGAGCCCACCAAAAGACGCTGACTATGGATTTGTGTTTTATTTTAGTAGAGATAAAGAAAATCCAGACGTAGTGCGTGAACATATTCTTCGTTATGATGAACCTCGGGAAGATGATTCTTTATCAAAAAGTAAAGCCATATTAAAAAAAATACATCCTTCAGGAAATGTTTCTGGCCTTAATTCGGCCTTAGATTTCTTAACACACCCTCTGATTGGGGGATCGGAACCAACTCCCTACGCTGATCTACGCTTAATTATGTCCGCTTTGGGAATAGATAAAAATGGAGTAGATGCGTCTGTACGCTTTGAAAAACGCATGAGATCTGAGCTAGTAAATTGGCTTGAGCTTTATACTGAGGCTGTGCTTTCTGGTGATACTTACTCTGCAGGAAAGCTCTTGCTCGCTTCGTACAACTATGCTTTTGACGCTCGTAGAAATATCCTTCAGTTCTCAGCAGATATGGACCATCGACCACCTTTGACCGAAGCCAACTTTAACTATTACGCATCCCAGAAAAGAGCGGTAATCACTGGAAGTTGCCCTGTTTCTCAGAACGACTTTAATGATCCTTTTTCACCAACAAGTATTATAGATAAGTTGCTAAGTGGAAAAACAATAAATGGAATGGCCTCAGAAGCGCAAAATTTCGTCTGCCCCAACTGTGAACATAAAGCAGATGGCCCCGTTGGCAATCAATGTCCGGGTTGCAGGATAACACGGGAGGAATGGGCAGAAAAGGGAAATCGCGTCTGTTAAGATGAATGAATGGACGACAATCACACGAAACTTAATCCTCAGAGCGACGCGGCACAAATTAGCACTCCGTCTCACAACAAAGAAGCTGAGCCAGTGGCATCCTCACATCAAGAAATGATGGAACCGATACGTGCACCTGAAGTTAGTAAGGAAGTCTTGGGCTACATCGAACAGCGGGAGAAAATGAAGGTGCCTCCAGATCTAAAAAATATTGGGGTACAGGCGACAGATGACGTACATGGTTCGACGGGCCCCACTTTCCCAATTACCGACGAAAAGATTGAGGAAGGCCTACATCAACCCGTTAATTCGTCGTGGAGATGGCTATCGGAGTTCTTACTCTACCACCTAAAACAAATGCACTTAACTTTGAAGAAAGTTCACGGACATGTAGTGCGTGTAGCTAGGGGTTAGGAAGTTTTTGCTTTTTCGATTTCTTTGAGGAATCCTTCTTTACCCATTGCTCCAACGAATTGATTTACGACCGTTCCGTCCTTAAAAACGATGAAGGTGGGTATTGAGAATACTGAGAATTGAGAAGCGATTTCTGCGTTCTGGTCAACATCAACCTTAACGAAAGAAATGTCCTTAATCTCTCCAGATAGCTGCTCGATGATTGGTTCGGTCATCTTACACGGACCACACCACTCTGCATGAAAGTCTACGAATACAAAACCTTTTTGATCCAAAACTTCCTGTTTAAATGTAGCCTGCGTTATGTCCTTTGTGCTCATATAATCTATACTAACATTTAGGATGCAAAACCGCAACGACCAAATTGATATTTTAAGAGGAATTGGCATAATTGCGATGATTCTAATTCACGTCACAGCTTGGTATAAAACAGATGCCTTGGCCTTCTATTTTTGGAACAGTTCTCAATTTGCAGTACAGGTATTTATTTTCTGTTCAGGATATCTTTTCTTTCTAAAAGAACAGAGGAGAGAAGGTGTTTTCTCACTAAAATATTTTGCAAAAAGAGCTACTCGTCTACTTATCCCTTACTATGTATTTCTTGTTTTTTATCTCCCGCTAGAAATAATTGAGTCACCAAAAAGACTTTCTCTAAACTACATTTTAAAATCTTTTACGCTAACTGGGGGACCCGATCTAAACTGGATTATTTTGCTATTTCTAATGCTGGCTCTCCTGATGCCGTTCTTGCTTTATCTACTTAGAAGCCGGAAATTATTTTTCTTTACCTATGTTCTATTAGCAGCCTTTTCGAGTCTTTTATTTTTGAACTTAGAACTAAGAACTTATAAATTAATCATGTGGCTCCCTTGGTCTCTCATCATTCTAGCTTCTTGGTTATTTGTAAAATTTCACAACCGCATAACATCAGCTTATCTAGCTATTTCTTGTACCGTTACAGCTTTGTTGTTATCTTTTTATCTCTCGGTTCAAGACCATTCTTTATTGCTCATTGACAATAAATACCCACCAAACCTTTACTATCTTTTGTATGGAGTTGCTTGGATTTCAGGACATTGGTTTGTATTAAGCTTTTTAGATTTAAAGAAAAAAGCGTGGAATATTGTTAGATTTTTTAGCGTTAATTCCTACTCAATTTTCTTCATCCATTTCTGGGTATTTACGTTTATGAGAGTGGTTCTGAAGTTAGATCTTCACTGGGGATATTTGTTTGTTATCGTTTTAATGTCATCTGTTCTAGTTCAGAAAATCATAAATTTCTTATCGAAAGTTCTACACTCTAAGCTCTACGCTGAACGATAAGGTCATCTCGTCTCCACGTTGTATAGGGGACCAACGATCTGAATATTGGCAGGGGCTCGTAAGTTAAACCAGCTCTTAAATTCGTCTCCAGATGCCGATATTCCACCGCCTGATATTGAGGTTGTTTTCCCGGATCCAAAGTCGACTCCAACTGAAAGATTGCTTACTGAGTCTATCGGACTACCACCTCTTGAACGAAGTTCTTCTCTAACCCGATCCGGACTCCAAACCTCTTTGCCGTCAGGGTGTGGTTTGTCGGGTTGATATAGTTTGTCTGATGTCCCGGAATCACGCCTTGCTAGATCGATAACATTTAGAATGTCTGCGACCTCAGACGGCTTCAACCAAGCGGTTCCGTCAAACTCTGACCTAGATCCCCAATTGCAGTAGAACCATGGGGATTCCTTATCGTACGCTCTTTCGTTCAACTCACCAAATCCACCAGGATTCCCCCCGGACCCATCAAACTTTCCTAGATTTAAAATATAACCTCCGTGCGTTGAAGCATATTGCGTAAAACCCGGGTTCCCGCCATCCATTAATACCCAACCCTTGGTTGCGTCCACCGCCTCGTTCCATCTCCCACCCTTTTCTTCAGCGTGAAAAACTTGACATGCTTCGGTTGTACATATGTGCCCATTTCTTTGCATTGAGTTGAGTGCGTAAGTACGAGCCGCAACGGCCTGCGCCTTTAAGGTTTCCATTGGCCAAGATTCTGGCACCTCAAATATTCTTTTTGTGTAGTCTTCAATATTGAAATTGCCGTGGCCATCTACATTCACCTGTGCATTCTGGTCGTAATCTTTCTTAAGCGATAAGCTGGGGTAGTACTCGCTAAGTATCTGCTCTGAGTTTTGGCCAGCATCAGCTCGTCCTTTAGCACCATACTGATTTAGGCCATTTCTGTGCGGAGCACCGTATGTAAAAAACCCTACGTGAGGACTGAATCCCGGATTCTTTCCATTGGTTAAGTCGCTTGAGCAGCCCCTAGCAGATGTACCAGCGGACCTGGGGATATTAAGACTTGAAAGTTTTGCAGCAACCAACGCTTGCTGTCTGGAGCTTAGTTGTGCGATTTTTGATTTCGCACCAGCTATCTCTCCCTCAAGAAGTGCTGTTTGCTTGTCTAACTGTATATTGATTGCAGCCAGTTGTTTTCTTTCTTCCACTAGCTTCTGTTTTGTGTCTTCAAGGTTTTTTATGTAGAGAACGATCTTTACTATCGCGTTCCTGTCTTCGTCGACAACAACCTTTTGATAAAAGAAGTTTTGTAGTGAATCGGAAAAATTTTCACCGATTAATAGACCTATGAATGCCGACCCTCCTTTGTTTATATTTTTGTAGTATGAACGAGCTCTCTCGTCAAGAAGTTTTTTCTGGTGCACCAGATTCTTTTCACCTTCGGCAACCTCCTTTTCTTTCTTCACAACCTCATTGCTTATCGTGGTCACGCGGGCTCGGATTCCATTTATTTGCTTTACCACATTGGCCTTATCCGACTCTTTGTTGCTAACCTCGGCGTTAAGGGCTGTGAGCTGCTTGGTTATATCATCAAGCTCGTCCGCGCGCGTCACAAATGCGGTAATTAATATGAAGCCAACCAACACAATTACTTGCAGAAATTTACGCATGCATTCATTATAACAGCGTGACGGATAGAACTTGAAACGTAGAGCATGGAACTTTAAAAAGTTCTATGTTCTAAGCTCTGTGCTTCAAGAGGCTAGTTCTTTTTTCTTAAGTAGAGTCCGCTGCCTAAAGCAGAGACTAGGATTGGGAGAAGAATTGTGGGGGACCCTGTCTGTGGGATTGTCTGTGGCTGATCTATCATTGTGGTTGAGGTATCGGTCGCCGCTCCTTTTGATTCTACCTTTGCATTGTCAATGATTATCTTGGTTGTTTTCTGACTTGGGGTTGGTGTTGGTGATGTTTTGCGTTCAAAAAGCGACTCAAAGAAACCTTTCTTTTTTGGTGTTGTGGTTGTAGCAACTACGGCGGGGGTTGGCGCTTGCACTGAGCTTGGCGAAGGTGTTACTTTTGTGTCTTTAAAGGCGAGTAGTTTGTCCGAAATATTCACTCTCGATCCAAATACGAATAAAAAGACCAACACAACGATGAGGCCGAGAACGAATGAGGTTACTTTATTAAATCCACTCATGGCAGTATTATAACACTATAAGATATATTTTTCAACAGCCGTAAGTTTTCCTTCTCAATTTGCTACTATGTAAGTATGAATAGCAACCCCCAGACAATTTTTTCATGGCAGGCTCCGCTTCGCCCATATATCAAGCGCAGCTCTACGGTGATACGCTTTTACATTGCTCTTACGGTTCTTGTGTCGATTATTCTTTTGTTTTTCGGTGACAAAATCATACTTATCCCGGTCTGGGCTCTGTTGTTTATTTTCTACGTATTCACGGTAACTCCGCCTCAGGAAGTATCTAATAAGATTACGAAGTTTGGAATGATGACAGGAGGCAGCACGATGCGATGGGAAGATCTTTCTTACTTCTTTTTCACTCAAAGATTTGGCTACGACGTACTGGTCTTGGTCACACACCCCCCATACCTACACCATTTTTACTTAGTTGTCCCAAGCGAGGCAATTAAAAAGACCTTAACAGAGGCTCTTTCATCCCACATTCTGTTTCAGGAGCACCCCCAGAAAACATTTACAGACAGGATGATAGAGTGGTTCTCTCATTTGGTACCTACGGAAGAAATGGTTACGCAGAAAGCTTCCGAGCAAAAATATCAGACTTCATCTCCTTCACCCCAAGTAGCCGACCCCATCTCATCACCCCTTCATCAGTCGTTACAATATACGCAGCTTCCTCCTTCGCTAACACAATCAAATCAAGATCAGCTAGGCTATCAAGAAAGCCCGCTCGAGTCGCCTGACGGTAGCGATCGCGTAGTCCTTTGATGTGCTTTCCGATTGTCATTTGAAACTCTTTCTTAGCCAACGCCTCTTTACCCATCATCTGCGCAGCTATAGTCTCGAACTCTTCCTCTGCAATCTGCAAGCCGCGGTAGCTTCTTTTGCGCGTATCATCGACTAGTTCGTAGAGAAAGTGTAATGCCACTGGATTTTTGCCCAGATCGGGGGACTTTACAGTTATCTGCTCTAGAAATGCTTTGATAAAATCCTCTTCTTTGTCTTCAAAAAAACTCAACACCTCATCAATGATACGTGGGGGCATAAAGAATTCGGCCGATTTTGAAGCTTTTGCTTTTTTCATAGCCTCAGTTAATCCCTCCATTACAGCTTTCGTTGTTTTTCCGAAGCCAAGATTAGCCTCCATATTGAACAATAGATTTGTGTCAAGAACGTATTTTTCCATACAAGTATGATAACACATGGGCTAATTTCAAAGCTCCAAGCTCAAATTTCAAATAAAATCCGAGGCTAAAAGCTCAAGTATTAGGACTTTTGGATTTTAAACTTTGTTTGATTATTGGAATTTGGATGTTTGGATTTAATACAGTTTGATGTATTGTAAATTTGTGTATATATGATTATTATTTGTGGATAAGTTATCCACATATACAATGTCTGA
>CAYISZ010000004.1:0-54606 GCA_964366455.1 uncultured Gammaproteobacteria bacterium
AACGCTGATCTTTTCCATAATTCAGGATTCAATTTGACCCCAGAGGAGTTTGTTGGGCAAAGTAAAAAGTACGAAAATGCCTTGCTCTCAATTGGCAAAAATGGTGAATTTAAAGACGACGAAGCTGTGGTAGATTTCGTACAGCAATTTATCAGATTGGCAAAGACTAATACAAGGAGGGATTTTATTCTACCGGCGCCATTAATCGGGTTTATGAACTACTTCGAAGAGCTAAAAAATGTATTAGCGCTACCAAACACTCACCTGATGATTTATAGAACTAGTGACATTACTTTGACGCAGAGACATGTCAATTGGGTTAAGGAGAGTTTTTCAGACGATATTCGCGCAAGAACCTTCTTTGATCTTTAATTATGGAGCAGGAGTAGGTGAGGGTTGTGGTTGGTCGCCGGCGCAGTCCTGGCAGTATCTTGAGTAGGCGTCAGAAATAATTGTTTTTTCCTTCAGTTCGGTATTTGGGTCGCCTTCTCTCGACAACTTATCGCTATCCTTAGTTACCCACACAAACTCCCTTTTTGTTGTTAAAGCTACCGGCTCAGTTCCTCGAATGAGGTATTCGAATCTTGTCTGACACGATGCATTACTACCATCTGGTTGGGCAGTAGCCGCTCCTGAGGTCCAGCAGACCTGCCTACCTACGACGTTAGTTGGCTTTCTTGGTGGTAAATCAATTTGGTCTTTAAGAACATAAGACATTACTCCATTCCAGATTGGGGCAGCTCCAGTAACTCCCGAAGTAAGGTAAGGATTCATAGGAGTATTGTCATTATTTCCAACCCAGACAGTTGTCATAAAGTTCGGAGTGTATCCAATGGTCCAGTTGTCTTTTTTATCATCGGTAGTTCCAGTTTTAACTGAGACAGTTCTCTTTGGTATTACTAACTCCGAGGTAGTACCAAATGCCTGACTTCTAGCAAAGTTGTCCAAAAGTATGTGAGATATGATAAACGCTGTTTCTTGAGAAATTACGCGCTTACCTGGAATACTAAGCAGCTGAGGGTCGCGAAGTGGTTTGCGAACATCAGCCTTGAAGTTGGGGTCCTTGAATTCGTAAAGAACCTTTTTGTTTCGATCTGTAACTTTTAAAATACTACTAAGCTCGCGAGGCTTGCCAAGATTTGCAAAGGCTGAAAATGCCTGAGCCATCTCGGTCATTCGCACCTCACCTCCCCCAAGTGTTAGAGACAGTCCGTATTTACTTGGATCCTTGAACGAGTTGATTTTAAAAGCAGACGCAGATGCAATAAAGTTATCCACACCGTTTAACGCAAGCATCTTCACGGCAGGAATGTTGTAAGAGTTAGCCAACGCCAATCTCAAAGGAACTGCTCCGTGAAAAGATCCGTCATAGTTGACTGGACAGTATGGTTTTTCTGGAGAAGGGAAGCACGTTCTAACATCTAAGAACATTGAAGCTGCAGTAACTAATTTTCTATCAATTCCAATTGCATAATTGATAGGCTTAATCGAAGAACCTGGTTGACGAAGCGCGGTTGCAACATTAAAAGCGCCATATCCGGGAGCAAAGTAATCTGCGGATCCAACCATAGACAGTATCTCTCCGGTTGGTGGCCTTGTCACCATAATGGCACCATTACCTACGTTGAGACTGGCAAGATCCTTAATTTCTTCTCTTAGAATTTTTTCTGCTTCTTCCTGTATGTCCAAGTCTAATGTCGTCTGAACAGTGAGGCCACCTTTTTCTACCGTCTCAATTCCGTACTGTTTTTCTAGCTGACTCTTAACGTAGAAAACAAAATGAGGCGCCTTGATACTAGTGGCTGGAGCCCGAACGCGAACATTTTTCTTTATAGCTGTTTCATATTCCTTGTCAGTGATGTATCGTTGTTCTTTCATCGATTTTAAAACGCTGTCCCGTCTAGCTTTGGCAAGATCAGGATTAGCGTAAGGGGAGTAAAGTGACGGGGCTTGAGGAAGTCCAGCAAGCAGGGCCGCTTCATCGATTGTTAGTTTGGTCGCAGATTTGTTGTAGATATTTTTTGAGGCCTCTTCAATTCCATATGCAGAACCACCGTACGGAACTTGGTTCAGATAGAACTCAAGTATCTGATCTTTGGAGAAAAGCTTTTCTGTCCAGAGCGCCAAAACCACCTCTCTAATTTTTCGTTGGATTGTTCGCTCTGGTGTAAGGAGTGCACTTTTCACAAGTTGTTGGGTGAGGGTAGATCCTCCCTGAAGTGATTTTGTCAGCACAATGTCCTTTATAGCTCGCACGATACCTCCGAAAACAGAGATGCCGCCATGATTGTAAAAATCTTTATCCTCGATGGCAATGGAAGCCTGATAAACGTACTTTGGTAATGTAGCCAACTTGACAGGAGTACGTTTTTGATCATGATAAATTTCATACAAACTTCGTCCCTTACGATCAACGATATGAGTAGCCAGAGGTACAACTTTGTAGTTTGAGAGATTGGTTGGATTGGGGAGATCTTTAAAAATAAAGAAATACGTAAAAAATACAAAGACTAGTACTACCAGAAGGATTGAAGTTTTTTTCCAACCAATTTTTTTTACGTACTCTCTAGGTTTAGTAGTAACGTTATTTAAAATACTGTTCATAGTCTAGGAAATAAAGTCGCTGGTTTTGTTATCTTTCCACTAACTGATTTTAATACTAATTTTGCTGTCTGTGGTAAGAACGGCTGTAGATCAAAAGCAATCTGCAGCAATTGAGTAACGGTTTTGAATAAGAATTCCTTTTTTTTCTCACTATCAGTAATCTTCCATGGCTCAGCGATATTTATCTGGGCATTTACTTCGTCAATACGCGACCATATAGACTGCAATGCGCGATTAAATTCAAAGGTACTTATAAACTTCGATATTTCAGAGGACATTTTTTCTGGGGTGGTAGTTGCTAGCTCAAGACTCTCTGCGAGTTTAGTAACTCGCGCAACAAGATTTCCTAGGCCATTTGCAAGGTCGGCGTTATACAGTTCCTTAAATCGATGCTCAGAAAAATCACCATCGCCAGATGTAGGAATTTCTCGAAGTAAATAATACCGAATAGCATCTGTTCCATATTTTTCAATAAGTGAAAATGGGTCGACAACATTTCCCGTTGTCTTAGACATTTTTCCTCCTTCAACCGTTACGTAACCATGAACAAGAATTTGTTTTGGCGTCTCAAGTCCTGCCGAAAGTAAAAACGCAGGCCAATACACTGCATGAAATCTTGAGATGCCTTTACCAATAACATGTGCGTCTGCTGGCCACCATTTTTTGTATTTGACCTCGTCCCAACCAAAACCAATTCCGGACTGATAAATGTTAAGAGCATCAAACCAGACATATATCCTCTGACTGTCATCGCCTGGGACAGGAACTCCCCAGTTTTTCGCCCGTTCGTTAGAGCGTGAGATGCTTATGTCCTGAAGTGGTTGTTTAAGAAATGACAGTACCTCATTCTTGCGGGTTTGAGGAAGAATGGAAAGTTTGTCACTGGAGATTAACTCGATAAGTCGATCTTGGTACTTGGATAGTTTGAAAAAATAATTTGACTCAGCCACTTCCTCAAGTTTTTTGCCAAGATGTTCATAGCACTCACCGTCTTCGTTTAGTTCGTCCTTTGTATAAAAAGTTTCACAACCCACACAGTACAAACCTCTATATTCCTTTTTATAAATATCTCCTTTTTTATTACAGAGACCCCAGAGAGTTTGGCTAGATGTGAAATGATGATCAGTATCGCTACCCTTTTGAAAAACGTCAAACTGAATGTTTAATTTGTCGGCGAGACTTTCAAATAACTTAGCATTTTTGTCTACAAATTCCTGTACCGGAGTTCCAGCTTTTTCTGCTGCCTGTACATTTTTCAACGCATTTTCATCGCTCCCACAAAGTAGCAGGGTTTCTTCCTTAAGTATCTCTTTGTGAAATCTCTTGAGAACATCCGATTGAACAAATTCTAGAGCATGTCCAATATGTGGAGAGGCGTTGACGTATGGAATGGAGTTGGTGATATAGAATTTTTTCATGACCTGGTAGGTAGTGTCATTATAAAACACCTGAGCAGAATTGTGGTGGATAGGTGTCTTTATATATACATATATGCGAGGCAGGGGAGTTTATGTTGAAATAATCGCAGTTTCCCCGTATAATGTAGACTAACAAACATGAAAGAAAAGAAAGTAGCTTCGAAAAAACCCACAGCAGTGAAGAAGGTAGCAACAAAAAAAGTAGTAGCACCAAAGAAGGAAGTAGTTAAAGCAGTGGCAAAGAGCGTAAAGCCAGTGAAAGCAATGAAGAGCAAAGTAACTAAGGCAACTGTTGCTATGGATCTCTCAGAAGAAGCAAAAGAAAAACAAAAAGTAATCGAAAAGTACGCTCAGAAAAATGGAGATACAGGATCTCCTGAGGTGCAGGTAGCTTTACTCTCATACAAAATTGGACGTCTTTCCGAGCATCTTAATCAGAACAAGAAGGACAATCATTCACGAAGAGGTCTATTAAAAGTCGTTGCAAAAAGAAGAAGAATTCTTAACTATCTTCAAAAACTTAACGAAGAAAGATATAAAGTACTTATTGGCAGTCTTAGTCTGAAGAAGTAAAATAACCCTTCTAACTCCCAGATAAAATCTGATATACTATAAATAACCCACATATCTCCGAACAAAATATAATATGAAATTTTTTGAAGACTCAATTGAAGTTGCTGGACAAAAACTTACCTTACAGTTTGGAAAGTTAGCTCAGGCATCTCACGTTTCGATCTATGCTTCACTAGGTGAGACAGTCGTCTTGACGACCCTTAATATCGGCGAGGTTGCCGATCATATCGACTATCTTCCCCTTCAGGTTGAGTACGTAGAGAAGCTTTATGCAGGCGGAAGAATCAAAGGATCTCGTTGGGTCAAACGTGAAGGAAAAGGCTCAGATGACGCAGCCCTTATTGGTCGATTAATCGATCGAGGAGCTAGACCACTTTTCCCAAAAGAACTACGTAAGAATATTCAAATTGTAAATACTCTTCTATCAATTGACGGTGTGAACTCGCCAGAGATTCTTGCAGCTATTGCAACCTCAGCCGCAATTCACATCTCTTCGCTTCCCTGGAATGGACCACTTTCAACAATAAGAATCGGCTATGTAAAAAATAACGGCGAAAGCTCATTCGTAGTAAATCCTACAGAAGTAGAGCAGCCACTATCTGCAATGGATCTTTTAGTTTCCTCAACAAAGGACAAGGTCGTAATGATAGAAACTCAGGCTGAACAGCTTCCTGAGAGCGTCGTAGTTGAAGGAATAAAACTCGCAAAGACAGAGAACGCTAAGATAATTAAGTTTATTGAAGCAGTTCGAGCGAAAATTGGAATCGAGAAGTTGGCGCTGCCAGAAAGTGGCATAGATGCTAATATCAAAAAAACTGTCTCGACCGAATTCGCCAAACAGCTTGAGGAAGTAAACAATCAAAAAGCGCAGAAAGAGTTTGATAACGGAGAGTTGGTCGGTGGTCTTCAGAAGGAGATAGTTGAAAAATATCCAGATTTTGATCCTAAAGCTCTGGCAAAAGTAATCGACTACCTACTTAAAGAGCTGATGAGAGAGAAGATTTTGACCAAAAAAGTAAGAATAGACGGTCGTAAACCAGATGAAATCAGAAAGATATCGGTAGAGACCTCAACTTTACCAAGAACTCATGGTTCCGCAGTGTTTCAAAGAGGCGATACGCAGGTTCTTTCAATTGTGACCTTGGGTTCACCAAGTCTTGAGCAGTTGGTTGAGAGTCCTGAGGGAGAGTCTTCAAGACATTATATGCATCACTACTTCATGCCGCCTTACTCACTAGGGCAGACAGGTAGAATGGGATTCCCATCTAGACGTGAAATTGGTCATGGAGCTTTAGCACAAAAAGCTATTGAGCCAGTGTTGCCAGACAAGAAAATATTTCCTTATGCTATTCGTGTTGTTTCTGAGGTTCTTGCCTCAAACGGATCAACCTCGATGGCCTCAACCTGTGGATCTACCTTAGCTCTTATGGATGCTGGTGTGCCTATTAAGGCTCCAGTTTCCGGAATTGCGATGGGCATGGTTTACAAGTCTGACTCAGAGTACGTTGTGCTGACCGACATCATGGGAATTGAGGACTTTGGTGGAGACATGGACTTTAAGGTAACGGGATCAAAAGATGGTGTCACAGCAATGCAGCTTGATGTAAAGAGCGACGGTCTAACAGACAAAATGATTGATGAAATTCTTGAGAAGGCATTGACAGCTAGACTTTCAATTTTAGAAAAAATGGTTGCAGTGATCGAAAAGCCACGTGGAGAGCTATCTGAGTTTGCTCCAAAAGTACGAGTCTTCACACCTCCACAGGAGAAGATTGGTGAGATTATAGGACCAGGAGGAAAGAATATTAGAAATCTTATAGCAATGTTTGGAGTGGATATTAATGTCGACAACGCAGGCGTAGTTTCTGTGTCGGGAATAGACAAGGTAAAGGTCGAATCCGCAATGTCATACATCGAGAACATGGTGCGTGAAATCCAAGAAGGTGAGCAGTTCGAGGGTGAAGTCAAAAGAATGTTGCCTTTTGGAGCATTCGTCGAGATGTTGCCAGGTAAAGAAGGAATGGTTCATGTCTCAAAGATGGGTAAAGGATTCGTAAAAGACCCTTCTGAAGTTCTAAATATCGGAGATATGGTTAAGGTTCGTGTGTATCAGATTGATCAGCAAGGACGTGTAAATCTAGAGTTAGTCTCAGGTGGATCTGGAACCGGTACCTCAACTATGGATACCTCAGGCGGAGATTCACGCCCACCAAGACGATTTGATCGTGGTGGTTCAAGAGGTGGCGGAGGTCACAGAGGCTCATCTTACGCACGATCTGAAAGTCGTACCTACAACAGACCAACAGAGCAGCCAAGGGAGAATGCCGATCCTAATGCAGCTCCAGCTACTCGCAAACCTCGCATCGAAATCGAGTAATCTTTCACATTTCTTCACAATATACCTATAGTATTTGGTATAATTACTGCTTATGACAGGTAAGGAGCGAAAAGAAGGACAAGGTCCACGATTATTTCAATTAGGAGTTATACCCGCACTGAGAGTTATAGCTGATTGGAATACTAAATTAGGCGCAGAGGAAATTTTCCGTCGGAGACCATTCTTGGAGGATTTTAGTGCTAAAAATCCCGTACTTTATCAATTTTATACTACACAAACCGAACATCTTCTCAAAAATGATCCAACGCTCGCTCCCATTTGGAGTGAAGCTGCTGAGTTGACCTATGCTGTAATAAATCAAACTTCTAGAGAAAGAGGTGTATCGATGCCAGCAGCTACACAAGAAGATATTGATCAGGCATTAGCATTTTTGGCTGTAGATCCTGGTTATGAAGAAAAAAAATAAGTTATATTTCTTCCTTTGATCCGATAATACAAGATATATTTGGAAAGGTTGAGGTTGATTTTTATATAAGAAATTTAAGAAGTGCTGCGGTCTGGTTTGAGCAACAAAGAGGATTCACATATGGCTCAATAGCGGCAATATATATTCCATTAAGAATTGCTGAGTCGCGAGGATAAAATCATGCCAGAAAGAAAAGAAAGACCAAATCCTGCACTATTCCCATTAAGTGAAGATGCACTAATGATTGCATCCCGCAGCCTCAAAGACGCTTCTATTTGTGAAGATCCACTAAGGATAAAGGCCCACATTGAGGAGATTTTTAATCGTCCATACGTGGGTGAGATAGCTAATAATTTTTTTCAGCATCGTGTACGTGAGTTGCCAGAGGATGGAGGGGGTCAAAATTTTTACACACTTGGAGCTTCAATCTCAATCGATGCTATCGGTGTTCAGTCAGAATTAGCCTACTTGCCAGTAACCCCAATCTTGCAAGACGATCTTACCGCTTACAAAGCTATCCGTAAAAGGAAAGTTGGGGCACGATGGTTTGAGGCAGACAATGACATCCTCATCTTGTTAGAAAAAAATCTTTCCGACTTTCTTCGCAATGCAGATAGTTCATACAGCCAAGCTGCAGAAGAAGTTGAGGAGCAAGATAGAGATCGATTAAGTTTAACTCAGAACATCGCGTTTTTACTCGGGTTATGTGACCTATATTTTCCATTTAGGTACGCAGACGAGCGAACACAAATACTAGAAACTTCTGACTAAACAACGCATTGCACTTTTCGTGACTGACAGTATACAATGAATGCTATATGGGGCGCAGGAAAAAACTCTTCAAGGTGGGAAATAAATCAGTGGGCAATATGTTTGGTCTCCTCTTCATTTTAAGTGGGGCCGGAATACTTCTATCGTTCTTCAGTAGCATCTTACCCTTAGACCAGGGTGGAAGTTATCTGGAGCTGATGAATGAGTTGGTAGTTTCTAAGATTGGAAATCTTGGCTTTTTGGCACCTTTTGTACTTTTTGCCTTAGGAGCGCATTTTTTTAACTCAAGAAAATTAAAATTGGTTAAGGCAAATGTTTCGATTGGCCTTGTTTTGGTTTTTACCACACTCTTGGGAGCATTTCGCTCTGGAGAGTGGGGAGCATTCATAAGCGATAGTTTGACAGGCGATTTCTCACCACTTGGAACCTTCATTATCCTATTTGCTGCATTTCTAATCGGGCTAGTTATGCTTCTGGACACTTCTTTTGACTCCTTCCTTTTATTTTTAATAACTCTAGGCAAAGGGTTTGTCGCGTTTGTAAAAAACCATTTAATTCGTGAAATGCTGACTGACAAAAAAGATAAAAAGAATAATAAAGAAAAAGATTTCCCACAAAAAGACAACTTCATTAAAGGAATGACAGCTCCAAAAGTATCAATTCCAGGATTATTTGGTGAACAAAAAGTGAAAACTAACCCCGCGGTTACAGAGAATGCTAATAAAGAATTTACCATGAGGCCGATGAATGTAAATAATCAAACTTGGGTTTATCCTCCAATGAGTTTACTGCGTGACGTTTCACAGCAAGGTGCAGATCGAGGAGACACAAAGCAGTATGCACAAACTATTGAAGACACGTTGGGAAGTTTTGGAGTAGGGGCACGTGTTGATGAAGTCAATGGAGGCCCGACAGTTACTCAGTACGCTTTACAGATTAAACCAGGAACAAAGCTTTCCAAGATCACTACGCTTTCAGGCAATCTCGCACTTGCCCTATCTGCTCCTACCGGACAGGTTCGTATTGAGGCACCCATTCCTGGTAAAGCTCTTGTTGGAATTGAGATTCCTAACAATAGGGCAGAGATTGTTACATTAAAAAGATTACTAAACGATCCTCTATTTAAAAATAATCCAGATCCACTGTTGGTTCCATTGGGCCTTGATGTTTCTGGAATGCCGCAAGCTGCGAGCTTATCAAATATGCCTCATGCGCTAATTGCAGGTCAAACCAACTCGGGTAAATCAGTGATGTTAAATGCTTGGATTTCTACGCTTCTTTTCCGAACGAAGCCTGAAGAGGTGCGCTTAATTCTTGTAGATCCTAAACGCGTTGAGCTTTCTATGTATAACGGAGTTCCTCACCTACTTCAAGAAGTTATCGTAGATCCTGACAAAATTATTAACGCACTTTCCTGGACTGTGGGCGAGATGAAGGCGAGATATGAAATTCTAGACAAGATGCACGCACGAAATTTAGAAGCCTACAATGCTATTCCGAACGTTGAAAAAAAGCCATACATAGTTTTTGTGATTGACGAGTTGGCGCAATTGATGATGCATGCACACAGTGATGCGGAGGATCTTATTACCAAAATTGCTCAGATGGCAAGAGCGGTAGGCATCCACCTAGTCCTCGCAACGCAACGGCCTTCTGTTGATATTATCACGGGTCTTATGAAGGCCAACATCCCAACAAGAATCGCCTTTAATGTTTCTTCTCTTGTGGACTCTCGTGTTGTTATCGATACTCCAGGAGCAGAAAAATTACTAGGAAAGGGAGACATGTTGTATCTGCCACCAGACCAGGCTAAGCCTCGCCGTATTCAAGGACCTTATGTCACTTCTAATGAGGTTCATGAACTAGTGAGCTTCTTAAGAAATCAAAACCCAGTTACAAACTATACTACAGAAGTCACAGAACCAAGCAATCACAGTCGAGCAGGAGGTGTTCCGACAGTAGGTGGTGGAAGCTCAAATCAAGATCCCCATTTCAGAGAGGCATTGGACTTGATTAATCAAAGCGATAAGGCATCGGCTTCTCTACTGCAGAGAAAACTTAAGGTAGGTTATTCACGTGCAGCTAGAATTCTGGATGAACTTCAGGAGGCAGGGTATGTGGGGCCTGCATCAGGGTCAAAACCTCGTGAAATTCTCCGACGCGGTGCTATAGTAGATACTTCAGATCAACCGGAGGAATAAGCTACTCTGTATATCATGTTGCCTAGAACGTGTAGCGTGTAGCTCAAGAAAATACCTTGCGATTAGCGTTACACGATTTGCGATGCGCGAAATTACTGAAGATATTTATCTATATTTCTTTGGTGCTCCATCAGGTTGCGAGCGTAGTGAGTGCGGCCTTTAGAGTCATGAATGTAGAATAAGTATGGGGTTTTTGTGGTTCCGTTCACTACCGCATCAAGAGACGCTTTACCAGGATTGCAAATTGGGGTAGGCGGGAGTCCTGAAATTAAATAAGTGTTGAAAGGGGAATTAAACTTTAAATCTTCTAAAGTTAAGTTCTTTTTCCACCACCTTTTTTCTACAGGCTGGTAACCAAGAGCATACTGAACTGTAGCATCAACCTGCAGCCTATGTCCTTCCTCAAGTCTCCTCAACATTATATTTGCAATCTCTTGTCTATCCGCATCAAAAATTGCCTCTCTCTCTAAGAGTGATGCAAGAATGACTGCTCCGTTTTCAGAAAGTCCATTTTTAAGTGCTTTCGCTTTCATTTCAGGAGTGAACTTTGTGTAAAAGTTGTTCTTCATTATTGTCAGTACAGTTTCTGAAGTAGCATTTTTGGGAATTAGATATGTATCTGGAAAAAGATATCCTTGTTGTGCCGCTGCCAAAAACTCTGCAGAAGGAATACCAAGTTCCTCAGTTACTTGATCTGCAATCTCTTCATTTCGCAAACCTTCAATAACTGTAAACCACGTATCTAGGCTTCCTTTTGTTAGATTTTTTGCAAGATTTGTGGCGGAAAGAGATCGTTGAAGTCTGTAGTCACCTGCCTGAATATTTTTCTCGATTCCCAGTTGCTTTACAAGCAATATAAAAACAATTTTATTACGAATAAGGCCTTCTTTCTCCAAATCTCTTGCAATAGCATTGAGACCCTGACCTTTTTCAATCACAAACAGTTTGCTTTGTTTATCGTTTTTGTCTACAGGAAGTGAGCCTTCAAAATAGAAACCGGCTCCTCCTAGAATAAATAAAAGCAATACACTGCTTACTACCAGAAATTTATTTTTCGATTTCATATATGGGAAATGTTTCTAACGTGTCTACTGCTTCCTTAAATTTTAGTTGGTCTTTTGCATATAAAGTCATGATCACATCTTCTGAGTTAACCTGATCGCCAGTTTTTTTATGCATATATACTCCAGCCTGAACATCCTTTGGCGCTCCAAGTATACGCGCTACAGTGTTTAAGTTAAAGTTCTCTATCGATCTTATTTTACCTCTTTTTTGAGCTTTTATATCGTGTTTATGATTTGTAAACTTTAAGGACTCAGAAGTAACCTCAGAATCTCCACCTTGTTCCCTTATGATCTCCTTGAACTTCTTTAGAGCATCTCCTGACTGAAGAATTTTCTTTGCCTCCTCTTCACCATTTTTATTTGATTTTGAGGTTTTGTAGCAAAGATCTAGTAGCTGCCCAGCAAGTCTCAATGCCTTCGCCTCAAGCTCTACAGGCTTATCTTTATGCTGTTCCAGCACGTACAGAACATCCCGAGCCTCAAGCATAGGCCCCACAGAGTTACCAGCGGGCTGCGATGCATGATTTATGTCTACCGCGACCTCGATACCGAATCGTTTAGCAAGATCCCTGAGCTTTGTGGCAATCTTCTCAGCATCCTTTGTATGCTTAATTTTCATGGTTTTTCCGGTAGGTATATCCATCACCAAATGATTGCTACCCGCAGCAACTTTCTTCGCCATCACCGAGATTATAATCTTGTCGAAAGGCTCAAATGCCAGCTCCTCCTGAACTTCAATAATGACATCATCTGCAGGAGCCAGTCCAAGTTTTCCACCCCAGACAATACATCCACCTGTTTTTTCTACCACCTTTCTCATCTGAGCAGGAGTCATTGTAACCGGCGCCAACACCTCCATGGTATCTGCTGTTCCTGAGGGAGAGGTAATTGCTCTTGAAGATGTTTTTGGAATTTTAAATCCAGCGGCTGCAATTATGGGAACGATAATCATTGTGGTTCTGGTCCCTGCTAGCCCACCTGTCGAGTGTTTGTCCGCCACTATTCCATCGAATTCCAGACGAGTTCCCGTTTCTACCATTGCCTTTGTGAAGTAGTAGAGTTCGTCTGGTGTAAAGCCGTTTTTAAAAGACGATGCTACAAAGTATGTTGTTAAAACCTCGCTTAGCCGATGATGAGCAATCTCATCCATCAAATTGTAGATTTCTTTGTAGCTTAGTTTTTTGCCTACTAATTTCTTCTGGATGGTTTTAATTGCGCTTATCTGATCAATGTTATCATTCATCACTCTACGTCGGTATAAATTTCTACAACTCGTTTTTTATAGTGCTTGGCTTTGTGCATAAACTTAACTAACATAGCGGACTCTTTAATTCCGAAACTCCATGCTAAGAAAAAGTACAAAGAAGTAAATGCTAATCCAACAAAGAAAAGCAAGAACACAACGTTTATTGTTCTAGTGGTATCTAGAATTAATCCGTCTAGAATCTTCATCAACCAGTATGAGAAGAAAGAGGCTAGAAAGGTGACGAGAAGAATCTTAGAAAGTTCAACAGTCAGCATTTTATTATCGAATCCCTCAATCTTTTTACCCAACATATAAAGCAAGATCCAGACATTCGCCGATATTGATATAAAGAACGCCAATCCAAGAGACCAGACAGGGAAGTGTAATGCGAAGATAAAGGTTAGGCTTAAAACTACATTTAAGGCTATTGAAAAAAGGCTTGTGTAAAACGGTGTTTTGCTATCCAGAAAGGCATAAAAACATCTAGTTATAAAGTAGTAAAGCGAATGAGTGGGAATCGCAAGAGCAAAGTAAGAGAGAGTAAAGGCCGTCTGTACAGTTGCTGCCCAGTCAAACTTATCTCCTCCGAAGAAAAGTCGAACCAATGGAGTACGTGCAAAGATAAAGAATGCTGCAATCGGTAATGTCAGGAATAGTATGCTCAAAATTGACTCTGTAATAATTCGTCTAAATTCTTCGTGTTTTTTTTCTTGATAGACCTCGGTTAGATAAGGAAGCGATGCCTGACCAAACGAGATTCCTATGATTGAAACGGGCAATAACTGTAGATGTTGAGCAAGATAAAAGATGGTGTAAGAGCCTGGAGCAAGAAGCGTAGTAAGCGTAAGATCAATAGTAGCATCGATTTGCGCAACCAGAACAGTTATCAGTCTCGGTATAACTAATTTATAAAAATCCTTCAAACCCTTTGTGAACTTAAGAACAGCTCTGTATGTAAAGTGTGAAGAATAGAACAGAGGGATCTGTATGAGAAACATTATGCTGGCGCCCGCAACAACTCCCATAATTGGAGCAAGTAGATGATGTTGGGATGAGAAGATGACAGTGACCAGAATTATAACTACGTTGTATAGAACCGGCGCTAATGAAGAAATTATAAAGGTCTTGTTTGCTTGCCCAAGCCCGGTCAGAACATTGCTAAGAACAAGAAATGGCAGTTGGCCCAGAAGCAAGATTTTTGAGTAGAAAACTACACTTTGAATCTTCTCACCTGTGAATCCAGGTGTTATCAGAGGGATGATCCAGTCCGCTGTAAAGAACAGGACTAGAATAAGCAAGAAAAGAATGCCCGTTGTAATATTGATTATTGAGGATATGTTGATATCAAGGTCTTCCTTGTTCTTTTGATACTTGATGAAAATAGGCACAAATGATGTTGTGAGAGCTCCCGTAATAAGAAGTTCGAATACTATATCCGGAATTCTGAAAGAAGCAAAAAAGATGTCTAGCTCTTCTTTACCGAAATAGCCTGCTAGAACGCGATATCGTAAGAATCCAAACAGTCTAGAAAGAATTATTGTGGACGCGACAATCAGTGTCGAAGAGATGATTGTTCTTTGCTTACTTAAAAATAAGTTTTTGGTTCCTGTGAACAGCCGATTCATATGTGCTTATTATAAACCTTGTCCGACGTAACGTCGGACTGCGCGAATATTGCGTTACAGCGCAACATTCGCTTGACAACTGCTTGTAAATGGTTCAAAATGGTTATATATGGTTTTTATTGGTGAATTTCAAGTTTCTTTCACCGGTCTTGGGAGAATTGTTCTTCCAAAAAAAATCAGAGAACTATTAAAAGGAAACAGTTTTATTGTAACAAAAGGATTCGATAAATGTCTTGCTGGTTTTGACAAAGGAGACTGGGAAGACCGCGCTAACGAGCTATTACAGGTATCACTATTAGAACAAGAAAATTTAGATAAAAGGAGATTTGTATTTTCGTCAGCAAGCAGCTTGGAGATTGACGAGCAGGGAAGATTTGTTATTCCGAAGAATTTGCTAGAGTTTGCAGACTTGAACAAGAAGGTGACGATTATAGGGGTGGGAGATCATTTCGAGCTATGGGACGAAGAAAACTGGAAAAAGAGATCGGATATTAAGAACTAAGAACTAAAAAATAAGAACTAACAAAATGACACATACACCGGTAATGCTAAGCGAAGTTATCGAAGCGTTGCAGGTAGGCAAGGGTAAGAGATATATCGACGCGACAATGGGACAGTTAGGGCACCTTAACAAAATTCGGGAGCTTGGAGGAGAGGTACTAGGACTTGATTACGACGAGCAACAGATTGAAAAGGCTTCGAAACAGCTGGAAGGTACGGGCGCAGTTGTCGCTCATGGAAACTTTGCAGACATCGAAGCTATAGCCAAAAAACTGGAATTTTACCCTGTAGATGGAGTTTTGTTTGATTTAGGGATCTCATACGGACAGATGAAGACTAACGGAATTGGACTCTCTTACAAAAACAGCAATGAACCATTAGATATGAGGTTATTTGATCAAACGAAGGAAAACGCGGCCGACTTTCTTAACTCTGCAAACGAAGAAGAGATATATATAGTTTTGGCCAAGTATGGCGAGGAGCCATTATCACAAAAAATCGCCAGAGCCATAATAATTAGAAGAAGTAAACGCAGAATAGAGACGGTCGGAGATTTATGCGAAGCAATAAACACCGTTACAAAGAATGATGACAACCGCGTATATAGTCGAATCTTTCAAGCTCTGCGAATGTTAATCAATGATGAAGTCGAGAATCTTCAGAAAGGATTTTCTGGAGCTTTATCGCTTCTTAAGTCGGGAGGAGTGCTTGTTATTATCACCTTTAATTCAGGTGAAGATAGGCAAGTTAAGAAATTAATTTCAAATTTCAAATCTCAAATTTCAAAAGATTGGAAGGTAAAAAAGAAAATGGCAAAGACATTTGAGAGATCGGCCTTAATGAGAGTGGTTATAAAAGTATGAGAAATAATAAATTTAAATCTATAATCGGGGTTCTATTCACATTTTTAATCGCTGCAAATATATTTGCGTTTGTGATGAGTATGAAACAAAGTCAGGGGATTCAAGATTTTGAAGCCAAAACTCACCAATTAAAGCTTGAAAACAGCGATCTTGAAGAGGCGATGTACAATGTGAACTCACTTCAATATGCTGCATCAAAAGCGGCGGAGCTCTCCTTTACCTCAAAGGCTAAGCCGATATATCTTCACCCTCTAGGAGTCGCGAAGCGTAACTAATATGCCAAAGATCAGAATCGTTTTTCTTTTCTTTCTGTTTGTATTTATTGCGATAATTTTCAAGCTATTTTTTATTCAGGTCATTCCTTTGTCGAATAACTCCAAATCATACCTTAAGTACAGGCAGATCTACCCTGACAGAGGTCTAATCCTTGATCGAAACGAGCAACCACTTGCGCTTAACAGGAAGTCATATCTAATTTTTGTAGAACCTAAAAAAATCAAGGATCAGAATACGCTTATAGAAAAAATTGCGAAAGAACTTCAGGTTGATGAAGCTAGTCTTGAGGCAAAAATGAATCCAGATCTAGACTGGTTAAAGTTGGCTGAGGGTGTAAATCAAAAAACTAAGAAATCAATCGAAGCAATGAAATTGAATGGAGTTGGATTTGAGGAGCAGTCCCAGCGCTACTATCCTGAGGCGTCGTTGTCGGCACATCTCCTGGGCTTTGTAGGTAAAGGAAAAGAAGGAGAGCCAGTAGGGTATTTTGGAGTTGAGGGCTTTTACGAACAGGATCTGGCCGGTCTACTTGGATTTCTCAAGAGCGAACGAGATCCAATTGGTCGACCAATTCTAATTGGCGATCAAGAGAAAATTGACTCTGAAAATGGAAGGGATTTAGTCTTAACTATTGACAGAAGTGTACAAGCAATTGCGAAGGCTAAGCTCAAAAGCGGTATGGAAAGTTATCAAGCTAAGGAGGGTTGCGTGATAATTGCGCAGCCATATACGTTAGAAATTTTGGCACTCACCTGTCTTCCCGATTACGATCCAAACTCCTACTTCGAGTCAAACGATCTTATATTTAACAACCAGTCCATATCTTCTTTATACGAACCAGGATCTACCTTTAAACCGCTTATCACAGCAGCGGGTATTGAAGAGAAAGTTATAAAGCCAGACTCCAAGTTTGATGAGAAGGGTGCCGTAACAATCGGGGAATACACCATTCGTACTTGGAACAATAAGTACGAGGGCAAAATTACTATGACTAGGATTTTAGAAAAGTCCTCAAATGTTGGTATGGTCTACATTGGCTCAAAGTTGGGAAAAAACAACATTTTAAAATACCTCAAGAATCTCGGTTTTGGAGGTGTTACCGGTATTGATCTTCAAGGGGAAAGCACAGGATATTTACGTGATTTTTGGACTGACATCGACTATGCGACCGTAACTTTTGGACAGGGAATTGTGGTAACACCAATTCAGATGATTCGAGCGTTTTCCTCAGTAATAAATGGAGGAAATTTGCTGCGTCCATATATCGTAAAAGCTATAAATACTGGAGCTTCAACTCAGACTGTAAAACCAAAATTAGACAAGAAAATCTATAGCGAAAAAACGTCTGAAATAATGCGGAAGATGTTAGTTTCTACCGTCGAGCACGGAGAGTATAAGTGGGTAAAGCCAGAAGGCTATAAGATTGGAGGTAAGACAGGTACTGCTCAGATTGCAGTCGGCGGTCGGTACGATACATCTAAGACGATTGCGTCATTTATAGGCTTTGCACCTGCCGATAAACCCAAATTCATAGCCCTGGTTGTATTAAAAGAGCCAAAGAGCTCGATCTACGGCTCGGAGACCGCAGCCCCACTCTTTTTCGAGATAGCCAAAGAACTGTTATACTACTATAACATTAGCCCGACAAATTAGGCTAAATCGCTTATGTTTGATAAATTCAAGAGAAGAATTCAGCCAGCAATTAATTTCTACCATCTTTTTTGGGCAGTACTTGCCACAATTTATTACGGATTCCCTAGCACTAAGCTAAAAGTTATCGGTGTCACAGGAACCGATGGAAAAACGACAACCGCACACTGCATCTATCACATTCTCAAATCTTCAGGTAAAAAAGTTTCTATGATCTCAACTGTTTATGCGAAGATTGGTGAAACTGAATATGAAACGGGACTACATGTGACAACTCCAGATGCGGTTATGGTCCAGCAGTTTTTAAATAAAGCTGCCAAGAATAAAGATGAGTACTTCGTAATGGAAACGACCTCCCATGCACTCGATCAGAATAGAAATTTTGGAGTTCATTATGAAATTGGTGTAATTACAAACGTCACACACGAGCATCTTGACTATCACAAAACATTCGACAGATATTTGGCGACAAAAGCAAAACTTTTGAGACAATCTAAGCTTGGAATAATTAACTGTGACGACTCTTCGTATGAATTATTGAAAAACGTTCTACGCTCTACGCTACAAGTTTCGCGACTCAAAACTTACGGACTAAAAAATAAATCGGACCATAGCATTGACTTAAATAAAACGCTCAAGTTAGAAATTCCGGAATACAATAACTACAATTATCTAGCGGCATATGCAGTATGCGCTGAACTTGGAATTGCAAAACAATCAATCCTAAAGGCGCTTAAATCCTACAAGCTCCCATTAGGTAGACGCGAAATGGTTTATGACGAAAAGTTCATGATTGTTGTCGACTTTGCTCATACGCCAAACTCACTTAAACAAATTCTTTCTGATCTTAGAGTCAGAGCAGACAGTAGGAAGGGTAGGCTTATTCATGTGTTTGGTGCTGCTGGCTTAAGAGATGCACTAAAAAGACCAATGATGGGGTCGATGAGCGGTCAGTATTCAGATATCAGTATTGTGACCGAAGAAGATCATAGGAGCGAAAGTATCGATGCGATTTCCAAGGAAATTATTTCTGGAATTAAGAATTCAGAATCTAGAATTAAGGAAGGAACGGTCATGATTATTGAAAATCGTCAGAAAGCAATTAATCAAGCAGTCGCGATGGCTAAAAAAGGAGACATTGTTATTTGTACTGGAAAGGCACATGAAAAAAGTTTAAATAGAAATGGTAAAGAAGAACCTTGGAATGAGTTTGATGCCGTAAAAACAGCTCTAAATCTCAGAAACCCTTAATGCTAACCTTCAACGAAAACTCGAATACATTTACCTCTTCTTTATTTCCACATACACTTGTTCATGGATTTGGAACTCGTATGGCAAGAAATGGTAGAGATATAAAAGACATTCAAAAATACTTAGACACTTACAAAATTAATTATTCAAATATTGCGGACCCCGAACAAGTTCATGACAGCCGTCTCAAACTCGTAACATTAAATTCAAACAAAGTTATTGAGAATATTGATAAAGTAGATGGGCTGATATCCAAAGACAGAGGCGTGGTTCTTACTGTTATTACTGCCGACTGTGCTCCGATTATTTATTCAGATGCTAATAAAAATATCGTAGGAATTTCGCACAACGGTAGAAAAGGAACAGATTTGAAGCTTGCTGTTAAAATGATTAAAAAGTTCCAAGCTCTAGGCTCTACGCTTCAAGACCTTCGCGTCGCTATCGGTCCCGCCATCGGTGCATGCTGTTACCCAATCAATCTAGTAGAAGAAAATGTAGGGCAACTGTTGGAATCCGGATTAAAAAAAGACCAGATTGATTTCTTTCCATTCTGTACAAAATGTGACTCAAAGCGATTCTTTTCCTACAGAAACATGCGAAACATCCCCAACTTCCCCGAACAGTTTAGCTTTGTAGTCTATAACTTGTAAACAATAACATGCTATGCTAGCATTTCGATGTTATGGTAGAGCAAGGAGACGGCCAAATAGCGAATGAACCCGACGTAAGCCAGGAATTGCTTGAAGCATATAGGGCTAATCCATCCAATCCTGAAGTAATCACTAATATTTGGAGATCATTTCTCCCCGAAGTTGATATACCAGACTGCAAATGGTCAGAGGACAAAATAACTGAATCAATAGAAGGTGTTGAAGGTGAGTCTCAACGAGGAATGATGATTTACCTTCCCGATCTTTACAAGGGACAAGACGGTCTGACGAGACTAGGTGAAAGATTTCCATCAATAAATAATTCACGTACAGCGTTAGGAAAGGGAAGCGGAATTTTCAGTTTTGATTTTCCTACAGGTTGGTACAAAGTCGAAGCAAACACTACATCTCCAAATTTATATGCGACCGCAGAACAGTTATCTGCTCATTTTAGCCGATTGGGCAGATTTGGTCAGTCATTGGAGGCCTACATCCTAGGATCTCAGTTTAGTAAGATGATAAATAATAGATATTTTGATGAGGATTACAGTTCGTTATTGATAGGAAGTCGTATTGATAAACGATGTGTGAGCGCACTATTCCACGAACATGGGGCCCTTAGTGTTATGGCGGCTTTACCCACAGGAAGAGCGTTCTCAACCGAAGGAGGAAGATCTATGCAGCTCCGTTAAAAGAACTACTCAGCTTTGATGTACAATTATCTACATGGTCAATCTAGAAAACATAAACAAAGTCTTCATTCTTGGTATTAAAGGGGTGGCGATGGCGCAGATTGCCTCAATTCTTAAGAAGATGGGGAAGGATGTTGCCGGATATGATGTTGAAGAAGAATTCATTACTGACGAAGAGCTTCATAAACAAAATATCACCATCTATACTTCTGAAGAGCAAGTTCCTACAGACTCCAAATTCGACTTAGCTATTTATAGCGCAGCACATGGTGGCGACTCAAACGCAATCATTAAAAGACTCAAGAGCGATGGAGTGACTACGGTTTCTCAGGCAGAATTTTTAAATCAACTTTCTCAGCTATTTAAAAAAACGATTGCAGTCTGTGGAGCTCACGGAAAAACCACAGCTTCTGCATTGCTTAGTTATGCGTTGATAAAATTAGGAGTAAAGCCTACCTACATTGTTGGGACATCTTCTTTTGATGAGTTTCCAGCAGGGGACTTTCAGTCCAAAGAATATTTAGTATTGGAGGCAGACGAGTACGGAGTTAATCCACCAGCGGACAAGACTCCTAAGTTTCTCTTTCTAAACCCTTCCTTAACCCTATGTACGAATATAGACTTTGACCATCCAGATGTCTTCGTGACCGTAGAAGAAGTTGCAGGTGCGTATGAAAAGTTTTTTAAACAAAGCGAATATCTGGTGGTGTGCGCGGATAATGAACTTGCACTGGCTACAGCAAAACGATCTGGACTCCAGTTTGATTCGTACGGTTTTACCGAGGAAGCAAAGGTTCGAATCATCAATCACGAGGTATCCAGTCATGGTTCGTCATTTGACCTTATGAGCGGTGATAAGCTAATCGCAGGAATTAAAACTTCAATGTACGGTGATCATAATATTCTGAATGCGACAGGAGTTTATTTGGTTTTGCGAAGTTTGGGTTTTAAGGAAGAAAATATAAAAACTGCAATCAAAGATTTTAAAGGTGCCAAACGTCGATTTGAGGTGGTGTTCCATAAAAATAGTATGACGCTAGTCGATGATTATGCTCATCACCCCGAGGAGATTAAAGCGATCATAAAGGCTGCTTTTGAGAGGTATGGACTGAAACCGGTTGTTATTTTTCAGCCTCATACCTACTCACGAACACAAGCGCTACTAGAAGAGTTTGGCAGCGCCTTTTCGGAGGCTGAACATGCCTTTATTATGCCAATTTTTGCTTCTGCAAGGGAAAATAAGGACTCTTTCACCGTTACGCACGCTGACTTGGTAAATAAGGCTAAAGCACGCGGATTTGAGGCTATTGAAGCTGTCACTGGACCGCAAGCGCTCATGGCCAAATTAGAGTTAATCAAAACGCCTTACCTAATTCTGACTTTAGGCGCGGGGGATGTTTATAAGCTCCATTCTGATATAATTAGAGCTGTTAATAGAACGTAGAACGTAGAACGTAGAACTTAAAACCGCTTCCCCAATAAGTTCCATGCTTCAAGCTCTACGCTACAAGGGTCAAGTAAAAGCATTATGAATATTCAAACCAACGTCGATCTTAAACAGTTCACCACAGTAAAATCGACCGCAATTGCTTCCCACTTCACCACTGTCAAAACTCGTGAGCATCTAATTGAAGCCGTTCAGCACGCCCACAAGCAGAACTTGGAGCTGATGGTGATAGGCGGAGGTTCAAATACGGTTTTTGCCTCCGAAGCTGTAATTAAGTTTGTAATTCGCAATCAGTACTTCAATTTTGAGGTGGTAGCGGAAACCGATACGACAGCAGACGTTAAGGTTTCTTCTGGCTTGCCAATTTCGATGTTAATTAATAAAACGATTGAAAAGGGACTCGAGGGGTTTGAGTACCACCAAGGACTCCCCGGCAGCGTTGGAGGCGCTCTGCATATGAACTCTAAATGGACCAAGCCACTTATGTACTTTGGCGACAGACTGATTTCCGCCACACTTTTAGATAAAGAAGGAAATGAAAAAACTGTAGAGCGCGATTACTTTAAGTTCGCATATGATTTTAGCGAACTCCAGAACACAAAAGAAATATTGGTTGAAGCAGTTTTTAGACTAACCAAAGCAAACCCAGAAGTTTTAAAGCAGCGCGCAGCAGAAGCATTAGCATATCGCAAAGAAACGCAACCTTTCGGAGTTGCCTCAAGCGGATGTATGTTTCAGAATATCGACGGAAAATCCGCCGGCGAGCTTATCGATAAGGCTGGATTGAAAGGAGCTAGAGTGGGGAACTATGTAGTTTCGGAAAAACATGCTAACTTTATTATTAACGAAGGAGACGGTAAGGTTGAGGATCTGAAGAAGTTATTGGATATGGTTAAGACAAAAGTAAAAGAAGTTCATGGTGTAGAGCTAAAAGAAGAAGTTCGCATAATTGTGTAGTAATAATAATTGATTAAGAATTAAGAATTAAGAATTAAGAAATAGGAATTTAACCATGGAAGACGCATATATTGTAAACGGAGGCAATGTATTAAAAGGAGAGGTGACGCTTTCTGGTGCTAAAAATCTTGCTCTAAAAACCATTATTGCGTCGCTTCTTTTCGACTCAAAGGTTGTCCTCACTAACGTTCCTAAAATTAATGATGTGCATGAGCTTCTACACTTGATAGAAAAGCTTGGGGCAGCTGTTGAGCAGAATGGAAACACCGTTACGATCGATCCAAGCACCTTAAATAGCAGCAAGCCAGATTTGTTGCATGCATCTAAGCTAAGAGCGTCTTTTTTGTTGTTTGCTCCGCTACTTCACAAATTTAAGGAATGTCGAATTCCAAACCCTGGGGGGTGCCGAATAGGAATGCGCCCAATCGACAGAATCATTTCGGGAATGGAGGCCTTAGGCGTGACAACAGAATATCATTCCGAAGATGGATATTACGATGCAAAACTTGCACAGTCTCCAAAAGGATCATATAAATTTTCTAAGCCAACTCACACAGGTACTGAACTGCTGATTATGTTAGGGGCGTTGGGTGATAATGAGATTAAAATTGAGAACTCTGCGCTAGAACCTGAAATCGATGAGCTGATTAAGTTTCTAAATGAAGCGGGAGCAAAAATAGTTAAGGTTGGTACGACCATAACTATTCAAGGAGTCACATCACTTAAACAAACAAAACCATTCAAAATTTTTAGCGATAGAAACGAAGCTGTAACCTTTGCCGTTCTTGCAGTTGCAACAAAAGGTTGGGTTAGGATCAATGAGATTAAGGACGAATATCTTTCTACTTTTAACGAAGCGATGCTAAAAGCTGGAGTTTCTGTAGAAGTAGAAGGTAATTCTATTAAATATAGCTATCTAAATTCAATTAAACCTGTATCTATTGTGACCGAGCCTCATCCAGGATTTATGACAGATTGGCAGCCAAACTGGGCGGTTTTAATGACGCAGTCAGATGGAGTTTCTACAGTTCACGAGACCGTATTTGAAAACAGATTTTCCTATGTCGACGAGTTACTTAAACTTGGCGCGCAGATTGAGTACGTCGATAATAGCGGCGACACAATCTACCACTTCAATTCAGATGACTCTAAAGAAATGAAGCAGAAAATTCAGATTACAGGTGGAGCTCCGATGCACTCAGGCGCAATCAAGATTGCTGATTTGCGTGCTGGAGCTACATTACTAATTGCCGCCTTGATCGCACCAGGTGAAACTGTAGTCGCAAACGCAAATATTCTTGAAAGAGGATACGAAAATATAGTTGATAAAATTTCTGGTTTAGGTGGAAAGTTGAAAAGAGTATAATCACGATATGCTTAAGAAACATACAATTTCTATAAAACATGCTTTTGAAGGAATGGTTTGGGCCTTTAGAACTCAACCAAACTATCGTATTCATTTTTTACTTTCGGTTCTTTCTGTAATTGCTTCTTGGTTTCTACAAGTTTCATACTACGAATTTCTTTTGATTCTTAGTTTGATTGTGATTGGAATTATGGTTGAAGCAATTAATACTGCGATAGAATTAACGACCGACGCAATCGACAAGGAATGGAGAGAGGATATTAAGTTCGCTAAGGACGTTTCTGCCGCTGCGATGCTGATATTTTCTCTTGGTGCTTTAATTATTGCTGGTATAATTTTTGTTCCAAAGATTTTTGTATTCTTAAGTCTTTAATTAAAAACTTTAGACTTTGAATTTTTAACTTTTAACTTTAAACTATCTCATGCCCATATATTTATTCGCTACATTCATCTCCTTTTTAGTAAATGTAATTCTCATTGTTCCGTTTATAAACTTCCTATACAAGACGAAGATGCAACGCGCTCAACAGAAGACTAAGGATGCTTTCAATAAATCAACACCTATATTTGACAAATTCAATAAGCATAAGGCAGGAACGCCAGTTGGGGGAGGGCTATTAATTATTGCATCCACCGCTTTACTTTACTTAATATTTATCTCAACTTTTAATTTATTTAGGATTCCACTTCAATCAAATTTTCCCTCCATTTTCGCAGAGTCTAAGATTTTGCTCTTCACCATAATAAGTTTCGGACTACTGGGAGTGTACGACGATCTTGCTAAGATCTTTTTTTGGAAAAAATTTAATTTCTTTGGAATTACTTTGAAATTCAAACTTGTGATCGAAATTATTCTAGCGCTAATTATTGCTTATTGGCTGTATGCAGATTTACAAATTCACTTTGTGCACGTCCCGTTTTTGGGAGTGTTTGATATCTCTTATTTTTATATAGCTTTTGCTGCTTTTACGATTGTCGCCTTCTCAAATGCCGTTAACATTACCGACGGGTTAGACGGATTGGCTACCGGTATTCTTATGATTTCACTTGCCAGCTTCTGGATAATTGCGGCATCAATCATTGATGTTCCTACGTCACTGTTTATTGGTATTTGGCTAGGTGGTTTGATAGCATTTTTATACTTCAATATTCCTCCAGCTCGTATTTTTCTAGGCGATGCTGGTTCATTATCCTTTGGGGCAGCGTTTGCTGTAGTGGGACTAATTCTAGGCAAATCTTTCAGTTTGCCGATTATTGGAGGTATTTTTTTAATAGAGATTCTTAGTTCTCTCTTCCAACTTCTGAGTAAGAAAATACGAGGAAAGAAGTTGTTCGCTGTAGCTCCTTTTCATCTTTACCTTCAGCATAAAGGTTGGGAAGAATCTAAGATTGTAATGCGCTTTTGGCTTATATCCATCCTATTCTCCGTTTTCGGACTAATGCTCGCCTTCTTAAAGTAGAATTAAGTATGAGTGAGAGATTTGCCAAACTTCGTAAATCGGCTGTAACAAAAAGAAGCTCAATAATTTATTTGCCCATTGTTCTTTCGTTGATAGGACTGCTATTCGTATTTGAGTCCTCATCAATAAGAGCCTTACAGGAGTTTGGAGATAGCTTTCACTACTTCAAGTTGCAGGCAATCTGGATTGCTTTAGGGATAGTTGGAATGCTATTTTTTTCCTTCTTTGACTACAAGAAACTTTATTACCTTTCTTTTCCAACAATGATGATAACGGTAGGGATGCTTATGCTCGTGTTATTACCAGGTCTCGGAAGTACCGCAGGAGGTGCTCAGAGTTGGATCAACTTTGGATTCTTTAATATTCAGCCTACGGAATTAGCAAAATTTAGCGTTATTATTTACCTCGCTTCTTGGTTCATGAACCGAGAGAAAAAACGCTTTATTCCTTTTATTTCACTTTTAGGCTTTCTTGTTTTTATTATCGTACTTCAGCCCGATCTGGGAACCGCAACAATGATTTTTATACTTAGTGTGGTTATGTATTTTTTAGCAGGTACGCAACTCAGCTATTTACTACTACTACTTCCAGCTTCCTTTGTTGGATTTTATGTATTAACAAAAATTTCTCCATATAGACTGAGGAGATTCACCGCATTTCTAAACCCCTCGCTTGATCCGCTCGGAATAGGGTATCACGTAAACCAGATTGCAATTTCTTTACAAAATGGAGGCTTGCTTGGATTAGGTTTTGGAGCTTCGCGGCAGAAGTTTCTGTATCTTCCTGAGGCGCATACCGACTCAATCTTCGCCATTATAGGCGAGGAGTTTGGTTTTATTGGGTCCGTTATATTAATTTTTGCATTGTTCGTTTTGGTATATAAAATTTACGAAATTGCATACAAAGCACCGGACCGATTTGGAAGATTGCTTGCAGGAGGTATTTTCGCCTACTTCAGTTTGCAGATAGTGGTAAATTTAGGAGGGATGGTTGGTCTGATTCCGTTAACAGGGGTGCCGTTACCGTTTATATCCTACGGAGGGTCAAACCTTCTCATTTCATTTGCAATGATTGGAATTCTATTAAACATTCGTAGAAGCGCTCGACTTAAATAACATGAAAGTTTTAATCACAGGTGGTCATATTACTCCAGCCTTAGCGGTACTTGATGAGCTTAAGGACTGCGACATTGTAATTGTCGGGCGTCAGCACGCTCTTTCATCCGATAGCTCTGACTCATTGGAATATAAGGAGATAGTCAGTCGGAATTTAAAATTTATCAATCTGGATGCTGGTAGACTGACTAGAGTTTTGTCTGTTAGCTCTTTGGTTAACATACTTAAAATACCGTTAGGTTTAGCAAACGCTATCCTGATTCTCAAAAAAGAGAAGCCCGATGTGGTTTTGACCTTCGGTGGCTACATCGCACTGCCAATAGCGCTGGCTGCCCATGTACTGCGTATCCCCATTCTTACACATGAGCAAACTATTCGGCCAGGATCGGCGAATAGATTGATAGGAAAACTAGCCAAAAAAATATTTATCTCTTTTCCTGTTTCCAAACAGTACTTTCCGGTCTCTAAAGTAATTTTAAGTGGAAACCCAGTACGCAAAGAGGTTTCTAAAGTGATTAATCAAATTAAGAACTTTAAAAAAGAGAAGCCAGTTTTGTATATTACTGGTGGTTCGACAGGCTCACATGACGTAAATTCCTTAATTTTCAAAATTCTTACTAAGCTTCTGGAGAAATTCACAGTAATTCACCAGACGGGTTCTTCAACCGAGTATCGTGATTTTGACAAGACCTCTATGTTTAAGAATGAGAACTACTTTCCGTTTACCCATATTGAGTCGAATTTAATTGGCTTTGTTTATTCGCAGTCTGACTTGGTGATAAGCAGAGGAGGGGCAAACACGGTTTTTGAGCTTTTAGCAACAAAGAAGCCATCCTTAATAATTCCTTTACCTTGGTCTGCATTTGACGAACAGCAAAAACATGCAGAGTATCTGAGGTCGCTAGGTGTGGCTGAAATATTTGACCAATCTCATCCAAGCGACGAACTACTGAGCTCAATCGAATCCATGTTCGCTTCGCTTGAAAAATACAAGAAAAACTTCGATACTATAGACCAACCCTATGGAACACAGAACGCCGCGAAGCAGATTACAAAAGAGGTCTTGGAGACGGCTAAGAATTCTACTAGTTCTTAGTTTTGTCGTCTGTCTAGTTGCGCTTACTTGCATCTATGTAAGAAATCTACTTTCTGTTAAGGAAATAGTAATCACTTCCTATCATAAAAAGGAAACTGTTCGTGGATTAGAGCCATACTACTTTGAGTTTCTCCCGTTCGTTTCCGTGGAAAAACTTCAAAAAAATCTCGTTGAACTAAATCCAATCATAGCAAAGGTTGAGGTGACAAAAGTTTATCCGAACAGACTAAATTTGAATCTTAAGACGGTCAAACCAATCGTCGCAATCAAGGTAGCGGATGAGTATATATTATTGGCGGTTAACGGCAGAATTTTACAAAAGCTTAAGGTAAAACCATCAGCTTTGACGGAGGTCTTCTACTATCAGCAGCTATTTAAGGAACAGATAAAAATAGGAGAACTACTTGGATATAAGGATCTTCAGATCGCTATCAGATTTGTTGATATTCTCAGCTCCTTTGGTTATAAAGTAAAGAGGGTGGATATCAACAGTTTTTATATGATACGATTAGAGTTAGAGGACTCTAGAGAAATTTTAGTTACAACAGAGAAGGATATTCAAAAGCAGGAGTATCAGGTTGGGGCCATCCTACGACAGTTTAAAGTAGATGGTACTAATTTTAAACGTATCGACGTACGGTACGATAAACCTGTAATGACAAAATAAAACAATGCCTGACCAATTTATTTGCGGTATCGACATAGGTAGTTCAAAGATTTCTACATTAGTTGCTGTTAATTCTCCTGATGAAAAAGAGCCGAGAATTATCGGCTTTCACACAGCTCCATCTCGTGGAGTAAAAAAAGGACTAGTAGTTGACATAGATCAGGTTACGGCAGCCGTAGATCAAAGTGTTGAAAAAGCAGAAAGAATGGCCGGTCAAAAAATCACAAAAGCTTTTTCTTCAGTAGGCGGCCCACATATAACTTCGCTCAATTCGCATGGTGTAGTTGCGGTCTCAAATCCACAAGGCGAGATCAGCCAAGAGGATGTTGACAGAGTCGCAGAGGCTGCAAGAGCAATTTCTCTTTCTACAACAAGACAAATTATTGATGTTGCGCCTCGTGAGTATATTGTGGATGGGCAACCAGGAATAAAAAATCCGGTTGGAATGAGCGGAATTCGTCTTGAGGTAGATTCGCATATCATAACTGCTTCGCTAACCAACCTAAAAAACATCGATCGATGCTTTTCTGATCTTGGAATTGAAAACTGCGGATTTGTGTTTTCTGGATTTGCTTCAGCCGAAGCGGTTTTGACAAACACCGAAAAGGAGCTTGGGGTCGTGCTTGTAGATATCGGTGGGGGGAAAATAGATATTTGTATGTACTGCGATGGAGCCATCTCCTACTCTGCCTCTATACCTATTGGAGCACGCCATATAACTAATGACATTGCAGTTGGGCTTAGAGTTTCGCTGGAGTCTGCAGAGAGAATAAAGCTATTTTTAACCAAAGAGTTCCAAGGATATGGCAAAAGAGATCTGCCAATTCAAGAAGCAAAAAAGAAAAATGACAACATCGACTTTAGCTCGCTACATCTACCTGAGTCGGTAAGCGACATTACTCCAAAGTTGCTGCTAGATAGTATTATAGGAGCCAGAATAGAGGAGATATATAAGCTAATCGCTGAGGAGATTGAAAAAAGTGGATTTAGCTCAAATGTTCCATCAGGACTTGTCATAACAGGTGGGGGAGCACACACAATTGGAATGGTAGAGATGGGTCGTAAGGTAGTTGGTCTTCCTATTCGAATCGGATTTCCTACGGGAGTATCGGGACTTGTGGATGAAGTATTGGATCCGCAGTATGCGACCAACGTCGGGTTGATTTTGTCAGGAGGAAAAAATATAATTGACCACGAATCGAGTATGATGAAGTTTAATCAAATATTTAAGGATATATCCATCGGTGGATCGGTGTCAAAGATTAAAGATTTGATCAAGCAGTTTATTCCGTAACATGTTAATCAAACCAAAAGCTGGACAACCAGCAAAAATTAAGGTCATAGGAATCGGTGGTGGTGGTGGAAATGCCATTACTTCGATGATCAATGACGGAGGAATTCCAGGGGTTGAGTTCATGGTGGTGAACACAGACTCTCAAGCTCTTCTTCACAATAAAGCTCCAATAAAGATTCAAATCGGAGATGCACTGACTAGAGGATTAGGTTCTGGTGGCAGTCCAGAGACAGGTCGACAGGCGGCAGAAGAATCTAGAGAAAAGCTAAAGGAAGAGTTGATGGGAGCAGATATGGTCTTCATTACCTGTGGTGAGGGTGGAGGAACAGGTACAGGCGCTGCGCCAATTGTTGCCGAAGTTGCTAAAGAAACAGGCGCGCTTACAGTTGCCGTTGTCACAAAGCCATTCGATTTTGAGGGAGCTAAACGCCGACATGCCGCAGATGACGGTATTCTTTCTCTTAGAGAAAAGGTAGATACTTTAATCATTGTTCCAAATCAAAGAATTCTTCAGGTAGTCGATAAGAAAACCTCTATCGTTGATGCTTTCAAGAGAATTGACTCTGTACTCCATCAAGGAGTTAAGGGAATCGCCGAGTTGATCACGGTTGCAGGACTTATCAATGTTGATTTTGCTGATGTCAGAACCGTCATGAGTAACGCTGGTACTGCATTGATGGGTATTGGAATTGGTAGCGGTGACAAACGAGCAATGGCAGCTATTAAGCAGGCTATCTCCTCTCCTCTTCTTGACGTATCTATCGAAGGGGCAAAGGGGATTCTGTTTAACATAGTAGGAGGCCCGGATCTTACAATGACCGAGGTCGATGAGGCTGCATCGATCATTGCCAAGACGGTTGATCCCAATGCAGACATCATTTTCGGAGCAGTAATTGATGAAAAGATGATGGATCAGATCAAGATTACTCTTATTGCTACGAAGTTTGACGAGGGTAAATTGAATATCTTTAACTTTAAGCCGACTCTCAAGGATGAAACTTCCAATATGAAGAAAGACAATGATGAAGATGAACTTCTAGTTAATACAAACGACTCGCCTCTAAAGAAAGAACTGGATCATCAACTTGATGACATGCCTGAGGATGAGTTCACCGACGAAAACGAAGGCTTTGATATTCCGGCCTTTTTAAGGAAGAAATAAACTAGCCACAGAACGACTCCATTGTGCTATACTATAGGCTCTAATCTATGGTAACTCCAGAAGGTCACCCTAAAATAACACCTGAGATCATTGCAAAGCATCGTGTACTCAATGCTCTGGATCGTCTCTCAAATATCGAAATACCTCCCGATACCCAGACAGTATTAGATATTCCATCTGTGGCCGACAGTGCTAGGTGGTGTTCTACCATGATTAAGGCAGAATTTTTCGATTTAGAGGTAGTAGACACGTCAATTATTGGGATTTCTAACTGCGTGGTTGATTTCAAGGTAGAAAGGTCACCGATTACCGATGAAATCGAAGGTAAGTTTATAATCGATTTGCATAGACTAGATAATTCCCAAGATAGTACCGTTCTTTCTGAACTGGCTCGTGAGACTTCGGTTGCGGCTACATTTCCAGATAAGGGATACTGCGACAGGCTTATTGAAGTATATGGAACGGCAATAGAAGTCCAGAAAAGATGGTTAGAGGCTACCAAAGCTCCAGCTACTATCCACGATCCTCGATTCTTTCCTATTACCGCATTAACTAGAAATGTACTAGGTAAGTTCGGGTACTCTTCAGATTTTGGTTTTGAAGATTGGAAAAAAGCACTCGACTGGCTTATAGATTTTGAGGAAACGAGAAATATAACCAGAGACCAGTCCAGGATAAGAGCATTAAATAACATAATGGGTGATAGAAATGCCTTCCTTGTTGCTCGGTCAGACTTTATGAATAACCCCTACGAAGAACGAAGATTTACTCCGCCTTCACACGAAGTCTCCGCAGACAATTCTCTGGACGATAATGCGTTTAGCAATGCAGAATTTGCCGCGAGCATAATGGTTGAAACCATCAGATAAGTAAGCGTGAGTAACCTGCTATAATCTTCTGTATGGCTAGCTTCAAAGACGTTGAACCAGTTCCGAACTTTCCTCAGCTTGAAAACGAGACCTTAGAGTACTGGAAAAAGAACAAAATCTTCGAAAAATCAGTCGAGTCACGTCCTGCAGACAAACCTTGGACCTTTCTAGACGGACCTCCTTTTGTAACCGGTAATCCACACTATGGATCGCTTCTTTCGAGCCTTGCTAAGGATCCGTTCTGTCGTTTTTGGACCATGAAGGGTTATCGCGTGCGAAGAGTGTGGGGTTGGGATGGTCATGGGCTCCCCATCGAGAACAAAGTTGAGAACAAGCTTAAGATTAAACGAAAAAAAGATATCGAAGAAAAGGTAGGAGTAGCAAAATTTATTGAAGAATGTAAAAAATACGTAGCTGAGACCTCTGCGGAATGGGAATGGTACATAGACCACATCGCTCGCTGGGTAGATTTCAAGAACGCATACAAAACTTGGGACAAGGACTACATGGAGTCTGTCATGTGGGTATTTAAACAAATGTATGACAAAGGAAAGGTCTACAAAGGCTTAAGAGTCTCTCATTACTGCCCACATTGTTCTACACCAATTTCTAACTTTGAGATTGCGATGGACGCCGACAACTACAAAGATGAGGTTGTTCCAGCAACCACATATAAATATCAGGTTGAAGGTGAAAAGAATACTTATTTCTTAGCGTGGTCTACTACACCATGGAATAAAATAGTTACCCCAGCTCTCGCTGTAAGTCCTAAATTGGAATATGTTACCGTTAAGGTTGGCGAAGAAATCTACATCCTCGCAAAAAGTACAGTAAAAAATATACTAGACACGAAATACGAGATACTAAATGTAGTTCACGGAAGCGAACTGGTTGGTAAAAAATTTCTTCCACATTACGACTACTATAAAAAAGATCCCGCCTACGCCAAGGCTTCGGTGGGCAAGGATGTCAAATGGTTTGAAATAATTGCTGGTGATTTTGTGACTGCTGATGAAGGCACAGGAATTGTAACAATTGCCGTTTACGGTGAAGAAGACTTAGTTGTGATGTTAAAAGAGAAAGTCCCACTTGTTCAACACCTCGATGAAGAAGGTTACATCTTTAAAGATGTTCCTCTATTCGGTGGAATGTTTTATAAAGATGCAAACAAAGCAGTTAATGACGATTTGGCAAAGCGAAATCTAATTTTTAAGGATGAATCAAGCACGCAATCAGTCGCCCATTGCTGGAGATGTGGAACTCAGTTATTTTACAACCCAATGGACGCATGGTACGTAGATGTAAAGTCACTCAAGGATAAGATGAAGGCGACTAACGAGAAAGTAAACTGGTTTCCTAATCATTTCAAAGATGGTAGATTTGCAAAGAGCATGGAGCATGCACCTGACTGGAACATCTCACGAAATAGATACTGGGGGAGTCCTGTCCCTGTCTGGGAGTGCGGATGCGGTGAGCGATTTGTACCAGGATCGATAAAGGAACTAGAGGATGCGAGCGGTGAGACAATTACCGATTTACATAAACCAGGAATCGACAATGTATTTATTGACTGTAAGAAATGTGGCAAAGAAGCCAAAAGAACTCCAGAAGTTTTGGATAGCTGGATTGAAGCAGGTTCTGCGTCATTTGCAGAGAGGCATTTCCCATTCGCTGATAAGAACCTTAAATTAGAGGACTTTTATCCTCCCGATTTTATTGCTGAGTATACGGGTCAGATTAGAGCATGGTTTTACGTAATGCATGTTATTGGTGCTGCAATCTATGAATCCCCGGCATTTAAAAATGTTTTGGTCACAGGTGTAATTCTAGGGACCGATGGTCGCAAGATGAGTAAGAACTTCAAAAACTATCCCGATCCAAAACTTATGCTTGAGAAGTTCGGAGGAGATGCATTAAGGCTGTATCTTGTTGGAAGTTCTGTAATGCGGGGAGAGGACATTTTAATTTCGGAAGAAGCTTACAAAAGCCAAGTGCGAGGAATACTTCTCATTCTTTGGAATGTGTATAAATACTTTGTTATGAATGCACAGCAGGCAAAGATGGAAGTGGATTCAGACGCGAGATTTACAAGCACTAATGTACTTGATAAGTGGGTAATGGCTCTAACTCAAGATTTAATTGGAAAAACCACAAAATCTCTCGAATCTTACGATTCAGTCTCTACTGTGCAACAGTATTATGACTTTATCCAAGAAGTCTCCACCTGGTACATTCGCCGAAGTCGTGACCGTTCTACGGATAGAGAATTTTTAAGCACATTACACTTGGTTCTGGTAACACTTGCAAAACTTATGGCTCCAATTGCTCCATTTATTTCTGAAGAGATATATCGCAACTTAACAAATAAAGAGTCAGTTCATCTTGAAAACTGGCCCGTTGTTGATATTTCTTTGGTAGATAAGAAACTTTTAGAAAGAATGGAAGAGATAAGAAATGTTGTTGAGTTGGGCCACCAAATCAGAAAGAAGAATAATATAAAAGTTAGGCAGCCTCTTGGAGATTTGTATTATTCGGGTAAATTCGATAATGCGTATGATCCATTGCAATTCATAGAAATAATAAAATCAGAGTTAAATGTTAAGCATGCAATGTATCGTACAGGTGAGGACAAAGAGAATATCATTCCTCTCGAAAAGGGTATCGCAGGTTTTGCAGCATCTAATGGCTCAAGTGTAAGTCTAAATCTTAAAATTGATTCTGCATTAAAAGCCGAAGGAGAAATGAGAGAGATTGTTAGATCGGTTCAGGCGGAAAGGAAAAATCTCGGTACAGATCGCGACGAGCAAATTGATGTAAAAATTCCTGCTTGGCCAAAGGACTGGGAAGAAGAAATAAAGAAACGCGCCTTAGTTAAAACTCTTACTGTAGGAGAATTCAAAGTGTCTCGTCTTAAGACTAAATAATGAGATTAAATTGGAGCATCCTTATTCCAGCAATTCTTCTATTCTTCATTGGAATCTTCAATCTGGTCGGAGTTCGAAGTGATTTAGTTTCTACTCAAGTTTTTGCAGGAGTCCTTGCGATCTTTTTATTTGTTGTGCTAAAGATTCGCGGAATTAATTTTTTTAGAAACAACTCGACACTATTTTATTGGCTTGGTATTGTACTTTTGATACTTACATATTTCTTAGGCTTCGAGTCTCGAGGATCAAAAAGGTGGATAGATCTTTACTTCTTTAGTTTTCAAGCTTCGGAGTTCTTTAAGCCATTTTTTGCGATTTTTATTGCCCAGTATTTTGTTATGAACAAGAACTGGACCTATAATCATCGAACGGTTTTAAAAGCTATCGGATATTTCTTGCTCCCGGCTATACTAGTTCTGCGCCAACCAGATCTAGGTACAGCTCTAGTTTACGGCTCAATGTTTGTGCCGGTTTTAATTTACTCCGGAGTCTCAAGAAGAATTCTCACACAGCTTAGCATAATCTCTTTGGTGCTAGCGCCTATTTTTTGGTTTGTGCTCAAAGAGTACCAAAGAGTAAGGCTATTAAGCTTTTTAAACCCTCAGGCAGATATACAGGGGAGTGGGTACAATCTAGTACAGTCGATAATTGCCATTGGGTCTGGAAAAGTATTGGGAAGGGGGCTTGGTTACGGAACGCAGGCCAAACTTAATTTCTTGCCAGAATTTCATACTGATTTCGCATTTGCCTCTTTAGTTGAGCAGTTTGGGTTCATTGGAGGTCTATTAGTAATCGGTATTTTTATCTTTTTAATTCGTGCCTGTGCGGTTGAGTTAAGAAAGAAGTATCAGCAAAAGGATGATGATGGCAAGTTTAGATTTTTGTACCAACTGAGCATATTTTCGTCCATAGTATTTCAGGCAGGAATAAATATAGGAATGAATATGGGACTTTTCCCAATTACCGGAATTACACTTCCGTTTATCTCATACGGAGGCTCTTCTCTGATTGCGCTATTTACATCGCTAGCATTTTTGCACTAAGCTTTAGCGCTTACTCCAGATTGAAGAATCGCAATTTTTTACTTGCCGTGAGCCTGCCGAATGGAGTATAATAGGGGAATGTCAGTCAAAGCAGTAGTATTAACAGGCGGTAAACAATATATCGTAGGGCAAAATGAAGAGCTTACAGTTGAGCATTTGGAGGGGGAAGTAAACGACTCTGTAGCGCTCAAAACACTAGCTATTTTTGATGATGAGAAAGATATAGTTGAACTTGGAAAGCCAGAACTTAAGTCAAATGTTTCAGCAACGATTCTTGAACAAGGAAAAGGTGAAAAAATTAGAGTTGCTAAGTTTAGAGCTAAATCTAGATACCGAAAAGTAACCGGTTTCAGACCAGTACTCACGAAGCTAAAAATCACTAAAATTTACTAAACCTTGAACTTTTAACTACAAACTTTTAATTTATATATGGCCCATACAAAATCCCAAAAAGCTACAGCAGGAAATAGAGACTCCCGTTCTAAACGTCGTGGAATTAAAATCTATGGTGGTCAGGCAGTGGCAACCGGAAACATTATCGTCAGACAAAAGGGATCGAAATTCCGAGCCGGAGAAGGAGCCAAACTTTCCAATGACTTCACAATTATTGCAATGCGATCGGGAAAGGTTGAATTTAAGACGAAGCACGGAGTACAATACGTGCACGTATGGGAGACGAAATAAGCCAAATCTACGAACAATTTCTTCAGGAAAAGGACATTTTCAAAAGAGCGCAACTTCTCAATTCCCTCAAAAGAGATAAAGGCGTTCGGGTCACCGATATAAGTAAGCATCTGAAGATGAAATCTTCGTATGTAAGTCACATACTCAGATTAAATAAGCTTCCGGCATTGGTAATCGATGGTTATTATAGTAAGGCAATAACTCCAACCCATCTTTACATCATCGCCAGACTTCAAAACCATCAACAAATGATTGCGGCTTACGAGCACGTACTGGCGAATAATCTTTCGGTATTTGACACCGAAATACTTGTACGAACGGTGCTTTACGGAATTAAGAGTGTGGGGGAGTATCTATCAGTAGACGAGGTCAGAGTTTTTGCTGTTCTTATGAAAAAAATGGGAATTTCGGCAAAAATAATTCAGTCTAGAATTCGTTCAAAAATTATATTAGAGATTAAAGGCGATTTAATTGCATCCAGCACAAAGTTAAGAGAAATTATGAAGTTACTAGAGAAACTCCCAGCCGAAGATACGAAAGCGGATTTTTTATAACCCCCATCTTATTAACAGGGTAGTATCTATAAATTACTTGCCCAACTAGAAGACTTTCTGGTACTGGTCCAAACTCCCTAGAGTCGGACGATCCTCCCCTATTGTCTCCCATGACAAACATAAACCCGTCCTCAATTGTCACAGGAACACCCTCGACTACTGCTCCTCCAGCTATTGTTTGGGTCGGATTCTTAATGTACTGTTCATCTAAAGGTTCGTTATTTACATAAACAGTTTCGTTTTGAATCAGGACAGTATCGCCAGGCAGAGCAATTACTCGCTTAATCAGCTCTATCTCGTTATTTTTTGGTGACTTGAAGATAACAACGTCTCCATGTTTGATTGGACCAAATTTGTAAGAAATCTTGCTAGTAAAGATATACTCGCGATCATGAAAGGTGTTTTCCATCGAAGCTCCTTTGACCTGGTTGGGTTGCACAATGAAAAGATAGAAAACCAGAAAAATGGAAGCAATGAAGACGACAGTCTCCAAGATACCCATAACAAACTCAATTATTGCCTTTACCATGAATTTAATCATTGTAGGGAGTTTGAGGGTAAATTTCAAGCTTTTAGGTATAATATAAAACAGCGCGTATAGCTCAGTGGTAGAGCATTCGATTCACATTCGAAAGGTCCTTGGTTCAAATCCATGTGCGCGCACACTCTATTAGCCTATAGTTGAGCAGCTGTCCATTTTTTGTTATAATTGGGGTCTTATGACACTGTATGAGAAGAGATGGGGGTTGCCAGGATTTGGTAAAGGACCAAAGGCTCCAGAACACAAAACATCTCCTTTTGTTAGAGAGCTGCAACTACTAGCTCAGACTCCAGGCATATGCGATAATTTTTTACCCACTATAGAATCGTTCAGCCCCAATAGAAGAGACGCTCAAGAAGTAATTAAGTTACTTGACTGGGGAAGACGATATCATCGGTCTGATTTAGGTAGCGCTTTTCATGAGGGTAGGATGAGAGATCAAAGGGGAAAATTGATGGAGGTGGGTGTTTATGTTCCTAAGGTTATGAATTCTGAAGGTGGTAAAAGGTCAATAACTATACCTATCGGTTCTGATCTTATAAAGGCAAAACTTCTTGGAATTGTAGGCGCAAGGTATGTAGGAGATGGTTTGAGAGTTATGTTTGATGGAGTGGTTGTTCCAAAAGGATTCGAAGTGCATCCTCACACTGCTTTAATAGTAGGTATTGACTCCCACTCAGGACAGATGCACTTTCATCCCGATTTTCTTCCTGATTCACAAAAAATAGTGACCGTTGATGATGTAGTTCCTCCTTTCAGAACAACCAGACAACCTGACGAGTCCTAGTGTACACACCTGCCTACGCCAAGCTTTGGCAGGCGAGCTGGCTTTGCCATCCGTAGCTTTAGCGCAGGATGGGTTTGGCGCAGAGTATTCTGACAATCTAGAAGTACGAGTTAACGAATTCGTAGATTCTTGATTTTACAAAGCAATCTTCTTTTGATGCTGAAAAAGTTTCTCCTTAACTTTTCACAACTTCTGGTGCTTATTTGGGGCTTAACCACTTTCGCATCGTATTTTATTACATATTTATCTTCCTCGCTCACGTTGCTTTCTACAATTGTTCCTGTGAACTGTTCCCAGACATCATTTTTCTGTGCTATCTGTGCAACTGTAACTGTGTAGTCTCCTGGGGAGAGTTTCTTCACGCTAAGTGAATATGTACCGGTCTGAGCGTTTGGAATGAATATAAGACCATCTTCCGCAAAATAAACTTGTGAACCAATCTGAACTGATGCTTCAATAGGGGATTGAATGGCAACTATCAATGCATTAGCTATTTGGGTAGGGGAGCCCTCTACCAACTTATTTTCATCAAAGTTCAGTGCAAGGCTTTTCAAAACTTTACGAATAGCGGTTTTTGTGTAAATTAGCTCGCCATGATCCAACTGAAGTTCCTGTGCATCATTACCGAATACTGAACTTACAGTAGGCACTAAATAGTCACCAGGACCTTTGAGTATGCTAAAAGGTCTGCCATCAACGTAGTCCCCACTAAATTTATCTATAAAAGCTCTGTCAACTACCCTATATCCAATCGGACTACTTGTTGATGACTTATTACCGTAGAGAATTGTTAACCGATCCGATATAGGACCAAAATTTTCATAAGTTTTCAAAAGATTGTTTTGTATCGTCAACGAGCTTAACGACTTGTAGCTGCCTTTTATACTCTTCAGAAACGGGTACGTAGGAAACAAGTCGTAGAGCGACGGTATGACTGTTTGAACAGTTTTTCTATCACTATTAAAATTCCTGCGATTCAAATTGATTAGTAACTTAGTTCCGAGCCATAAAAATGTATCATCCTTTTGAACTTCACCAGCGGCCAATGGTTGATAGACCTGTACCACTCCACGGTGAGGTGAGCCCGCTGTAACGACTTTTGAAAAATTGTCGCTTGAGTATTTTTGAGCATAAATTCTACTTACAACACCACCCATTGAATGCCCAACTAAATTTACGGGGGTAGTTGGATTTTGACTCCAAATTTTTGTCTGGAGAAAAACTCGTAGTTCGTCTGCAGTAGTACTTATCGGCTTTCTCCAATCGTAAGGAAAGACGATGAAGTCTGTGTCAGCCTTTAGTCCCAAATTTTCAAGTGTCTGTATCAGCGCTTTATATTCTTGAATATACTTAGGTATTTTCCAGTCTGCTTGGGTTACGGTCTTGTTGTACAGTACTGCGTCCTGATTCCAAGAAGCGAAAAAGCCCGGAACCAGCACGATTTTTGGCCGCTTCATCTCTTCTGTGGCCTTGTTCAATTTCCAGGCTTCTGTTGTTCCAGGACCCCGAGCGGTATAGTAAAGCTCTCTTGTGGATGCTCCGTTTACTAGAGAGGGCGCGATGATTTGAGATTGATCGTAGGGTCTATCTTTAGCTACGATAGTTTTGCGGTTAGACCAAACAGAATTACAACCAAGGGCTCCAGTAGTCTCGACTTCTTCGATACCATTATTTGAGTGAAATAGTAAGTGCTTTGTGCCGGTATCATCAACGTAAAGTTGTGAGTTACCGATTGTACTACCGCTAATAATTGGATTATTGCTACAAGGTGTAAAATTCACTCCGTCAGTAGACTGCGCCATTCCTAGATTAAAACCTGTTCCATTTGTGCCGCAGTAAAATAAAAAGTAAGCGCTACCATCAAGTAATACATAAGGACAAGATAGTTTTTGAGAATTCCACGGTTGTCTTGGCAGATTGATTAGTTGAGGAGTAGAAAAATTTGAGCCATTTGCAACAGCTCGTTTTAATTTTATATTCTGTCCCGATCCTTCCGCGGATTCGGAAATGTAGTAAATGTAATTTGTTCCATTTTGTACAAATAACGATGGATCGTGATTGTCGCCTGTGTCATTTACCGTAACAAAGGTCGAGGTAGGCCAATTAATGCCGTCAACCGAAGTTGAGTATCCTAATTTTAGATTAGAGCCATTATGACCCGTAAACCACATCTTGTAGTCGTTATTCTGCTTACTAATAGTCGTCTGGAGCAAGAAGAAGTTAGCTCTGAGAGGATTCTGAGAGTCTTTTACGAAGTTTATTGAAGTCGCTTTAACTACAAATGGAGATACAAACCCGAAGAAAACAAAACTAAGAATTAGTACAAGTGCCTTAGAAATGAATGACTTGAGCATATAGCCATATAATCATGTGCCAAATTATTTGTCAGTCGCATATATGCTACAAAACCGCCGCTTTAGAGTATTAGAAAGGCAAAAAAATCTTCAATTACCACCTACATATCGCACATAGAGGTACAGGAATCTGAAATTCTGAAGTATAATAGGAGATTAAAGGGTTTACCCCGCGCAAAAGCAAAGGGCCCGTAGCTCAACTGGTAGAGCAGTTCCCTCTTAAGGAATTGGTTCAGGGTTCGAGTCCCTGCGGGCTCACCACGTTCAGTTAACATGAACGTGGCTCACATTTTTTTGTGTTTTAAGTAAGCTTTGTAGGATATTAAAAGGGTCCAGTACTGACAAAGTAGCCCTGCTACTATCTCAAGCATTAAAACGTATGGGGTTTTCTCCAGTTCCCTCACTAAAAAGGAAAGTATTGCAGTTACAGCAATGATAAATATAGATATTTTTTTAAGATTAGAATCCTTATTCTTCTTATAAAGTAAATAAACTCCCGATAAAAAGGTTATCGCAAAGAACCGAGCAATCGAATCGTGAATTAACTTATTAAATTCATTTGACGGCTCGTAAGTGGTTACAGCTAAAGTTGCAAAGCTAGCCATAGACAAAAAGAAAACCGTGACTGGAGTTTTGTAGTGCTTACTTAAATGCCACTTAACAAATATAAAGAAGCTTAAAGGAGCTATAAGGTAGCAGACCATATAAATAGCTCTTGTTTCAGGTAGGGTAGAGAAGAAGCTAAGCGGATAGGAACCGTTAAAATATATTGGAGCACGGAAGTAGAATAACAAAATAGCAGACCACTCAAAAAGAACTGCAATAAAACCGCCGAACACTGCAAACTTTTCAATAAGTGATTTTGCTTTCACTTAGAAAGTATAGCATTTAGTATAAACAGACTAAAATTGCTGAAAAGTTTTACAAACCTTGCTAAAATAGTCTTGCCAAGTGTTCCATCCTGAAATCTCCAGGCTCACCACGTTCAGTTAACATGAATGTGGTGCACTCTTTATATTTCTCAAAATCTTCTACGGGCTACTATGACAGTCTGATTTGATATAATTGGGAATGGTAAGGGAAAATGAAGGCAGAACGCCCGTGGTGGATTTACTTCGTGAACGGGAGGCAACAAAGCTATCGGCTTTTTTTGGTGAGACAGTTGTGGTTCCCCGTGCCCCACAACTCCTCTGGAAAACACTAGAAACCTTAAAGTCAAAGCGAATCACAATTTTTTCGCCACATTACTTACCTGCGAAGAAATTTGAGGAAAAGAGCGAGTACCCTGGTTGGCATACGAGACCACAAGAGTGGTTTTGGGAGCAGATTGAAGAAGGAGAATTAAGCGCCGACTCTGCTAATCTTCCTGGAGTTTGGGTTCTAGTAGACCACTCAGTGCTTCAACGGGATCCTTTTGGGAATATACTAGGCAAATTATTTGAAAGACGATATAGAAAATCAGAATTTCCGACGCTTGATCATTGGGACCCAAGACTAAACATATCGGCTCACGATCTTGATAGGATGGTATTTCCTGCGTTACGAAGTCGATTCGAACTTGAAGGTGATAAAGTGGAAGTGAGATCTCCAAGAGCGATAGAGTTTAATTTCTTAGGTAACCTACACCATCCTGAATTTGCAAATTCACCTCATTCGATATGGCTTGAGGACCCACATTTATCTGGAAGCCGTTTAGTTAGCGGCAACGCGAATAGAGGAGGACTAACCGGAATCGATTGGCGACGTCCAGATCTGAGGTATGATGTCGTAGGATTTCGTCCTATGATAGTATTTGCGCGATAATTTTTGAGTAAAATAGAGGAATGGACAAGGCAGATTTGAGAATTGAGACGATTTTATCCGAGTATCAGATTAAAGAGTTAATACATCATTCGACAAATGATGCTGAAGTAGTGAAATTTACTTCTGATTCGAAAAGATTTAAGGACAGGCAGACATTTAATTCGTGGCTGCAGGAAAAACCCTCTCTTTATGTACTTGCTAACGATTCCGGCAAATTACTCGGACTAGCGTGGGTTCAAAAGATGTCTAATAAGTTAGTACAAAGTGAGTTTGACACAACGGCAGCAATAAGACTTTATGGAGAAGCTAGAGGAAAAGGCCTTTCACGCTGGTTTTTAGATGTAGCACTAAAAAGATACGGTGACGCAAATTATTGGTTAAGGACCTCAAGCGATAACGTTAGCGCTATAAAAACATATGAGGGACTCGGATTCAAAATTGCGAGTGCACCTGACGACGAGAATAAGATTATTCTAACAAGACATTCTGGCTACATTTCGATACAATAAGCAGATATGTGCGGAATATTTGGCTACGTGGGACGCGAGCAAAGTACTGCTCAGATGATTCTCGACGGACTCAAAACTCTAGAGTACCGCGGTTACGACTCCTGGGGGATAAGCGTCAAACACCATAAAAAAATTACCTCTGAAAAGCACGTAGGTAAAATTGGTGACGCCTCAACTAATCTTTCTCCAAGCTCACTCGGAATAGGTCACACACGATGGGCTACTCATGGAGGGGTAACTGTAACTAACGCACACCCACACACTAATAAAGACAGAACCATTGCAGTTGTTCATAACGGAATAATCGAAAATTTTCTTGAGTTAAAAAAGTTTCTTCTCAAAAACGGTTACGACTTTGTAACAGAAACTGACACAGAAGTAATTCCTCACATGATTGACTTCGAACTTAAAAAAGGGAATGGTTTTGCTACCTCAGTTCGGAATACCTTCAACAAGTTAACTGGACTCAATGCCATTGTAGTCATGTACACATTATCTAAGGAAATTGTCTGTGTCAAAAATGGATCTCCCCTAGTCGTTGGGAAAGGAAAAGACGAGTACTACATTGCCTCCGATGCCGTGGGAATTTTGAAATACACAAGAAATCTGTACTTTTTAGAAGACGGAGAATTGGCGATACTATCTGCCAAAACATCACAAATTTTAAAGTTACCTAAAGGCACTAAAAAATCTTTCAAGTTTGAAAAAATCAACTGGAAGATCGAGAGCGCCTCACTTGGATCTTACCCACATTTTTTAATCAAGGAAATTAACGAGCAACCTCAGGTTATTCTGAACATTGCTACGCTCTATCACAAACCAATTTCTGCGCTAGCAAGATTAATAAAAAATGCGAATGGAACTTTTTTTCTTGGATGTGGAACAGCATCATACGCTGCTTTGGCAGGTACATATTTATTTTCAAGAATCGCCAAACATCATGTAAATTTCGGGATTGGATCAGAATTTGGATATCTGGAAGACTACCTTACTAAAAAATCTTTGATCGTTCCTATTTCACAAAGTGGAGAGACAATTGACGTAGTACAGCCAATTCAAAACGCTATTAAAAAAGGTGCCAAGACAGCAGTTATTACAAATGTTCTTGGTTCTACTTTGTACCGAATCTGCGATTTTAGACTTCTCCTGAATGCGGGACCAGAAAAAGCTGTTATTTCAACCAAGGCTTTTACAGCAATGATTTCAGTACTGATTTATACAGCGTCTACTCTAGCGGGAAAACAAAAAGACGGGAGAAAGTCTCTTGAAAAAGCAGCTGCAGGAATTAAAAAATTATTAACCTCATCTTACAAATTAAAACTTGTAAAACTTGCAAAAAATCTTGCCAGAAAAGAGCATATGTACGTTCTTGGACGAGGTCTCTCATACCCGGCAGCACTAGAGTTTGCTCTTAAAATGAAAGAGACGAGCTATGTTCATGCTGAAGGATTTGCTGGAGGTGAGTTAAAACACGGGGTAATAGCTCTGATAGAAAAAGGAACACCAGTTGTGGTACTAGCTCCACTTGATGAGACCTATGATGAAATTATTTCCAATGCACAGGAGGTGAGTGCACGGGGAGGCTATATAATTGGAGTTAGTCCTAAGCCACATCCAGTTTTTGATAACTATTTTAATGTCGACGATGTAGGCGACGCAACGCTCATACTAGAGATTGTTGTTGCGCAACTTCTTGCTTATTACACAGCGTTGGCAAAAGGCCTTAAAGATCCAGACAAACCTAGAAATTTAGCGAAATCGGTGACGGTAAAATAGTCCATAAAGTCCATAAGGTCTATAAAGTCTAAAAATAAGCAAACACATATGAAAAAGAAGATTGTAGTTTTAGGTGGTGGGACTGGAAGCTTCATTACGCTTTCGGGGCTTAAAAAATACCCATACGATCTTAGCGCCATTGTTACAATGATGGATGACGGAGGGTCAACCGGAAAGCTTAGAGACCAATTAGGTGTACTTCCACCAGGTGATTTAAGACAATGCCTAATAGCTCTTTCAGATGCTCCAGATATTTGGAGAAAACTATTTAATTATCGCTTTGAAACAGGTGATCTTGAAGGACACAGTTTCGGTAATATATTGCTTTCTGCCTTAGAGAAAGTAACAGACTCATACGACGAAGTAGTAGACGAGGCTCATCGTATTATGGCAGTGCAAGGGAAAGTTATTCCGGTCACACACGACAAATCTAGAATTCATGTGGAATATAATTCTGGAAGAATTATTGAAGGCGAAAAATTTCTTGATAAAAAAAGCGCAGATGGAGATAGAATAAAGAAAATTTCTCTTGAACCAAAAGCCACACTGAATCCAAAAGTAATAGATGCAATTTCAAATGCTGATTTTATTATAGTTGGCCCAGGCGACTTATATTCAAGCATTATCTCAATATCGTTGGTTGATGGATTTAAGGAAGTTTTTAAATCTGCTAAGGCTAAAATCATATTTGTTATGAATTTAATGACTAAATCTTCCCAAACACCAAATTACTCTTCACAAGACCATATAGATGATTTTTCTAATTTTTTTGGGAGGCAACCAGACTTCGCAATCACTAATTCTGAACAAATTCCATTTGAGGTAGTTGAGTATTACAAAAATGAAAGTAATGACATAGTGGTTAGCGGTAAAGTCTTGAAGGTAAAAGAAATTAGAAAACCTATTTTATCGCCCTTGCTGAATATTAAAAAATCATCGCTAGATCAGCCTTTCGCACATAGCGTAATTAGACACGATGTAGATAAAGTTGCTAAGGCGATCGTGGAGGTAATGGAGTAAAATTTTTTTTATGTGTGGCCTTCTTGGATTCGGACTTTATAATTCCCTTCTGAACTAGAATCATATAGACAGTCCAAACTAAAAGCACTACGGCGGCAGTTAAGAAAATCAAAGTACTCAATAGGTCCTTATCTCCTGATGAGTCTATATCTTGAGTAGCCGTACCTAAAGTTTGGCCATTATCTGTACCCAATCCTGTTTCCAAAACATCTTTTTCATCAACCAATCCTCCTCCACCAAAACCGCTTGCCTGAGAACCTGCAGTTTGCTTGCTTGTAGTCTTTGGAGTGGGGGTTGCGGTTGATGTAGGTGCATTCGTAGAGGCTGTAGAGGACGTGGGAGCTGGAGAGTCAGCTGGAGGAGCGTTTGTGGGTGAAACCGGAGCTGGTGTATTAACTATTGGGGTGGGAGATGAATTAAAAATAAGACTTGTCTCCGATGACTGGTCCGCATAATCCAAGGAGTAAGCATATATTTTAACTACACCGCTCGTTGTGGCAGTACAAGTCGCATAAATATATCCGTCTGCATCTGTGTGATATTCTCCACCTTGAACATTACAGGAATCACCATCTCTTGCATTAGATATTCTAATTTCCACACCCTCCTCAATCGAGGGGGAAGGATCAGACTCACTAATTGCGAGCTTAGCCTTTACGTTCAAGCCTGGATTTCCAGTATTTCCTGTAAATGTTGGATTAGGTTCAATAGTAAATCTATTACTTACGTCTGCGAATACTTGAGCTGGAGAAAAAATTAACCAAAAAAATAACAAAGCAGTTAGCATCTCATCATTATAACAAGGTCAAAACTGAGTTCAAATCGTCTTTTGAATAAATACCTGTAGAAAACTTCCCTTACCTCCAATATTAAGTAGGGGAGCCAGAAATGGAGCAACTTTCCTATCGAAAAACGGAGTATTTGCCTTTCTTTTCACGCGAGTGAGAATTGGGATACCTCTATCGCTCCTGATTGGTAAGCCGTGATAATTTGAGAAATTTCTTTTTATTACTCTTAATATTCCTACTAGGTGTTCTGGGTAACTATATGTAAAGTAGCTTAATTTTGAATTCGGTGCGACATTTTTGATTAATTTATTAAGCGACCTCTTAGAAAATAAATTCAAGTGATCTGGAGGTGTTAAAAAAGTATAGCGCTCTTCCTCTACAACTGCCTGATGACTAGCGCTGTTAGGTGTTTCAATGTACAAAACTCCTCCAGGACTTAGTAGCGCAAAAACCTTTTCTAAAAATACTTTAGGATGTTTTACATGTTCAATCACATGAATTAGAGTAATAAAATCGTACTTTTTTGTATTTATTCTGATAAAGCCGTCTAGTCCTAAGTTCAGTATTTTATCTTTTAACTTCGAACTTGCACTGTCATACAGATTTTTAGCTGGTTCTATTCCAATAGCAGCTAGACCAGTTGAGCCTGCAATCTCAACGAAGGTTCCATATCCCGTGCCAACATCTAGCAAAGTGGCCCCCGTATGATTTAATCGCATTAGTTCAGCAACTATCCTTCGGCTCATCTTTCTAAATCTGTGTAGCGAGGTATTGTCTACCCTAAACTCATAATCACCAGAATAAAGCTTGTCTAGAGTTTTGTCTGACGGCATTGGAGTTAGAAAAAGATGATAACAAGCATAACATCTATGGTAATCATATGAATCTCTAGTTCCGAAGAAAGTAGTTCGTATGGAAGCGCAGATTGGGCAGCGTATGGCAGTCACACCAAAGTTTAGCTGTTGCTAGCTACCTGTCTATTGACTATAATCTACAAAAATTTCAACTTGGGTTGATTTAACAATATGTTATTGAAGAAATGTATTCTTTGTAAACGGCCAATTTCTAAATTGGTTACTTTAGTATATAAAGTCAAAATCGAAGAATGTCCTCACTGCGAACTTGCAGTTACGAGCAAAGTAACGGGTACCAAAAAAAAGCTGTACGGTACTTCACGATTTTATTCTTTCAAATCTGCCCAAGCCAACGTCAATAAGCACCTACTTAAGTATGAAAAGGTAATTGAAAGAATGAGCATGTTTGTCAGCGACGGTAAGGTTCTTGATGTAGGTGGAGGTTTCGGACTTTTTTCTGCGCTCCTTTCAAAGGAAAAACATTTTTCCGTAACCGTACTCGAACCTAATTTAAGACCATTTTATTTGGATACTGTAAAAGGAGTTAATCTTATTAAGACATCTTTTTTAAAGTTTCGTGGAAGAAAAAAAACTTATTCAGCCATAACATTCCTAGATGTTTTGGAGCATTTTAAAGATCCTGTTCAAGCACTTCACAAAACGCGCGAATTATTAAAGCATGGAGGGTACGTAGTTGTACTTGTTCCCAACTACAAAAGCACCATGAGAGTTCTTTCTAGAAACTGGCCTTGGTGGATGATAGAAGATCATTACTTTCATTTTTCCAGAACTTCATTGAAGCGAATTTTAGCTCAAACTGGATTTAGACTTAAATATCTTGAATCGTTTGAAGATAAAAAAGATTTCTGGCTTAGCTTGTCTGGTAATTTTGAAAAAATAAAACCGACATACGTGAGAAAGTTAATTAAAGCTCTCACGCTCCCTCTTATATTTATAATCTACCTAATCCTACGACCTTTACTTTGGAAAATATATAATGGGGGATTACTTCTAGCCATCGCTCAAAAGAAATGAATCATAGACTTAGTGTAATAATGGTTACACTCAACGCAGGAGAACTTCTTCGCAAATCCTTAGAAAGTATTTCGTCAATTGCTGATGAAATAATAGTCGTGGACGCTGGTTCAACCGACGGCACGCTGATGATTCTAAAGGAGATAGGCGTGAAGTTAATCAAGACAAATGTCAATCATTTAGGTAGAAATAAGGCCAAAGCACTGGCCAAAGCCACTGGAGACCTAGTATTGGCCCTAGACTCCGATGAGGTTGCATCTGCCTTATTAGTCCGACACATCAGACTAATCAAGAAAAGAAAAATAATTGCCGACGGATACATCATTCCATTCCGAAATCATTTTCTAGGAAAGCGCTTAAGATATGGTGGAGAGAACTACGCAATGTTGAGAATGGGTAGGGGAGAGAAGTTGAAAATAAAGCAGACGGCAGTTCATGAGTCATTACTGGTTGACTCAAGGAATATTATTAAACTATCTTCGCCCATATTGCATTATTCCTATAGATCGCTAAGACAAACTTTCAAGAAGTTCACCGAATACTCAATTTGGGAGGCCAATGAAAAATTTAAAGCTAGCGAGAAATCCTCATTGAAAAAAATATTCCTCTATCCTGTTCACATGTTCTGGGCGAGATTCATTAATGACAAGGGATATAGGGATGGACTGTTCCGTATTCCATTAGACATCGGGTTTGCATATATGGAGTTCTTAACTTACACCACATTAGCAATTAAGAATCGAGGATTATGAAGATTGCTTTAATAATAGTTGCACTGAAAGAAACTAAAAAATACGCAGATAGGGTTAGGACTAAGTTTGAAAAGCAGGACTTAGGTAAATTAAATACATTTATCGTAATAAACGAAAGAGGTAGAGAGGGTTATGCTCAAGGAGTAAACAAAGGAATAAAACTCGCCAAAAGTTTTAAACCTGATATCTATATTGTTGCAAACCCCGACCTCACAAATATAAAAATTAGTAAAAAGACTTTACTGGCAGGCGCTAAGAAGTATGATCTGTGGGGGTATGCCTTCAAGCAAGGTAAAAAAATTTACTATGGAGGATCCATAGATACCAGAAGACTTACAGCAGGCCTTCGAACAGAGGTAGGAGCTGTAGACTTTGTTTCTGGTTCACTGGTTTGCTTTACAAAAAAAGCACTTTCGAAGGTTGGACTTTTGGATGAAAAGTACCACATGTACTATGAGGACGTAGAGTACAGCGTTCGTGCAAAAAATAATGGAAAGAGAGTTGGTATGGTTAACACTGTTGCCTATGAGCATCTAGAGTTTTCCAAATCAAATAAAGATAAAGATTTCCAACTCGCAAAAAGTTGGATCAGATTTTTTGTAACTCATGCCAAACTACAAAACTGGGCATACGAAATTATTCGACTACCTAAAACAATATTTGAGCACAGAAACTTGATTAGTGAGCAGATTAAAAGAAGACCATTTGTCTACAACTTCATGACTCTTAACTTTACTTCACTTGCAATAAAAATTCTGAACTTCATATTGTTTCTATTTTTGGTCAGGTACTACAGTGCGAATCAATTTGGTTTGTATAACTTGGTTTGGGCGCAGATTGGACTGTTCATGCCGTTAGCGGACTTAGGAACCACCAACTACGGAATATTCCATCTCAAAAAAAGTAGTCGCAAGGAGTTTTCCAATCTATTCTCTCTCAGACTTCTACTAAGCGTTATTATTGCTTTGGTCACGCTGTTATACACCTTTACTGTATTCAGACAGAAAGAGCTCTTCTTTTTGACCTTGCTAAGTAGCCCAGTTGTGCTGTCCAACGCAGTCTCAGGTAGCTTTTTGATTTACACAACGCTACTTTCCAAAGCTTACTTGGCTTCTTACTATTCGCTATTTTTTAACACAGCACTCATAGGCATATTGATTGGCTTTGTTGCAAGTGGATTTGGCCTTAGAGCTTTGTTCCTAGCAGAAGGCGTATGGTTCAGTTTTTATGCGGTGTTTATCTGGCTTCGAACACAGCAGCTTATCAAGTTGAGACTAAACCGGATAAAATTTAGCTACATCAAAAGCATTGCGAGCAAGTCGTACATGTATATACTGCTTAACTTCTTTGCGGGACTTTACTTTAAGATTGACCTTTTGATTCTTCAGTACTTTAAGGGTCTCAATGTCGTTGGAATATATGCGGCTGGATACAAATTCTTCGAAGCATTGATATTTATTGGCGCGAGTTACACAATTGCAGCAACACCAGTCTACAAAAATCTGTTACAGGTCAATAGAGTTGCGGTAAAGAACAAAATAATCAGAGATTCCGTTCTTTTGTTCCTGTTTGGAATGCTAGTCGCCATATTCTCATGGTTTATTGCACCATTCATTCTGCCGTCTGCTCTTGGAAAAGAATTTGTTGGCGGAGTTGATGTATTTAGAGTAGTGATATTCGCTTTACCATTTCTTTTGGTTTCGGCAGTTTGCATGAATGTGCTTTATCTTCTTAAGAAGGTTCACTGGGTTGTCGCTATTTTTGTTTTACAGATAATTGTCAATGTTGTAGGAAATGTAATTTTCGTTCCTTTGTTTTCGTACCAAGCAAGTGCGATAATTACTGTACTGTGTGAAGTTTTGAACACAGCCATAACCGTTCCACTAGTATTTAAAGCATATGAAGATCTCAGTTGACGCAGGGGCACTTTGCAGCACCAATAAGTTCGGTACTTACATATTTACCGAGAACATTCTTAAAGCGCTTTGCCTTTACGATACTAGTAATTCCTACACAGGTTACCTGTATAAGAGAGGTGCTCATCTTCCGACTTCCAACAACCTTAAATATAAGGTTCTAAGACCCTCGCTAGGTTGGATGGTTTGGCGCGTTAGTCTCGAAGAGCTTGCAAATCCAAAAGACGTGTATCTTGGACTTAGTCAAGCCATACCATGGGCTTCTAAGGCAAAGATAATTTCATTTCTACATGGCGCTTCCTTTTTTCTACATAAGGATATATATCCAGATATCTACGAGGCTTTAAAGGACCAGGTCATGTTTGCGACTGCCAGATCTCAAAAAATAATTGTCTCTTCCTCCAAGGTCAAAGGAGAGTTGGAAGAATATTTTGGCTACGCAGCCGCAGTGGTTCTTCCGTTTGGAGTTCCGTTTGATATGATAACGAGTCAAAAGTCTATAAAGTCTATAAAGTCTGTAAGGTCCGTAAAGTCACAAAAGCCATACTTTTTATTTGTGGGAATGAATCATAAGATAAAGAACATTGATTTTTTAGTAAAGGCGTTTACAATCTTTAAAGAAAAGAGTGTGTATAAAGATTTTGAATTAATTCTGGTGGGGGAGCACCGTAAGTTTACTGATGATAAGTTAGGGATAAGGTCAGTTTCTGCAGATCGTAAAGAGTTAGCGTCACTGTACAAAAATGCAGCCGGATATCTTACTGCCTCTCACTATGAAAGTTTCAATCTACCAGTATTAGAGGCTCTCTCACAAGGATGTAATGTCGTTGGAAAGACATCTGCAATAATTCCAGAGCTGTCACCCTTTGTAGAGATTGCAAATGAAGTCGAGGAGTTTGTTGATGCAATGAACGGGATTGCGAAAAAGAAAAAGGAGATTGATACCAAAGAAATATTGGAAAAGTTCAGTTGGGAGAGATATGTTAGTAAGCTCACGGCTCTATACTAGAATCGTAAACAGGTATACTTTTTACTATGAAACTAAGTGCAATAATTCTTTCTAAAGGTGAGGCAACCACACAGAAGGCAATTGACTCTGTGAGTTTTGCGGATGAGATACTGGTTGTTCTTGATTCTGATTTAAACTCAGAAATTAAAGGTGGGCCTAACGTTAAAGTATTAAAGCATGAATTGGCCGGCGATTTCTCACAGCAGCGTAACTTCGCAGCAACTCAGGCAAAAGGGGACTGGCTACTCTTTCTTGATTCAGACGAAATGTTGACAGAAAAGTTATCGGACGAGGTTAGGGGAGTGGTGAATGGCAGCTATGCCGTTTCATGCTACTATCTCAAAAGACGAGATTTCTTTTGGGGAAAAGAGCTGATGTTCGGAGAAACAAGGGCAGCAAGAGAAACTGGATTCATTAGGCTCGTGAAAAAGAATTCAGGTGACTGGAAGGGAACAGTTCATGAGAAGTTCGTAAGCGAACACAAACAAGGATCTCTCAAAGGATTCATCGATCATTACCCACACCAAAAGATTTCAGAGTTTCTCCGATCGGTAAATGAGTACAGCTCAGCTAGAGCAAAAGAGCTCAAAAATAATGGAACTCGGTTCTCTACTCTAAAAATGGTTTTTTATCCCTTGGGAAAGTTTATTTATACATACTTTCTTAAATTAGGATTATTTGACGGAGCAGCGGGGTTTGCGTACTCATTCATGATGAGCTTGCACTCATTTTTAGTAAGAGCGAAACTACTAAATCTATGATCTTGCCGTTAGTTTCGCTTGGCCTATTTCTACTCGGACAGATTGGGCGACTTTCATTCAATCAGCAAGAAGTTAATGTTTATCTGTACGAAATTCCCTACTTCATCTGGATTGTTCACTCCTTATTCAAACAAAGAACAAAGCTAAAGTTGCCGAAAGCTGCAATCAGTTTGATTGGTATATTGCTTGCAACATTCCTGTTTGGAATATTTAGCGTTTCAGCATATGAAAACGCTGTGAGCCTTATGTACTTAGTGAGACTTTCTTTGTATCTTGTTGGATTTAGCTTAACCATACAACATTTCTTAAAGAAAACAATTTCGCCAATTTATCTAAATGTATTTTTCAGTCTAGTGGGAGTTATCGGAGTGATTCAGTATTTTTTCTACAACAACCTAAGAAATCTGCAGTATCTTGGGTGGGACCCACATTTAAGCCGTGTGTTCGGCCAGTTCTTAGACACATCAGTCGCAGGAGCAGTCTATGGGCTTACTCTTGTATTTATTTTGTTTAATCAGAAATTGTTTCCTAGAGCTATGAAGGTGTTATATGCAATAAGCTATATTCTATTGGGGTTCTTCACTTACTCAAGAGGCTTCTTCGTTTCGCTGTTTATTTCTACAATCTGCTACAGTCTTGCTATAAGGAGAAACTTAAAGGCAGTATTAGTAGTTCTGGCGTTAGTTGTTTTGTTCGTTGTGTTTTCTCCAAAACCATTCGGTGAGGGTGTAAATCTTCTGCGAACTTCCACAATTAAATCCAGAACGACCGACTATGAGCAAGGTTTTAAGTTGTGGCAGAAAAATCCAATTATTGGCGTGGGGTACAACAGAATACGATACTTTAAAGAGGACCCCATTTCGCTCACGACAGTATCGGAGCTACGAGGGGCAAGCAAAAACCATGCAGGAGCATCGTTTCATTCTTCGTACTTAATTATTCTAGTTACTACAGGAGTGTTTGGATTTGGTGCATTTGTCTATTGGTTATGGACAGTAGGGAAGATGAGCAACTTCGCGATGATTTCAATGATATTTTTAGGAACTTATTCTTTATTCGACAACATTCTTCTGCACCCATTTATATTATTCTTTTGGCCAGTGTTGATCGGAGTTACTTCTCGTAGTGAACGGTGATTTCTTTTTCCTCGGTATTACCTGCAGCATCAGTAACCGTGATTTTGATCTTGTTCTCCCCTTCCTTAAGTCTTACAAATGACTGGAAGTTGCCACTAGCATCTACAGTTGTCAGTGCTCCCTGAACTCGAACGGTCATATCTTCCTCAGGATCTGTCTTACCACTAACCTTTATTTCATCCCGTGGGGTTCTGCTTCCATCGCTTGGTTCGCTAATCTCTATAGTTGGTTTTGCTGTTTTGTAAAGAAATGAAATTATCTCCGTTTTCTTGTTCTGCTTAGTTTTATCATTTCGGCCAATAGCATAAAAGGTGTTAGTGCCTTGGTCATAGTTACTTAGGACGGTAGAGAACTTACCCTCAGAATCCACCTCTATTTTTTTACTTCTGCTGCCATTCACGTAAATTGTGATTTCGTCTAGATTTTCCGCAATACCCGATACTTGAAGGCTTGCACTGTTGGTTGCCGCTGGGACTTCATCAAACTCAATATTGTAGAATTTAGGTGCAGTTCCAAAGTCATACTCGCTGCGTCCTCCACCAAACAAATTACCTACAAAAACCGAGCTGTTTATAAGGAAGGAGAAACCTGAAGTAAGTAAAAACCATCCCATTACAAGTCCACCCACAATCATGATGGCCTTTTTCTGGTTGGAATGTTTGGAACTGATTCGAGTTAGTCTGCTCATGAGCCCTTTGTCAGAATCGAACTGACGTTAACGGTTTACGATACCGCTGT
>CAYISZ010000005.1:0-50512 GCA_964366455.1 uncultured Gammaproteobacteria bacterium
GAGCTAAAAAATTCAACAAGGATATTTCAAAAATCACATTCAAAGATGTTGCTGGGGTTGATGAGGCAAAAAAAGAACTAGAGGAAGTCGTGGACTTTTTGCGTCATCCTGATAAATACAAAAAAGTTGGGGCGAGAACGCCAAAAGGAGTAATACTCATTGGCCCGCCTGGATGTGGAAAAACTTTACTTGCAAAAGCAGTGGCAGGAGAAGCGGGTGTCCCGTTCTTCTCGATAGCAGGATCCGAGTTTATGGAAATGCTGGTGGGAATTGGAGCAGCTCGCGTACGAGATCTTTTTGCGACTGCTAAAAAAAGCGCACCAGCAATAATCTTTATCGATGAAATTGAGGCGATTGGAAGAGCGCGCGCAACAGGAGTAATGCCATCACATGATGAGCGGGAACAAACCTTAAATCAAATACTTGTAGAGTTAGATGGATTTAATCCTAATGAGCAGGTCGTTGTTATTGCTGCCACCAACCGAGGAGATCTTCTGGACAGTGCTCTGCTTCGTGCAGGTCGCTTTGATCGTAGAATTCTTGTCGATTATCCAGATCTAGAGGGACGAAAAAAAATACTTGCCATTCACTCGAAAAATAAACCAATAGAGGGAAAGGTCGATTGGGCAAAGATTGCAAAACGTACAGTTGGATTCTCAGGAGCAGATATAGAAAGCATGCTTAACGAGGCCGCAATTGACGTTGCGCGACAAGCAAAAGAATCGATTACTATGAACGCTCTTGAGGAAGCTGCGACCAAGGTAAAGCTTGGGCCTGAGAAAAAACGTCTGCAATCTGATTTCGATAAAAAACTCACTGCTTATCACGAAGCTGGACACGCTCTTGTTTCACATTTTCAATCCCACACGGACCCCGTACATCGAATCTCAATTGTTTCTCGTGGAATGGCTCTTGGGTACACGCTCATTCCTCCTGAGAAAGACAAACTACACGAAACCAAAAATCATCTATTGCAGCGTATTGCTGTAATGATGGGAGGCAGAGCCGCTGAAGACTTAATTTTTAAGGAGGTGACAACTGGAGCTGCGAATGATTTCGATCAAGCAACGTCAGTTGCGCGTGCCATGGTAGTTGAGTACGGAATGAGCTCTATGGGCCCCATCAATCTTGGACCTTCTTATGATGTAACGGAGATGGGTAAAGCGACCTGGCAAGAAAATCCACAGTCACAAGAAACAATGTCTCAGATTGACAAAGAAGTTAAACTAATCCTGGCAGAAGGATATAAAAAGGCTACTGAAATCATAAAGTCTCACAAGAAAGAGCTCGATAAAGTAGCTCTCGAGTTGCTGGCGAAAGAAAGCCTAGATCAAGATGAGTTTGAAAAACTCGTTGGTGGAAAGAAAAAAACAAACATTTCCAATTCTTAAATGGATACACTCCTAATCATCGATGGGAATGCAATAATGCACCGTGCATACCACGCTCTTCCACCTTTCAAGACTAAATCAGGAATTCCAACCAACGTAATCTATGGATTCTTTGGTATGCTTGGAAAAGCTCTAGAGATTTTCAAACCAACACACGTTGCGATATGCTTTGATACTCCAAAAAAAACTTTCAGACAAAAACTTCTTAAAGAATACCAATCTCAGCGTCCTCCAATGCCGGATGATTTCAAACAGCAGATTCCACTACTTCAAAATCTATTGGATAAAGCGGGATTGTTCCGTGAAGAGCAGGATGGCCTTGAGGCAGACGATATGATTGGGACGATTTCCCAGATGGCAAACGGCAGAAAGATGAGAACGTTAATTCTGACTGGAGATAAGGACATCATGCAGCTTGTTAACAAACACACTTTCGTAATCTCTCCTAAGTTCGGACTTACAGAGATTACGCTTTATGACGAAGATGCAGTGAAAACAAAACTCGGCGTTACACCCTCAATGATACCCGACTACAAAGCTTTGGTTGGCGACCCATCGGATAATTACCCCGGAGCAAAAGGAATTGGACCAAAGACCGCAATCACCCTACTTGAGAAATTTGGAACAGTAGAAGACTTGTTAAAAAACGTTAATAAACTTGAGGAAGGTCGCCAAAAAGAATTAATAAAAGAAAATGTAGAAAATATAATTCTTTCAAAAAAACTATCAGTTATTGTGACCGATGCAAAGATAGTGTTCGAATTTGACAAAGCAAAGTTCGACGGCTTTTCTCAAACCTTCAAAGAGGAGCTACAAAAATATGAAATGAAGTCTTTGATAGCTAGATTATTTAAAGAACCCTCCTTCGCTCGAGGCAAAGCCGGAGCTTCGGCGGGCAAGGAAACCCTTAAGAAAAAGAAGAAAGTAGAAGACCCTAAAGACCAGATAGGTATGTTTTAAATTGTATGGATGGGATCGAGTTTCCAGATTTTTTCTCTGAGAAATCTGGCTGCTTCCATTCGTCGTTCTATTTGTCCTTGGGTGAGCGGTTTCCCTCGATATGTAATTCCTTCACTGAGTACTTTTTCTATTCGAGCGAGTTGAATTCTTAATGAGGCTAAATTAGCTCTTTCTGACAAGGCTTTTCGTGGCCTAAAATCAGGATCGATTCCAACGCAAGTACTCAAATCACCTGAGCGAATTGCTTTCATAACAGTACTTTTGACAAAACTAGAGGTATCCACTCTAAGCCCGTAGCGATTAAGACGATTTAAGGTTGGTTGGTCGATGAGTCCTGCTTCGATAGCGTGCGCTAAGTGTCTCTGGTGTTTATCAGTGTCCAGAACATCTTTAGCACATATATTTCTTATTCTTTCAGATTTCATTTTGAGATTATATCAATGTATTGTAATTTTACAAGCTCTAGCAGTCTAAAGATATGTACTTCTAAAGACCAGATTAGGCTGTTTTAGCTCTGAGAAGCTGTTTTTCCAGTACGCCAACATGGCTCATTCGCCTTGCCCTTTGATCGAAAACCTTCATAAAGCCATCTGTGCCCAGAAATCCTGCGCTTCTTAAGTCCTCTATTCTGCGGCTATCTAATTCTATATTTGCATATAAATTATGCAATTGTACCGTTTTGCCAAGTATCTCTAGGTCAGCACTTGGAACAGAGCCAAATCGTCTATCAACACCACATAAATATTCTTGACTCGCTGCTGAAGTGAAATCGCCCATTGCCAATCTCCTCCTAACATTTGGTGGACATCCCGCATCCAGACCACTTAGAGCATCGTCAAATGCCAAGCCTATTGGCTTTCCAGATACTATTGCCAAATTCAAAATATCTGTAACCAAGCTCACTCTAGGACTGATTGTTCTCGTTCCCTTATGTTCTGCATTCACCCTCATAGTTCATTATTTTACTATATACTTCCGCCATTACAAGCTCTAGCGGTCTAAAGCAAAAAAGTGATGTACAATAGGGCGATGAAAAAACGTAAGGTAGCATTGGTCTATGATTGGGTGGATAAATGGGGTGGCGTTGAAAGACTATTATTGGTTCTACATAAGATGTACCCAAATGCTCCGCTCTACACTTCATTTTATAATCGTAAAGCTGCACCATGGGCAAAAGGGATAAGAATTAAAACATCCTTCATGCAAGACCTTCCCGAGTTTATTAAAGGAAATAGAGTCCTATCTCTCCCCTTTTTCCCTTTCGCCTTCCGTTCCTTTGATTTATCAAAATACGATACGGTCATCTCTGTTTCCTCAGCTTTCGCGAAAGGAATTAGAACAGAACCCAAGACAAAGCACATTGCAATTATCCTTACCCCTCCCCGCTTTCTATGGTCACACCAAAAAGAATATCTTCGCGGTTCGATTAAACATTTAATCGAACCGCTTCTCAGTATTCTGAAGAAAATGGATTTTAAAGTGTCACAAAGGCCAGATAAATTATTTGCGATTTCAGAACATGTTCAAAAAAGAATTAAGAAATATTACAAACGAGACTCGGAGGTTTTATACCCTCCTTTTGATTTTGCTTATTGGAAAAAAATAAAAAAACAAAATTCAACAAAAAAATTTAAACCAAGTTTTTACTTCATTCCAAAAAAAGAATATTTTCTTGTAGTGAGCCGGCTAGAAAAATATAAAAAAATCGATCTTGTTATTAGAAAGTTAAATATTATTAAAAAACCTTTAATCATTGTCGGCACTGGTACAGAAGAAAAAGCATTGAAGCATATAGCATCTGACAACATATTATTTCTCAAAAATTTGACCGATTCTGAGGTTGCATATCTATATACATATGCAAAAGCTTTGATAATGCCTCAGAATGAAGACTTTGGCTACACCAGTCTTGAGGCACAGTTCTTCGGCTGCCCTGTTATCTCGTACAAAAACTCAGGCGCAGCGGAGACAATTATTCATAAAAAAACTGGAGTTTTGTTTGACCATCAAAGCATAAAATCTCTTTCAAGAGCCATTGAAACATCAAAAAAGATAACGTACAATGTTCGACATGAAAGCGATTATCTTCGCGGGCGGAGTTGGCACAAGACTATGGCCACTTTCAAGAAAAAAGTCTCCCAAGCAGTTCGAAAAAATAGTGGGAGACCTCTCAACACTTCAGCTTACAGTACAAAGGCTAACTCCTGAGTTTAAACCTGAGGACATTTTTATCGCCACTGGCACAACTTATAAAGATGTGGTTCATAAACAACTTCCCGACCTTCCAATCAAAAATATCATCTTGGAACCCCACAAAAAAGACGTTGGTCCTGCTGTAGCATACGCAGCCTCATATGTTTCTAGGATGAGTGGTGAGAACGAACCAATTGTGATTCTCTGGAGCGACCATATAGTAAAGCACCAGGATAAGTTCAAAAAAATACTAGCTGCATCGGCAAAGCTCATTGCGAAGGCGGACGATAAAATTATTTTTATAGGACAGAAATCCAGGTTTGCATCCGAGAACTTGGGTTGGATACATTACGATAAAACAATAGAGACAGTGGATGGTGTAGAGTTCAGATCTTTTTCTGGACTCAAGTATAAACCAGCGAAGGATGTGGCACATAAATATTTTACCAGCGGTAAGCACTGCTGGAATTTGGGTTACTTCGTAACAACTCCAAAAAATCTCATGGCAAAGTTTGAAAAGTTTGCACCAGAGATCTCCTCTCATTTAGAAGTTATTATGAATAGTTTTGGAGCTAAAAATTATAATGACGTCTTGATTAGTGAGTATGAGAAAATACCTGAAATTAATTTTGATAATGCAATTTTAGAACAACTCACAGTAGACGATGCTTACGTAGTGGTTGAAGATATTGGATGGAGCGACGTAGGGGCATGGGAAGCTCTAAAAGAAGCCCTAGAGACAAGCACAAGGGACACAGTTACGCTCGGTAAAGTTAAGTTAGAAAATTCAAACGATTCATTAGTGTACAATTACGAACCAGAAAAATTGATTGTAGGAATAGATCTTGATGAAATTCTCATAATCAATACCAAGGACGCTTTATTGGTCACGAGAAAAACCTCGGTAGCAAAAGTTAAAGCAATGGTAGAGAGTTTTAAAGGTACGGAACACGAAGAGCTAACATAATCCATATGATGCAGTATTTCAGAGGACCTCTCTATCAAAAATATCTCAAAAGATTGATGGACATTGTTTTGTCCTTCACTTTGCTAATTCTTTTCTCCCCCGTCTGTCTAGTTACAGCTATCGTAATCAAACTTACCTCTCCAGGACCACTCTTTGCAGATGTACCAGAGCGCATAGGTCGCAACACTAAGAGATTTACAATGTATAAGTTTCGTTCAATGATTAACAATGCTCATGTGATTTTAAGAACTGATCCAAAATTTGCCAAACTATTTTCTGAGTATAAAAAAGGAAGCTATAAACTGATGAATGACCCGAGAGTAACAAAGTTTGGTACAATTATCCGTAAGCACTCAATTGATGAAATTCCGCAATTACTCAATGTCCTAAAAGGACAGATGAGTATTGTAGGACCTAGAGCATATTACAAAGATGAACTTGAGGATCAACAGGAAAAATATCCTCACACTAGAGCTCTGGTCAAACGAGTGTTATCATTAAATCCAGGCATTACTGGTCTTTGGCAAGTTTCTGGAAGATCTGAAATAAATTTTGACAAAAGGATTGCACTTGATGCATCATATGTAGACAACCTATCACTATGGAACGATCTAAAAATAATTTTAAGAACACCATGGATAATGATTACGGGCAAGGGAGCGGTCTAGCCAAAATTCAGCCGCTGCAGGCAGGAGGCATTGCCTCTCAACCAAATATAATGGGAAGACGTAAAAAAAATATGAAACAGAAGCTGATTGTAGCGGGAATTGCTATTTTTGTGGCTATATTTTTCATTCTCATCCCAATCATCAAGATTCGTTCGGATATCAAACCACTTACCGAATCAGCAAAAACCCTAAAGTATGCCTTCTCTCTTAACGATATGGACCTTGTGGAAGCGAAATTTGCGGAATTTTCCAAAACCTATGACAGCTTTGAGAAAGATGCCAAAGGAATTTACTGGCTATCCTTTATTCCCTATGTTGGCGACTTCAAAAATGCCGTCGAGGCTGGACATTACTCAATTGAGGCGGGTAAGGATGGAATAAAGGCTATTGCGCCCTACGCCGATCTTATCGGATTTAAAAAAGGTGGAGCCTCCTTCTCAGAAAAATCTGCAGAGGACAGACTACAAACGGCAGTTCTTACCCTAGATAAAGTCTTAGGCAACATTGACTCGATATCCGAGAACATAAGACAAGCAGAGATTCGAATGGAGAAAATTGACCCTAATCGTTATCCTCAAAGTTTTGGTAAAACAAAGATTCGAGCAAACGTACAGTCCGTAAAAGATCAGTTTCAAGGAGTCTCCTCGCTTTTTGTCGACGCTAAGCCACTCTTAAAGCAGCTTCCTAAAATCCTAGGTAAAGATAAAGAGAAAACCTATCTCATACTATTCCAAAATAACTATGAAAGACGTGCAACCGGTGGATTTTTGACTTCATATGCATATTTCAGAATCAAGGATGGAAAGATGAACATCGAAAGATCCTCAGATATTTATGAACTAGATCAGTCAATTTCATCCCATCCTACCGCTCCAGCAGAGATTCTTACATACCACAAGGGAGTGAGCAAATTCTATGTTCGCGACAGTAATCTTTCTCCAGATTTACCAGAGTCACTTAAACTTTTCGAGTCTTTATATAATCGAAGCGGAAACAAGGTTGATTACGATGGTGCGATTATGCTTGATGCAAAAATTCTTGTTGACATGTTGAGAATATTTGGAGATACCGAAGTTAGTGGAGTCACCTTCTCAGCAGAAGAGGACAAGAGATGTGATTGTCCTCAGGTCATATATACGTTATTTGACATCGTAGATCGACCAGTTAACTATGTGAAAACAGACCGAAAAGGGATTTTAGGCGATTTGATGTTCGCTCTTTTCAACAAAGCGATTGGATTCTCACCATCAAAATACTGGGGTACGCTCGCACAGACAATGTATGGAAATCTTGAACAAAAACATATCTTGCTTAACTTTAAAGATCCTCAGCTACAGAAAGCTGCGGAACAAATTAATTTTGCAGGAAGAATTAGGGAAACTGATGGAGACTATCTACACGTAAGCGGTGTTAATTTTGCAGGTGCCAAATCAAATCTTTATATCGACGAAACCATTGAAACAAAGACTACCAATGGCGCAGACGGTATACAAAGAGAGGTTGTTCTTACATATAAAAATCCTTATGATCAGTCAGACTGTAATCTAGAACGTGGAGGACTCTGCCTTAATGCACCACTAAGAAACTGGCTACGAATTTACGTACCAAAGGGTTCAAAACTCGTTTCTTTCAAAGGTTCCCAAAAAACAGTTAAGACTTATGACAGTCTTGGTAAAACGGTTTTCGAGGGATTCATGACCGTAAGTCCTAGAAGTAGCGCTAAGGTAACTGTTACTTACGCCCTTCCAGACTCCATCAGCTCCAAAGACTACAGTCTAATGGTTCAAAAACAGCCAGGAGTTGAGGATAAACAGGAGCTTACCATTACCGTTGGCGGGCAGAAGCTATACGACGGAGTCTTCGATAAAGACAAACTGTACCAAAAAAGCTTCTAATCCCCCTATGCCCATTCTAATAAAAACAAAGGGCATTGTTTTAAGTAGTAAAATACTCCCCAGCGACGATGTAATCTACACCATCCTTACAGAAGAAAATGGCAAGATTCGAGTATATGGTAAGGGCGTAAAGAAGACCTCAAGCAAACGACGGCCCCATCTCCAGACCGGCAATTTGATATCCGTAATCCTACGTAGATCTCATGAAACTTACTATTTGCAAGAAACCACTCTTGTATCTGCCTTCTCTCAGATTAAACAGTCTTCGTCCAAGTTGAGTTGGCTATACGCTCTACTGTTTATGATTGATAGATTGGCGCCAGAAATGGAGCAGGATCTAAAAATCTATAATGCTTTGCAAAAATTTATGATCAATGTCTCTAAAGAGGATAATGGACTCGAGCAATTTACGAAAAGCGCTAATCAAGTACTTAACGCTCTTGGTTATACCTCTGAAGAACTCCCCTTGTCCGACCTGAAGGAGATGTTTACCGAACTTACCAACCAAAAACTCCCCCTTGGTGCGATATAATAGACTATATGGAACCTTTAGTAGCATTGTGTAAAAGACGCGGTATTATTTTCCCTGGATCAGAGATATATGGAGGCTTAGCCGGGACATGGGACTATGGTCCTATCGGGTCACTACTGAAAAAAAATCTTAAAGACCAATGGTGGAACTACAACGTCCAGATGCGTGACGACGTGGTTGCTGTAGATGCCGCAATTATGATGAACCCAAAGGCATGGGAGGCTTCAGGTCACACACAAGCATTTACCGATCCTCTGGTTGAGTGCAAACATTGTCATCTTCGCTTCAGATCGGACAAAACCGAGGAGATTAAAGCCCATGAGCTAGCGCATAAAGATAAAGCTCCATCATGGACAGAACCAGTAAACTTTAATCTTTTAGTTAAGGCTTACTTGGGAATAGTCGAGGGAAAGCAGTCCGAGATTTATCTTCGTGGAGAAATAACTAACGGAGTCCACGTCAATTTCAGAAATGTTGTAAACACCACAAGAGTACGTATTCCCTTTGGGATAGCGCAGGTAGGCAAGGCATTTCGAAACGAAATAACTCCAGGAAATTTTACGTTCCGTTCGCGTGAATTTGAACAAATGGAGCTACAGTTTTATATTCAACCAACTCCTGAAGAAGGGAAAAAGTGGTTTGAATATTGGAAAAAAGAAAGTATGAACTGGTACACCTCTTTAGGGATGAACAGGGAGAATTTAAGGTTCAGAGACCATGAACTTACTGAAAGGGCGCACTACGCAAAGGCTGCAACGGACATAGAGTTTAAGTCACCGTGGGGATGGCAGGAAATGATGGGAATTCACAACAGAGGCGACTGGGACCTTACCCGTCATCAGAAATATTCCGGGCAGTCACTCACATATCGTGATACAGACACTAATCAGGAATTTACTCCTTGGGACATCGAGACCTCTGCTGGTGTCGATAGATCTCTTCTCTTTTTCCTGCTTGATGCCTACCGTAAGGACGAGAAACGAGAGTGGCTACAAATTCATCCCAAATTAGCACCCTACAAGGCTGCTGTTTTTCCTCTTGTTGCAAATAAGCCAGCTCTTGTTGATAAAGCTAAAGAAATTTATCATAATTTAAGAACGAGATTAATGGTCTCCTGGGATGACCGTGGTAACATCGGGAAACGGTACGCGGCTCAGGATGAAATTGGTACACCGTTTTGTATCACCGTAGACTATACAACTCTTGAAGATGGGACAGTTACTGTGAGAGAGCGTGACAGCATGGAACAAAAAAGAGTTCCGATCGCTGAGCTAGAAACGTTTATATTAAAAGTTCTTTAAATATTTTTATGGACAAACAAAAGAAAATAATCATTGGTGTCATATGCGCGGTTGTAGTTATTTTTGGAATTTGGTTTGCCACAAACGCAAGCAATAAAAGCAAGGGCCAAGGAACTGAGAATGTTTTAGAAAATGAGCCGACCATAGCTCCTGTTGACTCCTCGGTAAAAGTAAATCTAGAGGATGGAGCAAGAAAAGGCGAGGTTCGGATAACTGTTAAGGACGCTCCTGAGGGGACGGAGAAGGCAGAGATGGAGCTTACCTACAATCGGGCTGCAAGAGCTGAGGACGATACCGATAGCGATGTAATTCCAGACGGCGTACTCACTGGTTGTGATTTTAAATCAGGTCAACGCTCATGCTCAAAAGAAGGAATTACGTTAGGTACATGCTCCTCCGGGGTATGTAGATATCATTCAGTAGTCGGTAGCATTAAGCTTTCCATTATCTTTAGTGGATCATACGGAGAGCGAAGTTTTGAAAAAGAATACAAACTATAATAAATTCAAAATTCAAAATTCAAATTTATGAAGTAAGGGAGGGGGTGTTTATATTATGCCAATTATCAAATCAGCAATAAAAAAATTAAAACAAGATAAAGTGCGAAAAAGCTCGAATAAAAAAATCGAAGCTTCCTATCTTTCGATTCTTTCAAAGATGAGAAAAGGAACGATGAAGGACATGAAAAAAGTCCATTCCGCAATCGATAAAGCTGCAAAAAAAGGTGTCATTCATCTTAATAAGGCTGCGCGACTTAAATCTCAGGTTACTAAATTTTTAAAACCAAAATCTAAGTCATCTAAATGACATATAAAATAAACCTCCTGAGTAAGAAAGATGTAAGTCTTATTGATAAGACTCTGTATTTTTTTTTGAATTACCTGAGGTATATTCTAGTTTTCACTCAAATTGTCGTAATCGGCGTGTTGTTTTACAGATTCAGTGTCGATCAAAGCATCATTGACCTCAAAGACTCGCTGGATCAAAAAAAGGAAATCGTTGAAGCGGTTAAGCCTCTTCTTGACGAAGCTGAGAAAGTAAATAATCAAAGCGTGGCAATCAGAAAAGTTACATCCGAACAAGACTATCAACTTGCAGCACTAAATTACATCCTTTCGGTCTTTCCAGAATCTGTCGTTCTCACAACACTTGACATCAGTGAGAGCACCTATACGCTTAAAGGTACTTCTATCGACCCTCGACAGTTGCAACTTTTTAATGCAAGATTGCAAAAAGACAAAAAATTTAAATCTGTATCGCTGTCTAATATCAGGAGAGTTGACGAAGGTTATGTGTTTGACCTAGCTTTGGAAACTTTCCTAATGGAAAAATAATATGAAAGAAGATACAACCAAGCAACAACTACCATCGCTAAAGTATATCCTGACATCACTTAAGGAGACGAGAACGAAGGACTATACCTTTACGACATTGTTTTTCATAATTTTTTCCATATTTATTTTCTTTGCAATTAAGCCGTCGCTTAGCACAGCAATTGGTCTGAGTAAGCAGGAAAAGGAACTGAAGGCAACCGACCAAAAATATGAGTTGCTAATTGGGCAAATTGTTCAGATACAAACAGCTCTTGAACAGGTACGCGACCGTCTTTATCTAATTGACGAAGCCTTGCCTTCGCAACCGTATCTTAACGTTATCATGAGCGATATTCAGAGAAGTGCTACAAAGAATAATGTATCTGTCCGTAAGATTGCGGTACAGCGAGTTAACTTGGTTGAGACTAAAAAGGATGTGTTTCGATCGATGATTGTCAATGTAGAACTTGGCTCCTCTTTCGAAGATTATGTTAGATTCGAAAGAGACATGATGCGGCAACGCAGGTTGAAGAATATAAAATCGGTAATCATTGATCGTGAAGAATTGGGGTCTGAAAGCGCAACTTTAAAAATTAAGGCAGAGATAGAAGGATATTACTTATAAGCACATATGAAACATAAAGAACTTTTGTACATTTCTGTCTGTATTTTCATGACTATTATAGCTTGGCTCGTGGCCGATCTTTACCACTCGGCTAACCAGAAAACTGTAGATGCGATTATTGCTGACCCAGTTCTGCTACAATACAAAATCGATACAAACATCCTTAAGTTAATTGAGAACAAACAATAGTTATGCCCTACGCAGATCTTTACCAGAAAAAGCCAGTTAAAATACCCTCAGTACTTGCTGTTGCGATAGTAGCGGCGCTATCTTTTTTTGTTACTAACTTTTTTCTGAGCTCCCCTCAAAGTACAAAAGCTGTAAAAAAGAACGTAATCAGTCTTGACGAAACAAATGTCAGCTCATCCAAAGCGAGCATTGTCTGGCGCACTTCAGAACAAGAACTAGGTGTGGTGCTTTACGGCAATTCGGCACAGAAATTATCCAATCTTGCCACAGATGAACGCGATAGCCCCAACGCACGTCAAAGATACTTCAACCACAGCGTCACATTGAGTAATTTACTCCCAAATACCGAGTATTTTTACAGTATTACAAATGAAAAGGAACTGTTAAGTATTAACGAAAACACGGTGTTTAATTTCAAAACAGCACCGGTTGATAATAGAATAAACTCTCTCAAGCCAACTTACGGTATTGTGGTGTCTTCGACTGGCACTCCAGAAAAGGATGTTTTGGTTATCCTAAGACATGAAGGGAGCGTCCCGCTCTCCACTATCTCAAAAAATTCAGGAGAGTGGTTGATGCCACTAAATGGCCTTCTAAATTCTGGGAATTTGACTCTTTCCACACCGGCACTTTCTAGTAAAGTCTCCATTCACCTATACGATGAAAGAGGAAATTCATCGTCGGTAATTGCTCCGATTCAACTTGCATCTCCAATTTCTGACTCTATAAAGATGGGCCAAAATTATTCCTTACCGGAGGACAGTTCTGTATTAGGGAGTAAGGTTGAAGTGCCAAACGCAACAGATTTATCTAGTGCGGCTAAAGTTGACACTTTTAAGGTCTCGTATCCTATTGAAGACTCTATTATTCCGGTAGGAAATCCGCTCATAAAAGGTGTTGCCTATCCTCTCTCAACCGTATCGGTGTCGATACAGAGCACAGATAACAATTCTAAGATAGTTTCTAAGCAAACCATAGCAGACTCGCAAGGAAATTGGAAAATTACTGTTTCTCAACCCCTTATAGCTGGTTCATATAAATTGTTTGCAAGAAGTAGTCAGACAACTGCAAATGCCATTACGAGAGAATTCAAAGTCACCAAAAGTGGTGAGAGGGTGCTTGGAGAGGCTACTGGTAGCGCGCAGTTGACCGCCACTCCAACCGTAACGGCAACCACCTCTGCATCTATAACACCAACGACACCGGCAGAACCAACAGAGATTACTCCTACTTTGCCCTCTACAGGAGGTAATATTTCTTACCTGATGTACTCCAGCGCCGCACTTATTATTCTAGGTTTAGGATTAATGTTCGTCTTCTAGCCATCTTCCAAATACTAAATGCTAGATACTAAATACTAGATACTTTATACTGATAAACATGGATATTCTTTCAGTGCTACTATCCGTAAATAAAATAGCCTTATTGTTCTTCATACTAACTCTTGGTTTTGTAATCTACGAGTTTAGTATGTATTTAAAAGAGGGTGGATCCCAAAGCACACCACACGTGCCTCAGTTTAACCCAAATGCTCAGGTGTCAGATACTATCCCAGTAGCTACGCCTGTTCAGCAAATTAACACAGAGACGCCTTCCAAAAAAAATCGACTCTTGCCTTTATTAATTGCTCTGTTTCTGCTTATTGTATTGGGCGTTTTAGCATTTCTTTATACTCCAAGTACGAAGAACGGTTCCAAAATTGCGCCGACAACAGCACCTAAGCCATCACCCACTCCACTTGTTAAATCATTGGTTCCGACTTCTATTTCAAAGCCTACTGCTGCTGTATTTGTTGAACCTGTCGTAGAAGAAGAAGTCACAACTCCAACATCGATCCCTTCGCCAACACAGCAGGTAACAATTACTCCGTCATCCAAGCCAGTAGCTGCAGTCAGTGACACTCTGCCAGCTGCAGGATCCTTTCAATACCTGCTTTTATTGTCCGTAGGAGCCTTCGCAATTATCGCAGTCTCGCTGCTTTTTTAAAATCTGCAGAATATCTATTACTTTGTAAGAAACTGTTTTACGTAAGAATGAACCGCAGAGAACGATGCGTCCTCGGGTACTAGCACATATTTGCCTTCGTAGTCTGTGTAGTCTGGCACTATGAATAATTCCTCCGGAAGCGCTGTGGTGCTCTGCTTAAAGCTACGATGTAGAACCACATTTCGCAACAAATAGGCAAGTTGTTGATTCGTGATATCTCTTTTAATTAAAGCGTCTGTCGTTTTATAAAGGTTCTCCAATTTTCTAAGATTAAAGGTCAATACAATCTTAACTACTCTTTCTTTAATTGCTCCCATTACTAACTGTTGGCGCTTATTGCGACTAAAGTCAGTTCCCTCCTCGCCTTCTGCATTTCTAGACCTAACAAACGAAAGAGCTGTTTCGCCGTTCATATGAGATAATCCTTTTTTAAAGGAAACGGTTTTATATCTGCACTTAAATTCAGAGTCACCTCCACACTCATCATTTTCTTTTCCCTCAATAGGAAACTTATTATCAATAAATGATTTTTCTATCATCACGTCAACTCCTCCCACCGCATCAATTAGATTGATAAATTCACTGAAATCGATTACTACAGCGTACTGAATTGGAGAACCGATTATGGATCCAATCTCGGCTTTAGCCAATCTTAGTCCGCCACCTTCAACCTTTGCTTCACCATAAGCAAAAGCTGAATTAATTTTGTCCCGAAGTGTACTGCTCCAAACATCTCGCGGAACTCCGACCGAACGAACTATATTTGATCTTGTGTCATAGTTCATAACCGTAATGGAATCTGATAGAGTGGGACCGTCATGACTTCCTCCCGGAATTCCAAGAACTAAAATATTTACTCTACCGTCAATCATCTTAAGGTCGCCGAAGCCAAACAAAGACTTCACGGGCGATACCTTAATTACATTTGTAGCAAAACGATAATAGGGAGAAACAATTAAAAGTAGAATCGCACAAACAGCTAGCAATATAATAGTTAAGGAAACGCGTTTCTTTTTCAGGTGTCTCATAGCTGCTTAGCTATCTTGATAAACTGTATTGGATCGAGCGAGGCAGTGCCAACTATAAAACCCTTAATTTCTACGCGCTCAAGGTATTCCTTACAGTTATTTTCATCAACGCTCGCTCCATATAAGAAGGCTGACATATTTGAAAGGTTCAATTTTTCATATACATCCATAACTTCATCTACCGCGGTGTTTTGTCCCGTGCCAATGGCTTCCGGTTGTTCATAGGCGATTATTCCAGTGTAATTGGTTGGAAAATCCTCAACTTTTCGTATGCAAAGAATTGGCGTTATACCGGCATCCTTCAAGTTTTTTATTTGTGCTTCTATTTGCTCCTCAGTCTCACCTCTCGCCCTTCTTTCGCTGTGACCCACAATGCAGTAGGAAGCGATTCCTTCCAATGCCTTTGCCGTAACCTCTCCGGTATAGCTTCCTTCTGGCTTGTCTGATACGCCCTGAGCCGCTACCTGAACATTAGCTAAGCCATCTATCTCATGGTTAATGTATGAAAGGTGTGGAGCTGAGGCGGCTAGAATAATGAGTAGATCGCTCCGATCTGATGAATAATTTTCTTTGAATACCCGAATCCACTCTTGCACATCCTTTAGAGTCTTGTGAGCCTTCCAGTTTGCAATCAAGTACTTCATAAATCTTATGTTGTAATATTATAGTTTATGCAACTTAATAGAGAACAGCAAGCGGCAGTAGAACATGCGTCAGGTCCATCAATTATTCTGGCTGGAGCAGGCTCAGGTAAAACGCGCGTTCTTATTCACAAGGTCCTCAACCTCATTACCAACAAGAAGGTGCCAGCAAGAGAAATTCTGATGATTACCTTCACTAACAAAGCCGCTTCTGAGATGAAGCGCAGAATGGGTGCCACTCAACTTGGGTTCGTAGGAACCTTTCATGCTCTATGTGCACGAATCTTGCGCATAGACGGTAGTCATATTGGCATAGATACGAACTTCGTAATCTACGATGAATCCGATCAACTTATGTTGATTAAAGGAATTATTAAAAAAATTCATACCAACTTTACCCCTAAATATTTTTTGAACCGCATCTCGGCAGCCAAAGGTGAGCTTATACAGTCGGAAAACTATACAAAAATTTTTATGGACTACTCCGCAGAAGTTGTCGGACAGGTATATAGGGAGTACCAACTTAAACTGAGGAAGAATAAGGCTCTGGACTTCGACGATATACTTCTTTTTGCTCACGAGCTACTCACTCATAGACCTATGCTACTTCAAAAGTACCAACGTAGGTATACACATATATTAGTGGACGAGTTTCAGGACACAAACACCGCTCAGTACCAAATTGCCAAGCTACTAGCTGGACAACATCAAAACATTACGGTTGTAGGAGACTTTTCACAAAGCATCTACTCTTGGAGGGGTGCGGATATTGGCAATCTGAATAAATTTAAAACAGACTTTGTCGGCTGCAAAGTATTTCACCTTGAACAAAACTACCGCTCAACGCAGCAGATTCTTGATTATGCATTCTCCATAATTTCACAAAATACGACCCACCCGATCCTTCATCTGAGAACAACAAATAAAAAAGGTGAGGACGTTATTGTTTACGAAGCGAGTGATGAGCAAGATGAGGCATTTTTTATTATCGACGAGATGAGACGTTACATCTCTCTTAACCCCGAGGCATCTCTGGGTATTCTTTATAGAACCAATGCTCAGTCACGAATAATTGAGGAGACTTTACTTCACGCATCATTGCCCTATGTACTAGTCGGAGGGACAAGATTTTATGATCGTAAAGAAGTAAAGGACGTACTCTCATATCTGAGATTTTTGGTGAACCCTGAAGATGAAGTTTCGTTACAACGCCTTGAAAAAATTGGGAAAACTCGTTTAAACAAACTAAAGCTTGAGTATCCAAAGATTAGGGATCGAATTGACAGTATTCCAAGCGCTGAACTGATGGAGATTATTTTTTCTGCAACGGGATACCTTGAGCTCTACGATATACATGATCCAGAAGAGTACGCCCGTCTAGAGAACATCAAGGAGCTTAAGTCAGTAGCGCTTAGATTTCCAGACATCTTTGAGTTTCTAGAACAAGTCGCTCTTGTTGAATCTGAATTTTCCGAACAGGAAAAAATTAATAAGAAGAAAGTAGATGATACTTCTGGAATCAGTCTGATGACTCTTCATCAAGCAAAGGGTCTCGAATTTGATTATGTCTGGGTAATTGGTCTTGAGGAAGGGCTTCTTCCCCACTCTCGATCGGTCGACGATCTTCATCAGCTAGAGGAAGAGCGTAGACTTTTTTATGTCGGAATCACACGAGCACGGCGTAAACTTTACATCACTCATGCAAGACGTAGATTTATCTTCGGTCGCCGTGGAGAAACTACGAAGTCTAGATTTCTGGTTGACGATTAGGTATCGATGCTATAGTATTGACCGAAATGAATGACGTTCTATCGATTCTAAAAAAGGTGGGGGCAGTTATTACTAACGATCATTTCGTCTACACCTCAGGCAAACACGGTAGCGTTTATATAAATAAAGACGCTGTATACACTCACGTTAACGAAACCTCCAAAATCGGTAAGATGTTTGCCGTCAAATTTAAAAACAAAGCCATTGATGTAGTCGCTGCACCAGCTCTAGGGGGAATTATTCTATCTCAATGGACAGCCCATCATCTTTCTAAGTTGAAAGGTAAAGAAGTACTTTCTGTTTACACCGAAAAAACTCCGGAAAAAGATCAGGTCTTTACGCGTGGATATGATAAGTTGGTAAAGAATAAAAAAGTTCTGGTTATTGAAGATTTAACAACAACCGGTGGCTCAGTAAAAAAAGTTGTAAAAAGTGTTAAGAAAGCAGGTGGAAAGGTTGTGGGAGTTGCGGTTATGGTTAATCGTAATCCAAAAGATGTCAACACAAAGTTCATGAGAGTCCCTTTTACGGCACTTGGAGTTTTGAAAGCTGAGGCATTCGATGAAAAGAAGTGTGAGTTATGCAAAAAAATGTTCCGATCAACACTACGGTTGGTCATGGTAAAAAATACGTAGCGGCTAAAAAAAGGAAACCTTAATTAGGACAACGCAAACACTTCCTTAACCGTCCACTCGCCATCTAGTGAGGTCATGAGATAGATTTCTCCAACTCTAGCATTAAATGGTAGTTTTGCCCTTATATCTTCGGCCTGCCTCCGACACTCTTCAAATCGATCACCTAGTTCATGCCCGATGGTTAAATGAGGATTGATTTTTGAAAACCTACCTTCGTATGGAGGGTTTTCTGGAAAAACCTCTCTTACTTTTTCCGTTATCGAAACAAACTCCTCCTTCTTGGTTGGTTTAAGGAATACAACGCCAGGAAACTCATCAATGTTGGACAATTGAAAATCAAACTGCTGAACTGAGGAAAATACAGTTCTTAAACTTTTAAGAACTTCTCCTGTTATAGCGTCAGGATGTTTGAAAGGAAAAAGAACCGTTACGTGAGCGGGAACTCCATGTACGGCGCTTGGATCAAACTGATTTCTAAGTTCTTGTACTAAAAATTCTGCTTCAGGAATTGGTGCTATAATTGCACTTTTTCGTTCTATCATGGGTTAGTTTGGGTAATGACACTTTTTGTACTTCTTACCGCTTCCGCAATGACAAGGGTCATTTCGGCCAGGCTTATTTTTTGATATTTTAGTTGTAGAAGAAATTGTTTTTTTCACCGGTTTTGGTTTTGGATCTGGGGTAGCAAACTGAGCTGTTTCAACTGGACCCGAAAGCACTAATTCTTTAGGCTTTATTTTTGAGTCTTCGTGAACGTGCTGATGACCCTCAATCTGAACACTAAACATTCTTCGCGCAGCATCAAAATACATCTCTCTAATCAACCTTTCAAACAATGAAAATGCCTCATTTTTATATTCTACTATCGGTTTTGTTCCTCCATAACCCCTAAGACCGATCCCCTCTCTCAGATCATCGATGCCGCTTAGGTGCTGTGAAAAATGAGTATCGATGGTAGATAAAAATATAAATCGGAGTACTCCCCTCCAGACCACTTCACCGATTTCCTTTTCGCGTCTATCGTACTCTTTATTGGCTAGCTTTAATACATGCTCTCTAAGCTCGGTAATGTTTTGTTGCTCAATGTAACTGCGAACTTTCTTTTCATCTATCGGAAGTAACAACTTTATTTCCTTAAGAATTGTTGTGTTCAGTTCTGCAGTGTCTATTGCCGAATCAAGTTGAATTGCATTAACCTGAGCCTCCAACTGTTCGTTCACCACTTTCAGGACGGTATCTTTGAAGGCCTCTCGGTCCTTATCTGCCTGCATTAAAATATCTCTGCGTAAATCATAAATAATCTCACGCTGTTTATTGAGCACATCGTCATACTCGACAACATTTTTTCTCATATCAAAATTGCGACCCTCAACCTTCACCTGAGCCTGCTCAATTGCCTTTGTCACCATTGAGTGCGTGAGTGGTTGATCTTCTGGAAGATTGAAAAATGTCATCAGTTTAGCAATCTGCTCGCCACCAAAAATTCTCATTAAATCATCCTCAAGCGACACAAAGAAACGCGACTCTCCGGGATCCCCTTGTCGCCCAGCTCTACCTCTTAACTGATTATCAATTCTTCTAGACTCGTGACGCTCTGTACCTATAATATAGAGTCCTCCCAAATCTAAAACTTTTTTATGTTCATCGTCCCATGCACCTTTTAACTTTGAACCTTGAACTTTTAACTTAGTTTCTGGGTCCCCTCCTAGAATTATGTCGACTCCGCGACCAGCCATATTTGTAGCAACGGTAACAGCATTCAATCTCCCTGCAGCAGCTATAATCTGCGCCTCATGTTCGTGATTTTTAGCATTTAATACATTGTGTTGTACGCCACGTTGCTGAAGCATTCTAGAAAGAAGCTCATTCTTTTCAATTGAGGTGGTACCAATTAAGACCGGTCTTCCAGTCTTATAGACCGCGGCCACTTCCTCAACTACAGCTTTAAATTTTCCAACTTCAGTTTTGTAAATCAGATCCGACTCGTCTTTACGAATCATATTGTTGTGTGTGGGAACAATAAGAATGTCGCAGTTGTAAATCTTATGAAACTCCTCTGCCTCGGTTGCTGCCGTTCCTGTCATTCCTGCGAGTATGGAGTACTTTCTAAAATAGTTCTGAAGCGAAATTGTCGCCAAAGTTCTAGATTCTTTTTGAATTGGTTGATTCTCTTTCGCCTCAACTGCCTGATGAATTCCCTCAGACCATCTACGTCCGTACTGAAGACGTCCTGTAAATTCGTCAACTATTATTATTTCACCATCTTTGACTATGTAGTCTTTTTCTTTTTTGAAAAGAGCTTCGGCCTTTAACGCTGCCTCTAGATGGAACACTGCCTCAAAATCTTTTTCGTAAAGGTTCTCAACTCCCAACATTTTTTCGACCTTGGTCAAACCTTTTTCTGTCATGTTCGCAGATCTTTCTTTCTCATCAACGATATAGTCTTCGGGGGAAAGTTTTTTTACTACCTGTGCGTACTGATAATATCTCGAGGTGTCTTCCTCGTTTGGCGCGGAGATTATATGAGGAGTACGAGCCTCATCAATAAGAACTGAGTCAGCTTCGTCGATTATCGCGAAATAATACCCTCTCTGTCTAAGCTCTGCAGGATCCTGCACCATATTATCACGCAAATAATCAAACCCAAACTCGCTATTTATTCCATAAGTAATGTCTGCAAGGTATGCTTCTTTTCTAGAAATTGGTCGTAGATGTTTCAGTCTCCAGTCACCGGTATCCTTATCGTCAAATTTAGGATCATAGATAAATGATCTTTCGGAGATGGTTGCAGAGGTTGTCATTCCTAAAAAATCGAAAATTCCTCCCATCCACCCGGCATCACGTCTGGCTAGATAGTCATTTACGGTCACCAAGTGCGCTCCTTTACCAGTTAGCGCATGAAGATAAAGAGCTGTGGTGGCGGACAAAGTCTTACCTTCTCCTGTCTTTTGTTCTGTTATCTTGCCGTCCGATAGACCAAGCCCAGCGATAATTTGGACGTCGTAGTGACGAAGACCAAGTACTCGTCTTGAGGCCTCTCTCACTAAAGCAAAAGCCCAAGGTCGAATTTCCTTTAAATTCTCCTGAGATCCTTTTGAGGCCTTTTCTCTTAATTTTAAAGTCTCTTTCTTAAAGTCTGAATCCTTAAGTTTACGCGCTTTATCATCCAAAGCATTTATCTCGTCTACAAAGACTTGGTATTGGTTAATTTGCTTCTGGTTATAGTCTAGGAATTTTTTGAAAAAATTAAGCATAGGTTAGAAATTCAAAATGAAAAATGCAAAATTTAAATTTGAACTTTGGACTCTAAATTTTGAATTTATTTCACAAAGTACTCTTGAGGAATAATCAGCAATTTTTGTGCTGAGTAGCGATTTTTTTCTTGCTCTTTTCCTGTTACTTTAAGAACGAAATGGACCGCGTCACCTTCTTTAATTTTAGAAAATCCTGCTGTCTCCAACTCAAGAGATTTACTATCCAAAAGCGCAATCTTTGTCGCTGACTCTATATCAATAGTATACCGTTCTCTACTGAAACTGTTAACTACAAGAGAAAAATCATTTTTATCCAAGGTTGCTACATTCCCCGTTCCTACTATAACCTGGGAATCAACATAAATGGAGTTTGCTGTAACCTTAGTACCGGCTACTATTCCCGCCACAATAACGTAATCACCCTTAATAACATCGCTGGCCTCAAGTTCTTTTTTTACACCGGTTTTAAGTGAGAAGTACTTAGTTACTACATCGTCGAGCGTAACTGTATAAACAGTTGCGTCCTCTCCGGTAACTTTTATATTTGAAGCAGCCACATCGGTTACTTTTCCAACTATCACCCGCAGTTCCTTTTTTTGAATTTGTGCTACTTTATTAACTAAATTATCCTTAAGTTTCTGTACTTCTTTTGAGATGTTTGACGACTCTGTCGCAACTGCCTCTACCTGACCTGAGTCTGCCGAACCAGCAGGTTCCGGAGATGTAGTCTGCGCCCTCACTACAAACGAAGAAGAAAACGCTAATACTGCGATTAATACTAAATACTTAATACTTGATACAAGATACTGATTCATTCTTATTTCTGCAAATAATAAACTTTTATTGTTTTTTCCTGAGTCCTAACGGTTTTGTCCTGCGGATACATCGTTATTGAAATAATATTCTCGCCGACAAGAAGTGGAAACTTCACTGAAAAATCACTTACTTTACCTAGTTTTGAGACCGTGTCCTTTGCAGCTGATTGAAAAACAAGAAATGAACCTTTCTGAGCCTTGCCCTTTATAGTTACTGTGTCAACCTCAACAACTGCGTCAGTGGATGGTTCGCTTATCTCAAGATTTTGACCATTTTGTGAAGTGGATGAAAGAAGTAGTTTGCCTGCGTTGGTTTTAATCTGAGCTCCTTTGTCAATCTCCATCTCCCTTATCTGACGCACCATTACGAATGCGACAACCAGACCTAGTCCTATTCCGCATACAATTGCAATTAGTACTTCTTTCTTCATATTTCAATTTCATTCAATATGATCCTGAGCTTGTCGAATGGATCATAGGAATATCGAATTAACAACCTTGGGGATCGTATCAAGGATATCGCTATTATTGTACCAAAATCCTTTGTCCTTTGAAAGCTCGTCAGCCGTACGTTTCAAAATGTAAGAGGCACAAATGGCAGAACTCAAGCCATCCGAACTAGCATAAAAAGATGCTACAAGTCCGGCTAGAATGTCACCTGTTCCTCCTTTTGTAAGTCCTTGATTACCACCTTCTATCATATACTCATCTGATCCATCAGAAACATAGTCGTGGATAGCCTTAAGAAGTATTACGCAATTTTCCTCCTCTGCCGTACATCTTACCGAAGCAGCGTTTTGTTCGGAATCTTTATAAAGAGAAAACCCAAACATCGCTTCAAACTCTTTTTGATGTGGGGTGACAATTGCAGGTTGTGAAAGTTTTTTTAGCAGACTAACATCCATCATCTGCAGTGCCCCAGCATCCAGCACAAACTTCTTATTTCTATGTTTTGTTAACAAAGAGTCAACCAGACCCTTTGTTTCTTTAGTTCTCTCAAGTCCTGGACCAACCAAAATAACATCATCTTCCTCCGCATAGTTATCAATCTCCTTGCGAGAAACTACGATGCCGTTTCTAAACTTTTTCTTGAGAGACAAGAAGATTTCATTATTCTCCTCGGTCGAGCAGTAATGGACCATGTCTACGAAATGCGAAGCAACTTCTGCCGACCAGAGTGACGCTGAATGAAAGAGCTGCGATCCGCCTACAATCAGCATCTTTCCATTCTGCCCTTTATGACTTTTACTTAATGGTAGCCTGATTTTCTTTGCGAAAGGTTTTATGTCTTTTGGATTTGTTGTTTTTATAACTTTCATAATATTCAGAATTAATCCGTTAACGAGTCCGTCTCTCAGACAGACGGTCGAGTTAACGAGTTAATAAAAAACAAACACGTTAACGCGTTAACCCGTTAACTTATTAATTAGGTATCGCCATAGGGTGACGATGTATTATAATTTTACATCATGATGACGCATTTAGAGCTTCGGAAACTGTTCAAAGACTTCTGGGAAGAAAAGGGACATAAAGAAGTGCCTCCTATTCCTCTTGTTCCACAAAATGACCCTACAACGCTTTTCACAGGATCCGGAATGCAGCAATTAGTCCCGAATTTGCTTGGCGAACTACATCCACTGGGCAACCGTCTGTACAACATCCAACGCTCATTCAGATCACAGGATATTGAAGAGATTGGTGATAACAGACATACAACAATGTTTGAGATGATGGGAAACTGGTCGCTTGGTGACTACTTTAAGGAAGAACAACTTTCGTGGTTTTATGAATTTCTTACTCAAAAATTAAAACTGGACCCAAATCTACTTCACGTAACGATTTTCAAGGGGGGTTCTGGAGTTCCACAAGATATTGAAACTAAAAATATTTGGCTTAAACTTGGAATCCCGGAAGGACATATTTATACATATGATGACAAGAAAAATTGGTGGTCTAGAGCAGGCTCGATAGAAAATATGCCTGCAGGTGAAATTGGCGGACCTGATTCGGAGGTATTTTTTGAATTTAAGCAAGTTGAGCATGACACGGCCTTTGGTGAAAAATGCCATCCTAACTGCGACTGTGGCCGTTTCTTAGAGATTGGAAATAACGTATTCATTCAGTACAAAAAAGAAAAAGATGGAACCCTTTCAGAACTGCCAACTAAAAATGTTGACTTTGGGGGTGGCCTGGAAAGACTACTTGCTGCAGTCAATAATGATCCAGATATTTTTTCTTCAAACACTTTTACTTCGATTATTCAATTAATAGAAATTCTGACTGGTAGAAAGTATTCAGATCCAGACGCCCAAAAACAAATGCGAGTGATTGCTGATCATATGAAAGCTTCGGTCTTATTACTAAAGGACGGTGTCCGACCCTCAAACAAAGAACAGGGATATGTTCTTCGCAGATTACTTCGAAGATCTGCAATCAAATATCGTTCGCTTGTGAACGCGTTCAATCCAAAGGAGATTGCTAAGGCTGTTGAAGCAGTAGTCGGCGTTTACGATGGTGTCTATTTCAACAAGAAATCTGATTTGAAAGACATAACTGCGTTTGTAAGTGATGAGATGGAACGCTTTGGAAAGACGCTCGATAAAGGCTTGAGAGAGGCGGAAAAGGTAACTGAAATTGATGGCACTAAGGCGTTTGATCTATATCAAACCTTTGGATTTCCCCTTGAGGTTACCGAAGAATTATTTATAGAAAAAGGGCAGAAGATTGATCGTGAGCAGTTTAAAAAAGAGTTTGATAAACATAAAGATCTTTCGCGCTCGGCATCCGCAGGTAAATTTAAGGGTGGCTTAGCAGACCATAGCGATCAAGTTCTTAAGTATCACACAGCTACTCATCTTTTACACCAAGCACTATTTGATGTATTTGGAAATGAAATTAGACAAGAAGGTTCCAATATAACTTCAGAGAGGCTACGATTCGATTTCTATTCAACAAAAAAGCCGTCAGAAGAAGAAATTAAAAATGTTGAGTCAATCATTAATGCAAAAGTTGAAGAAGCGTTGCCAATGCGATTTAAGATAATGCCGAAAGAAGACGCATCAAAAATAGGAGCACGTTCTTTTTTCCGTGATAAGTATCCCGATTCAGTAAAGGTATATTATATTGGTGGAGAAGACGATAAGCCGGAGACCGCTTATTCAAAAGAGTTTTGTGGAGGTCCCCATGTAACCAACACCAATGAGATTGGGAAAATATTGATCTACAAAGTCGAAACTATCGGAAGCAACTTATTCCGAGTGTACGCGAAATAATTTGACAATTGACAATGTAATTTTTTTCCTCTATTATTTCTGAACCATGGCGACCAAGAGAAAAACTGCTAAAAAAACTTCCGCGCCTCAGGTCGAGCAATATCAGATGCAACCACAGAAATCTGGACCATCAATGGTTTTGGTCTTATTACTTATCGCAATCTCATTCTTTACTGGATTTCTATACTTCAAAGTTCAGAATCTTGAAAAAGGTGGGGGAACTGCTCAGCAACTAGACCAACAGCAACAGCAACCACCAAGACCAACAGAGCTTAATATCGCAAAGCCTACAACTGAAGAACATTGGAGAGGATCAAAAGATGCTAAGTTCGTGCTTGTTGAATATTCCGATCTTGAGTGTCCATTCTGTAAGAGCGCTCACCCAACGTTGCAAAAATTATTATCAGAAAATGAAGGCAAGATGGCATGGGTATTCCGACATTATCCACTATCATTTCATCCTAAGGCACAAAAGTCAGCAGAAGCAGTAGAGTGTGCAGCCGAACAGGGAGGAGACGATGCTTTCTGGAAGATGACCGATGCGATTTATGAAAAGATGCCAGCGCTTGAACTAACGGGAATGGCTGACTTAGCAACCAGTGTTGGACTAAACGGCGCAGCGCTTCAGACTTGTATGGATAGTAACAAATTTGCACAAAAAGTGAAGGATCAGCAAGCTGAAGGAACAAAGGCAGGAGTTCAGGCAACACCATCAAATGTAGTCTACAATCTTACAACGGGAAAAAATCTTTTAGTCGAAGGAGCTCTTCCTTACGACCAGTTCAAAACCCAACTCGACGCCTTCATGAAGTAATCGGTTCTATTTCCTCTTAGCACCTAAGCGTCGCTCTCTCAAAACTTCATCGGCAGCCTGATATTGAGCCTTCAATTGGGGCCTAAGAATAGCGTCTCGAGTGATATTTCCTCCAGTAATTCGTCTAATCGTTTCATTTCCTTCTACGATACTTTCGAGATGCTGCGTACCCGTATTCTCGAATCTCTCTCTGGCCCACCTATAGTGAGCGTCAGACCGCCTTTGTTCGTTAGAAATAGGACCTCTAGCGAAGGTGTCTCTTTCTCCAGTTGACATATGACGATATTCTAGTGCTCTCGCCATTCTCTGTCAACAAGTATGTGACCCTACGGGGAATCTCCTCGGCAGGCTCGGAGTAAACTTCTCACCCCTCATAGCATCACTTCAACAAACTCAGTACAAGTATTAATTCCAAGCTCTCCCGCTATTAACTTTTGCTTCTTTGCATGAGACCAGCCTTTAAATTGTTTTTCACGTCTTGCCGCATCATATTTGTTTCTATATTTCTCACAGTATACTAATTTTAAATCAGAAAACCGTTTAGTGTGAATCGATAGTTTGCCTCTATGTTGCTCTAACCTTTCTGGAATGTTTGGTGTGATTCCAACATAAAATGTTTTCTGATCGCAAAGAAGCAAATAGACATACCACATAAAGTCATTATAGACTCTATCAAGTGCTTGCACTGAGCTTGCCGAAGTGTGACCCTACGGGGAATCGAACCCCGGTTTGCAGGATGAGAACCTGCCGTCCTAACCTCTAGACGATAAGGCCAAAATACATGTAAAAGATTGACAAAAATGCTTCTGTCTAGTAGTATTTTAGCACATCCCCAAGGCTTGACCGGGGATTTATTTTTTAAATCCAATTATGAAAGCTCATCAAATGAAAATTCAATTGACTCAAGACGGATATGATAATCTCATGGTCGAACTTGATGAACTATTGAAGAATAAAAAACCAGCGGCAGTGTCTCGTTTGTCTAGAGCTCGCTCTATGGGGGATCTTGCTGAAAATAGTGAGTACCACGCAGCTAAAGAAGAACTCGCCTTTGTTGCGGGGCGTGTAACGGAAGTGGAAACTATTCTTAAAAACGCATTGGTTGTATCTTCTGTTAGAACCGTGAACAAAATTTCTCTTGGCTCTAAGGTAAAAGTAACTTCTGATAAAGGCGCTGAAGAATTCGAAATAGTTGGTGAGTTTGAGGCGAACCCTATTGAAAAAAAACTATCTTCAACATCCCCTATCGGACTCGCACTAATCGGCAAAGCGGTTGGTGAAACTGCAGAGGTTGTAGCACCGGCGGGCAATAAATCGTATACGGTTGTTGAAATTAAGTAATTGTTTGTTATACTGAACCTTAATTACGTAGTGATTAAGACTCACATGTCCGAATATCCGCCAGCTGGCGGACGGACCGTAGCAGGAAGAAAGCCCCGCGAAACGGGGTAAATAGAACCAGCCGGGTAAGCCCGTAACAGCAGTTTAGAGAAGTAATCAGGGTGGTACCACGGTTCGACAAGCTCACCGTCCTTGAAGAATAAGTAATGTAACTTATTTTTTGAGGACTTTTTTTATGCAAAATTATTGTTTTAAACTAAATACTAATTTAGAATACTTAATATGATCTGGGTAGACAGAGAAGTAAAAAAGATAAAGGAACTAAACCTTCCACAAATTTGGATTGACGATATGAAAACGCCTTCAGGTCGCGTGCATGTAGGAGCATTACGTGGAGTTATAATTCACGATTTGCTCTATAAGGCATTTACTCAACAGGAGGATGATGTGAGTTTCAGCTACGTCATTAACAATATGGACCAAATGGATGCCATACCTTCATATCTCGAGTATGAAAAATGGGAAAAGTACGCAGGAATGTCGCTCAATAAAATACCTTCTCCTGAGCCAGGATTTGCTAACTTTGCAGAATTTTACGCTAAAGAGTTTATTGCAGTTTTTGAGTCGATTAACTGTCACCCCAAAATTATTTGGTCATCGGATCTATATGAATCCGGCAAAATGAATGGCATTATTCGAGAAGTCCTGGATAACGCGGCAAAGATAAGAGAACTTTACAAAACTGTTTCCAAATCTGTGAGGCCAGACAATTGGTATCCATTTCAGGTTATATGCGAAAAATGTGGCAAAATAGGCACGACGGTGGTTAACGACTGGGATGGTGAAAATGTAACCTATATCTGTAATCCTGAAATGGTTGCTTGGGCTGAGGGTTGCGGCCATGCAGGATCAGTAAGTCCGTTTAATGGAAACGGAAAACCTCACTGGAAGGTTGATTGGCCTGCAATATGGAAAGCAGTTGGCGTTACGGTTGAAGGTTCGGGAAAGGATCATATGTCGGCAGGCGGCTCCTACGACTTGTCATCGGCGATCTCTCGTGAAGTATTTAACTATACTCCACCTCATGCGCCAGGATACGAGTGGTTCACAATCGGAGGTGCCAAAATGTCTTCTTCAAAAGGAGTCGGCACTTCTGCGAAGGATGCGGCAAGTATATTGCCACCAGATATTTTGCGATTTCTCCTTGTGAGAACTCCTATTGAGAGATCTATAGACTTTAATCCGTTTGGCGATACTATTCCCAACTTAGTTGATGATTACGATCGTTGCCTAACCGCTTACTTTGATAAACTCGAGAACAAGATTCCAGAAGGAAAACAGGGTGAGGTGCTTGAGGATTTTGCCAGAATCGCTGAACTTTCACAGGTGCGACCTCTTCCTACGACTAGGATGTATCTGCCTAGATTTAGAACGATTGTTAATTTGTTAAAAACTCGTGCGGATATACTAGAGTTTTTTGAAAAGCAAAAGGGAGCAGCACTAAACGACTATGAGCGCGAGCTGCTAGAGGAAAGAATTATTTATGCAGAAGGCTATCTTAAAACTTATGCTGAAGACTCGGATAAAATCGAGCTCTTGGAATCTTTGCCAGATGGTCTAGCTCTAACTCAAAGTCAAAAAACTTTCTTGAAACTTCTGAAAATTGAGCTGGAAAAACTAGAAACCGAGGATAGAGAAAAAATTCAGGAAATTGTGTTCACTATCCTCAAGGAAAATCACCTACAAGCTAAGGAAGTGTTCAAAGCGTTTTACCAAATTCTTATCGGTAAAGAGTTTGGACCCAAGGCATCTGACATGATACTGGAGTTTGGAGTGAAAACAGTTGTTGCCAGGATTGACAAAGTTTTTGAGGATAAAGTTGCAGACACATTTGAGGAATCAAGCACTCTATTCCCAGTACTTAATGACTCAAAACTATTCTCTATCGATGAGGAAGTCAGGAGCAAGTTTTCATCCATAACTGTGGGCGTAGCTATAATAAAAGGTGTAACAATCGGTAAGACGTCTCCTGAATTGCAAAAGGAAGTAGATGAGCTGCTTTCGCAGTATAGCTCTTTGACTACCGAGCAGATTAGCGCCTTCCCAGAGATTCAGAGTTATCGCAAGCTTTACAAAGAAACCGGTGTTAACTGGCATTCAAGACGCCCGTCCCCTGAAGCATTGCTTCGTAGAATCGCACTGAAAAAAGGTCTTTATTCAATAAACTCTTGCGTTGATGCATACAATTTAATTGTAATGAGGCATAAAGTTTCTGTTGGAGCATTTGATCTTGACCAAATCAGTTTGCCTACGGTTCTCAGATTCGCAAAAGAAGGTGAAGAAATACATCTACTTGGAGATGTTGAACCAACTAAGTACAAAGCTGGAGAGTTGGCCTACTTCGATCAGGTTGGCGGCTACAATATTGACTTTAACTATCGGGACTCTAAGCACTCTGCGGTGACGGAGAAAACTAAAGATATTTTGATTAACACAGAAGGAGTCTTTGATATTTCTCCTCATGAAGTTGAAAAAGTGCTAAAGGAATCGATCGATATTATTATTAAGTATTGCGGTGGCACAGTTGAACAAGTTGGAATAATAACCGAAACTTAAAATATGATTTCTAGAGAAAAAGCATTGGAGATAGTCAATACAAAACTAACTACAAAAAATCTGATTAGTCATTGTTTGGCAACGGAGGCGACCATGAGAGCTCTAGCTAAGCACTTTAATGCAGATCCGGACGCTTGGGGACTAGCTGGTTTAATGCATGATGCTGACTGGGACGTAACGCGAAATAACATAGACCAACATACTCACGAAACAGTGAAGTGGCTTAAGGAAGCAGGCGAAACTAACGAATCGGTACTACAGGCAATCCTGTCGCACAACTATGCACACAACGGACAAAATCCACCAGTTAACAATATGGAGTGGTCGCTTTACTGCTGTGACGAACTCACTGGCTTTATTGTAGCCGTTGCTCTTATTCGACCAGAGAAGAAGCTCGAGCTCGTTGAGGTTAAATCAATTCTTAAGAGATTTCCCCAGAAAGCTTTTGCAGCTGGCGTGCATAGACCACAGATAGAGTTGTGTGAAGAAAAACTTGGAATCAAACTCGAAGATTTTGTAACCTTAACCTTGAATGCAATGAAGGGTATAGCTTCAGACATTGGCCTCTAGAAAATTGCGAGTTTGAGACGGCCGTCACAAACTCGCACAACTATCTATAAAAATTTATCTCATCTCGCAGTTTCATTGCTTCCTTCCTGGGATTTTTAGCATAAAGTACGCTTCTTGATGCGCTTGTTATCATTCCTCTACCCTTGCTGTTTTTTCCAGCAAGCACAGATTTCTTGACATCCCCACCTTGCGCGCCTATTCCAGGTACTAAAAATGTCATCTCGCCAACGACAGATCTAATTTTCTTCATTTCATTTGGATAAGTAGCTCCAACAACCAACAGACAATTTTTATTTTTATTCCAAGATTTTGAAACTTCCTTCGCTACGTGCATGTATAGTTTCTTTCCTTTGACAAGTAAGTCTTGGTACTCACCAGCTCCTTCATTTGAAGTTCTGCAAAGTACGATTATTCCTTTGTCTTTCCTGTTTAAAAATGGCTTCAGCGCTTCCTTACCAAGATACGGATGGACCGTTATTGCATCCGCTTTAAGATAGTCAAAGGCAAAAGAAACGTATCCGCTATTTGTGTTGCCTATGTCCGCGCGCTTCGCATCAAGGATGATTGGAATCTGTGGATGTTTTTTCTGTATGTAAACGCAAAGTTTTTTTAGTTCTTTGATGCCTTCTGCACCATAAGCTTCGTAGAAAGCGGAGTTAGGTTTATATGCGCAAACCAAATCGTGCGTCTGCTCAATAATTTTTTTGCAAAATGAAAAAAGAGACTTTGATTGAGGATCTAACCCTACACAAAGTAGTGAATTATTTGCGCTAACTGCCTTGTTAAGTTTCTGCTGAAATGTCATTGCGGTATTTTACACAATGTTGTACTATTTTGCTCATGTTGAAAACGCCATTCTACGACCCTACGATTTCATATGAGGATAACTATGAGAAAGGACCATTCGGAGCATTTGCTGATGGTAAAGTTTACAAGCAAAAAGGGAGACCTAAAGTTGATTTTCTAAAACAAAAGGTATTTCTACCATTTGGAATTCCTGCAGGACCGATTTTGAATAGCAGATATGTCAAAAGTGCTTTTGAAAAGGGTTTTGACATTGTTGTCTACAAAACTATACGAAGTGGCTATTATCCATGTCATCCATACCCAAACGTTGTTCCGATCAATCTAGCTGGATCACTCACAATAAAAAAAGCATCGGGCAAATTAAAAACCAAAAAAAACTACTCAGAGCCATTATCTATAACAAACTCCTTTGGAGTACCTTCCAAAGATCCATACTTTTGGCAAGCGGATGCAAAAAGAGCCATGAGCTATGCAGGAGTGGGGCAGGTTATGGTTCTTAGTTTTATGGGAACCGTGATAAAGGGTCAAACGGAAAAAGATTTCGTTAATGATTTTGCCTTAGCTGCGCAAATGTCATATGAGACAGGGGCTAAGATACTTGAAGTTAATCTTTCATGTCCAAATGTTGGGAATGAAGGATTGGTCTGTTACAACTTAAATGTTACTACAAAGGTTCTAAAAGCAATTCGTAGCAAGATTGGAAACCGACCGCTAGTGGTAAAGGTTGGTTATTATAAGGAAACGAGCGATCTAGAAAAACTTTCTGAAATCGTTAATGAATACGCGAATGATATCGCGGGGATCAACACTATCCCAGCTGAGGTTGTAAACGCAAAAGGTGAGCAGGCGCTTCCTGGACCAAATAGACTAAAAAGCGGGGTTTGTGGACACGCCATCAAGTGGGCAGGACTAGAAACTGTTAAGAAATTGAAAGAGATTAGAGATAGAAGAAATTTCAAGTTTTCAATTACCGGGGTTGGCGGCGTTACAGTTGCTAAGGACTACTTTGAATACAAAAAAGCCGGAGCAGATGTGGTTATGAGTGCAACCGGAGCTATGTGGAATCCGCTTCTCGTGCAGGATATAAAAAAACGTATCAATAAATAATTTTGCCTGATCCTTTCATACTTAGTACTTTCCCGTTTCGATAAACTTCTTTTCCTATTAGAACTACTCGCTGAACCTTTCCCCTTACTTTCCTGCCGTTGAATGGGGACCAACCACATTTAGTTTTTAAATTTGAATTTTGAATTTTGGAATTTGAATCTGAAACTTCAACGTAAGTATTTCTTTGAGTAGGGAGGTTGAAGATCCTCTTTGGATTATCGTGGCATTTTTGGATTATTTCAATAAGAGTAATTCTCCTTTTGTACATTGCTGTAAGAAGTAATGGTAATGTCGTTTCAAGTCCTGGAACGCCAAATGGTGGTCCGCCAGCTGGCGGAGCAGATTTTTTTTCCTCAATAGTATGAGGAGCGTGGTCTGACTCTATTACATCTATATATTTTATATTCTTCCACAGATACTGCTGATCTGCCTTGGTCTTTAACGAAGGCTTCATAAGTCCAAAGGTATTTAACTTTTTTACGTCTGATTTGGTCATGAACAGATGGTGCGGGCAGACACCACAGGTAATTGGTAAACCTTTTTTCTTGGCTTTAATAATTGGCTCTAACTCTGCTCTGGAAGAAATATGGCAGATGTGAGTCGGGTGCTTAATCTCTTTAAGAACTTTTGTAACATCTCCCATTACATCTTCCTCAGCGTGCAACAGTATTGGTTTTACCTTGGTCAGCCTGTGCCATGCTCTGTATATCTTTTTCATTGCCGGAACATCTATGATAAATCCACCAGTTGTTTGGTTTAGGTAAAGCTTGAGCCCAACAACTTTTTTATAAACTTTTTTTAACTCTCCCAGGTTATTACCTAAAGAACCAAAATGAAATCCCACATCGCATACTACTTTTGACTTTGCACTTTTAACTTTTGACTTCAATGCTCTATCCGAAACGATAGGATCGGCATTGTTAGGCATATCTACAACCATCGTATAGCCTCCTGCAAGAGCAGCTGAAGTACCGGTATAAAAATCCTCCTTGTGGGTTTGCCCTGGATCACGAAAGTGAACGTGAACGTCAATGAGTCCAGGCAGCCTGATGACCCCCGACTTTATAGACCTTATGGACTTTACGACCTTTGACTTAGTTTTTATACTCGTCATAGGATTTGATTTCGAGCTGGTCTAGTCTTTTAGATGAGACTGATTTGATAAATAGCTGAGCTTTTCTTAAGTTTGTCATGATGTGCACATTGTAATCAACAGCTGCACGTCTCATAATTGTATGGTCATCCAAATCTTTCTTAATGTTTACATCGGTTACGCAAATTACAAGATCTACCTTCTTTTTTTCAAATAGCGTAAGTATGTTTGGTTCGCGTCTGTCCTGTATTTTATTAATAAGTTGAGATTTGATTCCGCTACTTTTAAAAAACTTATGGGTACTAGCCGTAGAGTAAATTGGAATTCTCATTTGGTTTAGTCTTGATGCTGTAGTAATTAAGGACATTTTGTTTTCTATTCCGTTTACAGTTAAAAATACTCCAGTCTGGGGGGCTCGCTCCCCTATACTCAGAATTGCTTTGTAGTAAGCTTCATATACATCAGCGCCAAACGCAGCCGCCTCACCAGTCGAAGACATTTCCACATGTAAAACTGGGTCTGCGCCATTAAGCTTAGAGAAGGAAAACTGCGCCGCCTTTATCAAAACGCTGTTGTCATGTTGAATCTGAATTAGCTTTCCTTTGCCATGATACGAATCTACAATAATCGAAGCGAAGTTGTGAGAAGTGGCACGCGAAATAAATGGAAAGGTTCTTGACGCCCGCGCATTCATTTCTATTAAAAATACATCACTGCTAAGACCCAAAAACTGCATATTAAATGGTCCAGAAATGTTCAGCTTTTTGATCAGTTTCTCGGCAGAGTCCATTATTCTTTTCTCAGTCAATAGGTATACTCGCTGAGCTGGATATATGATTGTGGCATCGCCAGAATGAACACCAGCATCTTCAACGTGTTCGCTCATAGCAGAAATCAAAATCTTTCCATTCTGCGCAACTCCATCCAGTTCGATTTCTTTAGAATTTATGAAAAACTTAGAAATTGTAATTGGGTGCTCATTATTTAAAATCGTTGCTTGCTTAATGTACATCTCAAGCTCGCCTTCAGAGTTGCAAACGTTCATGGCTGCCCCAGAAAGTACATACGAGGGCCGTATGAGAACTGGGTATTTTACCTTCTTAGCAAATGCGATTGCATCTCTCATCGAGTTGACTTTTCTCCAAGCGGGTTGCTGCACGCCAAGCTCATCGCATAGTGCCGAAAACTTGGTACGATCTTCTACCAAATTAATTTGTTTGGGCTGTGTCCCAATAATCGGAATGTGATGACTGTCTAGTTTTTTTACAATATTGTGAGGAGCTTGCCCCCCGACCGATACGATAATTCCCTGCGGGTGCTCGAATTCGTAAATATCAGCTACTCTCTCATAAGTTAATTCCTCAAAATATAGACGATCGGACATGTCGTAATCTGTAGAGACTGTTTCTGGATTGCAGTTGATGATTATCGATTTTTTTTGATATTTCTTAAGTGCCAATGCCGTATTTACGCAGGTCCAATCAAACTCAACCGATGACCCTATACGATATGGGCCCGACCCTAAAACCATTACTCCATTTTTACCAATTGGGTCTACGTCGTGGTGCCCACCGTTGTAGGTAGCGTAAAGATAATTGGTCTTTGCTGGAACCTCACCCGCTAAGGTGTCTATCTGGAAAATCGATGGAACAATCCCCATTTTTTTCCGTAACGCACGAATACGACCTTCCTTATATCCGGTTATTTTCCCGATTCGACTATCGGAAAATCCAATCTCCTTTAATTTTTGCATTACTGCCTTCTGACCAATGCTTTTGCGGTGTGCTTTAAGCTCCTTCTCCGACCGAACAATTCTCTCTAGCCTAAACAAAAACCAAGGGTCAATTCCCGTTAATGAATTTACTTTTTTTACAGACAATCCTTTCTTAAATGCCTCTATTAGAGCAAATAATCTTCTGGTTGTTGGAGTTGTGAGATGGTGCAATAGTTCTTTCCTCGTCGTAGGTGCCCTGTAATTCGTAACACCATCGCGACCTAAATCAAGCATTCTTACTGCTTTCTGTAACGCCTCCTCAAACTTCCTTCCTATAGCCATTACTTCACCAACTGACTTCATACTAGAACCCAGTTTATTCTCCACGCCTTTAAATTTTTCTAAATCCCAACGCGGAAGTTTTACTACTAAGTAGTCTAGGGCTGGCTCAAAAAAAGCCTTCGTAACGCGGGTGACTTGATTTTCAATTTCGACTAGAGACTTACCAAGTATTAATTTTGCTGCAATGTAAGCTAGCGGGTAGCCAGTAGCCTTAGAGGCCAAAGCGGAAGATCTTGAAAGACGGGGATTTAGCTCAATTACATAATAATCAATATTTTTATCCCTTACTGCTTTTGGGTTAAGTGCAAACTGAACATTACACTCTCCGATAATGTTCAGACTTCGAACTATCTTGATAGCTATAGCTCTTAAGTGATGGTACTCAAAGTTTGTCAGAGTCTGACTAGGAGCCACGACTATGGAGTCTCCTGTGTGAATCCCAAGAGGGTCCATATTCTCCATATTGCAGATAGCAACACAATTGTCGAATTTATCTCGCACGATTTCGTACTCAATTTCTTTAAAGTGATGGAGATATTTCTCAATCAAAATTTGAGGCGAAAAGGCAAGGGCCTCCTTAACCATTTTTACAAACTGAGCGTTGTCTCGAGCAACTCCAGATTTCTGGCCACCTAGCGCAAATCCAGCTCTGATCATAACTGGGAAACCAATTTGGTTTACCGCTACTTTTGCAGATGAAAGAGATGATGCTGCAATGCTTTTGGGAGTGGGGATTTTAAGTCCATGCAGGTGTTGAGAGAAAAGTTTTCTATCCTCAGATGTCTGGATTGAATCAACTGAAGTACCCAAAACCTCGACGTCATACTTTTTAAAAACTCCTTGTTTCTCAAGACTCAGTGCGCAGTTTAATCCTGTTTGACCTCCAAAAGAAAGAGCTATCGCATCTACCCTTTCTTTCTTAATAACCTCTTCCACAAAGTGATCTTTTACGGGTAGAAAATACACTTTATCTGCAACTCCTTCAGAAGTTTGATACGTGGCAATGTTCGGATTTATAAGCACTACCTTTATTCCCTCTTCTTTAAAGGCCTTAATTGCCTGAGAGCCAGAATAATCAAATTCACCAGCCTGCCCAATTTTTAAGGCACCACTTCCAAGCAAAAGTATCTTCTTAATTTTTTTCATATCATTTCTTGATCTTTTTCAAAAAATAATCAAATATCCATTCGGTATCAACTGGTCCTGGAGTCGCTTCTGGATGGAACTGGACCGACATAATTGGCAGGCTCCTATGAATCAGGCCCTCATTTGTATCATCGTTAGCGTTTATAAACCATTGATTAAAACCTATGGGGACCTTACTTACCACATAACCATGGTTTTGAGTTGTAAGGTAGCATCTCTTTGATCCCTCCAAGATGCATGGTTGATTCTGCCCTCGATGTCCAAATTTTAATTTTTTAGTTTTACCTCCGGCTGCCAAAGCAAGAATTTGATTCCCTAAACAGATCCCAAGAATAGGAATTTTGCGCTCAAGGAGTTCTTGAACATTTTTGATGGTGTCAGGTACCAATGTGGGGTCCCCTGGTCCATTAGAAACTAGCACACCATCAAACTTCTCCTTTAGACTAAGTGGGTTTACATTCCAAGGAATGGTTATGACTCGAACTCCTCGGTTTACTAAACACGTCGTAATGCTTCTCTTTGTTCCACAATCAATTTGTACAATGGTACAGTTTCCTGAGCCTTCAATAGTAATTTTTTTCTGAGATACCTCAGCTACTAAATTGGTTTTGTTTGGGTCAATAAAGGGAATATCTTTTCCATCAACGATTTTCCCCAACATCACTCCATGTGTCCTTATTTTTTTTGTAAGAAATCGTGTATCACGAATCTCTAAAGCCGGTATCTTTTCACTCATGAGCCACTGTTGTAAAGTCATGATCGATGAATGATGGGACGGTGTCTCATTATAAGTAGACACCACTAGTCCTTTTATCTGAATTTTTTCAGACTCCCACTGATTTTTACTTGGTACACCATAGTTGCCTATGATCGGATATGTGAGAACCAGAATCTGGCCCGCAAATGATGGGTCTGTGATTGCCTCAGGATAACCCGTCATACCCGTTGCAAAAACAACCTCTCCAGAAGCTGATCCATTAAATCCAAATGATTTTCCTTCGAAAGTAGATCCGTCCTTCAAAACAAGTTTCATACGCCTTCGCTTTCAGAATATTTAACTATCAAAGCTTCGGCGCATACCCTACACAGATTACTTTGTAGTGTACCCCTCGAAGCAAGTACATTGTTCATTTTATTGCGTAGTGGGGTCATATTTTCTTCAAAATTAATGCTAGCAATGCCATTCGAATATATAGACCATTCTTTGCCTGCTGAAAATAGTATGCACGAGGATCTGTGTCTACCTCCGTTGCAATTTCACCAACTCGGGGGAGTGGATGCATAATTATCATCTTCTTATTTCCCTTATCTGTTAATAATTTTTTAGTAATAATGAAAGCGTTTTTAATGGATTTTTGTAAAGCCTTAGATTTTATTCTCTCCTTCTGAATTCTTGTCCAGTACCAGACATTACAATCAGTTGGAATTTGCTTTTCAGTTTCGATTTCAATAATTTTGAGTTTATTTTTCAAATTTTTGATTAAGTTGGAATCCATTCTTAACTTCTTAGGAGAGAGTAGATATATGGTATTTCCTTTGAACAGAGAGAGACCTTGAAGCAATGAACGCGCGGTTCTACCATAAAGTAAGTCACCTGCTACAAGTATCTTTAGACTCGATAATTTACCAAACTTGGAGTAAATGGTGTATAGGTCAAGTAATGCCTGAGTTGGGTGTTCATTGCTACCATCACCCGCATTGATAACCGGAACACTGGCAGCGTCCGCTGCCCTTTTTGCCGACCCATTTTCAGGATGCCGTATAACAATAAGGTCCGAGTAGCCATCAATCATCCGAATCGTATCCTCAAAGGACTCGCCTTTTAGCATAGAAGTTAGTGAAGTATCCTGAATTCCAATTACACCCGCTCCTAATCGCTGAGCAGCGCTTGAAAAAGAATTATGAGTTCTTGTTGAGGGCTCAAAAAAAAGGAGCGCGATTGCGCTCCCCTTAAGTACATTGCTGCACTTATTATTTATAATAAGCGCAATAATGCGTTTGGTTGCCTTAAACAGTTGAGTCAGAGATTTTTGATCAAACTGAGAGAGAGACAGTATGTCACTGTTCTTATATAAACCCTTACTCATAATATTCCTAACAGTCTAGCAGAGAACGATAAAAAAGCAATCCTGGATCGATTCCTACCCAAGCTATGTGAACCGCCCTCATATATGCTGCCTCAAAATCAGGGGAATCTACAGACTCGCCATCAATTCCGGTTACAGCTCCTATTTTTGTAAGAATTGGTAGCGATAAGCCCGATGAAACGTCCACGACATCAAATGCTGGCAACCCTGTCGAAAGATGATCCTCACTAGAGTAATGACCATTAAAACAATTTAAGTATGCGGCTATTCCATCAGTGGTGGCAAATTCAGCTACTGCTTCAGGATCAAGATCAACTTTTACAGCTTGTACTGAAATGTTTCTCATACGAGTTTGGATATTATGAACTCCAGATGCAGCAGTAATAACGTAGTGCGGCGCTTGTTCACTTTTCAAAATGTCCTCAAAGTTCCTGCGAACATCTTCCACGCATCCAGGTTTCGTCTTTAAGCTATAACCTTTATTTAATGGTATTCCATTTTGGCAATCCGCAGCCATTATAAACCCTTGTCTAGGACTTTCGCCAATGGCAGAAAGCACGCTATCGATTTTAAAGTGGACTACGTCTGTAGGTTCTGCAATTGGTTCGTCACCAATTTTATACATTTGAATTTCCCTTTCTGGAAGTAATTTTCTAAGATAATTCAGTCTCTTTGGACTGCTTCCTGCAAGCATGACGTCAAACGAAGGAGGTAAAAAAAAGCCCGCGGACTCCGCGGGTCTATACGAACCAGGCATTTTCCTGTCTACCATAATCAAGAATACCAGACTTCATTTTTTTTTCAAGTGTATAATTTTCACATGAAAAAAAAGCTCCTTATCGCAACGCATAACCAAGCAAAATTAAAGGAATTAAAACAGTTTCTAGCTCCTCTTCTGCCAACTACAGAGTTTATATCGCTATCTGACTTAAACATTAGCGAAGAGCCAGAGGAAACTGGAAAAACGTTTTTCGCGAATGCAAAGTTAAAAGCAGAATACTATGCAAAGTACACCAACCTACCGACCCTCTCAGACGATGGCGGCTTGGTCATAGACAGTCTTAACGGTGAACCCGGCGTACACTCAAATCGTTGGATGGGACATCGGGGAACGGATCAAGAACTTATCGAATACTGTCTGAAGCAAATGAGAGGCATTCCAAAGGATAAAAGACTGGCAAGATTTGAAACTTGCTTATATTATGTCGATCCAGTTGAGAATATGCACCTAAACGAAACGGGAGTAATTGAAGGATCAATCTCAGAAAGAGCTTCAAGAAAAATAGAGAAAGGCTATCCTTATCGCTCAGTTTTTAGGGTTGTAAAATTTGGTAAGTTTTATACAGATCTTACTGCAGATGAACATAGCCAAATTAATCATAGGCTTCAGGCTTTGAAACGATTAGCTCTAAAACTGTAGACTTGGTACAATTAACCTATGTTATCGATAGACTATATTCGAGAAAATAAGCAGAAAGTGGTTGATGCTGCAAAGAACAAAAATCGTGAGGTTGATGTCGACAAAATACTTGAGCTGGACGAGGAAAGGAAAAGCTCAATACATAAAATTCAGAAACTTAGAGAAGAACGTAACTCCAAATCAAATCAAAAACCTGACGAAGCTGCTATCGCAAAAGGAAAGACAATAAAAGACGAACTGAAAAAATTGGAGGCTCAGCTTCTTGAGACAGAAATAAAACTTAAACAGCTGCTTCTCCAGGTACCCAATGTCCCCCTTGATCAAGTCCCGGTAGGTAAAGATGAGAAGGATAATAAGCAACAACGTACATGGGGCAAAGTGCCTAAGTTTTCTTTCACACCAAAGACACATACAGAACTTGGCGAAGGTCTTGATTTGTTGGACACAGTACGTGGATCAAAGGTGTCGGGTTACAGAGGATACTTTCTCAAAAATGAGCTTGCGCAGCTGCACATTGCTGTTTTAATGTTTGCCTACCAAAAACTTATTAAAGCGGGATTTACACCGCTTATTGCCCCAGCACTAGTCAAATCCTTTGCACTTGAGGGAACCGCTCAGTTTCCATGGGGCAGAGCAGAGGTCTACGAAACGAATGACAAAGACGTCTTTCTTTCTGGAACTTCTGAGGTACCTGTTACCGCACTTCATTCTGGCGAAATTCTAAATGAAAAAGATCTACCAAAAAAATATGTCGCTCTTTCGCCTTGCTATAGAAAAGAGGCGGGATCTTATGGGAAAGATACAAAGGGACTGTACAGAGTACATGAGTTCTGGAAAATTGAGCAGGTTGTCATATCTAAAAATGACCAAGAGGAAGGTATGAAAATTCACGCCGAACTTTTAAAGAATGCTGAAGAGATTCTTCAGGATCTTGAACTACCTTACGAGGTAATGCTTATGTGCACTGGAGATATGGGGGAACCACAACAGATAAAAGAAGACATCAACACTTGGATGCCTTCAAGAAACAGTTATTCGGAGACTATGTCAAACTCTTTAATGGGAGACTTTCAGGCTCGTAGGCTCGATCTTAAATACCGAACCAAGGATAACAAAACGCAGTTTTGCTATACGCTTAACAATACCTGTATCGCCTCGCCTCGTATATTAATCGCTCTGCTTGAAAATCACCAACAAGAAGATGGATCGATCAAAATTCCAAAGGCTCTCCAACCTTTTGTTGGCTTTTCAGAAATAAAAACTAAGAATTGAGAACTAAGAACTTATTGGGTAGGAGTTGGGGTATTAAATGGTCTACAGTTAACTGTGTTTTCCGTACCTGGCAAGAAGTACTCTACCTTTCCTCCAAAACATGGCTTCCCAACGACAGAGTCGGGCTTATTAAACCAAGAGTTCTGCGTACTATAGTTGGTCAATAACATAGTCATAACTCTATTCCAAATTGGCGCAGCTCCTGTAACGCCTGAAGCCAAAGCAGGATTCATTGGCGAATTATCGTTATTACCAACCCATACGGTTACCAGAAATTCTGGAGTATACCCAATCGTCCAGTTGTCTTTCTTACTATCAGTTGTTCCTGTTTTTACGGCCACTTTATATCCTGGAATTTCCAGAAGGGAGCCTGCACCGAACGCTCCTTGCCTGGCTATATTATCGGACAAAATATCTGTGATTACATAGGAAGTTCCCTCACTTAATACAGGAAGCTTTCTCGTTTGATGCTCGTAAAGCTTGTCGCTATCTAAGCTAGTAACTGTTTTAAAAGGATCAAGATCTACCCTGGATCCTAAGTTTGCAAAAGTACCGTATGCCCGAGCCATGTCAAGCATCGTAACTTCACCTCCTCCTAGTGTTAGAGATAGACCGTAGCGGGAAGGATCGTTCCAAGTTGAGATACCCATCCTTCTAGAGTGCTCGATGAAGGAATTAACACCCATTTGGTTTAAAGTTCTAACCGCAGGAATATTGTAAGAATTTGCTAAAGCTGATCGAAGTGTAACTCTACCATGAAATCTACCATCGTAATTAACAGGCCGATACGACTCAGTGTCAGAAATCTTAAATACCGCCGGTGTGTCATCTATGCCTGTAGCGGCTGTCATTCCGCGCTCAAGCGCGAGCGAATATGTCAACGGCTTTATGGAACTCCCAGGTTGTCTTAGTGCGGTAGTGACATTAAATGCTCCAGATGGCGTATCGAAGTAATCAACGGACCCTACCATGGCGACAATTTCACCGGTAGTTGGTCTTGTAACAACCACTGCTCCGTTTGTAACGTTTAAGTTGGCAACCTTTGCAATTTCTTCCTGCAGGATATTTTGAACCTCTTCTTGAATAGCAAGATCTAGGGTCGTATTGACTCTTAGACCTCCTTCCTCAACCATACGAATGCCAAATTTTTTTTCCAGCTCTCCTTTTACATAAAAAACGAAATGTGGTGCATTAATCGAAGTAACGGATGAGAAGTTTGGTAACGGCTCGCTCTTTGCATTATCGTACTGTTCTTTAGTGATATATGACTGCTCTAGCATCTGCTTTAAAACCTCGTTCCTTCTCCCTAAAGCTAACTTGGGATTTGCAAATGGTGAATAAATGGACGGTGCTTGCGGTAATCCCGCAAGTAATGCTGCCTCGCTGAGACTTAGATTTTTAGCAGACTTACCAAAATAAGACTTTGAAGCTTCCTCGATTCCATAAGATGATCCACCATACGCCACTTGATTAAGATAAAGTTCTAAAATTTTATCCTTAGAGTAAAGACGTTCTGTCCAGAGAGCTAGAACAATTTCTTTTACTTTTCTTTCTACCGTTCTCTCAGGACTTAATAGGGCAGTCTTAACCAATTGTTGAGTGATTGTTGACCCCCCTTGCAACTTCTTAGTAATGGCAAACTCTTTTAATGCTCGCGCAATTCCACCAATGGGAGAAACTCCGTTATGAGTAAAAAAGTCTTTGTCTTCTATCGCAATGGAAGCTTGATATACGTAAGGCTTAAGCTCAGTTAGTTTTATCGGAGTCCTATTTTGATCGCGATAAAACTCATAAAGAATTTTGCCATTTCTATCATATATATGGGTAGAGAGTGGGTAATTTACCTTTCCTATACTGCGCGGCGATGGTAAAGACTTCACCATAAGATAGGACTGTGAAAGCAACGCTAGAACACCAGCTGTTATAAATCCAATCATAAAATACCGAAGCTTAAGAAATGGGAGCTTGGTGTTTTTTAGCTTGGTATATGTTTTTTTCTTTCTAGAAAAGGTAGGTATTTTTACTACTTGGATTTTGGGAAGCTTTACTTTAGGCAGGCTGAGCTTAGGAAACTTAAGCTTGGATAAATCATACTTGTGAATCTTAAATTTTCCTAGAGGCACAGTGGCTAAACGTACAGCTCTGAAAATATATCCAATAAGAAAGTAGGCAAATTTGTACGGAGCGACTAAAATGTAACGCGTCACATCCCCTATGAGGATAAAGAAGTTGATTAGGACATAGAGGATATAGTAAACGAACTTCATCCGCCCATTATAGCATTTTCAGCCTCAAACTTCAATGAATGGAGAGTATATAGTATGCGCTCGTGTCAAAGGTCTGTAAGGTCTATAAGGTCGAAAGCCTGCCTGCCGGCAGTCAGGTCTATAAAGTCGGTGACTTTATGGACATTATGGACTTTACGGACTATTTTAGTTCTTACAGTTGTGTCGTGCCTGTTCTTAGCTTCGCCCTGACGACAAGACGATTCCAGTACGTGCCCGGAGGTACACAGGTGACCAGAGTAAGTATTGAGGAGTCAGATGTCTGGTTCAGAACCGAAACCTGATCTGGCTTTACCACAAACATCTCGGTTACCACATACTCATAAGAATTCGTTTGTAGTCCTACCTTAATAATGTCTCCCTCGCTAAGTGAAGGTAGATATGTAAATATCGTTTTATAATCATTTACGTTATAGAGTTGAGGTAGCGTTGAGTGACCAAAAATGACGGTGTTACCCAATGAACCTGGCATAGTGACGGGCTGGTAATGCACTAAGCTTTTTGTAAGATCCTCTCCGCCAACCTTAACCTTTGCGTCATAGATATTAATCTTAGGAATCGAGATTGTATATTCCTTAGATGGCAGAGACGCAGATGTTACAACCTTCGCGACCGAAGGAAACCACAGACTTGCCTGTGTAAAATCTCTCAGGTTATTTGAGTACTTGGTAGATCCTCCAAGTACATTATTATTAAAACCCTCCGCTGAACTACCCATAGACTGAGGGATTGGTGAAGAAGAAATATTTGGCAAAAAAAATCTTGAATAAATCTCAAACGAGATCACAGGATAAAATGCCCAAAATAAAACAAGTGTTCCTATTGTAAGAGTTATGTACGATACCGACTGCATTACGCGACCAACCTTTGTCTTTTTTTCTTTTACATATCTATAAAGAGCCATACTACGTTAGGGATATAGGAGTCTAAGTTTAATGTTGTTCGCAAACAAAGGAAGAATATTTTTGAAAATCTCTAATGGGTGTTCAACGGTAAACTCTACGCTTTGTGCGTGGTATTTTTCTTTAGCAAGGCTTTGCAATGTCCCTACGGTTTTACCTGCAATTGAATTCAGGATTTCGTCGTCCGTAAGAGGTGGGACAGCTCTTGCGTTTGCCTTTACCGACAACTTAACGTCTCCGTTTTTATTGCTTACATTAAGAACGCTATAACTAAGATTTTTGTTCGCCACCGTAAGACCCTTTTGGATTTTGGGGGCCAATGCCTTTGTTATGGACTCACGCAACTTTTCATTACTTACGTAAGAATAACTTATCAGAACATTTGATTTCAGTAGTACAGAGCCTGCCTCTACACCCACCTCATTATCGACTTCTTGAGCCGTAGTCTTTACGCTAATTAACGGTTTCAAAATAAAGGTATCTTTTCCTAAAGACTTAGTCGTAGTGGTTTTTAAAAAGTTTTGTGCTTTTGTAATAATCTGGGCTTCTGCATTTGCAATGTCCTTCTCGGAAACTACTTGAATCTGCGTTCTGGTTCCTCCTGTTAGCGCGCTATCTGCTTTTGCAATCACTGACGTGGTCGACTCATCGGCTACCGAAAACTTAGTGCCACTAGCCAGATTCGACTCCGGGCCGATTGCCGATGCTGTAATCGCCGACTTTGCGCTACTTGAGACGATATCGATAGCATCCCCTGAGGCAGAGGCAAGTTTAACATCCGAATCGAGCGTAAAAGAAAGATTGCCGGGACCGGCTAGCGACGTACCCTTTGCAAAAGTCTTACCCTGACTCAGACTACTGTTATAGATTGTCACAGTTCCCTTTGCTGGCTGACCTACATTTTTTATACCTGTGGCAGTAGAGCGAGCATCAAATTTAGCTTCTTCAGACGCTTCTTTTAACCCAAGTGTGTCAGCGTCAAACGATCTTGACAGTTCCAGCTTTTGGGACGGCAATGTCATTGTCACGACAGCTTTATGAAGATTAAGCTCAATCAAAATTATGCCGATGAGAATTAGCACAACTCCAATTACAATCGAGGAGTGTATGAATACTTTTCTTGATCTAAATATTCCCAGTCTACTTAACTTCTGCATTAAATCAGGAATTCTATTCTGAACCGACTGAAAAAATCGGGTTATTGAATTTGTAAACGCTGGCTTTATAATCTCTGAGCTTTGTTGAGTCTCCCCGCCAATCACAAATCCCATTTTCTCCTGAGTTGGGACAAAGTCAGATGCGACTGGCGCCACGTCAGACGTGGGGAAAGTGGATGCTTCATTTTCAACAACTGTCGAAGCCATCACCTGTGAAGAAAAAGTAGAAATCAGACTTTCTACCATCTCTTCTTCAGTGACTACCGAAATGGCAGGTTGATGACTAAAAAGCTTTTCGTCCCAGTTGTGCTCAACTAAGTCGGCCCCTTCTTGCGCATCCTTTGACGGCAGTAAAATGAGATTTGGCGGAAGTACTACCGTTTCCTTAATGGACTCGAGAGTTTCGGTAAGATCAGATAGAAAACTTTTTTTTCTCCGCGCCGATACCTGTGAAACTAAAGAACCGGCTTGGTAAGTAAAGACTGTGAGCATTGTCTCATCCGACTCAATCACAATGGCTGACAGTGTGTGGCGGTCTTTGTCCAACAAGTATTTAAGGTAAGCCTCGTATGCCTCGATGAAGCCTAGTGGCTTCAACTCCATGCTCTTTACAAGATTTTTGATGCTCGACAGATGTTGCTTCTTTATCTCGTGCGTATCAGGTTCGACAAGGTGGGAGTAAACAAAAAAAATAATATCATCGTAGGTTTTTTTTGTTCGTACCTCCAGTTTATAAAGCACGTCGTCAACATCGTCTGTCAGGTGATCCCATCGACTTGTTAAGGTAAATTTTTCGCTGTCAACTTTTGTAAGACTTTGAGACTCGGGATCTACCTCTAGGTACATGATAATGCCGTCCGTCTCTCTAAGCAGAAGCCCTATATACCCCTTTCTTGATTTGTTAAATAAAGTGAATGGATTTAAATTCATACTAAGTTATTTCGTTGAGGACGGTAATGGTACCTGAAAATTTGTTAATACCTGATTTACGCCAGATTCCGCTGTACTAAGTGCCTGTTCATATGATACTCCTTGGATGGTTTCGTTTATAGCATTTTGGATATACCCTGCAATTGAATCATTAAGCCCTCCATCATAGGTCCGAGAAATTGAAGGAATGGACCTGTAAGATCCCTCGCCTTTAGCCTGCTTGATTACAGCTCCCAAATATTCGTGATTCGCAAGTAGCTCTCCTAGATCCTGACGTGAATATGCAGCTCCGAACAATCTGACCTTTGACTGAAGTTCAAACATCTTTGTCTCCGATTCCTTTTCAGAAAGGAATTTCAAGAATTTCCATGCCTCAGACTGATTTTTGCTATAACGCGACACGCCTTCTACCCAATACGATGCTATCGAAAGAGGCTTGCTGCCCGGGATCACAGGAACAGGTACCACCTTAATTGAAAGGTCTGGATTTATAGCCTTAATCGAAAGAGCCTGCCAAGAAGGGGCTATAATCATAGCTACCTTTTCCTGAGCAAATGCCTGTACTGAGTTTGGCATCAACTCATCCCAAGTCGCAGAGTCTGACTCAGCGAATCTACGGTAACTTTCTAAAGCCCCCGCTGCTTCGGGCCTGCTCAGTTGTCTAATGTCACCACCGTTTTGAGCAAGAAATAATCCAAAAATATCTGAATAATGTTCGATGTTGGATGCAGTTCCAAGAGCAATACCTGAAGTAACTATTCTCCCATCCTTATTTTTGACCGTGAGCTTAGATACATCGTCTAAAATATCTTCCCAACTTATTGGTCCCGACCCAATCCCCGCTTTTTTAAAAAGCTCCTGATTGTACATGAGTACAAGACCATCTATGCTCAAAGGCATGCCGTAAACTTTCTCATCTACTACTAAATCTCTAGCGTGAATCGGGTAAAACGTCTTCTTAAACTCCTCTACGGTCATCGCAGACGAGGGTATCGGCGCAACAATCTCACGAATTTGAGGTATCCAGGTATTGTGGTATCGAAAGATGTCAGGTCCCGTACCATTTTTACCTCGTGTTAAAATTTTTACTCTATAGTCGGTCGGGACCATCTTTGTATAGGTTATGGAAACATTAGGATTTTCCTTCTTATAGTCCTCAATTAATGGCTCGATTACTTCCCGATCTTCCCAAACCCCCCAATAAGCAAGTTCTACTGCTTTCTTACTATCGTTCCCCTTCAAGAAGAAGCTTAAAAGCAAACCAAAAATGACGATAAAAAATAACACCGAGCCTCCCACGAGGAAATACTTTATAGTGTGATCTGAGTGAGGTTCGGTAGGAGAAGGCGAAAGAGGTGTTGCAGCGGTCTTTTGCGCTGGTGTGACAAGCTCGGGGGCAGCTTCCTCAGCTTGCAATGGACGTGGATTTATTTTATCATCAACCATACGATTTATGATACCAAATATCAAGGCTGAGCGCTCTGTCTTTTATCACTCCTTAGTAGCTGGCGCACTGGTTTTTATCGGCACTATTGCGCTCGTGGCTCTTTTAACAACCATTATGTCTCGGAGGATTGGCTCTCGCATCTTTCCGAACGTCTACATTAACTCGTATAATGTTGGTAATCTTTCCAAGGAACAGGCTTCAAAACTACTTGCACGGTCCAACGCTCCATTTGCGAAAACCTCTGTCACTGTCCTGTACAAATCGGATCCCATCGCTACACTCTCTGCAAAAGTCCTGAATCTCCGGCTAAACACTGATGATGTTGTTGAGCAGGCATATCTAATAGGTCGGGTAAATCACATGCCTTCTAGATTTATCCAAAGAATTCACACATTATTTGGAATTAAAAAATATGAATTTGGAACTTCCTTAACTTATGACGAACATCGCTTTAACGAAGTTGTGGAAACGGCGGAAGACTCTTACAACAAGCCTGCAAAAAATGCGCTATTCTCCTTCAAAGATGGACGTGTTACTAAGTTTCAACCCGAGACGAATGGTGTACAGATTGAGTCTAAGCTACTACTAACCGATGCGCGGCAGAAAATTCAGACCATGAAGTCGAATCCAAGAAGTGTTTCGGTAGAGCTTAAAGCAAAGGTGCTTAAGCCTGAAATAACTCTGGCACAATCAAACAACTTTGGAATCGAGGAGTTAATCGGTGAAGGGCAGTCCAACTACACGCACTCTATCCCAGGACGTGAGCACAACGTTGTTCTTGGTACATCCAAATTTAATGGTGTCCTCATTCCAAAAGGCGAGACATTCTCATTTAATAGCACCGTTGGGGATATTTCTGCGTTAACCGGATATCAGCCAGCATACATAATTCAAAACGGTAAAACAGTATTGGGGGATGGTGGTGGAATCTGTCAAGTTTCAACGACATTATTCCGCGCTGCTATAAATACTGGTCTGCCAATACTTAACAGAACTGCTCATGCATACCGGGTTTCATATTATGAAAACGACTCGGGACCTGGATTTGATGCCACGGTATTCTCACCATCGGTTGATTTGAAGTTCAAAAATGACACTCCTGCCGCTATTTTGATTCAAACCGAGGTTGATGAGGTTAATAAATTGGTCTACTTCAAGCTTTATGGTAAAAAAGACAATCGCAAAGTGGAAATTTCTAAAGCGGAAGTATGGGATGTCGCTCCACCACCAGAAGCTTCTTATGAAGATGACCCAACTCTTCAAAGAGGAATAACCAAACAGGTTGATTTCAGCGCATGGGGTGCAAAGGCAAGATTTAGTTACAAAGTAACTTATCCAAACAAAGAAGTTAAAAATGAGGTGTTCTATTCAGTCTACCGACCATGGAAAGCAGTTTTCCTCGTCGGCACTAAAGATTCTTAAGATTTGTTTACCTAAATAGTCTTGGGCGGCCGAGTTTGTATGAAGGGTCTTTGAGATTGCGATCTCCAATTTTCTTTGCTGGAACTCCTGCAACAACTGTGAATGGCTCTACGTCCTTTGTCACAATCGCACCTGCGGCAACTACCGCACCCTTACCTACAGTAACACCAGGGAGAATTATTGCCCGAGGTCCAATGAATACATAGTCTTCAATGGTTACTGGTTTACTAATGGCTTTAAATGTTGCGTCGTGAATATCGTGCTGAGAATTGTAAACCATAACCTCTGAGCTAAGAGCAACGTGATTACCTATCTTAAGTTTGTCTCGTCCATCAAGCACAGAATTTTCACCAATGACGGTGTCGTCGCCTATCTCAATTCCTTTAGGCTCATAAAAAATCGCTCCCATGTGGATAGTCGATCCTTTTCCAATCTTGATGCCTGCTGATTGCTGGATTGCTTTTCTTACAGTGTGTGAAGGAATTAGGCCAAACAAATGAACCAAAAAAACCGAGGTCTCGGTAATTACGGCTGTCAAACGACTTATTATTTTTCCAATTATCATATGGTTTTATTATATACCTCCACCGTTTCCTTAGCCATCT
>CAYISZ010000006.1:0-50132 GCA_964366455.1 uncultured Gammaproteobacteria bacterium
TTAGATTTTACATAAAGCATCTGATGAAGGAGAAGGATCTTTCAACAGGAGATGAAGTTGCATATAAAAATGGAATTTGGGATGAGAGAGCAGATGATCAGAAGATGTTGGCGCACGCGACAAAGGTGCTGGCAGAAAGAACTGGACTGCTTTCGATTGCGGTAACAAGCACAGGTGACGTTTACTATGCGGGTGTCGGAAATCTATTGAGCATCCCAGAATTTTTTAATCTAGAACTTTCCACAGCACTATTTAAGAAGTTAGACGAACTTCAGTACTGGGGAAAGATTCTTTCTAAGGTTCAGTTAGATCAAGACGAGGTGTATATCATGTTGGGTGAGGATGATTTTAGCGACCCTTTGTACGAAACCTGTGCAAGTATCTTAGGCGATATTAATACTGATCAAATTAAAGGATTTATAGGAGTTGTTGGTCCAAAACGAATGTATTACGAGACAATAACTCCACAGGTAAAGTATTTTGCACATTTAATTGAGGATATTATAAAAGATAAAAATCAATAAATATGAAACCAAAAAGTAAAACCAAAACAACAGAAGTAGAAGAAAAACTAGCTCATTTGGAATTAGAAAGGGACGAGTATAAAGACAAATTATTAAGAGCACTGGCAGATTATCATAATCTTGAAAAGAGAGTATCTGAAGAAAGACAAGAATTGGGTAAACGCGCAGTACAGAGTTTTATTTTACGAGTTTTACCATTTCTTGATAATTTGGAGCAAGCAGAGGTCTTTGTAAAAGATAAAGGGCTTGAATTAGTTAAAAACTCATTTGTAGAGTTGTTAGCGCGAGAAGGATTGACCAAGATTGAGGTTCTGAATAAAGAATACGATATCCATTCGGCAGAAGCGGTAGACTTGGTCGATGGCGAGAAAGACAATATGGTTGTTGAGGTTGTACGAAATGGGTACATGTTCAACGGTCAGATTATAAGACCAGCGCAGGTTAGGGTTAGTAAAAAAACTAATTAAAAATTTTATAAGTTCAAATATTTTAAATATATGTCCAAAATAATAGGTATCGATCTCGGTACAACAAACTCATGTGTCGCAGTGATGGAGGGCGGCAAACCAAAGGTTATTCATTCTAAAGAAGGAAGAAACACGATTCCATCAGTTGTTGATCCCATAAAGAGAGTGGTTGGTGATGTTGCTAAAAGGCAGATTGTAATCAATCCAAAGAACACCATCTTCTCTGTGAAAAGATTGATGGGTCACAGATTTAGCGATGAGTCTGTAACACGAGACATAAAATGGTTGCCATATACCATTAAATCTGGACGAGACAGCATGGCTGTAGTCGAGGTCGATGGCAAAACATTTACTCCGCAAGAAGTTTCTGCAATGATTCTGAAAAAAATTAAGGAAGACGCAGAGGCATATCTTGGCGAAAAGGTAGACAAGGCAGTCATCACCGTTCCTGCATACTTTGACGATGCCCAAAGACAGGCAACAAAGCAGGCAGGAGAGATTGCAGGACTCGAGGTTGTAAGAATTATCAATGAGCCAACAGCCGCAGCGCTTGCTTACGGTTTGGATAAAAAACAGTCCCAGACCATTGCGGTATATGATCTTGGTGGAGGAACCTTTGACATTACCATCCTAGAATTAGGTGATGGTGTCTTTGAGGTAAAGGCTACCAACGGAGATACGCATCTGGGCGGAGATGATTTCGATCAGGTTATCTTAAATCATCTTGCCGATGAGTTTAAGAAGGATAATGGAATCGATCTTAAAAAAGATCCACAGGCTCTACAGAGACTGCGAGATTCCGCAGAAAAGGCCAAGATTGAGCTATCATCGTCTCTTGAGACAGAGATCAACCTACCGTTTATTACGGTTAAGGATGGTCAACCACAGCATCTTGTCATGAAGATGACCAGAGCCAAACTAGAGACTCTCGTTGATGGACTCATTGCAAAAACTTTAGGTCCAGTGAAAGCTGCACTTAAAGACGCAAAGGTAGATGTGAAGGCGGTAAGTGAGGTGGTTATGGTAGGAGGAATGACTCGAATGCCAAAGATCACCGAGCAGGTGAAGGAGTTCTTTGGAAAAGAGCCAAACAAGTCGGTAAATCCTGATGAGGTAGTTGCTGTTGGAGCAGCAATTCAAGCAGGAGTTCTGACAGGAGAGACAAAGGATGTGGTTCTGTTGGACGTAACGCCTCTTACACTAGGTCTTGAGACCTTGGGCGGAGTTACCACCCCATTAATTACCAGAAACACCACGATCCCATCCTCTAAGTCGGAGGTTTTCTCAACAGCTGCAGATAACCAGACACAGGTTGAGATTCATATTTTGCAGGGAGAGCGACCACTTGCAAAGGACAACAAGTCCTTAGGAAGATTTGCTCTTGATGGAATTCCACCAGCACCACGAGGCGTTCCTCAGATTGAGGTTACGTTCGATATTGATGCAAACGGAATTTTGCATGTCACTGCAAAGGACAAGGCGTCTGGCAAAACTCAGAGCATCAAGATTACTGGCTCAACCGGTCTTACCAAAGACGAGATTGAGAAGATGAAGACCGATGCAGAGGCTCATGCCGATGAGGATCAAAAGGAAAAGGATCGAATCGAGGCAAAGAACAAAGGCGAGAACCTTGTTTACGTCGCTGAGAAGTCGGTGAAAGATGCCAGCGATAAACTTCCTCAAGATGTCAAAGATGAAGTGGAGTCGAAGGTAAAAGAACTAAAGGAGGTTCTTGAGAAAGGAGACTCTGCTGAGATTGAGGAAAAGAGTAAGAGCCTGAATGACGCCATGATGAAGATCGGGCAGCAGGCATATAGCCAAGCTCAGACCGAGGAGGCTAAGCAGGACGGCGAGGAAAAACTCGACGATCATGCCGCCGATGAAGAAGGAAAGCCTAAGGAAGAGAAAAAGGCTGAAGAAGGAGAAGTAGTTAATTAAGAAAATAGATTCTGCCAGGAGTTTCCCTCCCGCCAGTGCTCCTCGACAATGTCGAGACTGCGCGCTGTCGGGAGCCCTATCCTCTCCTGCCACCTATTTTCTTCTTATGCATTTGGAGTTTTGAATTGTAATTTTGAATTTTGCACTTTGAATTTTAAATTTTATTGATATGGATTATTACAGCGTATTAGGTGTAACTAAATCAGCATCTGCTGCCGAGATTAAGTCTGCGTACCGCAAACTTGCTCTCAAATGGCACCCTGACAGAAACAAAGCTAGTGGTTCCACTGAGAAGTTCAAGGAGATTAACAAGGCTTATGAAGTCCTTTCGGACTCAAAGAAAAAAGAAATTTATGACCAGGTGGGCCATGATGGTTTTAATCGGGGAGGGTATGGGTCTGCGGCTAATCAGGCCGGTGGTCAAGGCTACCAACAAGGTCCATTCAGTTATTCGTACAGTTCACAAGGCGGGAGCCCATTCGAAGGTTTTGACGCCTCTCAGTTTGGAGGATTCTCTGATCCATTTGAGATTTTTGAGCAGTTTTTTGGATTCCAAGGCGGAAGACAAAGAGCTCGACGTCCAGTTTATAGTTTAAAGTTAAGTTTTCGAGAAGCCGTTGACGGAGTTGAGCGAGAAGTTTCAATTGATGGGAAAAGACGAAGCGTTAAGGTACCAGCAGGAATTAGTGATGGAAATCGTGTTAGATTTAACGAGTTTGATTTGCTAATTGCGGTTACACCAGACCCTGTTTTCAGACGAGAAGGACAGGACATTTATGTAGAAAAAGAAATTTCTTATCCATTAGCAGTTTTGGGTGGAACAATTGAAGTTCCAACTTTGGACGGTAAGGTAACTTTAAAAGTCAGAAAAGGTACGGTTCACGGAACTTTAGTACGACTTAAAGGTGAGGGAGTAGTTCACCCAAACAGTACGCACAGAGGCAATCTTTATGTGATTTATAAAATCAAGTCACCAGAGAAAATCTCGAACAAAGCAAAAAAATTGTTAGAAGAATTACAACGAGAGCTTGACTAATTCTTAGTTCTTAATTCTTAGTTCTCAGTGAGTTTCATTAAAAAATAAAAACTAAGAAATAAAAATTACTAAATAATATGAAAATAGAAGCGGGAAGTGTAAAAAAAGGAGATTTCTTAAAGCAGTCGGATGGTATTTGGCAGGTCCTTAAAACTGATTTTAACTATCAGGGTAGAGGACAGGCCAACATTCGAATAAGAATTAAAAGCGTGACAAGTCCTAAGACATTAGAGCTGAATTTCAAAACTTCGGTAACCGTAGAAACGGCAGAAGTCGATACCATCGAGATGCAGTTTCTCTATAAGGATAATGAGTCGATGTACTTTATGAATGAAAGGACATACCAACAGTTGGCAGTGCCGTTGGAAACTGTTGATTTTACAGATTACCTCAAAGAAGGTAATAAATACTTTGTTGTTTTAAATGGAGAGACGCCCCTGACCGTAAGGGCTCCTGCAAATGTTCACCTGGAGGTGACAAGCACAGATGAAGCAGTTAAGGGCGATACAGTTTCAGGTGCAAAAAAGGCTGCTGTCCTCGAAACAGGAGTTAAGATTATGGTTCCTTTATTTGTGAAAAAAGGAGACGTGGTATCTGTTAGCGCAGAGACAGGGCTATACGTAGAACGCGTCAAGCAATAGTTACTATTTCTTAGTTCTTAGTTCTGAATAAATTCAAAAAAACCGCTCTTACACATTGGAAACTAAAAAATAAGAACTAAAAACTAAACTCATGATTACAGTAGGAGAGATTTTAAAAACAGAAAGAGAAAAAAAGGGATTAAGTTTTCAGGATATTGAGAAGAAGATTCGTGTAAGAGCAAAGTTTCTATCTGCCATTGAAAAAAATGACTGGACACAATTTTCGTCAAATGTCTACATAAGTGGAATAATCAGAAATTATGCAAACTTCCTTGGGCTGGACTCCAACCGTGCTCTAGCATTTTTTAGACGAGAATATGAAAAAAGAGAGGAGGAGGCGAGTTTTAAGGGAAAGCTTTCAAGAGGACTTCTTTTGTCTGAACGCAGGAAGTCTACGGTAATCGGCCTTACACTAGTAGCGGTACTTTTCTTTAGTTACTTTGGCTACCAAATCTACAGATATGTCGCTCCCCCTTCTGTTGTTATCTCAGAACCAACCGAAACAATGTTTAAGAGGGTGGATAAGGTAGAGGTCGTGGGAAAGACAGAAAAAGAAGCTACTATAACCATATTTGGCTCAAGAATATTTCAGGATGAAACTGGGGTGTTTCGCTACGACTATCCACTGAAGGTGGGAAAAAATAAACTGCTGATTAAAGTTCAAGGGGCTAATGGAAAGAGTACTACCGTTGAGAGAGAATACTTCTTAAGTCCTTAATATTCTTCAGATTTTTTGATGAAACTATCGTGTTAAACTTTAGTCTTGTAGCTTCTTGAATAATTTTGTCTTGAAAGAATACGGTACGAACTTCTCCCAGTAATCCAACCTCACCAAAGAATACTGTTTTTTTTGGTATTGGTTGATTCGTGATAGATGAAACCAATGAGGCGATTATTCCTAGATCAACCGCAGGAGATTTTACAGAAACTCCTCCGACTACATTTATATAGATATCCAATGTATCCATGGACAGATTTAGATGTTTCCGTACAACTGCCAATAATAGCTGAGCTTTGTTAAAGTCCACACCGTTGGCTACACGTCTAGGAAAGGAAAGGGATGTGGGGACTGTGAGGGTTTGTATCTCAAAAAACAATGGTCTTTTGCCTTCGGCTACACCAACAATAGCTTTACCCGGGACATTATCGGTCTGTTGATTTTCAAGAAAGGCTAGGGGATTGTCTACTTCCTTTAGACCGTTTTCATTCATCTCAAAAATGCCAATCTCATCTGTTGAGCCGAATCGATTCTTTAAGGATCTTAGAACTCTGTGGTGCGACACTTTTTCCCCTTCAAACAACAGCACGCAGTCAACCAAATGCTCAAGCATCTTAGGTCCCGCAATGTCACCGTCCTTGGTTACATGTCCTACGATTATGACCGGTATGTTAGATTTTTTTGCAAACTGCACTAGCTTTTGTGTTGTTTCTTTAAGCTGGGTAATACTTCCAGCTGAAGCAGGAATTTCTCTAGAGTAAATTGTCTGTATGGAGTCGATTACAAGTAGATCGATGCTCGAATCTTTGTTTAGACTCTGTATTCCTTTTATGACGGCCTCAATTTGTAGAACATCTGAGAACTGAAGTTTGGTAAGTGGTATCTTTAGTCTATGTGCTCGATCTCGTACCTGCTCAGCCGACTCCTCTCCCGAAACATACACTGTGGAGAGCTTCTGGAGTGCTTGCAGTAGTAATGTAGATTTTCCTATACCTGGCTCTCCGGTAAGTAGAATTACTTCACCAGGGAGAATTCCTCCTCCAAGAACACGATCAAACTCGAAGATGCCCGTTAGCTTTCGTTGTTTATTCGCAGTTTTAATCTCACTAAACTTGGTGCTCGTGAAGTCCTGTAGATCTTTTTTGCTTGTAGCTTCGTCGTCCTTTTGTTCCTTTAAAGTATTCCACTCGCTACAGTCAGGACACTTACCGATCCAAGAGCCAGACCCAAATCCGCAGTTAGAACAAATATAAAAAGACATATTAAAGATTAAGATTTTTGCTTTGTTATTCTATCATGCCGTGCAATTAATAGGTAAAAAATTATAGTAGTTGCTGTAAAGAACTGCATAATTAACAGTGCCTTTGCCGGATTCAAAGCATCTGCGATGGTTCCCAGCAATATTGACACTATAGCGAACAAAACACTTCCTGCAAGCGAGTTGAGTGATCCCATAGTGGCTCTCTGTTCCTGTTTGTATTCTTTTTGGAGTAGAGATTCTTTAGCTACAGTTAGAACTCCATAAATGACAGAAGTAGATGACATTAATAATGGTGAGAAAACTGTCGGAAATGCCGTACCAATTATATTTACCAATCTGCCATATACGTTGCCAGCAACCAATGCCTTTATTGTTCCTAATTTTTTTAGTATTTTTCCACTGTAATGGAAGCTTACCGATGCACCTAAATTTGAGAGTGCTTGTGCTAAACCGATAGCCCAAACTGGCCAAAGCATCTGATAAAAAGCCGATCGAAATTGGAATGAACTTTCAGTAAGCGCATAAGTTGTGGAAGAAGCCAAAGTCAAAAGTCGAAGCTTTTTGTTCGCAAAAAATTCTTTTAAAGCCAGATTTAAATGTGAATATATATTGCCAGATTCTCTTGTGTGAACTTTAGGTTCTATCAACTTCAAACTTAGAATTAGACAAATAAGTTGTGGAAGTATGGAAATGCCAAAGGTTGCTCGTAATGACTGAGTCGCAATAAGTCCTCCAAGGACTGCAGAAATTCCTAACGCTCTTTGTTCCATAGATCTTACTTTTCCTAACGCACCAGCATAAGAACCATCTTTATTTAACTGGAGTAGAGTATCGTGCAAGAGGGCATCGTTATTCCCACTGAAAAATGATCTGGCAAGTCCAGCAATAACGGCACCAGCAAAAAGGAGAATGTAGTTAGTGGCTAATGTGTAGAGGGTAAGGTATGCGACACCGCAGACCGCACCAATAGCAACTGTTTTCTTTCTCCCGATTTTATCCGAGAAAATACCAGTGGGTACCTCGAATAAAGCCGACGAAATCATTTCTACAGAAAAGATACTTATGCCTAGTGCAAATGACCCAGAAATTTGTGAATAATAGATTATTGCAAGGGGGGTATAGAGTCCAAATCCACCAAAAAAACTAAACCATTTGAGCGTTGAAATATTCTTCTCTATATTCATTTGTTACATTTTTTCTACGGTCTGTATACCTAGAAGGTTCAGGCCTGATTGGAGAATGTTAGCGGTTGATGCGGTGAGTTGCAATCTAAATGCGCGAGATTGTCCTTCAGACTTGAGGACTGGATGTTTCTGATAAAAAAGATTAAATGCTTGGGCGATAGAGTAGAGGTGTGTAGCAATATCAGAAGGCGAGTAACGCTGTGATGCCTGCTCCACTACCTCAGGATACTTAACTAAAAGTCTTAAAAGCTGGCTCTCTTCAGGTTCTAGTTCCTCCCCTACCTCCACGTCGCTTAATGTTTGGTCTCGCAGAATGCTGCTGGCTCTGACAAAAGCGTATAGCATGTACGGACCTGAGTTTCCTTGCATATTTAACAGTACTTCCCAATCAAAAATAACATCTTGTTGTGGAGTATGTTTGAGATCGTTCCACTTGAGCGATGCGATGGCAACCTCAGGACCTACCTTTGAGTCGGATCCGAGTTTAGATGCGCGAGTCTCTGCTTCTTCGATAACATCCTCCAGCCAAATAGTATTACCCTTTCTTGTGGACATTTTTTGGTCCTTAAACCTATACAAACCATGCGCAATATGGACTCGTTGCTCCTTAGCAAACCAGCCAAGCATTGTTTCTAGTTCGTAAAGCTGTCTGAAGTAAAGCGTTTGTTCTGCACCAACCTCATTAATAACTAAAATGTCGTTGCCGTATTTATCTTTTCTAAACTTATCTGTAGCTAGGTCTCTAGTTACATAAAGAGAAGCTCCATCGCTTTTTGTAATCATAAGTGGGGGATACTTTTCACCGACAAACTCAACTATCACCGCTCCTTCACTTTTCTTAATTAGTTTTTTGTTTTTTAATTCTTCAACGACAGATTGAAGGTCTTTTTCAAAGTATGATTCCCCGAAACCACGTCCATCATTTTCAGTAAAAGTAATTCCTAATTTTTTATAGATAAAGTCAAACTCCTTCCAAGACCATTCGACGCACTTATTCCAGAGTGAGCGCGTGTTCTTGTCGCCAGATTCAAGAAGTTTAAAATTCGCCCGTGCTCGATCTTCTAACTCAGGATTTTTCTCGGCCTCATCGTGGAACTTTACATAAAGATCAACAAGAATTTTTACAGGTCGGGGAGAGGCTTCAATTTCTTTGAGACTCCCCCATTCTTGAATCGCATAAATTAATTTTCCAAACTGCGTTCCCCAATCCCCTACATGATTGTCCCTTTTAACCTCATAGCCAACCGCTTCAAGCAGGTTTGCAACTGCGTCTCCAATGATTGTTGAGCGAAGGTGGCCAATGGTAAAGGGTTTTGCAATATTTGGAGATGAATACTCAACAATTACGATTTTGCTTTTCTTAGGAAAGAATGAAGCGATGCTGAAATCTACCTTGGCAAATTGATTTAATTGTTCTAACAGTCGAGTTGGGGATAGGTGAACGTTGATAAAGCCGGGTTTTAAGACCTCTACCCTATCTATTAATTCATTTTTGGGAATTGCCTTGGCTATTTTTTCCGCTAACTCCATCGGAGATGTCTTTAGTTTATTCGCAAGACGTAACGCAATGTTCGTTGCATAATCTCCATGACTTAGATCTGTGGGATGAGTCAAGGTAACGGTCTCATCCTTTATACTAAGAGTGTTCAAAGCGGAGTTAATAATGGTCTCAATTTCGGTTCGTAGCATGAAGATATGATATCAGATTAACGAATCTTTTTTAGGTTCCGTTTTGTAGTTTTAGCATAAGCACCAAACCTATCTCCTATAGAAATTTCCGTAGTATTCCCATTGTAAAAAATTTCACCAGGTGACCGACTCACATATCCAGTTAGTCCTTTCACATCAATTCCCTCTCCGATTCTGTCGGCCATGATGTTAGATTGAACGGCTCCATGAGTACCTGATTGTAACCAAATCGGTGTTCCTTTTACAAATATGTAACTACCAGCGGGGGCAACCTCGGATGGTTCAGTAGATGCCGTCGGTAATTCGGTTGCGTTTGCGGCGGCAACCTTTCTGTTCCGAGCCATAAGATTCGCCCGCTCATTACTACCCATAGTTGAGGTGAGAGGTTCCGTTACTTGAGGCAACGGAGTCAATAGCTCACCTTGTCCAGGATGTTCCGCTTTTTTACCCATAATCCTATAATATCATGCTTGGCCAAATTTTATTCGCGAAACCTCACAAGAAAATATTCCTTCATAAAATTTCCAAACAGCTTTATGATCCTTTGAGCATCATGAACCTGAGATTTATGAAGATACATAGAATCCGTCTTAATCTTTCGGACGGCCGATATATCCACGGTTTCATCAATTTCTTCTAATTTATATCCATCGGGGCGGTAAATAAAATACTCACCGAATTTAGATGTCTGTTCCCTACTCAAGCAGTAGTACATAATCTTTTTTACATAGTTTAATTTTTCAAAGACGTAGCTAGAGATCATCGATACAGCTATATGGTCTAGATGTCCAGATACTCCCCGCGGTTCAAAGGTAATAAAAATCTCAGGTTTTAATCTATCGCTTATTTTTTTTATCTTTGCTGCAATTTCATGATATTGAAGGTTGTTCAGCGAGCCGTCCGCATAGTTTAGGAAGAATACTTTTTTAGTTCCAAGAAACTTTGAGGATGCGCGAAGTTCCCGTTGACGGATTTTACCAAGTGGTAGTTTGGACGTTGCGTGTGAGTTCTTGCCAGCATCACCATTAGTGACACAGATTAGATAAACTTCATAAGTCTTTGTAAGTAGATGAATAGTTCCGGAAGGTCCAAATGATTCATCATCAGGATGCGCAAAAATACAAAGAACTCTTTTCATACGGTATAATTAATGATTACTATGCTCCAATTATACGACTCTTTCGCGAGAATAAAGAAAGATTTCAAGCCATACAATAAAAGCAATGTGCTGCTATATGTATGTGGCATTACTCCCAACAACGCAACGCACTTAGGACATGCGTTTACATATGTGATGTTTGATGCGCTGATTCGCTTTCTCAAGTATAAGGACTTCGGAGTTACTTATGTGCAGAACGCAACCGATGTAAATGATGGAGATGACGTAATTAAGCAAGCTAAGGAAACTGGGAAAACATGGACAGAAATTGCGCAGTTCTGGATTGAGCATTTTCAGAAACAGATGGACGCACTCAATGTCATGCGTCCTGACAAATATCTATTAGCATCAGAATTTATCGACAGGATCGTTTCGATTAATGAGAAATTAATTACTAAAGGTTTTGCCTATGAAAAAAATGGAAATATATACTTTGACATTTCTAAATTCAAAGACTACGGTGCGCTTTCTAAGTATGGCAATGAACAGATGTTGATGATTTCTACCGAGAGAGGAAATGACCCAAAAGATCCAAACAAAAAGAATCCATTAGATTTCGTTCTGTGGATAAAGGACGACTCCGAACCGAACTGGAAGTCACCGTGGGGTAATGGTAGACCAGGATGGCACATAGAGTGTTCTGCAATGATTGAGAGTACTCTTGGAGAGCAAATAGATATTCACGGAGGTGGTCGAGATCTAATATTTCCACATCACGAAAGTGAAAGAGCTCAAACTGAGAGTTTTACAGGAAAAAAACCCATCGTTCAGCACTGGATGCATACCGGTATGGTTATGTATGAGGGTGAGAAAATGTCTAAGTCACTTGGTAATTTAGTTTTAGTAGAGGATCTTTTGAAGCAATACTCCCCTAGTGCGATTCGCTGGTTACTACTTTCTCATCATTACAGACATCCATGGGAGTATGAAGAAGAAGAATTAAAGAATTGCGAACAAAAGCTACAAGTTCTAGGCTCTAAGCTACAAGAAAAAACTTCAGGCGACTGGAAAACAATTGAGAGATATTTGGAGGATGATTTTAACACACCAGAGGTTCTACGCTATCTACAAACCGAATGTGCTGGAGAAACGTTAAAAAAAGGTCTAGAACTGTTAGGCTTTGAAATTAAGAATTGACATTTTATTTGTAGATGGTACTATGACTGTTATGGATGAAGCACAAGAACTGGATGAAAAATGCCCAAAATGCCAGAGCCCTTTGGTTATGGCAACAACTAGGTCTGGTAAAAAACTAAAGAGATGTTCGACTAACGTTTGGAACGCAGAGACAAGATCTTCAACGGGGTGTGATTACGTAGAATGGCAGAAAGGTGCCACCGAACAAACAGATGAAGACTGCCCAAAATGTGGCTCAAAACTCGTAATCTATACGAGCGCTTCTGGAAAGAAGCTAAAGAAGTGCTCCACCAACAGTTGGAATAGAGAAACCAAATCTTCCGAAGGTTGCGACTACGTTCAGTGGCTTTGATTTCTATGAGTGCTAAGGCAAGAAAACATCTTCAAAGTGTCGACGCAAAGCTCTATAGTTATATTGAAAAAATAACAATCCCAGACTTTACAAAGCGTCAGGACTCCTTCACTGAACTCTGTGACACTATAATCTCTCAGCAACTATCAGGAAAGGCAGCATCAACTATATTCGAGAGATTCAAATCCCTTTTCCCCAATAAAAAGATTACTGTAGAGAAACTTCTTAAACTTGATGATGAAAGAATTAGATCTTGTGGCACTTCGTGGGCGAAGGTGAGAAGTCTAAAAGATCTTGCGCAAAAAGTTAAAGATGGACTGGTGAATCTTGAGAAATTAGATGTTATGAGCGATGAGGAAGTTAAGACGCATTTAGTTCAGATTAAAGGTATCGGTCCATGGTCTGCTGAAATGTTCTTAATGTTTTCCTTAGGCAGAGAGGACATCTTCTCGTTGGGTGACCTAGGACTGAAAAAGGGGCTAATGAAGGTCTATGGCATGAAGAAAGAACCTTCGGTAAAGCAGATTGAAAAGATAGTGTCAAAATGGAGACCTCATAGAACGTACGCAAGTAGAATACTTTGGAAAAGTTTGGAGATAGAGTAGGCTTACTTGCCCACTATTATAATGATGTCGAAGTCTGAATCTTCGCTTAATGTAGCAATTTCAGCCGCAAAGCTATAGTCAGTTAACTGCGTCTTAATCTTTTTAGCCGTTGCTAAAGCAGAGTCTTTTGCCTTAATTATCGCTCCCGTATAGTCAAAATTGTCTGCGTTACCGGTCTCAACAGAGTCATAGCCAGCATCCTGCAGAGCCGTCTGCATTTTTCCTGCAACTCCTTCGGCGCCGCTCCCATTTTGAACCTGGATGCTTGGTCCCACCTTTACTTTTTCTGCAGCTGTTGGCGCGGGAGTAGTTGTGGTCTCAACGGCTTCACTGATAGTAGGTTCTACGGTTATTTCGGTTACGGTTGGCGTTATATCAGCCACTTCAGTGGTAGTTGCTGATGGCCTAAACAATAAAAAGGCAGCAACTGCTGCTGCTACGAGAGCTACAAGTATCCAAACTTTCTTTCCACCTTTTTTCTGATTTGAAGACATCGATGGGTACGACTGGATAGGTGTCTGATCTAGAATTGAGCCCCCTTCGGTTTCCATACGAGGATTGTATAGTACCACCTACGAAATGTCAAAGCATCTGGTACCTGCCTGCCGGCAGGCAGGTCTAGTATTTAGTGTGGAGCAGTTTATGTGCAAGTTTAATTAGCCATTTAAGTTTTCCGGTAAAGGTCATGTATGTGATAAAGACAATCGGAGCAAGTGGGACAAGATATATATAAAGTATTAGATCATACTTGGTAGCAATCGCTAAATAAACAACGCCAGGAAGTAAAGCGAGGTAACCCATAACAGCAAAAAGTATTTTTTTAAACGATAAAGGAATCTTAATCTTACTCAGATCTCTAATTTGTTGGTTCAAATTGTGGTCCGTTTTATGATACATCCTTAAAGAGTAGCATAAGCCTATGCCAAGCAAAAGCAGAATATAGAATTAGGAATTTAGAATAAAGGTATAATAGGGATATGCGTCGAAGCTCATTCAAAGGGAAGTTAATTCTCCTGACCGTTCTAGTGTTTTTATTTGGGCTATTTTTATTGGGAAAATTTTTTCTATTTAACAATCAGTTAGAACTGGGAGAAATTAACATCATTTCAACACCAAAGTCAGTGGTTTATTTAGACCAGATTCAAGTGGGTAGTACTCCAATTCAACAAAAAATTAAAGTTGGCGAATATCAAATTAAGTTAATTCCTAACAAAGAAGCCTCTCAGTCTGCTACTTGGCAAGGTAAGATAAAGGTTTACAAAAATGCGGTTACCTTCGTCGGTCGCGTTCTTGGCACATCCGACATTTCAACAGCGGGTGAAATATTAACGGTAACCAAAATGAGCTCAAAACCAAGCCGAGACGATATCGGAGAAATAGCCGTCGAATCTGAGCCACAGGGCGCACTAGTATTTCTAGATTTAGATGAGAAGGGAGTTGCTCCTCTAATTTTAACTGACGTTCCAAAAGGCACGCATGAATTATCGATATACCTTCCAGGATTTATAAGGAGAACGCTAAAATTAAACGTTGAGAGTGGTTTTAGAACTTCTACAACGGTAAAGCTTGCGATTGATCAACTTTCTCAACAGGAAGCGTCTAAGAGCGCCACAATTACCAATACATCGAAGAACTCTAGCTCAACCGGAGCTAAAAGCATAATGATAAGAATCAAAGAAACGCCGACGGGTTGGCTAAGAGTTAGATCAGAGCCCTCTGTTGGCGCATCCGAGTCTGCAAAGGTTAATCCAGGAGAAAGTTACGCTCTGATTGAAGAGATTCCAAACTGGTATAAAATTTTGTTCAACGATGAACAGGAAGGCTGGGTTGCGGCGCAATACTCAGAAAAAGTTAATCAGTAGTTAGCGGTTAGCTTTCAGAAGAGCGTTTTCCTTTCCAGACTACGCGATTATAAAGAACGTAGGAATAGGGAATTATTATAAAGCCGAGTATAAGTATTTTATATATGTACCAGTTACTTCTCCCAAAGAAGCGCACGCAGAGTTCTATTAAAGTGGCTTGAATAATAATCGAACCCAGCGCAACGCCATTGAATTTGAATAAACTTTTAAGAAAATCTACCGACCTGTGCGCTACTCTTTTATGTGCAAAGGTCCAGTAATTATTCCAGATAAAATTCCATATTATTGCTACCTCTGCACTAATTGCAATTGCCAACCATACAGGAAAATTCGCGTGAATCTTCTCTATAAAAAAATAAGAGAGTCCAAAATCGATAGTAAATCCAGATCCACCAACGATTACGTATTTTACAAAAGAGGAATGCGTAAACACATACCACAGAGTATTTTTTATATATTGAGCAGAGTTCATTTTTGATACTCCATACTTTCGATCAATAAAGTTAATAGGGATTTCCTGAACATTAGCGTGGAGCTTGAGCGCATTCTCTAACAGCGCAACCTGGAATACATATCCTGTGCTGTTTTGAATGTAGGAGAGACTCGATTTAATTACCCAGCTTTTTATTGCGCGATAACCCGATGTCCAATCGGTAACCTTAAGTTTCATAAAGCCAAGTCTAATAATTAAGTTGCCAAATATAGAGAAAATCTTCCTGTGCAGCCCCCAATTTGAAGGAATAGAGCCTCCCTTTCTGTATCTTGAGCCAACTACAAAATCTGCACCTGCTTCTATTTTTTTTACAAATTCTGGAAGCACTTTAGGGTCGTGCGAGAAGTCGGCGTCCATTTCAAAAAGTAAATCAGCATGAAGTTTTTCAAGAGCGTAAGTAAAACCGGTAATGTATGCTTTGCCAAGTCCCTCTTTTTTAGTTTGCAGCAATACCAAGTTGCTATGTTTTTTTTGTAATTTCCTAACTAATTCTGAGGTACCGTCAGGAGAAGTGCTATCGACAACTAAAACCGAAAAATTCCAATTTTTTATCTTCCCCACTATGCCTAGTACAGACTCCAAAACCTTCTCGATATCATCAACTTCATTGTATGTAGGAATTATTATTACTGCGTTTTGCATACTTATTGGTGTTTCGAGTTTTTGATGTACTCGATAGTTTCATTAAGTCCTTTTTCAAGCGAAATAGTTGGCGACCAGTCCAATAGTTTTTTTGCTCTCGATATATCGGCCCGTCTTATCTTGGGGTCATCCTGAGGAAGTTTTTCAGTATAGGAAATTTTTGATGTAGAGTCACAGAGTTTGATTATTATTTCCGCGAACTCATTTACGGTATGTTCCTCCTCAGATCCGATGTTCACTACAGCTCCTTTGCCTTCCCCATACTCCATCAGCTTAATCAGCCCGCTCACTGTATCCGAAACATAGCACAAAGATCTGGTTTGCGTCCCGTCGCCAAAAACATTAAGGGGTTCATTTTTTATAGCTGATAAAATGAATGACTCGACCATACGCATATCTTTTGGATGCATCTGGGGTCCGTAAGTATTGAATATTCTAGCAGTTCTTGCATCTAGATTCTTTTCTCTGACGAAGTAGGAGACTAGAGTTTCTCCAAAGCGTTTCGCCTCATCGTAGACTGAACGGGGTCCAGTTGTAGAAACATTACCTTGATAAGTTTCTGGTTGAGGATTGACTAAAGGATCTCCGTACACTTCTGAGGTAGATGAAAAAAGAAAACGAGCATTATGTTTTTGCGCTAGTCGCAAAAGATTGAGAGTCCCCTGAGTGTTTACTAACATCGTTTCAAGTGCTAGAGCGTGGTAGCTAATTGGACTGTGATGATTTGGTGATGCGGGGGAGGCGAGGTGGTATAGTCGTTCAAACGGAGCGATATCCTTGAGGGGCTCGATTACATCCTGCTCGATTAGCGTAAACTTAGGGTTTTTTAGAAGTTCTGTAGTGTTTGACTTTGAGCCGGTAGCAAAGTTATCAACGCAAATAACTTCGTTTCCTTCATTAAGCAATGCTTCGCAAAGATGTGAGCCGATAAAGCCCGCTCCACCCGTTACCAATATTCTCATTTTCTACCGACGCCAAAATAAGTAAAGCCGTCAGCCTTCATTTTTTCTGGATCGTACATATTTCTACCGTCAAAAAGCAACGGCGAGTTTAGTAGTTTTTTTACTTTTGAAGAATCTATAGCTTTGAACTCATTCCACTCTGTAAGCACAAGAAGAGCATCGGCTCCTTCAAGTGCAGAGTAAGGCTCATCTACAAGCATTAATTTAGGATTCGGAATCAACTTGCGCACGTTACTCATTGCCGCAGCATCATAGGCTTTGATGACAAAGCCTTCCTTTAGCAGCCGCTCGATAATGTAGACAGACGGGGCGAAGCGAATGTCATCGGTATCAGGTTTGAAAGCAAGTCCCCAGATTGCAATAGATTTACCTTTAACGTGTTTTAGAATTTTATCTGCGAATAATTTACGAGCATCTTGATTAATTTGTTCCACCGATTCTAATAAAGAGACATCTATCCCTAAGTTTTTTCCTGTGTCGGTAAGTGCTTGAACATCTTTGGGAAAGCAGGAACCGCCATAGCCAATTCCAGAATACATAAAGGTTCTACCGATTCTTTTATCCATACCGACCGCATCAAGAACCATCTCCACATCCGCACCAGTTTGCTCGCAGTAAAATGAAATAAGATTGGCAAAAGAAATCTTTGTTGCAAGCATTGAGTTTGAGGCATACTTTATGAGCTCTGCAGATTGAAGATTCGTTACCACTCTCTTTCCTGGAAAAGGTGAGTGAAGGTCTAGTAAAACTTTAATTGCGTTCTTGTCATTGGATCCAACAACTACTCTGTCTGGAGTGACGGTATCTGATATTGCAGATCCTTCTCGTAGAAACTCAGGACACGATGCGACGGCAATAGTTGCTTTCTTAGGCTTATTTTTATTTAATATTTTTTCTACTTCTAGATTCGTACCAACAGGGACAGTGCTTTTACAAGAAACTACTGTAAATTTGTCACCTAAATTCTTTGAAATTTTTTCAGCGACATTGTATACCTCTGTAAGGTCAGCACTACCATCTTTTTTTGGAGGAGTTCCGACCGTAATAAATACTACAGAAGACTCAGCCACAGAATCCTTGTAAGAATCTGTAAAGTGCAATCTACCAGCCTTCAGATTTTTTTTAAGCATCTCTGCCAACCCAGGCTCATAAATGATCGGATCGCCATTTTTTAAACGCTGCAGTTTTTCAGGAGTGTGCCCTATGACCCAAACTTTGTTTCCTGAGTCGGCAAATACGCACGCACTTACTAAACCAACATATCCGTGGCCAACAACGGTAATCACCATATCGTTTCATCTTACTTTATGGAGGCTGAGATTTCAATCAGTCCGTCGCGAAAAGTACGCATTGGTTGAAAATCATTTTTTATTGAGACAGTCTTCCCGTTTATCGGTCTTTTTGCTTTCCCTTGGAAGAATTCCCCAATCGTAGTTTGCGAAACTAACGAGCTATCGAGGTTAAATATTTGAGCTATAGAATTAAACGCATCATAAGGGCTCATGGAGTCACCTCCGACTAAATGAAAAATTTCAGGCTTGAAGTTGTTGATTAGGTACTTTATACCAAGCGCTATGTCATCGATAAATGTTGGAGTGATTATGGAGTCGGTAATCCCATTGATTTTTTTGCCTTGTTGAAGTAACGATCTTATGGTTCTAAAAAAGTCACTTCGTTTGTCGTAATCCGCACGGTAAGGGTATGAAATTCGCACTATCATTGCGCTATCTTTCACGATCTGTTCACCTTCATACTTGGTCTGGCCATAGTATCCGACTGGATTGGGAACGGTATTTTCATCGCTCACATCCGAAGTTCCGTCAAACACAAAATCAGTAGAAATGTAGATAAATTTTTTACCTTGCTTTTGTGCAGCTTCGAATAAGAAGCGTGTCGCTTCCACATTGAGTGAATGGGCTATGTCCTTCTCGGTTTCTGCCTTGTCAACATTTGTGTACCCAGCGCAGTGAAGAAGCAGATCGTAGTCAAGATTCTCAAGCGCCATTTTTACAGAATCGGCATTGGTTATGTCGACAGAACCGTGATTGAGTGGGATAAATGTGAAGTCATTCTTTAGTAATTCGGAAATTCTTGACCCAACAAGTCCTGTTGCGCCCGTGATAGCTATCTTTTTCATATGTGTCTTTAAAGTCTATAAAGTCGAAAGTCTATAAAGTCCGTGACTTTAAGGACCTTATGGACCTTAAGGACTTTTGACTAAGCGCTATATTGCTTCTTGTAATATTCTTTATATTCCCCGGTTTTAATGTGCTTCCACCAAGATTCATTATTCTTGTACCACTCTATGGTGGTGGCCAGTGCTTCGTCAAAACTATGTTTTGGTTTCCATTCTAATTCATTTTTTATTTTGGAAAAATCTATAGCATATCTGCGATCATGGCCTGGACGATCTTTTACATGCTCGGTAAAGTCTTCAAAAGTTTTACCCATTATGGTGCATATCTTTTTCACAATTTCAATGTTGGGGACGTCCTGTGTCATGCTACCTACGCAGTAAGTCTCGCCCGATCTACCTTTTTTCAAGATTGCATCAATTGCTTCACAGTGATCCTCTACATAGAGCCAATCCCGCACATAGAGTCCATCGCCGTAAATAGGAACTTTGAGTCCTTCCAAAAGATTCGTTATTGCCAGCGGGATTAATTTTTCGGGAAAATGATATGGGCCAAAGTTGTTTGAGCAGTTAGAGATTGTAATCGGAAGTCCATAGGTGTGGTAAAAGGCGCGTACCAAATGGTCGGACGCAGCCTTTGACGCTGAGTAAGGACTTCTTGGATCATATGGGGTTGTCTCGCTAAACTTTGTTGTAGAATTTAGCTCTAAGCTACCAAAAACCTCATCGGTTGAGACGTGATGAAATTTAGAGACATTGTTATTCATCGCAGCCTTCAAAAGAGCCTGAGTTCCAAGAACATTTGTCTTTACGAATGGATCGGAGTCTGCAATTGAACGGTCGACGTGCGATTCAGCGGCAAAGTGAACAACAGTGTCCACACCTTTCATTAGAGGGTCAACAAACTTTGCATCGCATATATCTCCATGAGCGAAGGAATAGTTTGGGTTTTTCTCAATCGAACTGAGGTTCTCTAGATTGCCGGCGTAGGTTAGTTTATCTACATTAATGATGAAGTCGTTTGGATATTTTTTAAGCCAATATAGAATGAAGTTAGAGCCAATAAACCCAGCACCACCAGTAACCAGAAGTTTCATAGAAGTAATTATAGAGGAAATGCACGCGAGTTTCAGGAAAGGTTGGGTTTGTTTATCAGATCCTCAAGAATCTGCCAGCGTTGCTTCTTAACCGGATGTGGAACATCATCTTCCATTAGTTGAGTTGCAGATGTCATCGGCCTCTGAGAGTACATCGCAAGATAAGCTTTGTAAAAGCCTACTTCTTTTGCAAGTTTCACTGTATTCTTAAACTCTTTTGCGGTCTCTCCAGGGAATCCTACGATAATGTCGGTTGACAACTTTAAACTTTTAACTTTTAACTTTAAACTTGCGATGAGTCGTAAGTACTCATCGCTGGTGTACCAACGATTCATTCGCTTAAGAACTTCGGTGTCACCAGACTGAACGGGGATATGAATGTTGCGTGAAATATTTTTGTTTCGTGCAATAACGTCAATGAGCTCATCCGAGAAGTCCCATGGATTTGCCGAATAGAAATCTACCTTTTCAAACCCTAACAATGCAACTGCCTCAAGAAGGTAAGGGAAAAGAGTTGGAATTCTAAATCTTCCCAGATGCTTCACGTAGACAGGTTCTATTTTCTTTCCATGAAGTTTAAACTCAATCTTAACTCTCGGATTCGTAATTGTTTTTTTATCGCTGAAATAAGTTTTCTCAAGATCTCTTTGAGTTTGGATGTTATTTTCACCAATCAAAAGATCCGAGCCATAAGAGTTCACGTTCTGTCCAAGGAGCGTTACCGACTTATAACCACGCTTTTTAAGATCTTCACATTCTGCCAGAACTGAGTCAAACGGTCGGCTTATCTCGCGACCTCTGGTGAAAGGCACAATGCAGAATGTGCAGAAGTTATTGCATCCGTTGGAGATTGGTACCCATGCATGAGTACCATTTTGTCGTACCGGTTCAAGATCGAACCCGACTTCCTCAATTGGCAGAAACTCATCGGCAGCTGGCATAGCGTTTCGGATCTTGTCTAGAAATTTCCCAGTTTTATCCCTAAACGCAAGCCCGACCATACAACCCGTTATTATGATTTTGTAAAACTCGTTTTTCTTTGCCTTCTCGGTCTTTATTTTATTTAGATTATTAACTAAACCGTAGACTCTATTTTCTGCGGTTTCTCTCACCATACAGGTGTTAACTATTACGTAGTTGGCTTTTTCGTAGGTGTCCGTTTCGGCAATTCCACGCGCCTCAAAGGTTTTACGAAGCCGCTCTGAGTCCGCGTGGTTCTGCTGGCAACCAAAGGTTTTGACAATGTACTTCATAGTTAAGCGTCTCGTTTAACTTTGTCGAGGATAAGGATAAATGCGAGGAGTATTATGCTTACCGTTGCAAAGGCAATGACCTTCTCAACTCCTTTCAAAAATAGACTAGCAAATCCCAAGATTGCAGATGCGGTCCAGTAGAAAACAGCGATTCTTCTTCTTCCCCACCCAATTTCAAGAAGTCTATGATGAAAATGACCCCAGTCTGCCTTAAATGGCGACTGTTTATTCTTAAGTCTTCGTAAAATACTGTATACCGCGTCTGTTGTTGGAATCGCTAAAATCAATATAGCTGTACCAATTTTTCCAAAAGATAAAATGGCAAGAATTCCTAACCAAAGTCCAGCCAGTCCTCCTCCTCCATAACCCGGCATAATTCTTTGAGGATAAAAATTAAAAGGTAGAAAACCAAGATAAGCTCCCGCAAAGATAAATGACAAAGTCATTACTGTTTGCGCGCTCACATCGTGCGCGATAAATCTTTGCGAAAGTAGACCAAGAAAAATTCCTGCAATTGCAACAAATCCTGGGAGTTGTCCATCTACCCCTTTGCTCCAGTTAACCATATTAGTAGTCCAGACGAGCCAGATTATAGCTAACATGTCTCCGATAACGAGGACACTGTGGGGTCCGAATAGATTGAATGACCAAACCCAAGTGTCAAAGTGAATGACTCCTCCAAATGGATTTGTAAGGTAGGGTATTCCCAGTCCTGCCGCTACCACAACGCCAGCTACCAAAAAATTTCCTATGAAGCGTGAGTATGGAGAACTATCGATGTAGTCATCGTATAGGCCAATTAAGACATGAATAAAGCTAGCGATAATTATTCCTATAATAATTTTCTCAAAATCCAGAAAAATAAAAGCGCTACAGACGAAAGCTAGAAAGATCGGCACACCACCAGCTCTTGGGATTATTCCTCTGTGAGTATGGGCTGGATGAGACCGTTTTTTGGAGTCGGTCACAAGTTTTAATTTTGTAGCCAACCAGATCGTGGGAACTGTAAAACAATACGAAAATGCAGCGGACAATATAAGTGCCAGTACTGGGGTCATTATGAGACGTGAGTGACAATTTTAATAAATACTGCTGTAAAGATTGCAATTAAAGTTAAATTGGCATACCAAATAATTTTGTTAGCAAAATCAGAAAGTGAAAATAGTTTTCGCGTGATAGTGTTGTTTAGAATGAATAACGAGTTCATACAAACAGGTATAAGCAATATGAGCCACCATAACGCAAGCTGTGTTTCTCCTTCTGGCTTTGAATAAAAAAGCGGTAAAACTGGGGGCAGAGTTCTAAAGGAAATTGCAAGTGTCAGTAGCATTACGATGTTCGCAGCTATAAGAAGATAAGTCATACCCGGTAAACTTTGGTAAGTGGAAACTTTTTACAAAGAGCCTCAACCTGTTTAAGTATCTGCTTCAATTCTGGGGTTTTTGCAACTATTTCGGTTCGTACTGCTCTCTTCCTTTCTTGATCATCAGCTATCTTCATACGAGCTTTGGATTTTTGCAGTGATAGTACGATTTCGTTAATAAATTTTGCAATTACGAGCATCTGAGGTTCCTTCATTTCACGGCTAGTGATTCCCGGTGTCCCAAGACGAATCCCAGAAGGATAAAAAGGCGGATTTGGATCGAATGGGACTTGGTTGTAGTTGAGGACTATACCTGCAGCCTCACATCCAAGTGCCACTGTATTTCCGAGTAAATTTTTATTTCTACAATCGACTAATAGTAGGTGAGAGTCGGTTCCGCCAGTTACCAGTGTGAAACCGTACTTAAGAAGTTCCTTCGCAAGTACCTTTGCGTTATTCAGAATCTGTTTTGAGTACGATTTGAACTGTTTTGATCCAGCCTCCTTTAGAGAGACACCAATTCCTGCAATTGCGTTGAGGTGCGGACCACCCTGAATACCTGGAATGATTGCCTTATCGATTTTATATCCCATTTCAGGATCTTTTTTTATACCTTTGGGGGTGACCATTATTAAAGCCCCCCGAGGTCCTCTTAAGGTTTTGTGAGTTGTTGTGGTGACTACATGAACATATGGAACTGGTGAGGGATACGTGCCAGTTGCCACAAGTCCGGAAATATGCGACATATCTGCCATAAGATAGGCGCCGACACTGTCTGCTATTTCTGCGAATTTCTTCCAGTCAAGTACTCGAGCGTATGCAGTGGTTCCAGCAATAATAAGATCAGGCTTAGTATCTTTTGCTAACTTTTTCAGTGCGTCGTAATCAATATAGCCATCTGGTTTTACATCGTAATTTACGGCTTTAAAGTAGATACTGCTTGCGTTAAGTCGCGCACCATGTGTTAAGTGCCCACCTGAGTTTAGAGACATTCCCATGATTTTAGCGCCAGGTTTAAGTAGTGCCGTGAAAACGGCAAAATTAGCTGGGGAACCTGAATGAGCTTGTACATTAACATGAGCTACCTTAAACAACTTCTTCGCTCGTTCGATTACCAACGATTCAAGCTGATCTGCATTTTTTTGTCCCTGATAGTACCGCCTTCCAGGGTAACCTTCGGCATATTTGTTGCCAAACGATGAGCCAACGGCTTCCTCAACAGCGTACGAGGCAACATTCTCAGAGGGAATCATCATTAAAGTAGACTCTTGACGGGCGTCCTCGCTTTTAATGAGCTTTGCTATTTCGGAATCGATTTTGGGAAGATATTTCATGCGAGTATTATATAGGAAAATCCAAATGACAAAGCTCAATGTTCAATTAAAACAAATTTTCAAAAACTCAACTTTAAAATTAGGGCTTCGGATTTTATTTGAAATTTGAGTTTTGAAGTTTGAAATTACTCAATAGTTAGTTCATCGACTGCACGTCGTACGTTAGATTGCTGTGAATGACGAAAGCTTTCTTAGGGTAGGTCGGAAGCACGGAGACGACCTGTGAGCTGGGTATCAGAACTTTTCCGACATACTGCGGAATCTCCTCATAAGTTTTTCTATAAATAAAGACACGACCTGGATCAAAATAATACTGGACGGTATGAAAGTCGAGTTCATTTTCTACGTAGATCAAGTCATTGGGAGAAATGCTCAAATTAATTTTTCTAATCAAAGAACGAACGTCCCCTTTTTTTCTATGATCGATTTGAGCCACGTTGTATTGAAGTAGGAAGCCAATCAATAATATATAAATTCCAGCTCTAATTACTGGTTTGAATTGTTCCATCGAATGCGCAAGCAATAAGGAAAGTCCTACTGCAGAAAAAATAAAGTAACGTGGTAGATACACAGGCTTAACAAAGGATGCAATTATCGTAATGACAGCCGGCAAAAGCGACCAAAGCAATAGGTAGGTTGAGGTTTCCTTTTTGTCATTTTTTTTGAGAAAGTTTTTTACTGCAATTAAGATTGCTCCATAAGAAATTAGCGTAAGACCGTTAAGAGGGGTTGCATACAGTCGCAAAGAATTTTCAAAACCAGTAAGAATAATTCCTGGTGTTTGCCAGATAGTTTTAAGTGATGGCTGCATTATCCAGAAAGAACTGTCTGTCGATCCATGAACAATTACAGTAAATAACACCCACGGCGCAAAAATTAAAGCAACCCATACAAATGATCGAACGTCCGATTTGTGTTTTTTTAGAAGGAAGTAGTATAGCAACTGAGAGAGAAGAGCAAGCGCTGTAAAATAATGCGTATACATACCCAATGCAGACGAAATAATGTGAAGTTTTTTCCTACCAGTTAAGTAGCCGTACCATGAAGCAGTGACAAAAAAAACCAACATGCTATATGTACGAGCCTCAGATGCATAATAGATAAGAAAAGGATTAATCGCGAACATCAAAAGATATGCAAAACGCCATTTAGATTTAATTCTCAAGACATCTACCAGCAAATGGTCGACAACGTAGATGGTTGCATAGAAAAAAATAAGCGAGACGGAGCGCAATGCTAACTCAGACGATCCAAAGATCATCATCCAGAAATGTAGCAGAAGGTAGTGCAGAGGCGGACTAAAGTCCTTTGCTGTGTTTATAAGAATCTGCCAGACACTTTGTTGTGCTAATAAAAAGGTAAATGCTTCATCCCGCCAGAAGGACTGGGTTAAGAATGTAAGTGGAGTTCTGGAGAATATAAATTCCAACATATGATAAATTTACACCTTTTCTGTCACTTTATAATCAAGCTTCTTTCCAAATATCATTCTAGTGTGTGCATCTAATGCTGGCAAAGACGAAAGGACAAACGAAACTATTGGAAGTAGATACCACTGAATAATTAAAAATGGAAGAGAGTATGCTGACGTTTTTTGTTTTAATTTCTTTCTTAGTTTGACATCGAGATATGTATAAACCAATAAGAAAGATGTGGAAAGAGTTAAGACAAAACTAGAAAATTGTGGGAGTAGAAATCCTAGCACAGTGCGTTTGAAAACTGGATTGATTAGCGGAGGAATTAAGGCGCTTACGGTTAAGATAAAAAAGGATGTAGGCCAAAGTAGATGGGTCTCGACAAGATATAGAATTTTTCTGGTCTTAGTCATAAATGGAATTGAGGTATCTTTAAAGCTATTGACCAAAGCATATCCAATGTCGCTCACGCCCCATGCCCAACGCTTCTCTTGTTCGTACCTATTTACAAGCGTCTTAAATAATCCTCCAGAATAAACAGCATCTGCATTAATTATGGTAAACAACGGAAGAGTTTTTACTTTATCACCAAACTTAAAAAAAGCCTGAAAATAAATATGCCAGTCTTCTGGAATTATGTCAGTATCCCAGTAGTTAAGTTGTTTAAGTAGCCATAGATTGGTAGAGTAAGTCGAGATCTGAATGAGCTTTTTTTTCTGCGATAGAAATGCGAGTCGGAAAATTGAGGACAATGTCGCCTGCATTCGCATAAAAAACGGAAGTTGCCAAAAGTTGTTGTAAAGAAGTACTGGAGCCCAATAAAAATGATAAAGTCTTCCAGAGTCCTTAATAAACTCGTAGGTAAGATATGAGAAGTAATTTTTAGGAAACATGCTATCGGCGTCAGCAATGGTGATTAATGTGTCGGCAAAAGGAATTCCTTGGCGCTTGCATAGTTTCTCGACTTGTTGACATGCATAGGTCTGATTACTTGCTTTGCCCGCTGCCTCTCCAGGCTTTAACGTGTGGTAGGTTTGGATTATTGAGGTAAATGATTTCTTATACTTTGCGATTAGAGCGTTGGCTTTCATTAGCGCTTCGTCTTCTCTGGACTCAAAGGCGAGAACTACCGATGGCTTTCTGAACTGATAGTCCATTTTGGCAAGTAATGATATTGATTCTTCAAGCTTATGAAGAGGCTCTTTGTAGTTTGGAATAACAATGAAATGGTAAATGTCTTTTGCCTTGCCAAGTTTATTTAATTTGGAAATATACGAAATTTTTTGATGAAAGTTAATCGTTTTGTAAGAAAGTACAGCATAGTACATAGTAACTGCCGATTTATAAAAAAAGTAAATATTAAACGAGAGAATGAAGTAGGCAACAATTGCAGGATGAAAAGGCGATAACCAAACAGGTAATGTTATAGTTAGCCACGCCAAAATCGGTACAATCATGTGAAATAGACGATTAAAGAAGCGCGACTGAGCAATCCGTTCCGACATGGTTACTATTATAGCGTAATTCTTAGAACTTGCAGCGTAGAGCGTAGAGCTTTATGAAAAAAAAGTTCTAAATATTAAGTTCTATGCTCTAAGTTCTATGTTCTAAGTTCATTGCCATGCCTCGCATATCATTTTGAACTGGCAGAAGTTACATACAGGTCCTTTCTTGGGTTTAAAGTTTTCAGATTTAATATTTTCTACTGCCTCAAGAATATTTTCCTTAGCTTTTTGTAAAGTTTCTTCGGTCTGATCGACAGTAATTTTCTGATTCTCCTGTAGATAGTAGAAGGTCAAAGACACGTCACTTAATTTTTTGTTGTACAGCCCCTTGTCAGTTGCCGCTAAAAGGTAGATAGAAAGTTGGAGACTATTTTTTAATTTTTTTTCTTCTTGTATCTTCCCAGTTTTGTAATCGATAATCTCAATACCATTTTTAGAGGTACTGTCGAGTCTATCGATTTTTCCGTTAATAAACACATCTTCACCTGACCCGATTTTTATTTTAAAAGCCTTTTCCAAATCAAGAATATTTAAAGATTTAGAATGAAATGTTTTGAAGTAGTTTACTAGCATATCTCTTCCTTCTTTTTTCGAGTTATTCTCATCACTCTTAGAGGTATATCCCATTGGAATCCAAGACTCGTCAAAAAGTTCTAGAAGACGTTCTTTTTTAATGTTCTTGTTGCTCATATACTCTGTATAAAATTGCTCCAACGCATTATGTACAGATGTTCCAAGAGATGCTTGACCAGCTGGATTAGTGGGAATTTTTAAAACATATTGATACTTGTATTTAAGTGGGCAAATTTGATAAGTATCAATCTGTGTGAATGAAAGCGTGGTTTGCTGATCGAGTTTCCGCCCAGAGGAAGATTGCCCATTGGATGATTTATTTTTTACGTCGAAAATGCTGAGTTGATTTTTTTCCTCCTTTTGCGTTGCGAAGATTTGCATTAATTGTTTTTCATCTAAAGATTCATGTATAAAAGGTGAGAATTTTCTTAAGCGCTTTCCTTCACCATAGTAACGAGAGGCAGTGAAGTAAAGTCTCTCCATAGCTCGCGTCATTCCTACATAAAAAAGTCTTCTTTCCTCCTGAAGATGGAAGTCACCCGAAGGGAGCATTTCCTTTATCAGATCTTGTGGAATTGGAATTGTTTCTTTTCGTTCCCGAGTGGGAAAGCGATCTTGGGTTAGGTTGATTAGGAACACAACTGGAAACTCCAAACCCTTTGCAGAGTGAATTGTAAGAATTTTTACTGCATCATAAAGATCTTTATCGAGATCAATCGCATTAGGAGATTCACCAAGTTCCATACTCATTTTTATAAAATCCACCGCTGCATAAATATTTGCATCCTCATGGGTAATTTCATAGCTTTTGAGTTTGTCGAAAAATTTAGAGATGTTAAGTGCTAAGCGTTCATCTTTCTCGGTTTTATATTTAGCAATCTTTTGAAGATAGCCTGAGTCCTCTAAAAAGTAGTAAAGAATTTGTCCTGCAGTATCCCGCTTTACTCGATTTAGATGCTTCTGTGTTAATGTATATATAATAAGGAGCGTTTTTTTTGTGTTGATGCTTATCTTTGGAAGAAATTTTATGTAGTTCTTTTTTTCTGAAATATCTGAACCAACAAGTATCTCGATTGCCTCAAATAAAGTGAGTGAAGCTCGACGTGCAAAGGTCAGAAGAAGCGAGATGTCCTTACTGTCGATATCAAATAGGTCCATTTCAAGAACTCGATAGAGTGAAACTGAGTCATCAAGATTTGCTAAGACATTCAAGTAAGCAATCAGATCCTTAACCTCAGGTTGCTTGAAAAGAGCTCCTGGACCTAAGAACTGATATGGAACTCCTCGTTGAGATAACGCACGTGTAACCGCGTCGGCGTGATTGTTTGCGCGAACAAGAATTGCGATGTCGCTGAATTTGTATTTTTTATTTAACGACTTAATTTCTTTCGCAATCTGGTCTGCCTCATCTTCACCGCGATCTGAGACGAGGGTTCGAATATCGTGTAGCGCTTGTCCTGAGCTTGCTGAATGGGTAGAGCGTGTAGCGCTAGAAGCCTTACCGACGGCAATCAGTTCTTTGGAGATTCCAAGTTTTGCTTCCAGCGTGTCCGGGTCATTGTGCTTTATTAGTTTGTAAGCGCGGTCAAGAATAATCTGTGTAGATCGGTAATTATTTTTTAAGGTTATCTGTTTAGCACCTTTATAGTCCTTCATAAAGGCCATAATGTTTGAGACAGATGCCCCACGGAATTTGTAGATTGCTTGAGAGTCGTCTCCGACTACTGTTAGATTGGGCTTTTTATTTGACGGCGCTAGAAGTTGGATTAATGAGTACTGGGCGATGTTTGTGTCCTGAAACTCATCGACAAGGACATGTTGATATTGTTTTTGAAAGCGTTTGAGAATATGTGGTCGTTTTCTAAAGAGCTCTAAGGTGTAATAAATGAGATCGGCATAGTCGAAGACATTCTCCCTTTGCTTAATAGTCTGAAAAGTTTCAAAAGCTGCGGCCAGCTCAAGATTTTTTTCCCTTTCTTCCTTATCTATAGAATGCTTTTTGCTCATTTTTTTTGCCCATGCTAAGTACTGTGTTGGAGAAATGTCCTCGTCCCGCAATCTGGAGAAATGTTGTAACAGAGCCTCTAAAAATTTATTCGGATTTCCAAGAGGTCTAAAGTATTTAAGGTTAAACAAGAACAAATGCTCTCGCAGAAACATCACTGTCTCAGCTTCTGACAGCAGTCTATAAAGCGGGGAGACTCCGATGTGCGAGCTTTCACTGCGAAGTACCTGATCGCAAAATGAATGGAAAGTAGAGATATTCAACTGAAAGTATCCAAAGGGCAGTCTTTGATCAATGCGTTCCTCCATTTCATTTGAAGCTTTTTCAGTGAAAGTAAGTCCAAGAATATTTTCGGGCTTTACCTTCTTCTTTTCGATAAGAAAAGCTATTTTTTCGATTATGGTTGTCGTTTTTCCTGTGCCTGCACCGGCAATAATAAGTAATGGTCCGACAATGTTTTGAACAGCTTTTTTTTGATCGGCATTGAGCATGGTGTCATTGTATCAGATGAAAAAACGCCTAAATATCCACTTGATTTTTGAACTGCATCAAAGTATTATAGACAGTAACTGCTTTCAGCAGAGATTTTTTTTATTATTATCATTTATTTAAATATTTAACTAATATGGCAGAAGGTGTATTTCAGAGAAACAAGCCTCATTTGAACATTGGTACAATCGGTCACGTCGATCACGGTAAGACCACAACCACATCAGCAATTCACTTCGTTCTTTCGAAAAAAGGTCTCGCAAAGGCGATGAAGTACGAGGAAATTGATAAGGCTCCAGAGGAAAAAGCTCGTGGAGTCACAATTAACATTCATCACTCTGAGTACGAGACAGTAAAACGTCACTATGCTCATATTGATGCTCCAGGTCACGCTGATTACATCAAGAATATGATTACCGGAGCCGCCCAAATGGACGGTGCAATCTTGGTAGTTTCTGCTCCTGATGGCCCGATGCCTCAGACACGAGAGCATATTCTTCTTGCAAAACAGGTTAACGTTCCTGCAATCGTCGTCTACTTGAACAAGTGCGACATGGTTCAGGATAAAGAAATCCTTGAGCTAGTTGAGATGGAAGTCCGTGATCTTTTGAAGAAGTACGGATACCCAGGAGACGAAGTACCTGTTATCAAGGGATCATCTGTAAAGGCTCTTGAAGGAGACGCAGATGCAACCAAGGCTATCGAAGACCTAATGCAGGCTGTAGACGACTACGTCCCAGATCCTGTTCGAGACATTGATAAGCCATTCTTGATGCCTGTTGAGGACGTCTTCACCATCATGGGAAGAGGAACTGTCGTAACTGGACGTGTAGAGCGTGGAGTTATGAAGGTCAATGAAGAGGTCGAGATCGTCGGACTCTCAAAAGGTGGTAAGAAAACCGTCGTAACCGGAATCGAGATGTTTAGAAAATCTCTTGATGAGGCACGAGCAGGTGACAACACCGGACTACTTCTTCGAGGAATCGAGAAGACCGACGTCCAAAGAGGTCAGGTCATCGCTAAGCCAGGAACCGTTACTCCTCACACTGAGTTTGAGGCTGAAATCTACGTTCTTACAAAAGAAGAAGGTGGAAGACATAGCCCATTCTTCAAGGGATACCGCCCACAGTTCTACATCAGAACAACTGATGTAACTGGAGAGGTTACCCTGCCAGAAGGTGTAGAGATGGTTATGCCTGGAGATAGCATCAAGATCTCAGCAAAGCTTATCTACCCAGTTGCAATGGAAGATGGTCTAAAATTCGCAATCCGCGAAGGTGGCCACACCGTTGGAGCCGGAGTCGTAACTAAGGTTACGAAATAAGCTAACCGAAACTAGTTCAAACTAGTTGTCAGTTGAATCGCACATTTATATTATGCCTAAAGGACGTATTCGTATCAAACTAAAGTCTTATGATCATCGATTAATCGATGATACCTGTCAAAAGATAGTGGACACCGCTATCAAGACGGGTGCTTCAGTTATTGGTCCAATCCCTCTTCCTACTAAAAAAGAGGTATTCGTTGTTAATAAATCTCCATTTATTGACAAGGACGCACGAGAACACTTTGGCATGCAAACTCACAAGCGAATTCTTGACATTGAAGGACCCACGAATCAAACCATTGATTCTCTAATGCATCTTGAACTCCCAGCCGGCGTAGAGGTTGAAGTGAAAATGTAATTTTCACAGTATTCAGAAGTCGGTATTCAGTATTCAGTGATGAGATTCAACTTTGGTTGTATTAAGTCTAGTCATACTATATAATTACTCTCAATGACTGCTACAACTGTCAGGTCTAGCATCGTTTAAGTCTACGGATTGGTTCCACGGGATGGGCCCCAATCTGGGGTCTTTTTTTTAGTTCACTAAAGCACAATTATGTCAGGATATATTCTTGGCGAGAAAGCTCACCAATCTCAACAATTTAACCAGGATGGGGTTCGTATTCCTACAACCACCATAAAATCTTCTTCTTGTTACTGCATTGGTATTACGCAAACATCAATTAAGCTCGGCTTTGGTCGTGGCAAAAACGTCAACAAGCCACAGATCGGAGAACTAAAAAAGGCGGGGATAGAGACCCCGCTCCGTTTTTTTAGAGAGATTAAACTTAAGAAACTGAAAGGTGCAACTGTCACCGAAGAGAATGGTAAAAAAGTACTAACCTTAGGAGAGTTGAAGATTTCAGTAGGTGATCAGATTAAGCCAAACATGATTTTTAAAGAAGGAGAGCTAGTGAGCGCAACAGGAATTTCTAAAGGTAAAGGATTTCAAGGCGTTGTCAAAAGATGGGGATTTGCAGGAGGACCTAAGACTCACGGTCAGTCAGATAGATGGCGAGCTCCAGGATCTATCGGTCAAACCACAACACCGGGAAGAGTATACAAAGGTAAAAAGATGGCAGGAAGAATGGGAAATGACACCGTCACTGTTAAAGGCCTTATGGTTATGTCCGTCTCTGAAGACGAGATGGTAATTAAAGGAATGGTCCCAGGAGCAAGAACCGCGCTTATAAGTATCGTATCCGCATCATAATTATGGAAACAAAATCAAAACCAACACAGTCGAAAGTCGTAAAGTCCCCCACTTCGCCAAGGCTTCGAGGGGCGAGCGTAAAGTCAGTAGCAAAAACTGAACCAAAGACCTCTACTGCAAGATTGAGCATGGCTCTTGTCGACAAGGCAGGAAAGCAAGCTGGAACAGCGCAGCTTCCTAAGGAACTCTTTGGTGCAAAGATAAATGTCGCACTTATGAATCAGTATGTGCATATTTACCTTACGAATCAAAGACAAGGAACAGTCTCAACAAAAACACGTAGCGAGGTAAGAGGGTCAACTAGAAAAATCTATAGACAAAAAGGTACTGGACGAGCAAGACACGGAGCAAAGAAGGCTCCTATTTTTGTTGGTGGAGGAATTACCTTTGGACCAAAGCCAAGAATCTTTGCACTAAGCATGAATAAAAAACAAAAGAAACTAGCACTCGTAAGCGCCCTATCTTATGCTCTAAAAGAAAAAAAGATAAGCGGAGCACAGGATGCTGTTCTGTCAATTGAGCCAAAGACTAAGATCTATGCTCAGTTCCTGAAAAATGCAGGACTCGCAGACAAAGGAGTCTTGTTCATCATGCCAGCTGACAAGACCGAAGCATTCATGAGAGCGTCAAGAAATGTTCAGTCATCCTCATTTATTGAGGCTAAATCACTAAACGCATACGAGGTTTTACGAGCAAGAAAAATAGTATTATTTGAGTCTTCGGTAAAGACTTTGGTTGATCATTTTTATCCAAAAGAATCATGAAACAAGTATTAATCAGCCCATTAATCACCGAAAAGGCAACTCAGATGACCAAGTCCAAGGTCTATACATTTGTGGTGGATTCATATTCAAATAAGCATGCTGTAAAGCATACCGTTGAGTCAATATATGGAGTTAAGGTTGCTTCAGTTCGAGTATCAACACGAAAAGGAAAAGAAAAAAGAGTGGGAAAAAAAGGACAGACAGCATCAAAACCAGATTATAAAATCGCTCTAGTTACATTAAAGTCGGGAGAAATTGATATTTTTCCTAAAGCCTAATTATGAAACCAGCAAAACATTTAACAGAAATCTTAAAGAAGCACTCTGGACGCGATTCCACTGGCTCAATTTCCGTACGTCATCAAGGAGGAAGACAGAAGAGGTATTATCGTTTTATCGACTTTAAGAGAGATAAGTTTGATGTTGTTGGTAAGGTTTTGACCGTTGAGTACGATCCAAACAGAAACTCACGCATCAGCTTAATTGAGTATGCTGACGGGGAACAAAGATACATTCTGCAGCCTCATGAACTTAAGGTTGGAGACACAGTTTTATCCTCCGACACAGCAGAGATTAAGGTTGGAAATGCAGTGCCTTTAAAAAATATCCCAGTAGGTACCGAGGTACACAACATTGAGCTTCGACCTGGGCAAGGCGGCAAGATGGCACGTGGAGCGGGAGGAGCCGCAGTTGTTCTAAGCAAAGACGAGACATACACTCAGATCAAGTTGCCATCTGGTTCAATTCGATTGTTCTTGAATGACTGTCGCGCGACCATTGGCCAGGTTGGAAACATCGAGCACAAAGATGAGTTGATAGGGACAGCAGGAAGAAAAAGACGAATGGGTATTAGACCAACGGTTCGAGGAGTCGCACAGAATCCAAGAAGCCATCCACACGGAGGAGGAGAGGGTAAGTCTGGAGAGGGAATGCATCCTAAGACACCGTGGGGTAACTCAGCACGTGGAACCAGAACCAGAAAGAAGTTTAAATGGAGCAATCGTTATATCGTTAAACGCAGAGCAATCTAAATACATATGAGTGAATTTCAAGTTTATATAAAAAATGTAAAGATCTCACCTAAGAAGTTGAGATTTTTACTAAAGGAAATGAAGAAGCAGAGTCCTGTACAGGCTGTTCATACGCTAATGTACACACAAAAAAAAGGGGCAGTGTTCTTGAGAAAAGCTATTAGTTCAGCCCTTTCTAATGCTAAGAACACTATGAATATTGATGCGGGTTTGTTACAATTTAAATCAGTTGCTGTTGAGGAAGGACTTCGACTGAAGAGATTTAGAGCTGGCTCAAAAGGTATGGCCAAGCCCTACAAGCACGAATACTCTCATATCAAGATGGTATTGACGACTGGTGAAATGATCGCTAAGTCAGTAGAGCTTGAAACGCAGAGCGTAGAGCTTGAAGAAAAAAAGCCAGAGCCAGAAACAAAACCAAAAACGAAATCAAAACCTAAAAGTTCTAAGCTAAAAGTTACGAGCTCTAAGTAAAAAATATGGGACAAAAAGTTAATCCAAAAGGTTTGCGCACAGGAGTTATATACAACTGGGATTCCAGATGGTTTTTTAGTAAGCGCAAGCAGTTCAAGGATACATTAATCTCTGACATCAAGATTCGAGACATGATTTATGAAAAATTTAATTTCGCCTCCGTAACAAGCGTCATTATTGAGAGAGCCATTAATAAAATAACCGTTGTTATTCATGCTGTAAAGCCGGGAATGATAATCGGACGAGGTGGTAAAGGTTTAGAGGATGTTAAAAAGGTCATTATGCTGTACCTAAATCCTTCTGCCACAAAAAAGAATAAAGAAACCAAGGTTGATTTAAGAATAGAACCTGTCAAGAAGCCATATCTTAGCGCAAGATATGTAGCCCAGTCTATTGCAGAGAAATTGGTCAAGAGTTTTCCTCATCGTGGAGTAGTTCATAACACAATGAGTAGAGTAATGGAATCTGGAGCTAAAGGAGTCAAAATCCAACTCGGTGGAAGAATTCAAGGAGCAGAGATTTCACGACGTGAAAAATATTTCCTAGGTACAGTTCCAACATCAACCATTAGAGAAGATGTGGACTTTATAGCGTATCCAGCGTTGACTAAGTCAGGGTACATTGGAGTAAAAGTTTGGATTTGTAAATAAATATGCTATCACCAAAAAGACAGAAATATCGAAAACAGTTTAGAGGAAGCTGGAGAAGAATAGCTGTTAAAGGTGGGACCCTTAATTTTGGTTCAACCGGACTAAAGTCAATGGATGCAGCATGGATAAAAGACAGAGAGATAGAGTCGTGTAGAGTTGTGTTGGCTCGTGCAACGCGAAAAGCCGGTAAATTCTGGATAAGAATTTTTCCTGACAAGCCATTTACAAAAAAACCCCCAGAGGTAACGATGGGATCTGGAAAAGGAGACGTATCGCATTTTGTGGCTTCGGTCACTCCAGGGAGAATGTTGTTTGAGATAGATGGGTTGTCTGAGGTAGAGGCAAGAGATGTTTTTAGAGTTGTTGCATCTAAGTTGTCGGTGAATACCAAATTTATTGCTAAGGAGTCTTAATATGAAAAAAACAGTTACAAAAACAGCACAAAAAACAGAGGCGGAGTTACATAAGGAACTAGGCCAGCTTAGAAACGAAATCATCAAGTCAAAGTTAGAAAGCAAAATGTCGCCTCAAAAGGATACAAATGCAAATATGAAAAAACGAAAACAGATAGCGGTAATATTAACAATTCTAAATTCCAAAAAGCTAAAAAGCTAAAAAGCAATATTTAATATGGCACAAAGTTTTATCGGTACAGTCTGTTCCATCAAGATGAACAAAACCATAGTGATCAAAGTGGTTAGTAGAGTTAGACATCGAATATATAAAAAAGTAGTCACAAAACATCGTACATATAAGGCTCATAACGCGACCGAAAGCTTGAAGTTGGGGGACACTGTAGAGATAGTAGAGACAAGACCAATTTCAAAAACAGTACATTTTAAGGTAAATAAAAAAATATGATTCAGCTAAGAACAATGTTACAGGTAGCCGATAACACCGGCGCAAAGTTAGTCCAGATGATAGGATTGCCACAAAAAGGCAACTTATTGGTCGCTGGAATTGGTGATGTGATAATGGTGGTCATAAAAGCTGCTATTCCTTATGCTCAGGTAAAAAAAGGTGAAGTTGTACCCGCTGTAATTGTCAGAACTAGAAAAGAAAAACGTAGAAGCGATGGAAGTTACATAAGATTTGATGAAAATGCATGCGTTATATTGGTTGCAAAAGAGACTCCGGATCCAAGAGGAACACGCATCTTTGGGCCAATAGCAAAAGAGATCAAAGATAGAGGGTTTAATAAGATTGCAAGTTTAGCAGAGGAAATTTACTAAGCAATAATACAAAACATATGAAAATACGAAAAGGAGATAAAGTAAAAATTATGGTTGGTAAAGATAAAGGAAAAGATGGAGTTATTGATCGTGTGTATCCTAAGCAAGAAAAGATTTTAATTCAAGGAATGAACTTAATAAAAAGACACATAAAGAAGAATCAAGAGCTTCCACAAGGAGGAATCGTTGATATTCCTAAACCAATAAGAGTTTCGTCAGTAATGCTGATCTGCCCAAAATGTAGCAAAACAATCAGGGTTGGATTTAAATTAGACAAAAATAAGAAAATTAGAATTTGCAGAAAATGTAAAGCGACGTTCAAATAACTATGGAACTAAAAGATAAATACAACAAAGAGATAAAAGCAAAGCTTCAGAAAGATCTGGGGATTGCTAACGTAATGGCTACTCCAAAGATTACTAAGGTGGTTATTAATGTCGGAGCCGGTGAGGCCGTGACAAATAAGAACGTTCTTGATAAAATAACAGAGCAAATAGGCTGGATAAGTGGTCAAAAGCCGGTTATCACAAAAGCGCGTAAGTCAGTTTCTGCCTTTAAGATTCGAAAAGGATTGCCGATCGGAGCTAAGGTTACTCTACGAGGATTCGCAATGTATGAGTTTTTACAGAAGTTGATTAGTATCGTAATGCCACGAATGAGAGATTTTCGAGGAATTGACGATAGCGTCATCGATCCTTACGGCAATATGAATCTTGGCTTTACAGAACAAACACTCTTTCCAGAGATTGAGTTTGATCGAATTGATAAGGCGAGAGGACTGCAGGTAACTATAGTTACAACAGCATCAACAAAAGAACAAGGTAAGAAATTATTTGAAGCATTTGGAATTCCGTTTAAGAAGTAATTATGAATTAATCAGTTAACGAGTTCACGAGTTAACGGGTTTAAAAAAATAAATAAAAATACGAACACGTTAACGCATTAACCCGTTAACCAAAGAGTAATAAATTATTAAAGACATATGGCAAAGACATCATCAGTAGTTAAATTTTTACATAAGCAAAAGTTTGCAGTACGACATGTGACTCGCTGTGCATTGTGCGGGCGTGCAAGAGGCTATATGAGAAGATTTGGACTTTGCAGAATTTGTTTCAGACAGAGAGCGTTAGCAGGAGAAATTCCAGGAGTTAAGAAAGTTTCTTGGTAAATTATTATGAGTAGATCATCTAAAAAAGGACCATACATTGACGAAAATCTAATGAAGAGAGTTGCTACTCAGAAAACTTCTGGGGAGAGAACTCCTATTAAAACTTGGGCAAGACACTCTGTGATTGCGCCAGATTTGGTTGGACATAGAATTGCCATTCATAATGGACGAAAGTTTATAGAGGTTCTGATCTCTGAGTCTATGATCGGTCATAGACTAGGTGAGTTCTCACTTACACGAACATTTAGAAGTCACGGAAAAGTTACAAAGAAAGTTATTTCAGCAACCTAACACGTTCGCTGCACTCAGTGTAAATATATGAACTCAGGAATTATCGATTTAATAATCAGAATTAAAAACGGATATCTCGCCAAGCGAGACGTTATTTCTTCGCCACACTCCAAGTTGAAGGAGCAGGTTCTAAAGAAGTTGAAGTCTCTTGGTTTTATTGAAGATTATAGCGTCGAGACAGAGGGACCAAAAAAAGAAATTACAATTGACCTTAAATATAAGAAAGGTGAGCCAGTTTTCACCGATGTAACGATTAGATCCAAACCAGGCCAAAGATGGTACATCACAGTCAACGCAATTAAGCCAGTTATGAGCGGAACGGGATATATGATCATTTCAACCTCAAAAGGACTGATGACAAATGTTGAAGCAAGAAAATCGAAGCTGGGTGGAGAGTTATTGTTCGAAATTTGGTAATTCGCAAAAAATATATGTCAAAAATAGGAGAGAAAAAAATTAAGGTAGAGGCAGGAGTCACCGTCGACATCCAAGGAAACTTAGTCAACGTTAAAGGCTCTAAGGGTGAACTGAAAATAGAGGTGCCTATGGTACTTAAGCTAGTCAAGGACGGCGACATGCTTTCTGTAACCAGAGTAAGAGATGATAAAAAAGCCAAGTCTTTACACGGACTGTTCAGAAGCTTAATTGCAAATGCAGTAGAAGGAGTTCAAAAACACTGGGAGAAAAAATTGGAGATTGTGGGTACTGGATTTAATGTAAAGATGGATGGTCAGAATCTAGCCTTAAAAACAGGATTTTCTCACCCTGTAATTTTTCCTGCTCGAGATGGTGTGACTTATACAGTTGAAGGGACAAATTTAATTACAATATCTGGAGTAGATAAGCAGCTAGTGGGTGAGGTTGCGCATTTAATAAAGATAATTAGAAAGCCAGATCCTTATAAAGGAAAGGGAATTAGATATGCAGGAGAGTACTTAAAACTTAAGCCTGGTAAGAAGGCAAAAGCAGCGGGAGCTGCCTAAAATATATATATGTTGAATAGAGTTCAGAGAAAAGTAAAAAGAGTAAGAGCGAAATTGCAGGGTACAGCAGAGCGCCCTCGGATCAGTGTGTTTCGATCAAATAAATTTATGTATGGACAAGCAATTGACGACATAAAAAGAGTGACAATAGCTGCTGCAAAAGGAACAGATCCAAAAGCAATTGGAGCAGAGCTTGCTGGCAAGTTGAAAAAGTCAAAGGTAGAGAAAGCATTGTTTGACCGAGGTAGATATCTGTATCACGGTCGTGTTAAATCATTTGCTGAAAGCTTGAGAGAAAGCGGAATAACAATTTAAATAAATAAAATATGTTTGATAACAATAGAAGACCACAAAATAATAGAAGGTTCGAGGAGCCTAAGGACAAAGAGTATGAAGAAAGAGTCCTCTTGATTCGAAGAGTTGTTAAGAAAACAACAGGAGGCAATAAAGTCACGTTTTCATCTTTGGTTGTGCTTGGAAATAAAAAAGGTAAGGTTGGTATTGGACTGGGAAGTTCCGCAGAGGTCCCAGCCGCTATTAAAAAAGCGATATCCGCAGCACACAAAAATATAATCGAGGTGCCTCTATACAAGTCTTCAATTCCACACATGATACTTTTGAAGTACAAAGCGGCAAAGGTGCTCTTGAAGCCGGCGCCCTTAGGAACTGGACTTAAGGTGGGTAGTGTTGCTAGAGCAATTCTGGAGCTTGCTGGGGTAGAAAATGCTTCGGGAAAGATTATTCGATCAAGAAACCAAATTGCAAATACATACGCTATCTTTGAAGCGTTAAAAAAATTAAAGCCAAGGATCGGTAGCATGCCAACCGTACCCAAAGCTCATGTGAGCAAATAAAATTATGAGCTTTTTATCAAAATTAACCAGCATCGGTGCTAAGAAAGCCAAACGACTTGGTCGTGGTTACGGCAGTGGGAAAGGTGCTAAATCAACAAGAGGTATCACAAGACATCAAAAAGCACGAACCGACATACCTCTATTTTTCGAGGGAGGACAGGCGAGACTAGTCAAAAAATACCCATTACTTCGAGGTAAAGGAAAAAATAACTCACATCGGGCGCAGGTTTTTCCAGTTGCTGTAGAAATGTTACAGAGTTTACGAGATAATGATGTAGTAACAGAATCCAGCTTGGTTGAAGCTAAAATCATAAATAAAAGCGACACAAGAAACGTTATCAAGATTGTTGGCAAGGGTGCTCTCAGCAAAAAACTGAAAGTAACATTACCAGTTACACAATCTGCAAAAGCGGTTATAGAAAAAGCAGGCGGAACTGTTGAATCACATGCGTCAAATAACCGATAAGTTAAAACTCTTAATCAAAGATCCGCAACTAAAGCGTAAGACTTACTTCACATTATTCATTTTTTTTATTTTTAGGCTCTTTGCCTTCCTGCCAGTTCCTTCAATAGATTTAGTTAAGTTAAAGGCGCTATTTAGTCAAAACGAATTTTTGTCTCTTCTTGATATATTTTCTGGAGGAACGCTTGTTAACTTTTCGGTAATGGCTCTTGGTTTGAATCCATACATCAATGCATCCATTATTTTTCAGCTATTAACGGTGGTGGTTCCCAAATTCGAACAACTGGCAAAGGAGGGAGAGTATGGAAGATTTAAGATAAATCAGTACACAAGACTTTTGACCGTACCTTTGACAATTGTTCAGGCAGTTGGAATTTACTTTCTGCTTAAAAATCAGAATATAATCGCAAATCTAAGCCCAATAGAGTTTTTTTCATTCATATTTACTTTGGTCGCTGGAACCTTCATCCTTGTATGGTTTGGTGAGCTGCTAACTGAGTACGGGCTCGGTCAGGGAATTTCCCTACTAATTTTTGCAGGAATCGTTGGGAGAGCTCCGGTTATATTCCAACAAGTTTTGGGTACTGTAACTGCAGAAACCACACTTAATTTAATCATTTTTCTTGCTCTCTCAATTCTTGTTGTCGCTGGAGTTGTATTCATTAACGAAGCAATTCGCAAAATACCTGTCTACTACGCAAAACGCGTTAAAGGAAATAAAATGTACCAGTCTGCAAGCAACTTTCTGCCGCTTAAGCTAAATCAGGCTGGTGTAATTCCAATCATCTTTGCCGTTTCTTTTGTCCTTCTCCCGCAGTTATTAGGAAACTTTCTAGGTCAGGTTGACAACAAAGCCGTGGCATCTATAGCGCTGGGACTAGCTAGTCTCTTTAATCCAAATGGCGCTGTATACAATTCTGTGTATTTCTTGCTCGTTGTAGGATTCACTTTCTTTTACACGCTGGTAGTTTTTAACCCACAAAAAATCTCGGAAGAAATTCAAAAAGCTGGTGGATTTATTCCAGGAATACGACCAGGATCGGCCACAAGCAGCTATCTTTCAGGGATAATTTATAAAATCACTAGTGTTGGAGCACTATTTTTAGGTATAATAGCTATCTTGCCTGCTATCTTATCATCGGTGACAGGTATTACTAGCTTGGTGATAGGAGGAACAGGGATCTTGATCGTAGTTTCGGTAATTTTGGAAACCTTTAAGACGGTCGAAGCACAGATGGTAATGAAGAACTATGATCGATACGCTAGGTAGTTCTTAGTTCCTAGTTCTAAATTATTAAAAAATAAGAACTAAAAATTAGAAATTATATTTAAAACATATGGCACGTAAAGGATCAAGAGTTTTAATAGGGTTGGTATGTGAAGTTTGTGGTTCTCAAAACTACACAACTGAAAAAAATAAAGTTAACACAACCGAGCCATTAAAACTAAAAAAATACTGCAGAGCTTGTCGCAAAAGCACAGCACATAAAGAGAAGAAAAAACTTGACTAAATATGAAACTAGTACTGATGGGTATTCAGGGTTCCGGAAAATCAACACAAGGTAATCTACTCGTAAAGCAACTAGGTCTCCCGTACCTTTCTACAGGTCACATCTTCCGAAAAATTGCAAAAGAAAAAACTAAACTCGGTCTTTATATTAAAACTGTGATGAACTCTGGAGTACTGATTCCAGATGAAAAGACCATTGAAATTGTGAATACGTACCTCACCCGAAAACAGTATGCGCGTGGTTACATTCTCGATGGCTTTCCTCGTACTCTTGCTCAAGCTAAGAAATTTATAAATCACGTTGACAAGGTAATTTATATCGATATTCCAGACAAGGAGGCCTTATGGAGATTGGCTTATCGAAAAGATAAAGATAGATTGGATAATACAATTCAGGCGCTAAAAAAAAGAATTGAGATGTTTAAAAAACTCACTCAGCCAGTTCTTGATTATTATCGCGACAAAGGCTTATTGGCCGAGATTGACGGTACTCAGACAGTGACAGAGGTGAATCAGGAAATTTTAAAGAGCCTTGGCAAGCAGCTGGTGGAAAATAAACTAGCGCCATGGAAGCAGAACAAAAAAGCGATTATAGCAATTGTCGGACTACCAGGAGCGGGTAAGTCTGAGGCCGCGGAACATTTTAAATCGAGAAAAGTTCCCGTGATTCATTTTGGCAAAGTAGTGACCGACGAAGTTCAGAAGAGATATGGTGCACAGAAGGAGGAGTATCATAAAATTGTTAGAGAGGAGCTTAGACAAGTGAACGGTATGGAAGCAATGGCAAAGCTCAACTTAGATAAAATTAAAAAAGCTCTGGTTAAAAATAATATAGTGGTAATCGATGGAATGAGGTCTTGGGATGAGTACGACTACCTAATCAAGACACTTGCAGATACTGAAGTCCACATTCTTGCTTTATATGCAGACAAATCACTCCGCTACCATAGATTGGGTTCTCGTTTGCAGGATAGACCTGGACACGGCGGAAAAGACAGAGATGTTAATGAACTTTTTGGAACCAACATGGGTCCAACAATCGCTTTTGCAGATTTTCTGGTTAAGAACAATTTCTCTAAGGAGGAGTTTTTGGACAAATTAAATGAGGTTTATGACACCGTATACTTCAGCTAACCTTCTTCAACCATGATTAACTACAAAACTCCGGATGAGATTAAGACAATGCAGAAAAGTGGAGCAATTCTTAAGGAAGTAATGGCCGAGGTGGTACCTCAGATAAAGCCGGGAATGACAACTCTCAAGATAGATGAGATTGTACAAGAAGGAATAAAAAAACGTGGAGGAGACCTATCATTTAATAAGGTCGATGGATACAAATGGGCAATTTGCGCATCGGTTAATGACCAGCTCGTACATACTCCTCCATCAAACTACGTTTTAAAGAATGGAGATGTCTTAACAATCGATATTGGAGTTTATTATGGAGGATTTCATACCGATCATGCCGATACCTTCATTGTGGGTTCTAACGACGATCCGAAGCTAAAAAAATTTTTAGAGGTTGGTAGAATTGCCCTAGAAAAGGCGTTAAAGGAAGTAAAGGTGGGCAATTTCGTTGGCGATGTGTCTAGAGCGTTTCAAACGGAGATAGAAGGTGCGGGCTACAACGTCGTTAAGAGGTTGACTGGACATGGAATTGGAAGAGATCTTCACGAAGAGCCATACATCCCTTGTTTTGTAAGTAAACCAAGAGAAGAGACGACTCCTTTTAAGCCTGGAATGGTGGTAGCGGTTGAGGTAATGTATGCGATGGGATCTGGAGAGATGATGCATGAGCCCGGGAATCACTGGTCTATAGTGACAAGCGATGGGAGCATGTCTGCTCAGTTTGAACATACGATAGCGATTTTAGACAAAAACACGCTCATTTTGACATAATTTGTGCTATAATTTTAGCTTGATGGCAAGTGATTTTATTGTGGTTGAAGGCGAGGTTATAGAGAACCTACCAAACACGCTTTTTCGTGTTAAAGTCAAGGACTCCGATAAAATGATACTTTGTTATTTGTCGGGGAAGATGCGCAAGCACTATATCAAAATTCTTCCAGGAGACAAGGTGCGTATTGAGATTACTCCATACGACCTAGATCGAGGAAGAATAGTTTATCGGATTTAAAATTTTGGAGCCTGTAGCGTAGAGCGTAGAGCTTGAAAAGTTCTAAGTTCTAAGTTTTAAGTTCTAAGCCAACAATGAAAGTAAGATCGTCAATTAAAAAAATGTGCCCTAAATGCCAACTCGTAAAGAGAAATGGCCGATTATATATTATTTGTGCAAATCCAAAACACAAGCAGAGACAAGGTTAGATAAGTTCTTATTTCTAAGTTCTAAATTATTAAGAACTAAGAAATAATAATTAAGAAATAAATTTATGGCAAGACTTTTAGGACTAATATTACCCGATACCGCTCGGGTAGAATACGCACTAACGCTATTCTATGGAATAGGATGGGATGGATCAGGTAAGATACTTAAGATCACAGGAATCGACAAACAGAAAAGAGTTAAGGATTTAACCGAAGATGAGCTTAAAATGATCAGCGCACAGATTGAAAAGCTGTACGTCGTAGAAGGAAACTTAAGAGAACTGGTAAACGATAATATAAAAAGACTTCGCGAGATTGGATCATATCGTGGAGGAAGACATACTAAGGGTCTGCCACTTTATGGCCAGCGAACTAAGTCCAACGCTCGTACAAAACGAGGTAAGCGAAAGACGGTTGGAGCACTAAAGAAAGAAGTCTGGGCAAAGTTAGAGACAGCAGCTCCAGCAGCAGCTGCCAAGAAATAATACATTCGATAAACTCAGTATAAATATGAAAAAGAAAAAAGATCAAAAAGTTGTTGAGGTCGGTCGCATTTACGTTGTCGCTACCTTTAACAACACAATGGTAACTATCACAGATGAAAAAGGCTCACCTGTGGCGACAGGATCAAGCGGTCGTCACGGATTTGCTGGAACTAGGAAGTCTACGCCATATGCTGCTACGGTGACAACTGACAGCACCATTAAAAAGGCTGTAACAGACTTCGCATTAAGAGAGGTTGTCGTATATGTCAAAGGAATTGGACCGGGCCGTGAAGCGGCGCTAAGGGTCATAAAAGGATCAAGTTTAGAAATTTCAAAGATAGTCGACGTTACACCGATACCTCACAATGGAGTGAGACCGCCAAAGTTGCGACGTGTTTAATATATGAGATATACAGGACCTAGAAATAAAGTATCAAGACGTGAAGGCGTTGATCTTGGACTAAAGACTCCAGGAACAAAGGCTCATGCAACTTTATTAAAGAAACTAACATTAAAACCTGGACAACATGGTGCGGGAACTAGAAAAAGAAAAAAACAATCGGAACGAGGAAAGCAGCTACGAGAGAAGCAGAAGCTACGATTTATGTTTGGCGTTACCGAGACTCAATTAAAGAATTATTATAATGAAGCGGTAAATACAAAAGGAAATACCGGAGTAATTCTTGGACAGTTACTTGAGCAGAGATTGGACAACGTAATTTACAGGTTGGGTTTTGCTCCAACACGAGCGAGCGCACGACAGTTGGTAAATCATGGTCATGTCGTAGTTAATGACAAGATGGTTTCGGTTGCCTCATACAGAGTCTCAGTCGGAGATAAGGTGGCCTTTAAAGTAGGCAAGACAGCTAAGATACCATATATTGAGACCCAGATGGCTAATGAGACCCAAATCGTACCAGAGTGGATTGAAAGAAAGGCAGAAAAAGGAAAGATTCTTAAGATGCCTGATAGCGAAAATATCGAGAAGCAAGTAGGTATGAGATTAGTAATTGAGTTCTATTCAAGATAAGCAGTTTTACAATTATAATTTACCCGATCTAAGGGTCGTAAAACATTTTATATATATGGTTCAACCCAATTTTTTCACTAAAAAAGTAGAGGAAACTCCTACTTATGGTAAGTTTATTATCGAGCCTTTACCACTCAGCTTTGGTAATAGCATGGGTAATGCTCTTCGAAGAACATTACTTTCTTCGTTGAAGGGTTCTGCAATAACGCAGATAAGAGCCGCTAACGCAGATCACATGTTTAGCACCGTCAAAGGTGTTAAAGAGTCTGTCCTAGAGATTTTGCTTCATCTTAAACAATTGAAGTTCGAAACTTCTGGTGAAGGTAGTTTTATGATGCATCTTGATGTTAAGGGTGCGGGTAAAATTACTGGTAAAGACGTTACCGGAGAGGCAAAGGTAGTAAACAGCGATTTTTACATCGCAGAGATTACAGATGATAAGGCTAAGATAGATATCGACTTTGTCGTAGAGACTGGAGTCGGTACGCTTAGTGAAGACGAAGTTCAGAAGAAAGAGTCTGACTACGTTGCTGTTGAGGCATTTTTCTCACCAGTCAAGCGAGTAAACTTCAAAATTGAGGAAGCTCGTGTCGGACGAAAGTCTAACTTTGATCGCTTGGTAATGGAGGTCTGGACAGATGGTACAACCACTCCAGCACAGAGCATTAAGGATGCATCTGCTATTATTGCAGAGCACTTTACTTATGTTCTTTCAGGAAAAGATAATCCTGAACTGAAAGCAGAACAAGCAACAGCTGCAACTGCAACCAAGGAAGTTGATCAAAAACTCAATGACATAATCATTGACGAATTGAATCTTCCATCACGTGTTATCAACGCATTGCTACGTGAGAATATCGAAACTGTAGCGGACTTAGTACGCGTTGGCAAGGATAAGCTTATCGGAGTTAAGGGACTTGGAAAGAAGTCCTTCGTACTCATCGAAGACGAGCTTAAGAAGATGGGAATCGACATAAAGTCGGAGGAATAAATTATATGAGACATAGAGTATCAAAACAGCGATTCGGTTACGGTGTTGACTCAAACTCAATGCTGTTACGAAAGTTGGTAACAAATTTTGTCATGCAAGGCAAAATTGTCACCACTCACGAGAAGGCTCTGTATATGAGAGCCTCTGTCGATCGTTTGGTTACGCACGCAAAGCTTGATACCAATGCATCTATGAATGTACTGAAAAGTTTCTTTGGAGTTGATGACGTAGCCTCCAACCTGAAGACAGCCGTCAAGGATGTTTTTTCACAAAGAAACAGCGGCTTTACACGAATCGCTAAGATCGGTAGACGTTCAAGCGATGGTGCATTAATGTCACAGATTACATGGGTAAGTCCAGTTGTCTACAGTCCAGTGGTAGCGACTGAGGCTGTTCCAGTTAAGGCAGTGAAAACTGTGAAGGCAGCTAAGGTTGAGGAACCAAAGAAAAAAGTTGTAGCCAAATCCGCTACCGCAAAGCCAAAAACTAAAAAAACTGTATGAAAATAACACACTCAACCAAAGCGGGTCGCACAGAAGACGTCGTTAGAAAATGGCATCTGATTGACATCAGAGGTAAAGTTCTTGGACGAGTTGTTTCTGACATCACGTCGCTTTTGCAAGGTAAGAATCTTGCAACCTACTCACCAAATATTGATAGTGGTGACAATGTTGTCGTCATAAACGCCGCTCATCTAGTGGTTACGGGCAAAAAATTAAAAGATAAGGTGTATACTCGATACTCTGGATTCCCAGGGGGTTTAACAAGTAAAGTATTGGGAGACGTAATGAAGCAAAAACCAACCGATGTTGTCCGACTTGCTGTCTCAGGAATGTTACCTAAAAATAAGCTAAGAGATGTTCGAATGGGTAGACTGTACGTCTATAAAGACAACAGCCATCCACACGAGGATAAATTTAAAAACTAATTATGGCAAAGGCAAAAGTAAAATCGAATCTATATCACGAAGCTGTTGGTAGACGTAAGTCTGCAATTTCTCGCGTGAGACTTTATGTCCCTGGTAAGGAAAAAAGCATGTTGTTAGAAGGAAACAAAGCTTCTGTGGGTAATATTTTTATAAACAAAAAACCAATTGCCACACTTTTTGCCGCAGATCATGAAAAGGTGAGATACCTAGAACCATTACTTCTCACAAAGTCAGACGAGCGTTTTATTATCTCAGCTCATATTCGAGGAGGAGGACGTTCGGCTCAACTAGACGCATTCATTCACTCAATCTCAAGAGCTCTTGAGAAAGTAGACGAAGGATATAGACCAGTTCTAAAACAAGCAGGGCTACTAACTCGCGATGCTAGAATCCGTGAGCGCCGAAAGGTCGGTACCGGAGGCAAGGCAAGACGACAAAAGCAATCACCTAAGAGATAATTTGTCGACGCAGGCCGTCCAAAGTTGCTCCTAGAGCCGTCTACGAATAGTAGGGAACAGGCGAAAGGTAAAACTGGACTGGCCAAGACGACAGAAACAGTCTCCAAAGCGTTAATTCAGGTACAATGGTACTATGGTCAACCTCTCCATAATAGTTGTTTCTTATAACACCGCAGACCTTACAATAGCGTGTCTAAACTCCGTCAACGCCTCACTTAAAAAATATCCAGTTCAGGCGGAGATTATTGTCGTGGACAACGCATCAACGGACGAGTCGGTAAACCGACTGAAAAGTTACAGGTTACAGGTTGCAGGTTTCAGGTTACTTGAAAACAAAACGAATGTTGGTTTTGGTAAAGCTAATAACATGGGACTTAGAAAAGCTGAGGGAAAGTATGTTTTGTTTCTTAACTCCGACACATTGATTGATGATGTTAATTTTCAGGATCTTATATCTGTAATGGATAAGGATGAGAAGATTGGCGTTTTGACAGTTCGCGTAAGTCTGGAAAATGGAAGTCTTGATCCTGCATCTCACCGAGGGTTTCCTACTATCTGGAGATCCTTTACTTACTTTTCTAAATTAGAAGGCTTAACAAAGCACATTCCAATTCTGAACAGATTTTTTGGGGGATACCATCTTGCACATCTAAGTCTAGGAACTACACACGAAATAGATTCTCCAAGTGGCGCATTTTTTTTGACGAGAAAATCAATTCTTGATGAAGTTGGTGGCTTTGATGAGATGTTTTTTATGTATGGAGAAGATTTGGATCTTTCAATGAGAATCAAAAAACTTGGATATAAGATTCTATTTTATCCTAACCAATCCATAACTCACTTAAAAGGAAAAAGCGGCATGAAGCACGATGACACAGGAGTAAAGCGGCAGACAAGTACGTATTTCTACGATGCAATGAAAACTTTTTACGACAAACACTATATGAAAAAATACCCAAAATTTGTTAATAATATTGTGCATTTTTTCATAAATTCAAAGATCAAAGTTCAAAATTCAAAATTTATGAGACTTGGAATTGACGCCAGACTACTCACTCAGACAGGTGTAGGGGTGTACACGCGCAACCTTTTACAATTTCTTCCAAAGTACCTACCTACAGACGCTGAAGTTGTTGTGTTCGTAAGGACTTGCGATAAAGACAAGGTTCCTAATGCGGATCGATACAAAATAGTTGAATCCAACTATCGTTGGCACACTTTTGGCGAGCAGTTTGGTTTTTTATTGCAGCTGCTAGGCCAACGGCTAGATTTAATGCACTTTACTTACTTTAGCTATCCGGTTCTATATAAAAAACCTTTTGTCTCAACTATTCACGACTTAACTCCGGTTCTTTTTAAGACAGGAAAAGCCTCAACAAAGTCTGCGATAGAGTACTATCCAAAGTATTTTGCTATGAGTAAAGTAATTTCATCAGCGGTCAAAGACTCGGTGGCCGTAATTACTCCTACGAAGTTTGTAAAGAAACAGCTAGTAGAGACATACTCGGTTGACGGAAATAAGGTTCATGCTATAGCCGAAGGGATTAGTGAAGAACTTAAGAACGCAAAGGAAAACATGGAATTGAAGAAGAAATTTTCAAAACCATTCTTTATCTACATAGGTAATTTTTATCCACATAAAAATGTGGAAACCCTCATACGGGCATTTGCGAAAGTTGACACAAAATACAACGTAGTTCTGATTGGTCCACAGGATTTCTTTAGCGGGCGCGTCGAGCAGAGTATAAAAGAAAAAGGACTCACGGATAGAGTTTCATTTTTCTATAATGCGACTTTGGCTGATTTAGTTTTTTTCTACAAAAATGCAGTGGCATTAGTACAACCATCATTGTCCGAAGGTTTTGGTTTGACCCCTATTGAGGCTATGCACTTTGGGTGTCCGGTTGTGGCCTCTGACATTGAGGTTTTTAAGGAGACGTTGGGTGATAGTTATATTTCATTTGATCCAAAGGATGCGGATAGTATTTCGAAAGCTATGCAAACGGTAGGTAGGCCAAAGTCGAAGGGGTCAAAAAGTATATCTGAGAATTTTTCTTTTGATAAGATGGCTAAGGAAACGGTGGAGGTATATAATAAAACCATATGATAATTGGAAAA
>CAYISZ010000007.1:0-48506 GCA_964366455.1 uncultured Gammaproteobacteria bacterium
AGTCTTCGATTTCCAAGATGGTCGATATCATCGAATGACTTTTCACCATTTGTCATTGAGACTAGGTACTTAATTGTCTCGACGATATCCTCTTTCTTTAGTAAATAATTCTCTCTTTCAATCTCAAGATTGACGCCTAATTTTTTATTTACTTTGTATCGTCCTACGTCCGATAAGGAGTATCGTCTGTGATTGAAGAAGAGGTTGTTAACTGTCTCAATAGCATTATCAAGAATCAATGGCTCTCCGGGCTTAACCTTACGATAAACCTCAAGAATAGCTTCATTTTTGTTCTGAGTAGCGTCTTTTTTGATTGTTGGAAGAATGTATTTCTCAACTAGCGCTGGGTCAAGATCCTTAAAGGCCTGCAGAATCTGAGCGGTTGAGTCGCCCTCAAAGATACGAACTAGTGCTGAGCCTAAGAACTTTCTCTTTTTATTAACCTTAACCTCAATAATGTTGTTTTTATTGATTGTGATATCTAGCCATGCTCCGATGTAAGGTCGAATCTCTGCGTTATAAAGTGTAAGTCCAGTTGTCTTGTCAATCTCTGCTGTAAAGTAGACTCCAGGAGCTCTTACCAACTGGTTGATGACCACACGTTCAATTCCATTAATAATAAAGGTTCCGCGATCTGTCATTTTAGGAAGATTGAAGAAGTAGACGTCCTGCTTCTTTTCCTGATTCATCTTTTTGTTGATGAGTTTAAGCTTGAGGTAGACAGGAGTATCGTATGTAAGTTTTTTCTGGCGACAGAGCTCTAAGGGGTATCTTGGCTCTCCAAAGTAGAAGTCTTCGAACTCTAATGTAAACTTTTTTCCAGTGTAATCTTCCACAGGAAAAAACTCTAGTAAAATTTGTCTTAGATCTTTTGTAAGAAATTGGTTCCAGGAATTTTTCTGAATCTCAATTAAATCTAAGGTCTCTAGATTTGGTTCAGATTTTCCTATTAGGAGCTCTTTTCTTTGATGATCGTGATTATTGGTCAGTTTAGGCATCTCGTGATGTGGCGCAAACAACTATTGAGGGAATGTTACTATAAATAAAACGCCCCGCATGGGCGGGGTTTGTTATTAAACTCCTATACTATACAGTATGATTTTTTGATTTGCAAGCGTAATTGGACTCCCTTTACTTATGCTCGTTCTCCAAGGTATCTGAGCCTGCAAGTTTCTCAATATAATCCTCTCCAACTCCTCCAATGGTCTTTTCAATTGTTTCTTCTAAGTTCTCGGTTAGCTCAAGCGCTTTATGAAGACCTCGCCTGCCCTTTTTGGTTCCAAAAAGATAAACACCAGCAACCCCAAGCATTACACCTAGCGTAAATCCCGGCCAGAAATGAGAGCGGTTATGGGTTTGAGGATTCTGGCTGCTCATCTGACTTAGAATTATTTCTTTTCTTAAAAATTTCTAATATCTTGAATACACTTTTTATACCTCCGACAAATCCCGCCATATCGCTAAAGCCGCTTTGTAGACCGTCACCCATTCTCTCAAAACCCTCCACAACTCCATGAGCTTTTTTTATCAGCTTATTAAGTTCTCTCAGTAACTGTACGAAGAAGAATCCAATAACAATCATGAAGATCACAGAAACAGACAGAATAATAGCAACAAGAATCTGAGTTAAATCCATAATTTAAGAATAAAGAATTTTGTATAAAGTATCAAGGAGAGAATTTAACTAAATTCTAGCTATTGGCTAGTAACTTTTGTTTTCTTAGCTTTCTCAGCCCAGTAGTTGTTCACACGCAGTAAGCTATCGAATGTTCCGGCATCTTCCCATATACCTTCAAGGACATCAACGCTCAGTTCTCCTGCTTGTAGATAATGGTTGGTGATATCGGTAATTTCAATCTCTCCTCGAGGGGAGGGTTTGAGAGACTTTGCAATCTCAACTACCTTGTTGTCGAATAGATACATACCCACCACTGCATAGTTACTTTTAGGATTCTTGGGTTTTTCTTCTATGGAAATTGCTTTTTTGTTTTCATCAAACTCAATTACACCTGAACGCTCCGGATCGTGCACTTGTTTAGCAAAAATCTTAGCACCAGACTTAAAATTTTTAATACTTTCAGAAAAATCAAAATCAAAAATATTGTCTCCAAGAATCATACATACTGGCCCATTTCCAATGAAATGTTCTCCAACGATAAAAGCATCTGCCAGTCCCCGTGGCTCTTCTTGAATCTCATATGTAAACCTAACGCCCATTTCTTTACCAGATCCAAGTAGGCGAAGAAAATGACCCGCGTATTCAGGAGCAACGATTACAAGAATGTCTTTAATTCCTCCCTTAATTAGGGTGTCAATCGGATAATAAATCATCGGTTTGTCATAAACCGGAAGAAGCTGTTTTGAGGTAATTTTTGTCAAAGGACGAAGTCTGGTAGCTCTTCCTCCCGCTAGCACAATACCTTTCATGATAAAAACAATACCATCATTAATAACAAAACTCCAAAGCTAATTAGGATATATTCTAGCACATTCTTTAGATGGACAGAGTCATCTCTTACATGATGGGTTATTCCCCATACAATATAAAAAACACTGAATGTAAGCACCGTTAAGTAGCTGGCATTCCTTTGTCCTTGAAAAAATTTAAGAAATAACAAAAAGAAAACCGTTGCTGTGATCAAAACCAAATAGTCAATATGATGAGTTCCCAATTCTGACTTTAGCGCTTTTCTCATATGTCCTTTCATACTCCTTCGCTTTCAAAATGATTAATGTACAAAGCTTCGGCGCATATCCTACATTGATTAGTCTGTAGGGTACCCGACGAAGCAACTCTATATATCTTTTTATTGCGTAGTTGGGTCATTTTATAAAATGGTTCCGTTAACTAGTAACATAATGGTGGCTACAACAATTGCGAATATAAATATGAAGTGCGCCAGACTTTTACCATGCATCCTCACTAGCTTAAGTTTAGACGCCATATAAAAATCTAGTGCAAACACTCCCAGCAAAAATATAAGAAATCCAGATGCTAACTGAGTTGATGTGAATGGTAAAGTAACCAATGGGCTTGGTGTGGGTGTGGGTTGAAGCGTTGTATATTCTGAAAGTACTTTGGTTTTTGTAGTTGATGGTTTACCAAACATCTGTACGACCAAAGTTGTCTGCTCTCCTCCTAGTGTTCCGTCAACAACCGCAAATCCCACCTCAGTAAAATCTTTTCTTAATACGTTGTCACGATGAGTAGGAGAGTTCATCCATGCAGTCACAACATTTTTAGAGTATAAAAAGTTTTTTGCTAAATTCTCACCAGCTGCATCATAGCGATAACCGGACTTTGTAATAAACTGCCAGGGTGTCTCGCCACGTGGTCCAAAGTGCGCCCAGTAGTTATTGGCAAACATATTCTTAGCCTTCTCAGTTGCCGCAGTTGCAAGTTTTTTGTTATAAGACAAGGGCTTAAGGTTGTTAATTTTACGTTGCTCGTTTGTGTACTCTACTAGTTTATTAACCGAAATATCTTTGGCTAACCCCAAAACATTATTAAAAGGGAGTGCCACGTACTTATTTATACTTACCAATAAAAAGGCTGCAACCACATAGGCGGTCAGCACATCGTGATGAATAATCTTTGCTCGATAGTTGTTATGTTGAGCAGGAACAAAAAGGTAAGAAAAGAATTTTTTTATTGAATTAATCATATTTCGGTGCAACTCAATATTGACCCTGAGCGTGCCGAATGGGTCATAGGAAACGACTTATCGATTTAAATCGATACTTACTATAAGAATACATCAAAAACATACCGATAACATCGATTCCCACATCTCGGAAAGTTCCCTCCCGAGTTGGTACGTAAGTCTGATGAATCTCGTCAGAGACTGCGTACAAAAAAGCAAGTACAAATGCAGCGGTTAATGCTCTTTTTTTTAGGTCATTACTTTTATCACTTTGAAGAATTGCTCTAAACAATAAAAAATACAAACCCGCATACTCGATCATGTGAAGGGTCTTAAAAAAAACAAAGTTCCATGTATATACATTGGAAACTGCTACGCTCTCTCGTGATGAGAAGAAAAAAATTATAGACATCCATACCAGAGGCGGACCCCAGTATCTAAAGAATTTACTCATAACATGATTCTAATGAAGAGTAGCCCCGCTGTCAAAAAAGAAACAACTGCCGATACAAGAGTCGATGTCCGTACCACTTTATTATTGTTGCTGATTGAGCTACTTTCAATTTCAGAATTATTGTTTTTCAGATCATCTTCTATGTTTTTTTCTTCAACAATAGTCGGTCTCTCATAGTATTGAGTAGGACGAACAGGTTCATAACCAATGTTCATTGAGTTACTAGTGTTAGTCCCCAAAACCGAGCCGTTTAAGATTTTTGAAACCGGAGTGGTCGTTGGTGTTGGCGTAATGGCTATAGTGGGATTAGGAGAGGATTCGTTTATGCAAGAATTGTTTGAATATTCCTTAGAAGAATTTTGGATACAGTAGTTAATTGATAGAAAAGATGTACGTCCAATACTTTTTCCTTTTTCTCCTTTTTCATATGAAAACGAGTCTACCAATGAATCGTTTGAGTTTAACAGCCTTACATCGTCTCCATCATTGTTGAAGATAGAACTGGAAAGATCGATAACCTTAAATGAATAACCAGGAATTGTAATGCTGAACTTCTTCGGTGATGATCCCGCATCTGCAACGTCATCGATCTTCCAGTTGTCCAGAAATACAGAGAAAGCATTGTCATTGAAAAGCTCAATCCACTCTCCTTCATCTTCACTGGGATATGGATAAACTTCGGACAAATAAATCGCTTTAATCTCTGGAGTGGGAGTAGTTGTTATAGTAAGCGTTGGAGTTGCTTCGCCCGCCGAAGCCGTAGGCGAAGGCTGGGGTGTGGGAGTAGATGTTGGGGCTGCCGTTGCTTGCACTGACGTAGGAAGTGGCTCAACCTTGCAAGATAATCCAGTTAAGTTATAAAGGTCAAAATTGGCAGAACCAGTTGACCAAATCGACTGGCCGTCTGGAATTCTTTGAAAAGTAACGCCTGATCCAGAACTAGATTTGTAATCAAATGAGTCGATTAGCTTCGCAGAAGATGATGTTGGCGGCGCGGTTGAGTCAAATAATCGCACAGTGTCATCGCTAGTTCTATTTAAATTTAATGAACCAGAAAAACTCAAACATGCATTTGGATACAGTTGAGTTCCTGTTGGAATCGTAAAGTAAGTAGTTCCCCCACTGTCATCGACGTACCAGTTAGAAAGATCTACGATTTCCGTTCCAGTATTTAATAACTCCACAATCTGCGGTGTCGGCTCAACAAGAAACTCATTGATTTTAATTTGTGATGCCTGTCCAAAAACAAACGGAGCAATAACAATATAAAGAAAACAAAGTAAAAAATATCGTAGCTTCATACAACCCGTTAACGCGTTAACTCGTTAACATATTAATTAAGAATGTTTACTTTGTCAGTCGCTTATATGCTACAAAAATGAAGGTTTACTTTGTCAGAATAGGAAATGAGGTTATTAAGTATCTAAGGCGAGACGTAAGAAATTTATAGTATAAATTTCAACGTCCCAGCCACGTTTTCCGATTTATCGGAATTACGTGGCGGAAGGTACAGGATTCGAACCTGTGAGGGATTGCTCCCACTAGTTTTCGAAACTAGCGCCTTTAGCCACTCAGCCAACCTTCCACACCTATTATATCACCTTAGCTTAGGCACAAAATTTGTCGAGTCAAAAATTTAGGAGGAGAAATGTTCATTCTGGGGTACAATAGTAATCCAGAATTATGTCTATTAGAGAGAACCTGAGAAATCGAGCATTCGAAAGAAGTAAAGATGTCCCTACTGCGTTTGAAATTGGTTTTCCATTACGTGCTCAAATGTTCTCTATCACGAATTCGAACTGGAACGAGTACTTTAATCCAGAACGATTGAAAGAGCTACTTAAAGACCCGCATGAAAACTTTAACGCTATTAAAGATGTCCGTAGAGCAGGTCTAATGCTGCGTTCCGCACATCACCTTTTCACCGAAAAACCAATTCCAGAGGCAGCGAATGAAATCATAAGAACGATAGGAGTGCACAACGACTGGATGAACATAGGTAATGAACCACATTGTGAACCTGTACTACAAGCGGTTAGCGCCTTTGTCCCAACAGAACAGGAACCAACCTTGGTAAACGACCTCGCTTATAGACAACGTGTAATTGATAATGCAAAAAAGATTTCTGACAGAGCATCTTACGAACTTGTATCCGCAGATGCATTTCACGACATGCGTAGATATCTAAAGCATTTTCTTGGCCTGTACCGCATGCTTGAACTGGCACAGGGTGGCGAGCCAAACTCCATACATGCGAGGTTTGATGCTATGAATACACGTCTTGGTGGGATACGTGATGATAATCTTCAAATAAATAATGGCGTAGTAGTGTCTATTAATCCACTAATGAAAATTGATGGAGCACTCAGAGAAGAAATATTTAGGATAGTAAATAAAGTCGTACCAAAATAAATTTTTCCGCGTATTCATCCTCGCCCACCCCTCACTTTATGTGAAACATAACCATGGGAACAATGGTTAGATTCTCAAAAGCGCCTCCAAAGAAAATACTTTTAGGTATTATGTATCTATGGAAGTAGGTTTCATTTATGCAATGAGCGCTGCAGTAACATGGGGGTTGGTCTACACGATTGATCAGAAAATTCTTTATACGGTATCACCTATGGCTCTCCTTTTTATTCACTCGGTAATATCTGCCATTATAGTTTTGCCTTTTATTTTTTTTAATAACGGATCCATAAAGAATCTAGCTTTGTCGGGCAATTTAAATATTGCGCTTATTTTAGTCTCTGCTATTTTGGCAACGCTAGCCAATTTCTTCATATTCGCGGGAATAAAAAACTCAAATGCATCAACTATTTCTATAATTGAAATTTCTTATCCTTTTTTCGTAGTTGCTTTCAGTTACCCGATCTTTCGTTCAACTCCAAATATATATTTTTTTATCGGGGGAATACTTATCGCGCTCGGCTCGATTATCATCTTGAAACTGGCCTAAAAACCAAAAGTTTTTTTATGGTAAAATATAGCCTTGGAAACGATCGTAAGGTTCTCGCAAGTCTCCTTTGACTTTGGGCACAACAAGACCATCATAGACAATGTAAGTTTTTCAGTCCGTAAAGGGATGAAGGTTGCTCTAATGGGTCAAAACGGTGCTGGAAAAAGTACACTTTTCAAATTAATTACTAGAAAACTTGTCCCTACAGATGGCACTATTAATATAGACAAACGACTTGTCGTTGCAACTGCCCACCAGGTAATTCCACCTGAGGAAATGGCTTTAACTGTTGAACAGTATTTTCAAAAATATTTAGGAAATGTTGAACTTCACGAACTGAAGAAAAAATTAAGCTCTGTGCTCGATGTAGTGAATCTTAAAGCTCCATTAGAAAAAATAATTAAATCTTTTTCCGGTGGACAGCAGGCTCGTCTACTTCTTGCATCCGCTCTTATTCAAGAACCAGATCTTCTACTTCTTGATGAGCCGACTAATAATCTGGATTATACCGGTATATTGCATCTTACCGACTTCCTCACAAACTACACTAAAAGTGTAATTGTTATTTCACATGATGCTGAGTTTCTTAATGCATTTACCGAAGGGGTTTTGTATCTTGACAGTCACACCAAAAAAATTGAGCAGTACGCTGGCAACTACAACGACGTACTCGAGCAAATTGAACTAAGAATAGAAAGAGAGCGTAGACAAAACGCTCAAATGGAAAGAGGAATACAAGAAAATAAAGACAAATCTAATTTCTTTGCACACAAAGGAGGCAGAATGCGTTTGGTCGCAAAAAAAATGCGCGAAAAGGCCGAAGAGATGGAAGCCTCTAAAGTTGCCGTAAGACGCGAGGATAAAACCATTCGTCAATTTACTATCCCCGCTCAGGAAGATCTAGTGAATGAGTTTCTCAAGATAACATCCGTAACAATAATGAAAGACCATAAGGAAGTTACTAAGGATGTAAGAGTTTTTCTAGAAAAAAATAAACACCTACTTATTGCTGGACCAAACGGAATTGGAAAGTCCACTTTCATAGAGTCTTTAATAAGTGGTACTGCCAAAGGAGTAACCATGAGCACTGGAATTCGTGTCGGTACTTATAGACAAGACTTCTCTTCTCTAAATCCCGATGAGACTGTTTATGAATCGCTATCCAGAACAATGAAGGAAGCTACCGGAAAGATCTATGAACAAGAAATACGCATTGTCGCATCGGGTTTCCTTATTACAAATGAATATATTCATTCAAAAATTGGCAAACTATCGGAGGGTCAAAAAGGACTCGTCTCATTTGCCCAGTTAGTACTGCAAAGGCCAGGTCTTCTTATTCTTGATGAGCCAACGAATCATATCAACTTCCGTCATCTTCCAAGAATTGCTCAAGCACTTGATTCTTACAAAGGTATGATGATTTTCGTCTCCCACGTTCCAGAGTTTGTCGCTCAAATCAGAATCGATGAGGTATTGGACCTTGAAGATTGAGGTTTAAAGTCGAATAATTTTTGAAGGAATACTGTGTTTTTTTGCAAGATTCACGATTTCCATATCTGTAGTTGAGGCAATTGTTTGATACTGTTTAACAAGATCAAGTATCAGTTCTTTGTTTGTACTATCAAATTCCGAGAAAACATCGTCAAGAAGCAAAATCGGATCAAACTTAGAAACTTCCTGAAAGTATCGTATCTCCCCCAACTTAAGCCACATCAGAGCTAATCGCTGCTCGCTTCTGGAGCCGAACTTCTGAACATTCTCCTCTTGCTTATCTTTTTTCTCAGTAAGGAAAACTTGAAAATCATCTTTTTGTGGTCCGAACATTGTACGCCGAGTTTTAAGTTCTAACTCAGCATACTTTTCTATCTGACTCTGACTAAATTCATTCTTAAGATACTCGATACGAAATTTCTTACTGTCGATCGACTGATTTTTATTAAGAAAGTCGCAGTATTTCTGACGAACCATAGTTACATAAGTAGCGCTTTGTGTACAGACCTCGTTCCAATAAGAAATTTCATCAATTAACTTTTTTGCATCTTCAAAATTCTCGAGAATCTTATTTCTTCTTCGCATCGCTCTCTCGTATGCGTCTAGATTTTTTTTGTATTGGTAATCAAACTGAGAAATCAATTTGTCAAAATAAGATCTTCTTTTGTTTGGCGATCCGGTCAACATCTCAATATGTTCTGGAGCAAAAAGAACAACACCGCGTGGTTCTTGTCTATACTGTCGCAACTGTTTCTGGGTTTTGTTTATAAAAAATGATTTTTTATATCCTAACTCATAGCGAACTAGACCAACCTTACAAGATATTTTTCCAGACGCATCGGTAAAAACCCCTTCCACATAGGCGCTCGCTTTATCGCCAAAAAGCACCAACTCCTCTTCCCTACTTTCTCTGAATCCAGTACCGTGAACCAAAAAATATACCGCCTCAAGACAGTTTGTCTTACCCTTAGCATTGTCGCCAATAAAGACCGTTAGCCTTTCACCTATATCAAAAGATGAGTCCTTAATGTTTCTGAAGTTGTGAAGTCCCAAAGATGCAAGACGCATAGACCAGATTATACTGAAATACTTGAGTAATCTACGGAGTTATTGTGGTTCCAACGAAAGACTTTTCACCGTTTATGATTTTGTTTAAGTTATCGAACTTTTCTCCATTAGCAATCACCACCGTCAGTCCAAGTTCTTTTGCAAGTCTTGCTGCCACTGGATCAAACGGAACGTTGCTTCCAGGTTTCCATTCTTTGGGAACTAATTTAGAAAAATCGTCCCAGTTAATTTTCTCGATTGGTTTGGCTTTGGCGTTAATGTTTGGGTCGCTGTCATATACGAAGTCCACATTTGATAGGTTAACAATTAAGGTAGCTCCATAGTCTCGGGCTAAAATAACCGCATCATAGTCTGTGGACCATCCAGGCTTCCAACCAGTACCAATTACGATTGGTTCATGCCAGTTTACCAGTCTATGCGCGTAGTCCTCAATTATTCTTGGATGTGCAATGTCTTGAAAAATAGTTCTTAGTAGATGTCCGTTAAGGCGCGTCGCATGAATACCAAGCCAATCAAGATCCTCATCAGTCAATGTACCTATTACCGCTTGTCCAGCGTCTCTGTAGGTTCTAGAAATGCGACCACCACCTGATACAAGAAAAAAGCGCTTACCTTTATTTACATGCTCACGAATACAAGTATTGAGATTTTTGAGAAATGAAGTGTTGATGCCACCATTTGGAACAATTAAACTTCCTCCGACCGAAAGTACAATTGGTTTAATGTCAGAGTCTACTTCATTCATTATTGTTGTATTGTACGCAATTGTGGTTAATTACACAATTAAAAAATCTCTGTACCTAATCCAAATATTTTTGAGACAAACTGCACAACTAAAAAGGCTACAGCTAAAAGAACGACGCCAACAATTCCTGACGTTATCTTGGCACGTGCCGATTTTATTTTTTCCGGATTACCTCGTGATGTCATCAAATCGAATCCCCCCCAGATAAAAACAAAAAGTAGGACAACCAAAGAAAATCCATACACAAACGGCATTATCTGATTTACTAAATCTGCTGGAGTAGAGATGTAGGTTCTACCATCAAACTGCTTTGCAGGTCCACAAATTTTCTGACCGCTTACGGTAACGCACTGCGCTAGTAATACTCCCATCATCTTTGAAATCTCAAAATTAACTTTAACACCATAATCATACCACCATTTAAAAGAAGCGAGAAGATTAGAAAGGAATTCGCAATTGAGAAAAATTGCGAAAGTTTATTTATATCGAGTACTGCAATAAAGGGACTTAAATCAACTTTTAGTACAGCGAAAGAAATTCCGGCGATAACAAAAATTGGAATAACATAAACCAAATCAATTAAATCTTGCTTTGATGAAAACATTGTTGATGATATTGTAAAGACAATGTATGAAAAAAGTGCAGTAATCCAAAAGTTCATATACAGAAATTTAAATGCATCAATTAACCAGAATGCGTAAAGAGCTGCGAAAAAAGGAGCGATTCCAACAATCAGACCTCTAACCACATCTTTTTTTTCATATGTTACTGTTCCGAGCTTTAAGGTATTTCCTCTAATTTTGGGAATTAAAGAAATGTCGCGAACCCTTAGACCCAAAACCATCGCCATTACAAGGTGGGACATCTCATGAAGAGCGGTTCCTGGAAAGTAAAGTAGAGCCATCATGCGATAAGCTGCGTGAGGATGTCTTAGAAATCGGGAAAAAAAATGAAAGCAGGTATCAATTGTTTTGCGAGAAACAAAAAAGAGGGCAAGTGACAAAATGAAAAATAATGCTATTTGACTCATGGAGTAATTGTTACACTCGGCGATGCTATCGGAGTAACCGTTGCCTGCATTACCGGTGGAATAGCGGATGAAGTTGCCGACGGCGCTACGGAAGGGGTCACCGACAACTGATTACTGACCGCTGATTTCTCAACAACCGCTTCTACTGTTTTAGGAGTAGTGGTATTTGTAGGAATGTTTGCTTTATTTTCTTCCTGCTGTTTTTGCGCTATCAAAAACCACATCAACGCTCCAAGTAAGACGGTAATAACTAAGGCAACGATAATTAGAACCGTGTTTACGTTGACCGCCCCTTTGCCCTGTGCTGTTGATGTTGGTAGTGGAGTAAAGTTGGCTGACATCTAATCATTGTGACGAATTTTTAATGATTTGTCAAAGAAAACTGAGCTTTATGGACACTCCTTCGTCCCTAAAAAGCGGAACTATGGCGGGCAAGGCTTTCGACCTTATAGACCTTATGGACTTTATAGACCGTCGCTTGTAATATGTATATATATTCTATGAACCGAACTTTCGTCGTCATCATTTCTGTAGCTACCGTACTGTTAGTTGTACTTTTGATTGCGCTTTCAATCTTTCGATCCAGTTCTCAAACAACCGAGCAAGCAACTATTACCGAGGTTGTCATCCCAACAACATCTCCAAATAATCAAATTGTTTCAAACTCTTCCAGCAGCATAAAATCGAATGATGAAATTCAGCTGAACACCTCAGACACCAGCGCAGTAGATAACACAGTAAAAAAATTGCCAATAGACACAGATTTACTTAAAGTTGAGTACTCAGATTTATTAGATACTTTTTATATCCAAAATAATGCCACTGACGAAGCACAACTCAATCAATTTCTGGAGGAAAACAATCTACTAAATCTGTACAAGTCTCATCCTAAATTCTTCAAATTTACTAAACAGAATCCTAAAGATGAAAAGGACGAAGATGAGTTCGCATTTGTAGGTGAAAACGGTCTAAGTGAATCGCTACCTGAATCTCCTACTGTATTGACCGATCAACAAAAACAGCTTGAGGTAGCTAAGGGTTTTCTTGGGCTAATGTTCGATTATACTCTACCTACCCCAACTCCAATAACTCCAACACAATCGTCTGAAGGTAACATTGGTACGCAACCAATTAGTGGTACGTTTGTTCCCGCAAGTTGTAACAGTGTAGTTGGGAATGAAAAGATTGTGTGCTCTGCTCTAAAGTACACCGGAATTCGTTACGGATTTAGTTCCTCAGCAAGAGGCAATGAACAGTCCAAGAAAACATGGGGAGTAATTTCAAAGGGTCAAAACGGCCACAATCCAGCGCAATGGATAGCACAAAGAATTCCGGGGGGCGACAATGATTTTCTAGAGTGTAGTGGATATGTAGCAGTTGCAATTTATGATGCATTTGGAGTTGTGGCAGACCATTGTTCAGTTGCTTATTACGGAGCTCAGTACTTTAAGAAAATAGATATAAATACCGCTAGGCCTGGGGACCTGCTAATTAAGGGAACGGGATGCGCCACTAGTGGTGGGGGTGGCCATATTGGAATATTTGTGAAAAGGTTGCCAAACGGAAGAATTCAGACTTTAGAATCGACTCCACGGGGTTCGGGTAGAACTGGCTACTACGAAGTGGCCCCAACTTTTTTCGACAAAGCAGTTCGCTATACAGGGCCCGGCTCAACACCATGAAAATATCAATCTCCATAATTGACATCTTAAGCTCAAATTCATTAGAATGATTTAATGAAAGCGCTACTTCGATCCGCCCACTCGCTTCTCACGCTCGTTGGAAGAGTGGCTTTGGTTGTTAGCGTTTTGGTGGTAATCATCAGTACGTTTACATTCTTCATTTCAAAAGACAAAGCAACGATAGACTTGGGTCTTAGTTTAAAAGAAACTCGTTCTGAATTTTATCAAATATTTAATAATCCAGAACTCAAAAAAACTAAAGAGAATAGGCAGATGTTAGCTATTTATCGAACATCTGTTTGCGGTCTTGTTGGAGAAGGTTGTACTAACAATCCCACAGATGGTGACAAAAACATAAATAGTAGCTTGTTCGGTATGATAGGTGGAGCCCTGGCTTACCCATTCAGCAACGCTCCAGCTTCAGGAATGTACTGGACACGTATGGGGTTGGAAGACGTGGGATTTATCCCAAAAACATATGCTGCCCAGGGAATTGGTTTTTCTGGCCTATACCCGATAATTTCCATTTGGAAAATAATGCGCGACGCTGCTCTTTTGATTATAGTTTTGGTAATTGTGTCAATCGGTTTTCTAATAATGTTTAGGGTTAAAATTAACGCCCAAACAATTGTCACACTCGAAAACAGTCTCCCACGTATAGTTATAGCCCTCATACTGATCGTGTTTTCTTTTCCTCTGGCCGGCTTCATGATCGATATGATGTATGTAGTAAGCGCTCTTGCAATATCACTCTTGTCAGCAAATACAGCTTACAGTATCGCACCAGGACCATATCAGGCAATGTTATTTGGAGGAGGTTCTGGAAAATTATTTGACATGATATTCTGGAACAGTGATGCGCTAAATATAGGGCAAGCATTATTTTCAATAATGCCACTTGCTGTAAATCTGACCGTTCGCGTAAGTCTGATAATTGCCGCAAATTTTTTTCTCTTTAAAATGTTTCCTAGTCCTGTTAAAGTAGCGGGTGAAAGCATATTAATTCCAGTCGTAAACACTGTTAAAGACCATATTATTGCTTTTGTCTTTGTGACTTTGGCAGCTATACTTGCTCCACTAATTTTAAGCTTACTTATAATACTTCTAACAGGTCTAGCGGTCTTTATAAGATTATTTATAGCAATATTTAAAGCATATATAAAGATTTTATTACGAATAATATTCTCACCACTTATACTGATGCTTGAAGCGATTCCTGGCAGAAAAATGTTCTCTAATTGGATGAGGGGTCTCGTTGGGGATTTATTAATCATTCCTATAACGGTCGTTTTTGCAATGGTGTCTACAATAATTGTAAATATTCCAAGAGAAGCTGGCGTGCTTTGGCAACCCCCATTCATTCACACTTCACCTGCGCGGGCAATTTACGTTTTAATAGGTATGGGAATTCTTTATGCTATTCCAAACATACATAAAATGGCGAAGCAATTTATAGGTATAAAAGAACAGCCTTCTGGAATGGGTCTTGGACTATTTATGGGTGGAATTACGGGAGTTGGTGGTACGGCAATGGAGCAGTTCTCTAAGCTGGGAGGAGTAGGCCACGCACTGTCTATGTTTGAAAAAGGGAAACCACTGGGTAAACTCATTGGCAGAAAGTAGACTACATAACTCTTGACTCTTATTTCCAATGCCTATTATCCGCAGTGTTCGGCTCCCTTGACGATACTTTCGCGACTAGTGACAACGTCTGGGAATTCTGTATCTAACGCTTTCCAAACATGAGAAGATACTTAAAGTGTATTTAGTAGTTACTTAAGAGGTAGGGACTAATCGATTTATCACTGGGAATGGTTTTTGGGAAGGCGATGTAGATGTTACGTGCCCATAAGCTAACCCTGGGATTCTGAGTATATCTACTCCGATCACCTTAAGTATAAGAACAGAGAATATGACAAGTAAAAGTCCGGTTATACAAGCTCGTAACATTTCCTTGGCCTTCTTAATCTTTTCTGGATTACCACGGGATGTTTGAAGAATGAAAGCTGCATAAAGTATACAAATCAAAGCAGATGCTCCAGCAATACCCAACATAAGATTGAAAATAGCACTCCTAACAAAGGCTCCAACTTGATTTGTAGGAATACATCCAAGCCCGGTCCAAACGCCTTTATTATTAGCACACGCCACACAACTACCATATTCTGACTTACTGGAAGCAGAGCTTGTTAGAAATTCATCACATAGGATCCTTGACGAGGCTTCTTTTAATTTACAGATGCAGGAAGTTGCGCTTGAATTCGTAGTTGGTACACCAGACGTGCACGGATTCATAGTAGAACTAGCGGTCTGGCCAACTTGAACAACCTTGTCGACACCCAATAAGCCAACCACTACATTTGCGGGGACGTTAATAATATCTGAAATACAGGCTTTAGGATTGCTTCCGAAAGGATTAGGAATCTCTAGACAGGCAAAGTCAGGAAGCAAATCTCGTGTAGTAGTATTATCAACATCTGATACTTTGCAACATCGATTGGCAAATGGACTTTCAGCTACTCCACAAGTGACTCCGGAGATGTCGGAGGTGTTGCCTGTCAAACTGCCCAAAGCTGGATCATCAACATTCTGAGCAGTAACGCTGAAAACAAGGGTGAATGCTAAAATTAGACTAAATAGGATTTGAAATATAAGCTTCTTCATATTTTTATGATTTCATAGTTCAAATTGAATTTATTTTTTTCCTTCAGATTCCTTTAATGCTTTTCTTACTGTCATATAAAGAGCTAACGCTGCAAGCATCGGTAAGTACTTAGTAATATACTCTTTCACCAAATCACTTTTAGTACCACCAGCGTCAGTGCGAAGCGAGTCGACAGTGTACTCAGCTTTATCTCCTTCATATTCTATAGTCTTGTACTTAATTAATCCAAACAATTTCCTTTCAACAACCTTTCCTTTCATAAGTGAGTATGCATTTCCCGGAAGTACTTGGGCTCGATCCAATTCCAAGCAAAATTTAGAAATGTCTGAAGGTGTCCACTCCACAATATTTCTAAGATTTGCATTTCCTCCGGCAAACTCTGCAGCTAATGAGTGTTTCTTACCCATATGAAACCACTTGGTGAAAAAGCCTCGAGCCACCTCGTCCTTTCGAAAGTAAGCAATAGTAGCGTAGGCTAAATGATGAATTAACTCATAGGCAGGACCTTCTCCATGAATCTGCTCCATCTGTTCTTTAATTCCCTTCATCATGGTTACAATATCTGACATATCATGTTTTCCGTTTATAGCCAACTCCTGTAACTTACCAAACCATGTTTTCATAATTGGTCCAGTGATATTCATCTCAACACCTGCAAGATCTCCAAGAGCTCGCTTAAGTACGGTCTCTCCAGCACTCTTGAAAGATGCAAACTGCGTATCCAGTTCTTCAGGAGCTATTGCAAACGGGAAGTGTTTGTGTGGTTTATTGTTGTCCCTGATTTTATTGGCAAAATTCAACCAATATTCACCTTCATTGTCATCATAAAATTCGTTCATCTTGTCAAAAAGCTTAAGAGCATTTTCGATTTCAGTCTTCTTATGTGGGCCTTCAGTAAGAAGTTTGTCTAATTCAGACTTAATTCGAGGTCTATTTACCTCATAGTTATTAATGTTTACTCCGGACAATCTCTCGTTTCCCTCTCCTTGATTGGCTAGCTGCTCCTTCATCTGATTACTAACGTCCTGCCTTACTCTTAATTCTACAAGCATTAAATTTTCTACCGCCTTATTCATAGCTCCAAAATCTAAGCCTGTCTCTTTTCGTACAAGCTCCCACGCCCGGTCACCCTCGGGAGATTGTCTATCACGCTCCAGCACTAATAGCTTCGTTGGCATTCTTTTTCTAATTAAATTCACAAAAACCCGTGACATAAAAGTCCCTTCTGGATTTTTCTCTCCCGAACATTTCTCGGCAAAATATCTGTCAAATGCGTCTTTTTTCTCATCGGCTGTTCTGGCTTTTGGTTTACCTTCTGAATCTACTGATTGAGAATTAATATATCTGTCATAAAGCTCTACATAGAGCTCTTTTATACCATTTGCCTTTTCAATCTCCTTTTTTTCTTCACCATTTGTCCTCGCATCGACAGTTGTTCCAGCCTTACCAATAGCGCCCTTTTTTTCGAATCCATTATTTTCACTCAAGAACTTTACAGCTTCATAACCGATATTTTCAAAGGCTTTCCATGACTCTAGTGGTTTTACAAAGCCATTTTTATCCCTCTCTAACCAAGCGTCAAAAGCCTCTATATACCTCCAACCACGTCTATCAAGGTGACTTCCCACTTTTCCGATGTTTGGCATGTAGTCAATCATGGTCAACAGTCGATCGGTTTCGTCAGCTTCTTTTTTATTGAATCTTTTGAACAGTTTAGACCAAAAAGTTCTGATTTTACCTTTTGGTTCTGCCGATTCGGGTTGATAAGCCATATCTCCTTTTAAATAACTTTCTTCTCTTTTTTGCATTTGTTCCCACAGTTTGCGATGATTCCACTTACGCATAAGTTTGAATGGTATACCGGCTATGGGGATATGTAACATTACTCCGTTATTTCCACTCATTGTTCTCCAACGATCCATATGGTGTTGAAGATTAAGAGCAAGCAAGGCATGGCTATCGTTCGTATAGTAGCTTTGATATGCTGCTTCACCCTTACCTTTATGACCTGGGTCTGCCCAAGCTGCATTATTGGGTTCTGTCAAGAATACTCCCCTTGATAAACCTAACCCGATATTTAGAGCTCTTTCTAATCTCCAACTATTTTCCCCAGAGGCGAACTCAGGATATAGCTTGGCTAAATCATCCATTACTCTTAACTGAATTTTAGAAAACTTTTTACCTATTTCTGGAGTAAACATTGTGGCTTCATGCCTCCAACTGAGCATTGCAAACTCTCCTTGTAGGTATTTCGTGTAAAGCTGGGATGCTGCAATGAAAGCCTTACTGTCAGGCATATGATGCAATGCGTCCATTATTGAAGATGACATTTTCTCTTCAGCATAATGTGAAAGCTGACTCCAAAAACCTTTTTCTCCTGCACCTTTTCGAAATAATACCTGCACGTTATGCGCAAAAGACTCGGCCTCTAAGACTTCCTCTGCGTTATAGGTGATACTTTTTAAAAAATCACGAGGCCTTTCTGACTCCGATCCCGCAATTGGAATATTTTTGTACTGAGGAATCTCTTTTATGATTGGGTTTCCATCCTTATCGTATTCTCCTGTATCCACTTTCTTCGTCCCAACTATTCGCTGGGTTCTCTTGCTTACAAACTTCATTTTCTTCGTCGCTATGGCTACTGCAGAATCTGGTTTTGCACTCTCGAGATCGTCAGCGAGCCTACTGACCATAAGGGATAATTGTGCTTGAGCAGTTTGAATTGAATCCATGAAATTTTCCTGCGCTAGCTCCTCCATGAATTTACCAGCTTGAGCAGTATGCACGCGCTCATATAGTTTGCTGTAGGCTAGAATCAATTCGTTCTCGAATTCTTCACTTATCTCAGCCCATAAAGCCTTATCACCTAGCGGAGGTTTTCCTTCACTAAGCCTATGATCCACTATATGATGCTTCAGATTCTCTATATACCTTATAAAATTTTCGGGAGACTGTAGCGCGTTTATGATAGGTTTATTCAAATCCAGCAGTCTTCTTTGATGAGCTTCTCTGCCAATCATTCTACCCTCTTCATCCATCAACTCGTCTCGATGTAGCGTGGCTTCAGGAATTGGGGGGGGAGTTCTCGCTTCAAATGCAGTAGGACGAACTCCACGCTCTGGAGGACGACCCGCCTCAACGGCTGGACTGGCTCTTGAAATTCGAGGTCTTCGTACTGGTGGTCTACCTCCGGTTGTTTCTGCCATACAAAGATTATAACAGCTATGAAAAATGGATTTTTTCAAAAATCGAAAGTGGCGTTGCAAGGCTCTTTTTCTGTGCTATACTGTTAGCTTGGGGTTGAAGCTGGTGTTTATGAAGCGATTTCTTCTTTTGGTGCGTTCTCTTTAAGATCTACGACAAGTCGTCTATCACGACCTTCTCCGGTTGAGTATGAGGCAAGTTCTGGATACTTGTTGGTTACATATTCATGTATCACCTTTCTCTCATATGCTGAAAGACCTCGAACATATGAAGCGGATTTGAACTCAATAGCTTTCTGGGCTGAACGGTCTGCGATCTCTACCAATCGTTCTTTTTGCTTTTCTCTGTAATCGTTCACGTTTACCAAAAGCTCAACCGATGCTCCGGTCTTCTTGTACATTACAACCTCAAGAATCTTCTGGATTGCCTTAATGGTCTCTCCGTGTCTTCCAATGACAACAGGAGCCTCTTCCTCAGTCTTGATAAGAATATGGAAAAGTCCATGGTCTTCAGTGACCTCGATATCAACGTTGTCGATAATTTTGGAAAGTAGTTCCTTTGCTTCTGCTTCAACTATTTTTAATTTATCCATAAATTTAATTTAAATTTTGTAATTTGAAATTTGAATTCAATTTGAAATGTTTAAAAATTGATTAAAAATTAAAAACTTCAAACTAAAAATTATTTATTTGCTCGGCGGTACTGCAGTATACTAAACAACGAAAAAATATTCCAGTATAGCGACAGTCCAACGGGCAATGTAAACGCGAAGTAGCCAATCATGAATGGGAAGATGTACTTCATCTGCGTGTTCATAGCTTTCTGGAAATCTCCTGCTGTGTCCGGCTTCTTACCTTTGTCATCCTTCTTGGCCAACGCTTTTTTGTTCGCTGGAACTTCTGCTGGTTTTGCAGTGGTTGCGACTGCCTGAAAGTACTGAAGTACACCGGTCAGCACAGGAATTATGTAATAAAAGCCGACTCCAGCATTCTGTGGGGTGAGCGCTAAGTTAAAACCAAAAAACTGTGGGTCAATTGCTGAATTGATCTTAATGATCTCTGAGTAAAGAACGGAGTTAATATTCGCAATTACTTTAGTTCCGACTCCGTTTGCTAAAAATAGATTTAAGGTACTGTAAAGGCCAATAAAAATCGGGATTTGGATTATAAGAAATAAACATCCAGAGGCTGGGTTCAGACCATGCTCTTTATATAAAAGAAGTTGTTCCTGCTGTAGTTTTTTTGGATCTTGTTTGTGTTGTGCCTGAAGTCTATCAAGATGCGGCTTAATGGTCTGCATCTTTCTGGCAGTATCAATCTGCTGTTTGAAAAATGGGTGAAGTAAAAATCTTATACCAACTGTTAATAGCACTATCGCAAATCCGAACGCTCCTGGAAGACCTAAAGAATGTAGACCAACATACAAAGCGACTAGGACATTAAGAATAGGTATTACAAAAAGATCGTTAAAGAAATTGTGAGTAATCATATTAAATGCTCAGTCTTTTTCGACCTCTATTTCTACGTCGGCTTATTACTTTTTTCCCTTTTGGAGAAGCCATTCGCTTCATAAAGCCGTGCTTACGAATTCTCTTTCTTTTCTTTGGTTGGCTGACTTGTTTTCCCATATTATTTTTCTAGTATGAATTTATTTGTAAATTGCTTGTGTACCGAGTCCGTAATGAATGGAACAAAAGGGTGCAGTAACTTCAAACTCTCTAAATATATATTTGTGAGAGAATCCCGAACCTCTATATTATCATTTCGTAGCTCCTCTTTCAACTGCTCGATATAAAAATCAGCAAAACGGTGCCATATAAATTCGTACAAAAGTCCAAATGCTACTGAGAACTTATACTCTTTCATGCTTTTGTGAAACTCTTTCTCCACGCCAATAAATTCTTTTTTTAGGTCCTCTACTATTTGCGACTTTTCTTTCTTGCTCGTTGTTTCTTTTTGATTCATCTGTAAGAATCGACCTACATTCCAGACCTTGTTAGCGAAGTTTCTCATTGCACGAATCTTGTCCTCCTCAATACTAAGATCGGTACCGTCTCCAACCTCAAAGACCAGCGCACCACGAAGAGCATCTGCTCCGTACTTTTCAATCATGTCCAGTGGATTAATCACATTACCTTTTGATTTACTCATCTTCTGCCCTTTTACTCTGATAAGTCCGTGCATATACACCGTCTTGAATGGAACTTTTCCGGTCTTATATATACCCATCATCAGCATCCTGCAGACCCACCAAGGAAGGATATCGTAACCCGTCTCCATAACAGATGTTGGATAATAGTTTTCAAATGTCTCCTTACCAAACGACTGCAATGTAGCGAATGGCCATTGCGAAGATGAAAACCAAGTGTCGAACGTGTCGGTATCCTGCTCAAAATCTTCTTTACCACAGACGCAGTTTTTAGGTTTATCAACTGAGACAAACCATTCACCTGAGGTTTTACATTTATATGCAGGTATCTGAATTCCCCATACAATCTGACGGGAGATATTCCAGTCATGGAAGTTTGTAAGCCACTGTAGTGCCGCCTTTTCAAAGCGTTTGTTAGTAAACAAAACTTCTTTCTTTTTGATTGCCTCGATAGCTCGGTCTGCCAATGGTCTTACTTTTACATACCATTGCTCTTTAGGTAACGGCTCCAACGCTCTTTCGCACTTATAGCAAGTTTTTATTACCGAGCTGTGCATTTTAACATCGCCTAGAACATCTAGCTTTTTCAAATCTTCTTCCATCTTTTCCCTTGCCTTAAACACCGATAGCCCATCGTAATCTGTCTTGGTATTTATCATCTTTCCATCAAATCCGATCACAGGCGGATGATAAAGTTTGTGTTTTTTAGCTATCTCGAAGTCATTAAAATCATGACATGGTGTTATTTTCACAGCACCCGTTCCAAACTCCATGTCCACGTACTCATCCGCAATGATTGGAATAACTCTATCGGAGACTGGTAGCTTTACCTGCTTGCCAACAAGTGCTTTGTAGCGTTTGTCCTTTGGATTGACCATTACTCCAACGTCACCAAGGATCGTTTCAGGTCTTGTAGTTGCAACCTCGATGTATCCGCCTCCAACTATCGGAAATTTTAAGAAATATAACTTGGCCTCAACTGCCTTATCCACAACTTCAAGGTCGGAGAACGAGGTACCGTCCTTCACGCAGTAATTTACAAGTTTATTTTCTCTATATACTAATCCCTTTTCAAATAAAGACAGGAAAGTTTCCTTCACCGTTTTTACAATGTCCTCATCGAGTGTGAATTTTTTCTTCGTCCAGTCTAGCGCGAATCCAAGCTTACGAAGCTGATTGTCCATTTTGCCGCTGTTCTCATGCACAAAATCCCAGATCATTTTGTAAAGCGTTTCCCGATCGTAATCGAATCTGCTTTTACCTTGTTTGGTTAAGTGCTTTTCAAAAACAAACTGGGTTTCGAATCCTGCATGGTCAGCCCCGGGTAACCACAACGTATCTTCCCCAAGCAGTTTATGGTATCGAATCATAATATCTTCATATACATACATTGCATGGCCTAGATGTAAATCTGCATTCGCATTGGGTGGAGGGAGAATTATCGTAAAAGGAGTTTTGTCTTTGCTAATCTTGGAAGCAAACAGCCCCAACTCTTCCCACTGCTTATAAAGCTTGTCCTCAACTTCTGCTGGTTTGAATGTTTTATCCATAATAAGATGCATTATTATACCAAGTATAATAATTAGCTATGAGCTGGCTGATCAATTCTCTTCAATGGTACTTCTTACTCTTGGCTCTTGGAATAATTTTTGTTCCGTTCACAAAAAAACTGTTCGGATCTTTTGCGGACTATGGTTACCCCTTCGCAAAAACCATCGCCATTATTCTTGTCAGCTACTCAGTCTTAGTATTTGGACTCCTAAAACTTCTTCCGTACAGTTGGCTTGGTATTGTAATAGTAACCGTCGTACTAGGATATTTGAATTGGAGGGTGCGCAAGAAATTTATAATCTCAAGAACAATGGTGTTTGAGGAAGCTCTTTTTCTTGTCTCCTTTCTGTTTCTTAGCTTCGTGCGCGGCCAAGAACCATCGATCCATGGATTAGAAAAGTTTATGGACTTTGGTTTTATGCAGTCGATATTAAAGTCCACATACTTCCCACCCGCAGACATGTGGTACAGCCCCGAGCCGATCAACTATTATTACTTTGGTCACCTCACCGGAGCCACGCTAATAAAACTCTCAAGAATTCCTGCAAATATTGGCTACAACCTAATCCTAGCGACTATTTTTGGCCTGGCTATTTCCCAAACTTTTTCTTTGGTAATTAATCTAATCGCCCACACTTCGAGCGAACTAAAAAAAACTGTTACTAAATTTAAACTGGTACTATTCGGCTTGGTCGGAACGGTTCTACTAAATCTAGCTGGAAATCTTCATGCCATATATTTTTTTACCAAAGGCTACCCAAACGACAAGCCTATTGAGTTCTGGAAGATATTCTCCGGATTTAACCCTGTAGACTACTGGTATCCAAATGCCACGCGCTTCATACCTTACACGATTCATGAATTCCCATCCTACTCCTACGTCGTGGCCGATTTGCATGGCCATGTATTCGACATACCGTTTGTTTTGCTGACAATCGCCATACTATTTGTGTTTTTCACCCACAGTAAAGCTCTAAGTTCTGGATTCGTCAAGCTCACCACAAGTAAGCTACAAGTTATAAAATGGCCGGCTTTATTCGGCTTCCTTACGGCCATCCACTACATGACCAACGCCTTTGATGGACCGATATACCTATTATTAGTATTTAGTATCTCGTATCTAGTATTTAGGGATTTGAAAAAAACTGGAATATTTATCATACTAACTTCTAGCTTCTTTCTTCTTTTTTCCTTACCATTTACTCTCTTTTTTAAGCCATTTGCTACTGGTATAGGCGTGAATTGCGCACCTAAATTTTTGATTCCCTTACAAAAATTTGGACCATTTCTTTTTGAAAAGGGCAACTGTCAGGCTTCTCCGCTTTGGATGATGTTTTTGCTTTGGGGACAGTTCTGGATCAGCCTCGCGGTTCTCTTGTGGATAACGCGGCTGAAACGAAGTAGGACAGATTTATTTGTAATTCTGTGCCTTGCATTTAGCTTCATATTGGTCTGGATACCTGAATTTTTCTATGCAAAAGATATCTACCCAGCACATTTTAGAGCAAATACCATGTTCAAACTCGGTTACCAGGCCTACATCTTGGGCTCAGTAGGCATTATTTACACACTTTTTAGGCTCTCCCACTTCAAAATATCTATTCCAAACACAATTATTCGTCTGGTTATGTGCGCATGCCTATTTTTGGTACTTCTTTACCCACTATTCTCTTTTCAGTCATTTTATGGAAAGCTCAACAAAGCGCCCAACCTCGATGGCTTCAAATGGCTTGAGGCTACTCACCCACAAACGGCCGAAATAGTTAGATATCTAAACTCTAAGGTTAAAAAACAGGTCAACATTCTCGAAGCCCAAGGAGACTCATACACAGATTTCAATATTGTTTCCAGCTATACCGGCAACCCCACAGTCGCGGGTTGGTGGGTACATGAATGGCTGTGGAGAGGAAGTTCGCAGGTAGTACAAAATCGTGTTCCGGACATTACAGCGATCTACGAATCCCATGATGTAGAACTTACAAGACAATTGTTAGATAAGTATGATATTGATTACGTTGTTGTGACAACGTTCGAACGTGAAAAATACCCAAATCTCTATGAAGAAAAATTCGATTTAATAGGAGAAAAATTGTTGAACACTAAGGATGGGTTTGGGGCTTTGTATAGCGCTAAACAATGAGGGTACTTGACAAGAGATATGGCCTATGATATTGTGTTGGGTGTTGAGGGAAAAAAGAGCATTACTACACGTCGTCCCCTTACACGAGCGGTAGTGATGCTCTTTTTTATTGATCCCTTACATCTTGAATAGTTTGATTGGAATATTAAGCTGCTTTCTTTTTAATTTCTTGAACTGATCGTCCCCAAAATAAATCAATCCCTGCATTCTAAGTTCTGGTGTAGTGTAGATCTTTGTCTTTGCTCTCATAACTTGACTATACATAACCCAAAAAATATTGTCAAGACCTATAAGATTATGCCCTCGAAATATGCCTCAGCTTATAGTATTAATTACTATCGTTTAAACTGTTGCAACGCTCTCCTCTCTTTTAAAGTGCATATTGTGGATACTTTGTGGACTACCTGCGTGTTATAATTTATTTGAATGAACTACACCACCCTCACCTACAATCTTCACTACAATAAAGCCTCACAGGAGCTTCGTTCTGTGCTTAAGGAAAATGATCCAGACCTTATCTTTCTGCAAGAACTAGCTACGGATGAAGAGAGTATGAGAGCGATTATGGAGCCAGGGTATGAGCTCGCAGACTTTTCAAATAGCTTCGTAAAAGGTAAAAAAATCTTCGGAGTAGCTACGTTCTACAAAACATCACTGTTTACGGTTGCGAAAACAAAAAGCTTTAATTTGCCAAGTAGCGTAATCCAGATCATTACTTTTTTGCTCAAAAATAGAACTAATCCACGTACGGTGCTTCGTACGGATTTTTTGGTAAAAAAGACAAAGGCACCCATATGCACTTACAACATTCACTTCTCCCCCAACGCTACAAACTCCTTACGTATGAAACAGTTAAAAAACACTCTGGAGGATCTGGCTATGTCTGCCAAAAGTCCGCTCATAATTGCTGGGGACTTCAACTATCCCTACGGTCGCAAAAAACTGGAGGACATTCTCAATAAATATCACCTAAAAGAGGCTACCAATAACCTATTTTTCACTTCAAGGCAGACTTTCTTTAAGCGTTTTGCAATCAAACTGAAGCTGGACTATGTTTTTTATCGTAATCTAAAGCTGATATCTAACAAGAGAATTGAGGTCTTTCACTCTGACCACTTTCCCATTCTTTCGAAGTTTGAGCTTTAGTGCCCTTTTTTGTGAGTACCGAAGGTGTAGTCTTTGCCTGCTTTGTTTGTGCCGTCTGGCGATATAAGACTATCAAAGTAACCCTTTGCCCAGTAGTAAAGCATCTTCATTCGTCCAATTTCATGTAGACGTCTTGCGGAAGCTAAGACAAACGGTCTATAAAAAAACCTGAACTTTGCACCTGCCTTAACCAATCGATTGCTCAGCTCGATGTCCTCGGCCATACGCAAGCCCTCCTTAAAACCACCTACCTTTTGAAAGATATCTCTGCTCACAAAAAAGAAGGTCCCGCTACAAAAAGGGTTAAATATTTGATAAATAGAATAAAAGGCAAAAGCTCCAAATGTCCATAAGTAATCCAGAACGTTGAACTTGGATGGAATATGAAGGACAAACGCCAGAATTGGATTGTCCGATGGAATTTTTCTTAAAAAATCGTTTAGAAAATTGGAGGGTAGAAAAATATCACAGTCAATAAACAGTAAATGGCTGTACTTAGCCTTTGATGCTCCCTCATTTCTGGCACCCCCAATGGTCTTGTCATGCGAACTCGTTACTTCAAAATCAACAAATTTCGCACTGTAAGATTTTGCAATTTTTACTGTCGCATCCTTAGACTCGCCATCGGCAACAATTACCTGAAGTTTTCCGTCCCATTTTTGATTTATTAAGTGATCCAGCACTCTGGGGAGATAGTGCTCCTCGTTGAGAGTTGGAATTATTATACTAAGCTCTCTTATTGAGTCTGGCATGTGTGTAATCGACAAAATCGTACTATAATCATACAATGAAATCCAGAATAACCAGCATCTTGTTTACGATAGTAATGCTCGACCTCCTGGGATTTGGGATTATTCTCCCGATTTTACCGATCCTTTTTCTAAAAACTCAGTTTCATGTTGAGCTTCTTCAGCAGCTGTTTCCAAACGTTAACCAAGAATATATTCTTTATGGAATTATTGTAGCTGCCTACCCGTTCTCACAGTTTTTTTCAGCTCCAATACTTGGTCAGCTATCGGATAAATATGGTAGAAAGAAACTACTTTTTTACTGTCTTGCAGTGACCTCGGCATCATACTTTATGGCAGTTTTGGGAATTCGCCAACTTAACTTTTCTTTATTACTTTTATCGAGAATTCTTGGTGGGCTCATGGGCGGGAACATTGCTATTGCTCAGGCAGTTGCGGCAGATATAACCGAGAAAAAAGATCGAACAAGAGTCTACGGTTTACTAGGCGCTGCTTTTGGAATAGGTTTTATCTTGGGCCCCTACATAGGTGGGAAACTATCTGATTCTAACTTAGTAAGTTGGTTTCAGATCGATACACCATTTCTTATGGCTGGGTTTCTTAGCTTAATTAGTGTCATCGTAACCTTGCTCCTGCTTCCTGAGACCCATCCATATGAAAAACGGCCACTTCATCTTCGTTTTTGGCAGTCTGTCATTGATATTAAGCAGGCAGTAGCTCATAAACGACTTAATACGCTATTTTTAATCGGGTTTCTTTTTCAGTTCGCCTTTACGATGTTTGTATCATTTTTCGGAGTTCTGCTTTTTAAGCGATATGATTTCACACAGGTCTCAATCGGAGAGTACTTTGCATTTGCAGGTCTCTGGATTGCTGTGACACAAATTTTTCTTACCAAATTTGTAAGCCAAATTTTAGGTAACAAGGCAATGCTCGCTATTGGGCTTCTGGGTTGTTGCATTATGACATTTTTATTGCTGTTCAAGGTTGAAACCCTACATCTTTACGTTATTACAGCCATTTTTGCAGTGACCAATGGCCTCACGCAGACAGGAATAATATCTTTGATTAGTATAAATAATGACTCTTCTTCTCAAGGGAAAATTCTGGGAATAAACGCCAGTTTGTATGCGCTGGCGCAGTCGATTCCACCAGCTATTTCTGGTATTATTGCTACTGCATACAGCGTTACCACGCCTATTATGATTGCAGGGTCAATAATGGCTTTGTCATTTGTTTTTTACTTAGGAAGATATCGATCGGTCAGACAATAACTTATGACCCATTCGGTTAACTCAGGGTTATATTGAGCAAAGTCGAAATATGAAAGTATCTGTAATAGTCCCGGCATTTAACGAAGAAAAATTTATAGGCGCGTGTATCGAAAGTCTTCAAAACCAGACCGTTAAAGCTGACGAAATAATTGTCGTCGACAATAACTGCACCGATAAGACCATTGAAATTGCTTCTAAATATGACGTACGTGTAGTCAAAGAGTCCAGACAGGGTATGACCTACTCCCGAGCTAAAGGATTCAGTAGCGCAAAGTCAGAAATACTTGCACGATGTGACGCGGATTCGGTCCTCCCTCCAAATTGGATTGAGCGTATTGAATATAACTTTACTAAAAGGCGCCATATAGACGCGCTTATAGGGCTCAATACCGTTTATGATTTCCCAATCAAAAACGTAAAACTTATAAATAAAGCATCGGTCTATCTGATTAAAGAAATTGCTGGACACTACCCATTGTTTGGCTCAAGCATGGCTATGACCAAGAAAATTTGGGATGAAATAAAGGACGATCTTTGTAACGATAACTTTGAGTATCATGAGGATGTTGATATTAGTGTGCACATCCATAAACTTGGCGGAATCATAGTTTTTGACCCACACTTCGAGTCGCAGTTTTCAGCCCGAAGATTTAAACGCGATCCCTATGAAATATTTGTAGAGTACCCTGCTCGAATCCTTAAAACCATTAGAGGGCACAAGGTTTAGAAATTATTTTTTCTGCGCCAAAAACATCTTCTCGTACTCGTCTAAAGTGGTCACATCCTCAGGTCGCTTATCGTCTCTAAACCTTTCCAAGCGTGGAAATCGTAGTGCATATTTTGCCGTGTGAACAGAAGATCTTGTTAGCTCATCGGCCTTGATTTCCATAACAATGCCGGGTTTCACCCACACGTCGCAGAATGCTGCTTTATTTACATCATACAGAGCGGGTTTGCTTGAAGCTTTTAGCTTAGAACTTAGAACTTTTAAGTTACGCCACTCATCATCGGTAAGGCCAGTTCCTATTTTTGCCGCGGTTAGAAATTTATCGCTCTTATCGTCGTATATTCCGACAAGAAAAGCACCAATTCCAAAACCAGTTCTTTTTCCTTTCCCAAAGTCATACCCCATAACCAAGCAGTCTATTGTGTCATCAATCTTAGATGAGTAACTGCGTTTAAACTTAATCCAGTTCCATCCTCGTGCTCCGGCTTGGTATACCCCATCTAACTTCTTGGCCAAAATTCCTTCAAGACCTTTTTCAATAGCATCGTCAAACATTTTCTCAACAATCGCCGGATCTTCAACTAGGACATCTTCGGATAGTAGTATTAGATTTTTCTTATCCTTAGAGCTTGATTTGACTAATGTTGAAAGTTGTTTTCTTCGCTGGTTGAAGGGCTCATTTATATAATTTTTGCCATTGTGAAAAAGTAAATCGAACACAAACAATCTAAGAGGAATTTCAAGAGCCTTCTCCTCTATATCATGCTTTCTTTTCCGCTGCGACGTTTCCTGAAATGGGAGTAGCTTATTTGTCTTAGGGTCAAAACCTATAGCTTCACCTTCAAAAATAATATCGCCCGCCTTTACTTCTTTTTTAATTGCGGTGGCAAGATCTGGAAACATATGAGATACGTCCTCTAAATTACGTGAAATCATTTTTACCCGTCCCCCTCCGCAATGAATTTGGAGTCTAAAGCCGTCGTACTTTGGCTCTATAGAGCAAGCCCCTATCTTCTCGATGATCTCAACTCCAGATGACAAACGCTCGGCTCTCATCATGATAATTGGAGTAAATACAGTGGGCTCTACTTTATCAAGACCAGAAATCCCTTTACTTTTTAAAACTTTTCCGATGAAGCCTATGTCCGGTCTGACTAGAAATGCTTCTTCAATTCTTTTTCGCAGGGATTTATCTTCTTTAATCATCCATGAAAAAGCATCAAGTACGGTCATATCCGAAAAACCAATACGAAGAGCTCCTATTGGTATTCTTGCTAAATACCTGCAAGAAACTGGATCGAGTTGTCGAATTAATTGGGCCAGTATATTGCTTTTTCTCTCTTGCGATCCTTCCCCGTTTTCGGCCGCTAGCAACTTAAGTTGCTCAAACACCTTAACAAGATCGAGATCCTCCTCCTCAAGGGTGCTGTACTGCTTTTTAAAAAACTCGACAGTCAATCCTACGTCTCCTATTTTCTTAAGCTCATTGTCAAAGTATTTTTTCTCTAGGTTTAATGCACTAATCGCGCTTTTTGCCACACTTTTTTCTGCCACGCCAAACTCCACCGATTCGTACAGTGGCGCTACCCTTCCCTGCATTAAATAAAGGGCTGAAGAAATCTCGTCCTTGTCCAGAAGTTTAAAAAGGTTGGCCAGTAAAATCGTTATCTCATTTCTTGACGAGAGCTTTTCGATTGATTCTAAATGTTTAGAAAATGTAGAGAATTTCATATCAATACGTAGCGCGCTGCCTTAGTGCTCCCGACTTTTTTAACCAAACCTTTCTTGATTAGATCTTGAATGTCTCTTAAGATGGTGTCTTCCGAAACGTCCTGAATTACATTGGTAAATGACTGATTCTGAACATATCCAATCTCCTGAATATACTCCACGAGCTTCACCTGACGATCGTTTAAGTAGATTTGCTTACCTCCAAATTTCTCCTTCATCTTAACGTCTCGTGATAACTTTAGTACTTTCTCTTTCACTTTCTCAAACTCCAAAGACGCTCCCCACGTAAAGTACTCAAGCCAGGATGTAAGATCCCCCGCCGATGCTTTTTGCAGATTTTCATAGTAGGTCTGTGCATCTTTGTCATAGTACTCTTCAAGAGAGAAAAATCTACGAATGTCGTAACCTCCCAAAAGCATTGTCAAGGTTGCAAGAACTCGAGCTACACGACCATTACCATCAACGAAAGGATGAATGCGTACGAGCTCGTGATGCGCGATACCGGCCTTTAAGACCGGATGTAGTTCTGCGGTACTGTCGCGATTTAACCAGTACACAAACTCCCTCATCAGAAATGGAACATCGATGGCCGATGGTGGAGTGAATGTAACTTCACCTGTTTGAGAATTTTTAACCACAACCTGTTTTTTTCTGTACTCGCCCGCCATGTCGTCCTCTAGGACCTTTGTCACAATTATTCGATGTGCTTTTTTGATAAATGGTTCGGTAATGTTCTCGATTTTTCTTTTTACTTCTTCGTCGATTAGCTCAATAACCTTGCGGTAATTAATGATCTCCTGAATATCTCTTGGCCGCGCCACAACATCTTTTCCCATCAGCACATCCTTTGCTTCATCTTTTTGCAGCTGGTTTCCCTCCAGATGCGTTCCGTGATAAACAGCACGTACTACCGCGTCTTCTTTAAACTGCTTTTCCCACAGAGGAAGTAGTGGAGCGTGCTTAATCACCTCTTCTGCGGCCTCTATTTTGGAGATGGCATTAAGTATCTTATTGGTGATAACAAATGAAGGACTCTGCATGCGGTAATTATATCCTATTTTCCAAACCTTCTCTGACGATGATTATACTCATCAAGACATTTTTTCAGTTCCTCTACGGTAAAATCGGGAAGATGAACTTTAGGAAAAATATACTCACTGTAGGCAGACTGCCAAGGCAAAAAACCCGAAGTCCTATGCTCTCCACTTGTTCGAATAATTAGGTCAGGATTAGGGTATGGAAATTCCTTAGTATCCAGGAATTGCTCAATATCTCTCTCACTTTGAACTTTGAACTTTGAACTTTGAACTTTTTGCGTTGCCCTCAGCAGTTCATCCCGCCCTCCATAATCTAGAGCTATTCCTAAATAATACTTTGAAAATTTTGAGGTTTTATCCTCAACTTCCTCCAGTTTTTTACGCAATGAGTCTTTGATTCTGTCCTTTCTACCAAGATGAACTATTCTGATATTGTCTTTTTGTGCTGTTTTTAGATTTTGATCTAGCCATTTTTCATAAATATCCATCAGATACGCCACCTCTTTAGAATCCCTATTCCAGTTTTCCGTTGAAAAAGCCCATACAGTCATAACCCGCACATTTATCTTTCTTAAATATTCTGCAACTTTCTGCAGAACCTCGAAACCCCTTCGATGACCTTCAAACGTTGGTAGACCTTTTTCTTTTGCCCACCTTCTGTTTCCGTCAGGAATAATGGCAACATGGTTTAGTTTGGAGCTAATATCTGTCATAAATGTATTATACAGTGGAGGCATTTGACAGTCTGGAGCATTTTATATAGACTGTCTACATGATAAAAGTAGCCTACGCTGCGGTAGACTTTAGCAAATCAAATGTGAACCCCGTCTCCAAGTTTGGTAATTTAAGCATATTGCTGAATCAAGTTCTTCCTACTCTCATGATAATTTCTTCACTAGTATGTTTGGCAATGTTACTTATGGGAGCCTTTAGTTATGTAACCAGTAGCGGAGAACAAGAAAAAATCCAGAAAGCCAGAAAAACAATCACGTATTCAATAATAGGATTGAGTCTGATATTCTTAAGCTATCTTATGGTTACTGTAGTAAGCTACATTACCGGTATCCAATTATTTTTTTAATATATGGCAAGCGTAAACGAAGTATTTGGAAAAATTAAGCCACCAGTTAGTGGAATCGGGGGGTCAAATCCTGGACAGGATCTTTCAACTCTTTTAGGCCGCGGTATTAATTTGCTAGTTATAATTACCGGAATAGTTGCATTAGTCTATATGCTCTGGGGAGCATTAAGTTGGGTTACGTCAGGCGGCGACAAAGAAAAACTTCAAAAAGCTCAGGCAAGGATAAGAAGTGCGGTAATTGGAATCGTTATGTCAATCATCGTATTGGTAATTTTCAATGCGATCTTTAGTATTGCATTTCCTAATTCAGGAATCATTACCCCTTCCGGCGGTGGCTTCAGATTCATCGTCCCAACGCTTAGATAGGAATAATAAGTTATGACTCAGTCGTATTACCAAAAGGAAATATTTATTCCTCGTGTAGATGAAAAAGATAATTTTCTAGGTCCTGTTGAACGGTGGGAAGCGCATGAAAAAGGCATTCTACACAGAGCTTTCACAGTTGCGGTTTTTTACAAAGATCAAATAATCTGCCAGCATCGGAAACATCCTGTTTTTGACGATGTTTTTGATTTCACAGCTTCCTCACACCCTCAGGTCACAAATTCTACCGAAATTCAAAGTCTTGAAGATGCGGTATTCAAAACATTACAACGCGAATGGAATATGGAACAATCGGACATCAAGAATTTAACTAAAAAGGGGTTTGCACTTTATCACGATAAAGATCCTAAAAGTAAATTTAGCGAGCACGAGTATTGTTATTTATATGTCTGCGAAACGGAAAAAGAACCGGTTGTGAATCATGAGATTGCCTATGGATTTTCATTAGCATCGGTTGATAGCTTGAAAAATAAAACACATGACTCGAGTAATAAGCTTTCCCCTTGGGTAAAAGAGTTTCTCAAAAAGGATTTACTTTGAGGTAACTAAAGTACCTGACCCCTCACCATTTAGCACTATAGATTCAAGAACGTTATCTATTGAGCCATTTACGATGTGTGTTTCGATTCCCTTCTTAGCAAGCTTCAGAGACTCCTCTATCTTGTGAACCATTCCTCCTGTGACATCAAATCCTTTAGTTTTATAGAGATTTTTTTTGATTGAGCTAAAGTTTCTTTGAGTTATGTGCGGTATAACCTTTTTATTTTCATCAAGAAAGCCATCGACAGTTGTGAGGTGGATCATCTTAGATATCTTGTAGCTCCTTCCTAGCTTTTCACATAGAACTGAAAAGATGTTTTCAGTTGAAAATATTGTTGAATTCTTTTTAGAGTCATAGACTACATCGCCATATAAGGCTGGGGTGACGCCACTTTCAAGAAAACCTTTTAGGGAATCTAGATATATAGTTTGAAGCTTTCCGCTTTTTGCCGTAGAAATGGCTGAGAATGATAGTGATATCGAGGGAATACCATTTCTTAATAACTCTTCTACTATTATGGCGTTTAGTTCCTTCACCTTACGTTGAAGAAAGGCGAATCCAAATGGCTTATGGTAATCATGAATAGTAGCGGCATAATGACCATAAGAGCCTGCGCCGTTTCCAATTATAAAAAGAGTATCTTTTTTTTCTCGAATAATATTACTTAGACTTTTTGCTACATTCTGAATATTATTTCTCCTAAGCGTATAAGCCTTTTCCTTATCAGTGATTAAACTTCCACCAAGTTTGATAAAAACAAGCGCCCTGTCTTTCATACAATTAGATCGGCATGTTCATGAGAGAAATAATCTAGTCTGTCAGGGAAAGCTACCTGACCTAATCGTTGGCTGCCGGGATATTCTAAGTATCCCCGATTATGCAAATCTAAAATTACCGGGGAGGTAAACTCTCGCAGAGGAACATCAACTGTTCCTGCCATCACGTCCCGTAAAGGAAACAACTCCACACCACCTATCTCTTCACTACTCACAGAAGGCATTGCGCATGAATCGTTCATCCAGAAAATATGCGCTGCTATTCTATATAAAATCGGGTTCCCAGTCGTAACTTTATGTGCCGTGAGGTCAACCTCAGCAACAAACCTTTCTCCATCTGCACACAGACTCAAGTCTCCAATATTTGGAATTCCAAGTTCTTCTTGAAAGCATCTAGTAACTGCGTGATCCGTTGATTCTATTTTCCCTACTCCATCCTCTTTTAGAGTCTCTCCGAACCAACTCCAAAGTCCTTCGCTAGTTCTATCGGTAGCATTATGTTTCCCCAGCATCAACAAGGGCTCTCCATCAGCACTCCGTGTTAACAAAATAATCCCTATTCCAGCGGAATGGTAACCTCGTTCTGTCAGAGTTGTCTTATCTACTAAGAGCCGTGGTAAATGAATACCAGATGTTCCTAGCTGTTCGACTACAGGGGGTAGAAATGTTTGTTGCTCAACCTGTGTCATAATTATTATGCTCCCATCACCTGCAAGAAAACCTCTCGGTTTCTAGCACAGTCTAACTCAATTGCAAATATACGTTGCCATGTGCCAAGCATTAATTTGCCATCAACTACTGGCAAAAATTCTGAGGTACCCATGAATAAATGTCCGATATGGGAATGCGCATTTAAACAATCTGATGCATTGGGATCGCACACCAAGTTTTCGGTTCTTACATTGAGATCATTATGTCGGTAATAATTGTCTTTTGGAATTAACTTTGTCATGAAATCTTTAAAATCAGCAATAAGGCCTGTTTCTCTCTCGTTCACACGGATCGTAAGCGTTGTATGCTTTGAATGAATACTAACCACACCTTGTTTTATGCCTGATTTATTGAGGAACTTCTCGACATTATCAGTTAAATCTACAAACTCACAAAACTCCTTAGTTCTTAGTTTGATGGTATCTCTATGGACGTTCATACTATTTGAGTCGTGCGTAGTCTCAAAATCATTCGAAGCTAAATGAAGGGGACCTTGGATATGCTTAAAGTGAAGCCGAAATAGCCTATGGCTAAGATGCAAAGGATATAAAGAATCAGAGTAAACATAGTTGAATAGAATCCAAGCTTTAGTGAGAATCTAATGGCTAAATAAGTCAGAATTAGCTTCCATAGCAGTAGTGAGAGCGAAAAACTTACATACAATACGCTAAAAATTTTACCCTGTAGCGATGACGTGCGTGGTGGTGGAAGTAGATAAAAGAGCGCCAAGCTAAGATAGAACCAAATAGTGGTAGGAAGTAGTCCGTAGCTAAATGAAAATAAAATATTCGATAGATTGACCGGCTTTTTCCACCCTCTCCCTATTGCATACATAACCGCCACTGTACCTAGAAACAATACTAGAAATGTCAGTATCTTTACAAAACCAATAATCAAAAAGTACAGAAGAACGAACATGGCAATCCAAAAAAGTTGTAAGTAATCCTTCTCGGCGCTTATCCTCCGCATTGTTTTGTAAGGAGTAAATATCAGTAAAATACTGCGTCGCAGCACTATAAAAAAAGATGCAATTAACGAAGATAGAAGAGATGTCTGCTTTTTAGAAACCATTTTGGAGTAAGGTGGCAATTCGCACAATCGAGAAATTGAATACTAAAGAAAATATAAAGATTATCCCAACTGATAGAGGAATCAGGTAAATAAACGGCATTATTTTTAGATTACCACTAATCCTTTTGTAAATTTTTGTTAATATCGGATTGCCCAAATCGCTAGGATCCACAATAAAGGCTTCGTGATATTTATTTTTAAGATATGGCAGATTCATGGTTGTTTATATAAAGTGATAAATGCTTTTCTCGCTCTGTAAAGTAGACTTTCTGTGGCCTTGGAACTGAGCGATAATTTGTGCGCAATTTCTTTTATTTTATAACCGTCCATGTATTTGAGTCGTATAATCAACCCGTAATCATTCGGCATAGTTCCAAAGACCTTCTCGATCTTTTGACTCAACTCCTTTTTATCAATCTCGTCGTCTATAAGAATTGTCTTCAGCCTCTCTAAAATGTATGGAGGAATTGACGAAAACATTATGCGTTTAATTTTTTGCTTACGAATAAAGTCGATGGCTTTATACTGAGCAATGGTAAATAGGTAGGTCTTCAAAGAAGCTGTCCTTTTATAATTTCTCAAAGCGTCGAATAACTCAATGAATACGTCTTGTACGATTTCCTGTGCTGTCTCGTGACTGCGCAGTTTTTTATAAACGAAGTTATGGAGCTTTTTCTCATACCTACGAACTAACTCCGTAAGTGCGGGGTCATTTTTTTGAAGTAGCAGATTGACAAGCTCCAAATCAGAAACATCTCGAAGTTTCATAGGAGTATTATATCACTTCAACGAAACCTTGTAGATCTTGGATCCTTGTAGCGCGTAGGCTGCATCAGCAAAAACCTCAACGCTTGAAGCCTTAGATAAAATAGAGGATTCAATCGTCTTTCTGTAGTCACCGTTTTTGGACAATATCACCACTCTACCATTAGATTTGTCCCATATATATAGATCATCAACATCGCCACCAGTCATAACTCTTGTTATTGACGGTCCTGAGTCAGGATACGTAGGAGAAAATCCATCCTGCAGACCAGATGTGTACTTGGTAATTAATTTCTTTTGAGCAACATATACCGATTGATCGATGGCAAAAGACACGGCATTTTGCGCGTATGCGCCAGATTTAAAGTAAGCTGATTTAGTCGCAAATCCATCCTCGGTCGGGACATATTTGTACACCTGTCCCTTTGAGCTGTCTAGTAAATACAGATTTTTGTTAAAGACCTGAAGATCTGTAATGACGCCCCATTCTTTGTCCTGTTTAATTGCGGTTTTAGGTTTTGCGGTATCTGACTCTATTTTTATAACACCGACACCTTTTTTATAAACATATACCGTCGACTCGTCCAGCCCTCCAAGATTGGCGCCTACTATTGAGGGCGAGCTTCTCGCCTCAAGTGATTTTTTTTCTAACGATAGAATGTAGACCGCCCCTTTCTGATTAATGATAATGACCTTGTCTTCGTACCTCCACATCGCGGTTCCTTGAGCTCCCTTCTCCTCAAGCCCCAGATCTAAGAACTCTACAGCCGACTTTATATTTTTCTGGAGAATTTTCTTCTCGGTAGCACTTATTTTTTCAGTCAGTTGGACGATCTCATTCTTATGTGAGCTGTGAAGTTTTTTTTCTAGAGCCTTTAAATCCTTCTTTGTTTCGGCTAATAAAGCAACCGACCTTCCGGAGTTTAGCTCAAATACGTCTTCTGCCTGTTCTAATTTTTGAGTTATTGTTGACGTTGCGTTCTCTAAATTCAGCCTATCCTCTTGAGCGGTTTTGCTATTGTAGCTGTTAATAAAAATCGCAAAAATCAAAAGCCCAGCCAGAACTACTGCTAATAACCGCCCTTTCTTTCTGCCCACAAACCAGGCGCGCATTACAATGAGAGCGTCACTTTGTCTTTTTAAAGGCTGTCTCTCAAAATCTTTGGCCCGCTCCCTTTGTTCTGGAGTGGCAAGTACTGCTTCGGGGAAAGACTCCTCCTTTATCTCATTCAAACCCTCAGGTATAAACTCTAAGTGGACTGCGTTTTCTACGTTTTCGAATGGATCTTGATCTCCAAAACAAAGTGCTATCCCATCTCCGACCTTAATTTGACCAGAAGCAAAGGCGCCAGACTTAACTAGTGAGATCTGTCTCCCTTCTCTTTTAAGAACTACAGACCCCTGTCCATAGGTCTTAAGAAAAATCGTAGATTCCTTAAGATATAGACAAGAGATCGAGAAACCTAGGGGAAGATTAGAGATTCTAAATGCATCCGATACGGCTCCATCAAACTCTGTTGCGGTTGTGAAGCTGGACGCTGCAACTGCCTGCTCAAGAGTTGCACAGTACATTTCTAGCTCATCCTCAGTTAAGGCATCTGGAATCTGCAGAAGAATATAAAAATCATTTAGCTGCTTAAAGACGCTCACTCCATCGACTTGATCTTGAGTTAGATATGTTTTAACTCGAGGCACCATCATTATTAGATGATACCAAAGCTAAGGACTATAAGAAAGATGGCAAGCAGAATCTGCAAAAAAGAGATAAATCTTATTGCTGCTCCTCCTGTCTCCTCAATTGATCTTAACATTAGTCTTGTCTGACGAAGAACTATCAATCCGTAAATCAGGTAAATGATGCTAATAACTATCGAAAATAGCTTAAACAAAACATCAAAAATCGATGCATTTGTGGAGAAAATATCAACCAGAATTTGCATATTAGGGTATTACGCTGTTTATAATCTTCACTACGTCGCTAGATCTGGGCACATTGGTAAATTCGATATTCAACTCGTTACCTGCAGTCTGAACAAATACATTCCCGAAGTTAAATAACGACGCCACATACCCCCCTGATTTGGCAGTTATATCTTCGACCTTATTTATTCTTGCTTCTGTAACTTCCTTATAAATCACTGCATGAAAATCCACGTCAATAATGCGGTGATTAGTAATGATACCTACGTTAAAAAAGTAGGCAAGAAAATTAAACCAATAATAGGCAAATACGAAAGCCCCTATACCAACGTTGAAAATAAAAAGTTGTTGAAAGCTAAATAATGATGTAGCAAAAAGATTTATAAAAATAAGTAAGATTATTACGAATATTCCATTGAGTACCCACGGAAGTTGTGTCACCGGGTGTGCGCGTAGCATAAGCAGAATTTCCTCGTTGTCCATCTGAGTATCAAACTTTACTGTCGGCCTTACACAGAAGGAATGAAATACTGAGTGAGAAGGTGCACTTAAATCTTCCATTCCCAAATTATAAACAATTTGCTATAATAGTTCTTGTCCTGGTTGCTTGAGCGGTTTGGAACCACCTCTTCCCATCCCGAACAGAGAAGTGAAACGAGCCAGCGCCAATGATACTCAATCCAAAGCGGATCTGGGGAAAGTCGGTCGTAGCCAGGGCATTTTTTTAAAACAACTTCTTGTTTTTGAAAAGTACAGTTTTGGGAATTTCAAAAACCTTCTGATTAATACTAGAAACTTCTTTGCACGCTGATGCTAACTCATTTGACTGTGGAAATACTTTTTGTAGGGAATCATTGCTTACAAAACTGGAAAGAAGTGGCAAATATGACTTTAATCCGCAGGATCTTTCACCACTACTACTGCCATTGGTCCATTGGTACAAACAATCACCGTCAAATATAACTTTATTTTGTTTTTTATTTTCTGTAAGTGATGCTGAAATCTTTACGTCATCAATTACGGCTGTGGCAGACTCGATACTGCAACGCAGTTTCTTTTTTACGCCAAATAGTGATGTAATTGCAACTTCCTGTTTTGAAGAATCATTACTTAAGGAGGTCGCTTTGGTAGAAGTAACTATTTTAGTATTAGGTTTGGGTTGTGGCCAAAAAAACCAAATCAAAACTATTAAGGCTAATGGAATAATTACTCTCCACTGAATTAAAAAATTAATAATTTTGTTTTGCATTTTAGGATACTTCATCACCACTTTCAAGAACTAAGGCGTCGTCATCCATCTTAATTCCGGTGATGGCCTCCAGTTCTCCTTTGAGGCCTGAGTTATTGGAAAGCAGAGTAGCAATTGTCTTTTCCTCTCTCGCCCATTTTTTAGTAAACCATTTCTTTTCGATGTCGATCTCTTCTTGTCTTGCTTTAAAAGCTCCTGAGATCGCTTCAAATCTATTTCGAAACTCAGTGCTTTGGACATATTCATACAACTGCTCTTTTACATCGCTCCTGTCGGATTTGTTATTGGCTTTTGCAATAGCCACCTGAAGCAGAAATGTTCTTAGCACCGTAGCGACACCAATTATCGATTCGTAATTGCTAATCCATACCCCTTCATAATTTCCGAATCCCTTAATTTGGTCAGGTAAAACGTTGGTTACCAATACCGCTTCATCCGCTTTTACATTATGTTTGTCGCTTATGAGTTTTGTAATCCAATCATTGCTCCAAGCTTTAGTACGTTTTGATTCCCAAACTATTTTTCCGCCCACTTGTCCAAATTTATTTTTGACGATTTGAACTACATCGGCTCCTCGAATACCTTTGGGGACGGGCTGAACATCATCATACAGAAAAGTATTCTTTAGCATGTTTTCAAGATATTCCTCCAACACCTCACCTTGGGTCTGCTGCGAGCCTTGTTCAAATTTTCGCTTATATTCATCGGCCATTTTAAGTGCATCTTCCAGCTTTTTGTCCTTCTCCCGATTTCTAAGATTATTTTCCTCCTCCGCTTTCTTGCGCGTCTCAAGTCGTATTTTCTCCTCTTCTTGCTGTATTTTTTTTTGAACCTCTAGATCTTTTTCTGCAAGCTGCTTTTGTAATTGGCGAAGAATTTTATTGGTATCAAGCATTTGCTCTTGTAGCTTTTTGTTCTGGTCTTTTAATTCCGAAGTTTCGTTTTCTTTATCTTTGAGTTTTAAAGCTGTCTCCTGCTCTATTTCTTTTCGCAATTTATCTACTTCAGTTTTTCTGACCTTTTGGCGCTCCTCATCAAGCTGATGGCGCATCCCCTCCTCTGGCAGAAAGGGCTTTTTGCAGTGTGGACAGATAATTTGGTTGTTCATACCCACGATTATACTATACTGGGAGGATGCGAAAAGGTCTTAGAATTCTCCTATTTTCCTTAATTGTTCTGCTCATTATTACTTCTCACTTAGCTTTGTTAGTTATTAATCCGTTATTCCCAATAGTGTCTCGTGCAATACTAGCACAAAAAAATACAGTCAGACTTATTCTTAAAAATGAAAAAGCTTCTGAAGATATCGGATATATTAAAAAATTCATAGCCATTTCTCAAAAACAGACATTTCATTCGGCTAAATTAGCAAATAAAGTTTCCGTTATTTTTCCTAAAAGTTCGGTTGTTGAGTTGGCGAATATATTGGAGTCAATGTCGACCCATCTTCCACTACTACTCGGTGATGGGAAGGATGCTAATTTTGTTCTGTTATTTCTGAACAACTACGAACTCCGCCCGGGAGGCGGCTTCATTGGATCTCTTGGATTTATCACATTTCAAAACTACACCATGACCAAATTTGAAGTTCAGGATGTTTACGAAATAGATGGACAAATCGTTACTCATTCTGAACCGCACTATGCAGTTCGTAAATATCTAAACCAACCGAATGAATTTCTTCGTGACTCAAATTTTTCTCCTGATTTTAGAATTAACGCAAAAAAAACTATCGGATATCTATCATCTGTTCCCGCTTACAACAAGTCCTACGCTGCAGTCATCGCCATTACAACCACTGGGTTTGAAGATCTCCTACTTCTAACCGGGCCTATTGAGCTAACCGATCACAGAACTACAATCACAAGCTCGAACTTCTTTACAACAACTCAGCGAAAAATTGAAACTGAGTTTTTCCCTGGCTCGAAGTTAAAACGCTCGATACTACAATCACTAGGGAACGTCATGAGACAAAGGATTGAAGAGATTCCCCCTTTGGGTATCTTCAACTATCTGTTTAAAGCCGCAAAAACTAAAAATCTAGTTTTTTTTACATCAAATCCCCAACTACAAAATTTGTTTGCGATGCTCAATGCAACAGGGAGTAATGCTCCCGCCTATAAAAACTGGATTATGCCAGTTGACGCTAATGTTGGAGTTAATAAAATGGATGCGCTAATTCGCAAAACTATGGATATCCAACTTTCGCACTCTAGTGGAGCTCTGGTTCACACCTTTAAGTCTACTTACACAAACACCATTACGGCCGATGCAACAGAAAAAGAAATCTATAAAAATTATTTTCAACTATATGTACCAGCTGAAGCTGTCTTAAGAAAGGCGGTGTTGAATGGTCTGGATGTTGGTAGCGAGATCATTATAACTAAGGAAAATGGAAGTACTATTTTCGCACTTTACTTTGAAACTCCACCTGCCAACAGCACAACCGTTTCAATGACCTATGATATTCCTTACAACTCCAAGATGAAGCGATTACATTTTCTAAAGCAGATTGGCTCAAAACCCAGTCCATTGACTGTGATTTATAGAGGAGAAATAACTAAGGTCAAGCAACAACTGTTTGACTCGGATGAAGTTTTTAATTTGTACTAACTGCAGGTGAGATCTCGATCGACATTATTTTAACTGGATCAACTGGTGTAGACTGCTCTCCAGAGTTACCGTAAGTTACATTCGCAGATGCAATCATATCTATCACGTCCATTCCTTCTGAGACATGACCAAATATTGTGTAGTTGGGAGGAAGATCTTGTTCGCCATGCATTATGAAGAATTGACTTCCGTTTGTATTGGGTCCAGAATTTGCCATAGCCACTGTCCCTGGAGCATATGATCCGCTAAATTTTTCGTCTTCAAACTTATACCCAGGTCCGCCCATTCCTGTTCCGGTTGGGTCGCCACCTTGAATCATAAATCCTTTTATCACTCGATGAAAAATCGTGTCTTTATAAAATCCCTTACTCGCCAGATAAACGAAATTATTTACTGTCTTTGGCGTTTCTCCTTGTTTGAGTTCAATTGTAAAAGCACCTTTTGATGTAGTGACCTTCGCATTGTAAACTACATTTGGGTCAATGATGATTTTTGGTTGTTTCATGGTTGTTGTGGACTCGGTTGAATCCCCTTCATTGTATTGATTAGAATTTATAGTTGGTTGTGCTTTAGCTCCAGTGTACTCAATATCAAGACTTTCTTTACTGTTTTTTTCATTGTAAATGATAATCCCGCTGAAAATCGACAAGACAACAATAACGGCAATTGCAATCTTTATCATGAAGCGCTCATTATAACCCTTGAAGATCCGTTTGAATAGACTTTACGTCAGATTCTGGAAATGTGGTATCAATCTGATCGACCTGAGCATCCTCACTATCAGGCGTTGGAGAAACCACTGCTGTGGTAGGGGCTGGAGTAACAGTTTCGACTGTCTGTGAATCTGAAGAACTGGACATTTTGTTAAAAAGATAATATCCAATTGCTCCCATTACCGCCAAAACTACCACAATTAAAAGTGCGATTATTATTTTCACAGTGCTTGATGAACTTGGTTTTGAGGAATCTTGTGGAACATTTAAAGTCGCTGAAGCTTCCTGCACTTGTGGTGAGCTTGCCGAACCAACCGCTGGTTCTGTTGCTGGAGCTATAGATGGGACACTCGCGGGGGCTTCAGTCGAAGTAACGGGCTCAACCACTGGCTCGGATGCTGGGGTTTGTGGTGAGCTAGTTTGCGGTGAGTTTGTCGAATCCGTCGAATCCATATTATTTCAATTGTAATACAATAACAGCAGCGCTTCGTACCGCTTGTTTCGCATCGATAACTAACTTATGAACGGCTCTAATATCTGTATTAAATGATTTAAAAGCGGCACTAACAACTGCCCCAAGTGTTTCATCGTCGGTTATGACTGGTGCGTAATCTTTAGATGATTGATCCGATACTGAAGTTTGAGCTGCGCTAACTGCTGACTTTGCCGTGGTAATAGCAGCTGATGCTGATGCTGTATCTTTTCCTTGCGCTGTAGCCGAAGCAACTTTACTATCCAGTTTGATTAATACCTCGTTAAGCCGCTCCAGTACTTCACTCATTTTAGTTGTGTGTCTTTTGTTTAAGGCATCTATTTTAGAATCAACCTTCTCTACAATCTTCTCTTTACGCTCGTCTTTTAGTTCGGATAGTTTTTCCTTAAATTCTTCCCTCTTATTTTTGCGACTTTCTCTCATCTGCGCAGCTTTTGATGCAAGCTCTAGCTTTCTTTCCTTGAATTCATCTCTTCGTTCTTCCATTCTTTCAGCTCGTAACTCACGTACTGAATCTGCTTCTTCAGCATAGACAAGTTGGGAAGCCAGAAGAAGCATTGCGAAAGAAGCAAGAAATAAGGACTTTTTCATACTGTCATGATAGAGAGAATCATAAGTATTGTCAAGGTCGCTCAGCAGTCTTTTTTTCCGACGACCTCAGTGTCGGAATCCCGACCTTGCGTCGGGAAGCTTTTTTAAGATCGTTATGAAGTTTCCGCGCTACCGAATCTGCGGTAACCTTAATTTTCTTTTCTATGTTATTTACGTTGCCAGCTAGTAATTTCCAGATTTGATCGTGGTTTTCTGATGCATGGTGTGCTAAGAATAATTTTCTGTCCTCTTCATTAAGTTCTGATAGAACCAGATCGAGTATGGAGTGATGCAAAGTCCGCTCAGCAACCTCCATTAACTTTTCCCTCTCTTCAGAAGTAAAATCAAATAAATCTAGCCTTACTCTTAGTGACTCCATAGAAACTATCGAATGATAAAAATGATTTGGTTTTTTTGCTTGCACTGAGCTTGCTTGCACTGAGTGCGCCGAACGTGCCGAATGTGTGATTGTCATATTATTGCGGTTCAATAGGACCTAGCGGAATTTTATTTTCTGGGTCGTCGATAAAAAAGTATAACACTGGACCTTTTGCTGAGCCGTCTACTCTCTCCAGATGTCGCATCACTTCTGGCGAGCCTCCTAGGTGTTTTCCTGTCCATTTCGCTGGTCCAGCATCTCCAATAACAACCACCATCGACTTACCATTTTCAGCATTCACAATCAACATCTTTCTGAACTTAAAAAAATTGTAAAGTTCATTTGTGTTTTCTTCCCAACCTGGTGATAAAAAGGTCTGTACAGCGATGTAGTACTTTTCCTTCTCGATATCTTCTATGTACCCCCACGCACCTCTTCCGGGAGCCATACCAGATGCGCCATAATCAATCATTTCTGACTCCGTGGAAAAATGTGAGCTTATTGTGTCACCAGCGAATCTCATCAGATGTTGTTCGGCTCCTATATATCCATAACTTCTATTTAGTCGTTTACCGCCCAAAACCGACTTCACAGAAATTTTGAAATACTCAGATAACGTTGACTCAATCTGCGTTTCCTGCTCAGGTGTTAGCTCGACTACATCATTTGGTAATATTGGCTTCAGTGAAGCTATGAGTTGTGGTCTCGTATGAACAACTTCTGCAACTGGCACTATATCTGCCTGGAGACCTTGAGCTATTATTGAGCTTGTAGCTGGCTGAGAGATAAGAAGTAAAACAGCTAGAGATCCTGCCGCGATATGTCGTAATGCATTCTGTAGAGGGCTCAATATTGATCCATGCTTAGACCAAAGTTTGTTATGCAAATCTTCTTCATAGCTACTCCACTTCTTATGCAGATCTTCAAATACATTTGCGTTCTTAGCCATGTATCAATGGTAGCAGACGCCGAAGTTAAGATGCTAGACGCTGTGCTTGTCAGTTAGCAAAATGTTTCTAGAAAGAAGAAACGAAACAATGCAGAACGATGAGGCCACTAAAAATGGACCGGGAATTGAGTAAAGCGCAATAGTTCCACCTAGAATTGGTCCAACTATCTGACCAATGCTCATGTATGACGCGTGTAGTCCAAGTATAGAGCCCTGGGACTTTGCGTCTGTCTCTCGCGATAAGATCGTCTGAGTAAGAGGGTTCACGATTCCGTTCCCCAAACTAAGTAGGACGCATAGCGCAACAAATGCAGGTAGCCAACTTGCAAAGAAAAGTCCTGCAAAAACAGTGGCGACGCCAAAAAGAGCAAAGGTAAACAATGAAGTAAGCTTAAATTTCTTGGTAAGTCGTGAGAAGATAAGACCTTGCGTAATTAATCCTGTCGTACCAAAAATCGTGAAGAGTCCGGCTATCCACTGTGGAGACAGATGTAGAATCTTTACCGAGACCGGCTGAAATGTATATATAAATGCACCGAAAGACGTTGCGTATAGAAGCGATATTAACAAAGTTCTTCCAATCTGTCCATCAAATAGTGCGTGCCATAAAAGGGGAAAGTTGAATAATTTTTTATGCTCTACCTGACCGATATGTTTATTAGTTTCGGATAGAAAAAATATTGTGACAAGCGTTGCTGCTAGCGAGATTAATCCCGCAATAATAAACGGCAATCTAATGGAGTATCCTGATGCGAACGCGGAAATAGCTGGACCAAATACAAATCCAAATCCGAACGCCGCCCCCATAAACCCGAAGCCTTTGGCTCGATTTTTATGATCGGTCATGTCCGCAATTACAGCAGACGCAACAGATATATTACCTGCTGTGACACCATCCAGCGCGCGGGCGATAAACAAAAACATAGCGTTAGGCGCCCAAGCAGACATGAAAAAGGAAATCACTGTTCCGATTAATGAGAAGATTAAAAGTGGTCTCCTACCGTACTTGTCAGACAGCCTTCCGATGACAGGAGTCGCGATGAAAGAGAATAAGGCAAAGATTGAGAACAGAAGTCCATTCTGAAAATCGCTTAACCCAAACTGTTTAGAATACGTGTATAGGATTGGGATAATAATTCCATACCCCAGAGCTCCTACGACCGTTACCAAAACAATTACTACTAAATTTTTGTTCATAAATGCGTGCGCTACACCGAAAGTTTGAATGAAGGGACTCACTCTTTTCTCTGAAGCACTGGGTTAATTATATCAGTTGGGTAGCTCTGTTACAAAAACTTATTTGCATACTCTCCCAGCTGTTCAATGACAGGAACGATGGCCTTCCCCTTTTGAGTAAGCCCGTACACAACTGAGATTTTGTCTACAGTCTCCTCTTTTCTACTAATAACTCGTTCTATCTCAAGCTTCTTCAGACGTTGAGTAAGAGTCACTGGATTTACTCCATCCAAACTTCTTTGCAACTCGCAGAATCTTTGTTCCCCCTGCGCAAGACTCCCAATAATTGCCAGTGTCCAGGTATCACCCAATAGTTCGATAGCAGAGTTCATCTTGCCGGATAGTTTGTTGCATTTCAATGTTGACATACTTTATTTTATATAGTACTATAGATTATATAGCACTTAATTATTACTATTATAAATCAAACGCTATCTAATTTCTACTATGAAATATACAACACCAGCTCCTACGGAAATCGTTAACAACACCATTGAAGCTCTCGTCAAGAATGGTATGACAGCCGAACTTGTACAAACACGAGCTGAAGCGAAAGAGAAGGCTCTGACACTTATCCCAGAAGGTGCTGAGGTTATGACCATGACCTCAATTTCACTAGAGGAAACGGGTATTGAGGCGGAAATAAACTCTTCTAAAAAATATAAATCAGTCAAAAACATGCTCAACTCAATGAGTAGAGACACCGAAGGCAAAGAGATGCAAAGATTAGGAGCCGCTCCCGAATGGGCACTTGGAAGCGTTCACGCTGTAACCGAAAACGGTGAGGTGGTCGTTACATCCGGCACCGGAAGTCAGCTACCAGCATATCTGTATGGAGCTGCGCACGTACTTTGGATTGTGGGGACACATAAGATAGTTAAGAATACTGAAGAGGCCATGCTTAGAATTAAAGAGTATCTTATTCCCCTAGAGTCTGTACGTGCCCGTAAAGCATATGGCTTACCAGATACTTGGAATACAAATCCGAGTAAAACCGTTGTAATAAACAGCGAAGCGCCAAATCGCATCCATATTATTTTCGTGAACGAAAAAATTGGGTTTTAAGCAGGAAGATTCTTTTTTCTCAGTGATTTAACCGAAAGAGCAAAGACCGAGATCATTGTAAGCTGGCACATAATGCAGACCGGACAGATAACTCGCAGTATCACCAACTCCTGGTACGCAATCCACAAGCAGAAAGCCAGTCCAAAGGCGGCCATCGAAATCATCAGCTTAGTCTTGCGTAGCATCGCGGCAATAAAAATAACAATGTAGCCGATAAGTCCGTATAGTGGTGTGGCGAGGCCGAACGTTTTAGCTAGCGGTCCTGTGATTACTGCATCGCAGTTAACTGTCGCGTTGATGTTACATGGCTTGAATGCTGGTTGCGCGAGCTGTTGCCAAAGTAGATATACAGCAAGCAGAACTCCAAACGCTGAAAGTATTTTGACGTAGAAAAAAATCTTATCCTTGGTCATTTCAATACAATTATACATAAAAAGCGCAACTTCAAAACGCATTTCTACATCTCGAACGTTGCGCAATTTATATTAAGTTTCGTTTAAAAGAAATGATTATCTTCCAAAACC
>CAYISZ010000008.1:0-35404 GCA_964366455.1 uncultured Gammaproteobacteria bacterium
CCCGATAAGCAGATCCAGAATCTGCTGTCCTGCCATTAGACGACCGGGCAATATTTATCAGTGTTATTGTACCAAAAAATATTCTCAATAATTTCACAGCGCATCTACTATGGTAGATTGTCAGTTAGATTGCAAAAATACCCAAAAACTAACGAAGTTTGTTCAAGTATTTTGAATTTGAATGAGCCCGTTGGAACAAGCTAAGATGAGGTTTTTATGAAGAAAGGACGAAATTGAGCACTTTTCCGACCACATACACAACCTCATACTTCTTACCATCGATGTGTCTTGTCACAGAGCCTTCTTCTAATGCTTTTCTGACAACCGCATCCTTATCAAGCTCGTTCTTTAAAACATTAAGCACGGCTCTGACCTTTCCGTTTACCTGTACTGGAATCTTTACGTTCTCCTGAACTAAAGCTTTTTCGTCTACCTTTTGATGAGTCTCTAGGTGGATCGATGACTTCTCACCCATCATCTCCCAAAGCTCTTCGGTAATATGAGGAGCAAATGGTGCCAAAAGCAAAAGCAGAGTTTTATACTCAACTACCAATATTTTTTCTTTCTTAGACAAAAAGTTAAGCCATTCCATCAACGACGCAATCGCTGTATTAAATTTAAGCTCTAATCCATCGCTCACAACCTTTTTGAGTGTTTTATTTAGCCATTGTTTATCGGCGGCGTCCAGCTCAACCTTGCCCGAATTATCGACTTTTTTATACAAGTCCCAAACTCTCTTTAAAAAATTAAATGGACCAACGATTGACTGCTCGCGAAAATCTCCTCCCTGATCAAATGAACCCATAAACATCAGGTATACTCGTATAGTATCGGCGCCATATTCTTTAATATAGCCATCAGGATTAATAACGTTACCCTTAGACTTACTCATCTTCATACCTTCGGAAATAATCAATCCGTGCGCTCTAAACTTAGTAAACGGCTCCTCGAAATGCGATATAAGACCAGCGTCTTTAAAAGCCATGCATAAGAATCGACTGTATAAAAGATGTAAGACGGAGTGCTCTGCGCCTCCAATATAAGAGTTAACCGGCATCCAGTTCTTAACCCGTTCAGAATTCCATGGATTTTTATCGTCTTCAGTAGATAAATATCTTAAGAAGTACCAGGCTGAGTCCAAAAATGTATCTGAGACATCAGTTTCACGACGCGCATCTTTTCCGCAAGTTGGACATTTAACTTTGTAGAATTTTTCGTCACTTGCCAAGGGAGAAACGCCAGTACCTGTTGGCCTGAAGTTCTCAACATATGGCAGCACAACAGGAAGATCTTTTTCGGGCACAGGAACCGTTCCGCATGAATCGCAATAAATTATTGGAATTGGAGGGCCCCAGTAACGCTGTCGCGAAATTAACCAATCGCGAAGATGATAGTTTACTCGCTTTTTTCCAGCCGGCTTTGACTTATGATCCGTTTTTTCAATGGGGAGTTTGAATTTTTCGGCAAATTCTTTATCACGCTCGTCACCATCTGGCACCGCCATAATTGCACCTGTTCCGTAGCCAACCAACACGTAATCCGCAATCCAAACAGGAATTTTTTTATTCGTGACCGGGTTAAGTACGTACGATCCAGTAAATACTCCTGTCTTTTCTTTTGCGTTGCTTCGATCAAACTCGGAACGTTTTTTCGCTTCGGCAATATACGAAGTCACCTTACCAGATTGCTCCTTAGTTGTTAGTTTTAAAACGGCGGAATGTTCTGGGGCAAGAACTAAAAATGTTGCTCCATCAATAGTTTCAGGTTTGGTTGTAAAAACCTCAATACCCTCAAAGTTAATTATCATTCCCTTGCTCTTTCCTATCCAGTTAACCTGCGCTATTTTTACCTTATCGGACCAATCCAGCTTTTCTAAATTTTTCAATAAACGCTCTGCGTAGTCGGTAATTTTGAAAAACCACTGTTCTAGCTCTTTTTTTTCAACTTCGGAAGAACAGCGTTCACACTTTCCTGCAATTACCTGCTCATCGGCAAGAACTGTTTTGCATGAAGGACACCAGTTGACCACTGCCTTTTTTTTATAAGCAAGTTTTTGCTTTAACATTTGTAGGAAAATCCATTGTGTCCATTTGTAGTACTCTGGTTTGTACGTCTCAACCGTACGCTCCCAATCAAATGAATTGCCGATTGATTCAAGCTGCTTGTAAAAATGTTCCTCAGAAATCTTAGAAAGATCCATGGGGTTTTTATTAATCTTTATTGCATAGTTTTCACTATGAATCCCGAATCCATCTAGTCCCATTGGTTCAAACACGTCGTAGCCTTGCATTCGCATAAATCGCGAAAAGATATCGCCTCCTGTACAGGCATACATATTTCCCACATGAAGACCTTCCGCCGAAGGATAAGGGAACATCATTAGACTGTAGTAAGGCTTTTTTGCTTTATCAAGATCTGGACTAAAGGTCTTGTCCTTTCTCCATTTCTCCTGCCATTTTTTCTCAATTTCGTTAGGTATATATTTGCGCATGGTTGTATTATACAAAAATACTATCTTCTAAATCACTGCTTGCAGAACTAAGAATTAAGAATTAAGAACTAATTATTGTTATCCGCTGTATTCACTTTTGGAGGGCGTGCTTCCGAAACAATAAGTCTTCGGCCTTGAAAATCCTGACCATTCAAATCTAGACCTTTTTGCGCTGCTTCTTCGTTTTCCATCTCAACAAAACCAAAACCCTTTGATTTTCCTGAGTCTTTAAATCTAATGATGTTTGCTGAAACAACGGTTCCGGCCTGTTCAAAAAATTCACGAAGCTGCTCCTCGGTCATTTCGTACAGTAGATTTCCTACGTAGAGTTTATTTGACATTTGGATAGTTTATCAAAACTTAAGAACCTAGCGCATTCAAAATAAGTTTTTGCGCCAACTTAATGGTCTTTTCTCCTTTGTCTTTTTGTGGATTTACCTCAACCAAATCCATAGATCTTCCCTCTTTTCTCCTAAACAACTCTAAGATTGGCTCTACGTCTTTATACAAAAGCCCATTCTTCGCTGGGATTCCGGTAGCTGGAGCAACCGTACGGTCAAATCCATCAATGTCTATATCCAGATGAATATGTTCAAAAGATTCGAAGAATTTATTTATATTCTCCTGGGCACTGCCATCTCGCAATGCATCAACTGAAATTGTTTGAATTTTCTTACCTTCTATTAACTCCTGCTCCTCTGGGTCTTTATCTAGATTGCCGACATATAGAATTTGTTCGGGTTTTAAAACATGTGGGAGCAGCTGGTTTATCTGCTCGTTATCAAATCCTCCGATAAAAGGCCTCATCCACATTCCATGAAAATTACCGGTTGGGCTTGTAGCGACAGTGTTGATATCGGGATGCGAATCTATCTGAATGTAACCAACGCTGTGCGAATGAAGTCTTCGCAATAATGCAACCAATGAGCTAAATGCCACACTATGATCCCCTCCAACTACCACCTGCATTTCGTCGTCCTGAAGAGTTTCTTCGATCAGGTCGGTCGCTTTTTGTAGAGACTCTACTAGAGTTTCAAAGTATTTTTTTCTTTCAATGTCGTCGGGCATTGGAAAGGTCATTGAGTCTACTACTGGACGTTGGAATTTTAAAAGAAAATCATTGCTCAATATTGAGTCTCCACCCTCCTCAACTCCAACATTGAACTCCTCCATGCGATGTGGAAGATTTATCATTCCTAGACGACTACGAAGATTGTAGAAATGAGGATTCATGAACTGAGTCCCATCGCATTTTTAACCTCAGATACGGTTTTAGATGCGATAGCTCGCGCTCTCACAGCGCCATCTTTGATTATCTTTTCAACTTCTGAAGGATTTGTTTCAAATTTCTTTCTGGCTTCCTGTATAGGCTGTAAGTCTTTATATATTGCCTCAGCAAGAACGTCCTTCATTTCGCCAAACTGAAGCGAGCCGTTCTCAAACTTTGTTTTATGAGCGTCTACTTGATCTGGCATGAAAAGATTTGCAAAAGCAAAAAGCGCCTTGACACCAGGAGTCATCTCCCCACCTGCGACAGTGGCGGTTGGAATAGAACGAACTTTCTTCTGTATTTGGTCCGCAGAATCTGTGAGATTGATAAAACTTCCTTCCACCGACTTTCCCATCTTCCCTTCACCTTTAAGCGATGGAACGTACTCCCCTTTTGTAGCAAATCTTTTGGGTTCTGGAAAATCCAGACCGTACTTTTCGTTCATCTTGCGAGCTATTTCACGCGCCACCTCAAGATGTGGTTCTTGATCTAAACCTACTGGAACTAGCCCAGCCTTGTAAATTAGAATGTCAGCACTCATAAGGATCGGGTAGTTAAGAAGCGCCATTGTGTTGTCTTTTGGATACTGTTTTACCTTGTCTTTGTAAGTTGGGAGATGTTGCATTCGCGCAATTGTGGCAACCGATGAAAAATAAAAAGCTAATTCAGCATGCTCGCTGACATCGGACTGAAGAAAAATAATGCTTTTTTTTGGATCGAGTCCAGCCGCTAAATAATCCAGTATTACTTCTTTTCTGTTTTTTCTTAACTCTTCAATGTTGAAAGGAGTTGTTATTGTGTGTATGTCCGCAACCATAAAAAGAGTTTCATACTCTGAAGTATTCTGAAGGTCTAGCATTCCCTTTACAGCTCCAAGATAATTTCCCAAATGCAGTCGTCCTGTAGCTCGTATTCCTGACAAAACTCGTCTTTTAACCATATTGAAAACTATTATAACGAACAAAAGACTAAATATTAGTATAATCATGCTATGACAACCGACGACAAACTAAAACTAGTAAAAGAAGTTGGCGAAGAAATCACTCAGGAAGAAGAGCTCAAAAAACTTCTTGACTCTGGTGAAGAATTGATTGCCTACGACGGCTTCGAACCCTCCGGACAGATTCATATCGCTCAAGGTTTGCTACGCGCGATAAATGTAAATAAAATGACCAAAGCTGGTGTCAAATTTAAGATGTGGGTAGCTGACTGGCACGCTCTAGCTAACAATAAAATGGGTGGAGATCTTGAGAAAATTCAGACGGTTGGAAAGTACTTTATCGAGGTTTGGAAAGCCTGCGGTATGGACATGAGCAAGGTCGAGTTTCATTGGGCGTCAGACATGGCAAAAAATCCAGAGTACTGGAAACTCGTCGTTCAGGTTGGAAAGTCTAACGCGCTAAAAAGATTCGTAAGAACAGCGGAGATGATGGGTCGAGATGAGTCGCTTGACAACTTAACCGGCGCACATATCATATATTCATGTATGCAGGTCGCCGACATCTTTATGCTCGGTGCAAAAATAACCCAACTTGGAATGGATCAACGCAAACTAAATATGTTGGCTCGTGAGATTGGTCCCCTACTTGGGTTCTGGAAACCCGTTGTTGTAAGCCATCATATGTTGATGGGGCTAGGTAAGCCACCAGAGCATAGTGAGGACAAAGTAAAAAGAACCATTGAAATGAAGATGTCTAAGTCACATCCTGACTCCGCAATCTTTATGACCGACACAACCGAAGACATAAAAAGAAAAATCAACAAAGCTTGGTGTCTTGAAGGAGAAGTGAAAGATAATCCAGTGCTCGAATACTGTAAATACATTATTTTTGAGCGTGTCGATTCAATTAAAATAGAACGTCCAGAAAAATTTGGCGGAAATCTCACGATAAAGTCGTATGAGGATCTCGAAAAGAAGTTTGCAGATAAAGAAATTCACCCACAGGACCTTAAAGTTTCTGTAGCATCAGAACTTGATAAACTATTACAACCAGTACGACAGCACTTTGAAGAAAATCCCTACGCAAAAAAACTTCTTGAAGAAGTAAAGTCCTTCCAAGTAACGAGATAGAATTTCATCCTGAGCTTTATGGCGGTGAGCATGTCGAATCGCCGAACGTATAAAATTCCTCCAAATAATTAGTCGGCTTCCTAAATCTTACAACCTTAATTATCTCCTATTTAATTTGGTACAATTTTCGGCTATGGCCTTTGGTGAAAAGCTGTTTGGTGCACCAGTTAATAAATATCGACCAGAACGTTCGCTTATTACCGGCATGGGTGCTGGAGCAGTACAAGATTTGATAGATTTTCCTCAACAACTAAGCGGACTAACGATTCTGGACATACTTACAGGAACATGCAATAATGTCGCTGACCTTAGAAGAAAAGGCGCAAATATTATTGGGGTTGACCTCGCTTATCGCGACTTAAAAGGATTTAAAGAAAGATTCGTACAGGGAATTGTCGATCCTTATTGGTGGCGTACTGGGAGAAGACCTGCACAATTTAGCGCAGGAGAGATAGATAATTGGCTTAGACCCAATGATGATGACCCAATTCATATTCGACTAAGCAAACTAGCTTATCACGACTTAATGCAGGATATGGAAAATGGTGGAGGCTATATAGCTGCCCAAGCAGAAAAATTACCTTTTGCCGATAATTCTGTGGATATGGTCTACTCCACCTACGGCTTAAGTTCTATACTGATAGCAGACTATGATGCTTTTAGAGCGGCTGTGTTAGAAATTGTTCGCGTCTTGAAATCGGGAGGAAAACTACAGTTGGTGCCTTGGATTCATTTTGACGATGTTGAATTATGGACGCGCAAGCAAACCAAAAATATGAAAGAATTTATTGAGTTTTTGAGCAACTCCGATTTGACATTTGCTTTGGAAGAATCTGGTGGACATAGAAAAATAAACAGACTTACAGTTATCAAGCCTATGTAAACGTTCCTCCCTCTTGCTTTTTCGACTGCAAACTCGGCATAATGAAGTTATCATGGATGATCCGATTGTAAAACCTTCTGACGAACTAGTTAAGTCTTCATACGTACACGATTACGAAAAGCTTTATGCAGATTCTATAGCACATCCTGAGGCATTTTGGGAAAACATCGCGAAAGAACTGAGCTGGTTTAAGTCTTGGGACAAAGTTCTTGACTGGCAGTATCCGTACGCACATTGGTTCAAAGGCGCTCAAGTGAATATCGTCAACAACGCCTTAGATCGGCACCTCAAAACTGAAACTAAAGATAAAATGGCACTTATCTGGGAAGGTCAGGACGGAGCCGTTAGAAAATTTACCTACTCACAGCTCAACGAGGAAGTTTGTAAACTTGCCAACGCTCTAAAAACCTTTGGAATTAAAAAAGGAGACCGAGTGAGTATCTACATGCCACGATTACCAGAACAGACAATTAGTATGCTCGCATGCGCCAAAATCGGAGCAGTTCATACCGTTGTTTACTCAGGATTTTCGACCGATGCACTCAAAAATCGCGTGACCGAAGCAGAATCAAAAATTGTAATCACTGCAGACGGTTACCACTTTCGGGATAAACTTATCGACACCAAAAAAATAGTCGACGATGCAGTGAAAGATTGTCCTACTGTAGAGAAAATGATTGTAGTTAAACGGTCGGGCAATCCCATAAATATGGTTGAGGGACGTGACGTTTGGTGGGACGAACTAGTTGAAAAACAGGACACAAACTGTTCTACCGTAATTATGGATTCGGAAGATCCACTTTTTATTCTTTACACTTCGGGAAGCACCGGAAAACCAAAAGGAATTCTCCACTCACACGGAGGTTATATGGTAGGAATTTATATAACTCTCAAATGGATTTTCAATCTACAGCCGGATGATATTTATTGGTGTACTGCAGATCCGGGATGGATTACTGGACATAGTTACATCGTTTATGCTCCACTCATCAACGGTATAACCAACTTTGTATACGAGGGGCCTCCTGACTTTCCGGACCCAGGCAAGTGGTGGTCGCTTTTGTCAAAGTACAAAGTATCAAAGTTTTACACAACGCCTACTGCAATTAGAGCATTGATGAAGTTCGGAGAAGAATGGCCAAATAAATTTGACTTTTCAAATGTAAAAATCTTAGGTAGCGTTGGTGAACCAATAAATCCGGAGGCATGGAAATGGTTTCATCGCGTAATCGGAGGTGGAAGATGTCCGATTATGGACACGTGGTGGCAGACCGAAACAGGGATGCATATTCTTTCACCCTTCCCTTCAGTGGCGCTCAAGCCAGGCTCTGCTTTTAAGCCGTTCCCAGGCCTAGAACTTGATGTGGTTGATCACGACGGTAAGCCAGTCGATCGAGACAAGCAGGGCTTCCTTGTTATTAAAAAACCCTGGCCGGCAATGATGAAGGATATTTATAAAAATGCGGAAAAATATAAAACTTCATACTGGGGAGAGATTCCTAATGTCTACTTCACAGGCGACACTGCGAAGATTGATCAAGATGGATATTTTTGGATTTTGGGCCGAAATGATGATGTACTAAAAGTGTCGGGATATCGCTTTGGATCAGCCGAACTCGAAAGCGCATTTGTCGCGCACCCGGCCGTTGCAGAGGCGGCAGTTATCGGCAAGCCTCACGAGATTAAAGGAGAGTCAATTAAAGCCTTCGTGATCCTCAAAGTCGGGCAACATCCAACCGATGAACTAAAAGCAGAACTTAAGAAAAAGGTACGAGAAATGATTGGCCCAATAGCAACTCCAGATGAAATTGAGTTTGTCGCAACGTTACCCAAAACTCGTTCAGGGAAGATAATGAGAAGAGTATTGAAGGCTAAGGAATTAGGACAACCTTTAGGAGATACTTCTACTTTGGAAAATTAGCGTGGAATATTTGCCCCTTTAAGTTCTGTTCTTCTTGGAAGTGATTCGTCCCAAACAACATAGGTATTTTTACCTGATATTTTTGCCTGATGTTCGGCATCGTTTGCCCTTCTAATTAATTCATCTGCTGAATCTATGTTATCTCCACTTGAAAAAGAAGCAATTCCAATACTTACAGTTTGATGTACGTTGTGAGGAAATTTTGCAGTATCAACTTTATTGTTAATTCTTGAATACAGATTTTCTAGTTCTTGATTAGAGAGCTCATGACTTTCTGGCAATAGGGCTACAAACTCCTCACCGCCAAAACGAGCCAAAAAATCCCCTTCACGTAAGGCGCCTTTCAAAACTTTAGCAAGCTCCTTTATTACTAAGTCTCCTACTGGTTCACCATATATCAAATTCACTTCTTTAAAGTTGTCGCCATCAATGAAGAGGGCCGTCATACCGTGTTCCATTCGCTTTGTCTCTGCAAACATTCGATCTTTAGCCTCATCCAAATACCTCCTGTTTGGAAGTCCGGTAAGGGCATCTGTCAATGACGCATCAACCGCCTCTTTTTTCTCCTGACGTAGTCTCTCGATTCGAATTTCTTTAGCTACTAAATCTCTCGCGAGCTGTTGCGGTGCTCCTTTTTCTACGTAGGACTTTACCTGCTCGGGGTGCCTAGTTCTTTTAGTTAATTCTACCTGTCCTTCTGCCATATGTATGAGTAGATACTTTATACTAAAAGTATACTCTATGCAATCTACTCAAGAAATTCAGGAACTTTGTAAATTAGTTCGTCATTACATTCTCACATCAACAACTAATGCTGGATCTGGTCATCCGACTTCATCCCTTTCGGCGGTCGAATTAATCACAACGTTATTTTTCTCTGGTTATTTTCATAGCGATATAAATGAGCCGCACTCCTTTGCCAACGACCGTTTTATACTATCCAAAGGTCATGCATCGCCGCTTCTTTATGCGCTTTATAGGGTTGCTGGGGCGCTCACAGATGATGACATGGTAAAACTACGAGATCATAATTCCCGTCTCGAAGGACATCCGACTCCCCTTTTTCCTTACAGCGATGTTGAAACTGGATCTCTCGGTCAAGGACTCTCGATTGGTCTCGGAATGGCCCTCGGGATTAATTTAAGAACTAAGAACTTAGAACTAAGAACTGAAAAAAAGCCGAAGGTATTTGTACTTATGGGTGACTCTGAGTTTAGTGAAGGTCAAATCTATGAGGCGCTACAACTCGCTAGTCATTATAAAGCCACCAATCTCGTAGGAATACTTGATGTAAATCGCTTGGGTCAACGTGGAGAAACAATGCTGGGTTGGAATCTGAAAGCCTATGCAAAGCGTATCGATTCCTTCGGGTGGCACACGGTAATAGTTGAGGATGGGCACAATATTGAAGAGATTCAAAAAGCGTTTGGTCTTATTTCGGAAGACAGACCAACGATGATCATTGCCAAAACAATTAAAGGAAAAGGCGTTTCATTTTTAGAAAACAAAGATGGTTGGCATGGCAAACCAGTTCCAAAAGAAAAATTAGATGAAGCCCTCAAAGAACTAGGAGAAGTCGACACTGCACTAATTGGGAAAATTGCCGCACCCGTCATCCTGAATTCAGTTCAGGATCTCCAAGAGATACCGAAACCCTTCGACCTAGCTCAGGGCGAGCAAGTTCGACATGACAGTTCCCTAAAGCTACAAGCTCTAGGCTATAAGCTACATGATTCCGTTGCAACACGTCAAGCCTACGGTGACGCTCTGGTAGAACTGGGAAAACAAGATGAAGATGTTGTCGTTCTTGATGCTGAAATGTCTAACTCAACATTCGCAGAAACCTTTAAAAAAACCTTTGCGGATCGCTTTTTTGAGATGTTTATTGCCGAGCAAAATATGGTTTCTGTAGCATTGGGGCTTTCCAAAATAGGATTTAAACCATACGTCTCAACCTTCGGATCTTTTCTTACACGAGCTTATGATCAAATTCGTATGAGTCAGTACTCCTATGCCAATCTTGCTTTCTGTGGTTCACATGTTGGCGTCTCTATCGGCGAAGATGGATCTTCACAGATGGGGCTAGAGGATATATCTATGTTTAGAAGTATCTTAAACAGCGTTATTTTCTACCCTTCTGACGCTAATTCAGCGATACAACAACTTAAACTATTACATGAACATAAAGGAATTAAATATCTCAGAGCTACTAAAATGCCACTACCAATTTTATATACGAATGAGGAGGTAGAAAGCATGAAAATCGGAGGGTCTAAAATTATTCATCAGAGCCTTAAGGATAAAGCGGTTATGTTCTGTGCTGGTATAACGTTACACGAGGCACTTAAGGCACACGAACACCTAAAAAATGAGGATATTTCAATTGCCGTAGTTGATCTCTACTCAATGAAACCTTTGGACGAAGAAACGATCAGAAAATTCTGTCATTTACCAATAATTGTTGTCGAAGATCATTATCCAACTGGTGGTCTCGGCGAAGCAGTTCTCGCGACAATTTCAAAATTCAAATTTCAAATTTCAAATTTCGTACACCTGTGCGTCCGTTCCATTCCTCACAGCGGAAGTCCAGAAGAAAATCTCAGATATGCAGAGATTGACGCTTCAGCAATCGTCAAAGCTGTAAAAAGTCTTGTAGCTTGACAATGACCTATTCAATGCTACAATTGGACTTCTTATATGCCAGAACCACATCATTACATGGCCACGGGTGCTCTTAGCGACCAAAGAGTAATGGAGGCTCTACTTGGCAGACTACCAGACTCTTATGAGACGGAGATCGAAGGATTTAGTTTGGGTCTTGTTCGAGGATCGGTCTTAAATAGAAACGAAAGATTTGATATTGTGCCCGACGATTTTGTAACCAGAGTGTTAGTAAGACAGCCCGCGGATTCTGTTAATGCAAGGATATACTCAAACGTTAAACGTTTAGAAATCGATAGAATCAACATGTTCACTCTGGAGGGTATGGCTACTCAAATCACAACTATTCCCTTAGGTGACGCTAGAGAATCGGTTGGAGAAGCTTACTTCCATATCAAAAAAAATGGGGTTTTACATGAAGATCTTGCGCCTGAAGATAGAGAAATATTTCCCAATGGACTTGAAGAGACAGTACTTGCCGCTGAACGAGCACGAATTCGTTTTGAGGATAAATTTCGAGGTCCTTCTCTAGAACGCAGGTAACGAGCTGGATTTAACTTATCCCATAGTATATAATTAGGGATGCTTAGAGCTCGTCCAGTCAGTCCAAATCACTTCCGTACCGCATCTCTAACACGCAATGTTTCGAGCTATCTCGCCTGTGGCCCTCTAAAAATACCTGAGGTAATGGGCGCTCTCCTGGGTAGACAGGTTGTGCCGGAACAAAAAACAGTTTTTGCTAGAGGGTATGAATTGGTTATTCTTGCACCAAGTAAAACGACAATGAGAAAAATAAAAAATCCAATTTTTTTACCAAATCCTGCAGATTTTAATGTGATGTCTTTTGCTTTATACAACGATCTCACGGAACGCGAGCTTAGAATTATTGCACAGTACAACTGCATTGGTGAGATAACGGAAGCCAGTTTAGAAACTTCTGAGTTTGAAAATCATTCTTTAAAACATCTGGTTTATAGACTACGAGAAGGAGTGCCTTCTACGCAGTATCACTTCCCTTCAGAAGATGAGGTGTTTGATGAGTATGAAATGGAGCACCTTCCAGTTAATGACTACATTAAAGAAGCAGCTCGATTTAAAAAACGATTGGACAGACAACCTCACACAATAGAAGGAACGAATCTACCTTCAAGAAGTAGAAGATAAACTTCTTAATGACCAAATAGAAGTTTAAACACTTCGTAGAAACCCCAAATAGCTAGTCCGATAAACACTACGCTTCCGGCAAAGGAAATCAAAGGATTCTTAACTGCAACAATTGTCTTTTTGGGCGATATGAATAAAGCCATATTTAATATCATATGACCCGCAAATACGCCAATCGCAAACCCAAAAACATTAACAATGGAGAATAACGGCACATATCCTGCAAAATCATCAAGACCTAGGATAAATGGAATTGTGAATGACGCAACAAAAAGACCCACAAATGTCAGTCCTTTTGTCGGCTTTAGAGTGGGATGAGGAATGATGTATTTAAGAGCTGGAGCTACGAAACCATTGATTTTTGTCAGTATTAGCTCCAGACCACCAGAAAAATTCTTAAACCATCCAGGAAACTTTGCATCCCACTGATGAACATGTTCGAATCCATCCTGTGCAAGACGTAACAAGACTAATGCGGCAACAAAAATCATTATCGCCAGCAACCACTCAACGTCTCTAAAAAAGTTCCAGATCGTAAGCACGATCAATGTTCCTAGGGCGTTTCCAACAGCGGTTCCTACTTCAATCGCGATTCTGTTTTTTACACCGTTATACTCAGACATTAAGTTACCAATGATTAGTGCAAAGTCTACGGAGGTTTTAAGATAAATGGTTAAACCAACCAGCACGTCTCCCCATCGAACCTGAAGAAGAATATCGGTACCCGTAAATCTGTTTAGTAGAAGGATGAATCCATACAGGAGAGCTACCAGTACGCCAAAAACAACAACAGTTAGAGCTATGGGAAGGCTTTGATTTTTTATCATAGTTGTTATTTCAATTCTCCTAAGTGCGAAAGGTCATTCCATGTTTTTACTCGCCAGTACTTGTCTTTACGATACATTCCTCTCATAGCTTCTCCATATTCGCAAAGAGTAATCCCAGTATTGTTTAGCAAAAATGTGTCGTAGATTTTTTCAAAGTGGTGAGTTGTTGCCTCTTTTCCAAATATCATACAGGTTAAAATAAATCTCATAAATGCTGCGTGTGTAACCGCAACAATATTTTCCTCGTTTCGGCTTTCTAGAAATTTAAGAAATATATGAGCTCTTTGAAGAGCTTCGGTATGATTTTCCTCGTCTGAATGATGATAATCGAGTCTATGTTTTTGAGTTTCCATATTCTTCATTGCGTTTAGAACTGTTTCAGAGTCATATCTCATACCAATCAATGCACTTGGTCGTTTTCGCTCACGTAACAATTCCGAAACCTCTGCTTTTTTATTCGTTGCCTTAGCAATCTCTTCTGCAGTGACTCGAGCACGAACATAATCACTAGTTAAGACCACATCTATATCTATATTTTTAAAACGCTCCGCCACTTTTCTAGCTTGGTCCAAACCCTTCTCGTTCAACTCGTCTGAGTGGTCCTGATGTACTCCTGAGGTATTGCCGTGTGTCTGTCCGTGTCTTACGAAATATACTTTCATGAAGGCTTATATATTAACTTAAACAACCAGATACCAATTGTAGCACACGATGACAGTGCGACCATGGTCATAAAGGCTCCAAAGGGTACCGAATGAAGTCCGAACATTGAGGTAAATGGTCTGAAGTTGAGAAGAATAAATTGCAAAATAAACGGTGATAAAAAGGCAACAATAAACATGCCCGATCTCAACATGCTCAAGTTTCTTAAAAAGGATTTGTGTGAAAGCCAGATATCGGCAAACACATAAGATTGAGTTAGCGCAAGAACTGTAAAGGCAGCGGTCTTAGCTAGACTCTCCCCTAGTTGTGCGAACAATAGATATGTGCCTATCACTACACCGGATCCAATCAGCCCTATCGCGATGATGAAAACGGTGTCAAACCTGGAAAAAAGAGATATTTTCTCCGCTGGTTTTTCTGTCATTACCTCCTTGTCTCCAGGACTGAATGCTAAAGCAATAGCGGGTAATCCATCTGATATCAAATTGATATAGAGTAACTGGATAGGATGAAATAATGTTGGGAGACCGACCAACATTGCGATAATTAAAGCTGCGGCTTCAGTAAGATTTGTTGTGAGCAAATACTTAACGGTATTTCCCAGTTTTGCAACTATATGCCTACCCTGCTCAATGGCATTTACGATGGTAGCAAAGTTATCATCCGCCAGTATAATATCGGCTGTTTCACGAGCAACGTCCGTTCCAATTAGTCCCATTGCAATCCCAACATTAGCCCGCTTGAGAGCTACAATATCGTTTACTCCATCTCCTGTTACCGCAACTACTTCTCCAAGCTTTTGATACAACATTACTATCCGACTTTTTTGAATAGGATTTGTTCTGGCAAATATGCGAACTTTGTCGAGTTTTGCCTTTAGTTGGTCATCGGAGTACGCATCTATCTGTAATCCTGTTAGGATCTCTTCCCCTTCTCTTAACAACCCTATCTGAACTCCAATGGCTTCGGCTGTCTGAGCATTGTCGCCAGTTACCATCACCACCTCTACTCCTGCCTTTCTCGATCTCTCAATTGCTTCTTTAGCCTCCGGCCGCGGAGGATCATATAGTGCTACTATTCCAAGGTTAGTATTTTTATTTGTAAAAGCTATTACCCGATATCCTTTTTTAGTCCAGTCGTTTAAAGTTTTTTTTAACTTTGGACTTAAAGTTCCTTTAAGAACTGATTCCGGTGCGCCTTTAATAAATACGTGCTCCGATTTTCCATACCTAACCTTAACCATCATTTGTTTTGTCACCGAGTCGAACGGCTCCTCGTCCACAATCGTCCAGTCTTTACGAGACTGCTCAACGTCGACCCCATTTTCCTGCGCATGTAATAGCAGAGCTCCTTCGGTCGGATCTCCAAGAAAATCATAAGTTCCATGATCATGCACTTTAACCAAAGACGCTGTAGAGCAGAGTACGCTATTTAGAAAAAGTAGCTTCAAATCGTCTTCTTTCTCTACGAATAATTCCTTCACTCGCATTTGGTTAGTTGTGAGCGTCCCAGTTTTGTCAGTGGCAATTAAGGTTATGTTTCCCAAAGCCTCAATTGCAGAAAGCTTCCTAACAATTGCTTTCCGTTTAGCCATTTCCTTTACTCCAATTGACAAAGTTACTGTCATAACAGCGGGAAGTCCCTCTGGAACTATTGCCACGGCAAGAGAAATAGCTAGAAGAAACGCAAGGTAACCGCTCTGACCTTGAAAGTATACAAGTCCAAAAACGATAATCGACATTCCTATTCCAATAACACCGATTAGTCGGGAGAGTTGCTCCAATTTTTGTTGCAATGGAGTTTTGGTGCTCTTAACCTCAGAAAGGTGCGTAGTTATATTTCCAAATTTTGTGTGAACTCCGGTTTTTACTATTCGGATATATCCATGGCCTCTGGTAACTAACGTCCCCATAAAAACATCCTCGCCTTTGTTTTTTGGTATCGGTAGCGACTCACCAGTCAAGGCGGATTCGTTTAGCTCAATGGACTGAGACTTCGTGATGACAGCATCCGCGGGTATCTTAGACCCCTCCTCTATATATACTACATCGCCGGGAACTAACTGAGTGCTGTCCAACTCCTGTTCTTTCCCATCGCGAAAGACCCGTACTATTGTCTTGGTAAATTTTTGTAGTAATTCAATTGCCTCTTCGGCCTTTCGCTCTTGATAAATACCGATTCCAGCATTTAATATAACTATAATTAAAATAAGCGACCCCTCTACTATTTCTCCCACTACGAACGACAGCGCTACCGCAGCTAGCAGAAGATATATGAGTACGTTGTTTAGCTGTGAGAAAAATTTAGATAGTAAAGATGGCTTCTTAGCTTTGGGAAGCTCGTTTCGACCATGTTCTTTTGACAATATCGTTACCTGATTTGAAGAAAGTCCCTGCATAGTTCTGAAATTTAGCCGTTTGAATTTTTGGACGGGTATAGATTGTCGTAAGCGTACTCCATTGTCTCTATTATCATTTCTGTCTTTTCTTCCGCCTCTGTGAGAGTAATTGCTTCTAAATTATGTGGAAAATAGTGAAATACTCGATTTCTTCCGTTGCGCCATGAGTCCCAGATTTTATCTGCCAAATCCTTAGATCCTACAGAGACTAGCTTTTTATACAAAGATAAATCTCCTAATTTACCGGCCATATTTGGCGACATCAACTTCCCCAGTCTCAAATGATCGGATACATAATCCTCCTGCGTAAGAAAGCCTATGTCCTTAAAAAGCTGTTTCAAAAAACCCTCAAATGCCTTGGCGTAAGGAAAAACCATGAATGCATAATCGTCGAAGTTATACTTACCCTCCTCAATTACTTCGTGACGAATGAAGTCTCCCTGATGAATTAAATCTTTTTGTTTTTGAGACAGATATTTCCAAAAATCAGTGGTCGTATCGTGCTGCATTACTTAATGCTATAAAATCGCTTCCTTTTTTGCAATAAAGCACCCGAAGTAGATTTAAATAGAGATCTGAAGCGCAGGCGACATTGTGGTTTTAATGAAGACTTCCTTTACCTTGGTCTCTCCTACAGCCTTTATAAACGTGCCTACATTTTCTGCTATAGCCTTTTCATCCAAAGAAATTTTACCAACCATCTGGTGAATTAGCGGAAACTTTGCCTCACTCTTCCACTTCATAAGTCCGCCTTCAAATTTTTTAGCTACTTCCTCGGGCTTAAGTGAGATGGTACCGGTCTTAGGGTTGGGCATTAATCCTCTTGGACCCAAAACCTTTGCAAATCGGGCTAGTTTGGGCATAAATGAAGGGTGTGAAACCAAGATATCAAACTCAATCTTGTTTTCTGCCAATTTATCCAACAGAGCATCGTCGACAATCGCCACACGCACTGTCTTTCCGATTGAGTGAGGTAATGAAACTTCACCACGAAGTCCTTCAGCTGTGGTGTTAATATGTAGCTCTACTGATTCATCAAACTTGGCGTACTTGATCTGCTTTAGTAAGGAAATTGCTTCTGAAAGGGTGTATGTTTTGTCGTTTTTGGTCTGATCTTTGGCACCGCGGTAGTTACGGCCTCTAACACGAACCTTGGATGTTTTAATAACGTTCTTCTTGGCCTTCTTAATAGCCTTAACGTCCTCCTTGGACTCTTTTTGCTCCTCTGTAGTGTTTTCTGACTTTACAGACTTTATAGACTCTTCTGGTCTTAGGGACTTTTTCTCATCCGCACGTTTCTTCTGTTCCTTTTTTTGCTCCTTTTCAACGTCCTCTAAGCCGATTACTCTAGTTCTAATTTTTCCCATATTATTTATTTTTCAACCTCTATTCCCATCGATCGTGCTGTCCCGGCGACTATTCGCGATGCCATTTCGACATCATAAGCGTTCAGGTCTTTAAGTTTCTCATTTGCAATCTCAGCTACCTGCGCTTTTGTTAACTTTCCCACCTTTTCCATATTTGGTTTTCCCGAACCTTTTGCGACTCCTGCTTTTTTCTTAATCATCTCTGAGACAGGTGGAAGTTTGGTGACGAAGGTAAAGCTGCGATCTTCATAAACAGTGATTACTGCAGGTATCACCTGGCCTTTTTGCTTTGCGGTTCGCGCATTGTACTCCTTGATGAAGTCCATGATAGGAACTCCATGCTGACCTAAAGCTGGTCCGACCGGTGGAGCCGGTGTTGCTTCACCCGCTGCGAGATTTAATTTCAATACTGTCTTAACTTTTTTTGCCATAATTTTATAATTTCACAACCTGTAAAAAGTCTAGTTCTACTGGAGTCTCTCGATCAAAGATTGAAACCAAAACACGAACCTTTCCCTTCTCTTCATCGATTGCCTCAATAGTCCCGAGAAAGTCGGCAAACGGTCCTTCGATAATCTTGACCGCTTCACCAACAGAGAACTTAGTTTTGAACTTTGGCTGCTCTTGCTGTACGAACTTCATAATTGCGTCAACTTCACGATCGCTAATTGGAGTTGGTTTGAGTCCTGCTCCTACAAATCCTGTAACGCCTTCTGTAGTTCTTACCACTAACCATGAATCGTCGTCCAAAATCATCTTGACCAAGACGTATCCTGGAAATACTTTTTCCATTGCCTTGGTCTTTTTTCCTTTTTTAACATTGATAGTTTCACGAACAGGAATAACAATGTCAAAAACTCGATCCTCTACTCCAAGGCTTTTTATTCTCTGTTCTAGCGCAGACTTAACTCGCCCTTCATATCCAGTTTTTACATGGATTACGTACCATTTTTTGGGGTCGTTAGTAAGTTCGGTCTGTACCTCAATTGTGTCCTGCACTTCTTGAGGGACCTCGGTAGTTACTTTATCCGCAGTATCTGCGGTACTATTATCTATATCCATAAAAATAAAATTACTTCGTTTTTGTCAAGGTTTCTAATACTTTAGCAAGGAGAATATCAATTATACCCACATACGCTCCGATAATCAAGGATATTAATAATACTATAACTGTAAGTCGAAACGTTTCTTGTCGAGAAGGCCACGTAACCTTTTTCAATTCACTTATTAATCCGTCGAACATTGTCGATCTTACAACCACGTCTTTGTTCTGTCCCATATCAAACATTCTATCACACTAGCGTCGCTTTCTGAGCATTATTATGCCTACAAATGAACCCAAAACTAAAAATGACGTCAATTTGAACGGAAAGGCAAAAAAACTTGAAGACCTGTTTAGCTGAACAGTACCGTCGGCCATCATGACCGAGGCGCTCACACCATACCTACCTATAAAAAAACCTTTGAGTATGAAAGACGCATCTCCTTTGGCTGATTTTGAGGTCATTAGCGCGTCGGATTTTGCACGTATATTTCGACTCTGCACTTGATAAATTGCGCTCTCGCCAAACGACCCTCTTACGGCTATGGACCCCTTGGCATTTACTGCATTTGCGCCTTGGTTTTTTACTCTCAGTTCCACTGGTATAGAATCGAAGCTGTCAAAGATTTCGCCTCCGATTTTGAATACGCTAATTGATCCCAGCGCCTGCATTCTGCCTGTCTTTGTAACCATAACCAGTAGTGGCGAGGCTATTTGGGATTTAATTCTGGCGCTATACTGTTTGTCCAAAAACTCTGGCTGCGTCTCTAAAATGACAGCTAAATAGTAGTCTCCTTCTTTCGTGGTTGTTGGTACGGACAGCTTCAAGAATATTTTTTTTGTGCTCGTTTTGTCCACCACGATCGAATTAACGATGTCGGAACTCTCATCGACAAACGACATATTGAGTGGCACTTTTTCTACTGATCCGTAATCTACAGACTCCCCTTCCTTTTTTATTGTAAAAGTCTTCACTAACAACTTTAGTCCCATACTGTCTTCTCTGTTGGTTATGGTGTATGGTATTAGAGCCTCTGCTCCTGGTTTGATTAACAACTCTGATATTGGAGGGCTAACGGACAGATCGATCTGCTGTGCGTTTACGTCAGACGGCGCTTCGAAAGCACCACAGAGAAGCATAAGAAGTGTAACTAGCAAATAGTTTCTTAAAGTTTTCATCTCAATAATCAGCCGTTGCCGTAATTATTACCGTGCTTTTATAAATGCCTGTTTGCGTCTGTGTTTGTGGACGCAGTTTGAACTTAAGATCTACTATGGTTCCTGTTTTAGGTAAATTCCCTTCAAATAAAATGGCCGACCTTCCGATTGGCCCTTCTACAAACATCGGCCGAAATGCTTCTAGCGTGCTAAAATCCCGCACCGTACTTCCAGCGGCTCTGTATCCGAATCCGTCTGCTTTTTTCCAAACCCGCGCAAGTACAGGAGTGCACTTGGCATCCACGTCGTCGCATGCAGTAGGCTTAATAGTTGCTCCGAAATTATTTTTGAACGGCTCCTGCTGTCGTAGTGAAATTAAAAAATTGGCAGAACCTCTCCCCATAAGCTTAATCGAGCTTTGCTGTATCGACTCTCCGCTTACTTCAGCGCTATCAAAAACTAACTGAGATTTGTTCAACTGTAGTCGAATATATGGATTTGTGGATGATTCCTCAGCATTGCTGTTCACGATGACAAATCCCGATTCCTCAAACTTCTTTTGTATATCGTGACCTAAGCTTGCTGGAAAATCATAGTTTGCCGAAGTTCGATCTAGATCTGGCTGCAGAATGAGAGTTCCTGATTCAATCTGGTATCGCGGTGAATTCAACTCTTGGGCATAGACCGAGGCTCCGCCAAAGCGAGTTAAAATCAAGGTAGACAGGAGTATGGAATAAATTAATGCAGGCCTCATGCTATTAGTATACTAAAGCAAATTTTTTAGCATACAAACAATCTAAAACATAATTTTTGTAGCATATAATCCATTGACCAATATTTAATCCGAAATTAATCTGTTAATGCGTTAACGGGTTAACGGGTTGTATGAAAATAACTAAATTTGAGGATCTTAACATTTGGATAACAGGTCTGAAAATAACCAAGCTCATATATGACGTGACAGCAAAGGGGAGTTTCTCAAAAGATTTCGATTTGAGAAGTCAGATTAGAAGAGCCATCATATCCGTTAGCTCTAATATAGTCGAGGGTTTTGAAAAACGTAATAATAATGAATTTGTAAGATTCTTGAGAATAGCGAAGGGTTCAACGGGCGAAGCGCGCAACCAACTTCATGTAGCCAGAGTTGTAGGCCATATATCCGAGAGCGATTTTGCTTTGATTAATGGCGAATTAGAAGCTCTTTCTTCGCAACTTGGAGCATTTATTAGCTACTTAACAAAAAAACGACTAAATAAAGAATTTATTAATAAATAACTAACTCGTGAACTCGTTAACCCGTTAACTATTAGGTAATGGACTTATCAATCGCCACTGTTAAGGAAAGAGTGTTGGAGCATAAGCTCGAATCGATTTTTTTTGGAATTTGTTTAATTATTTTTTTGGTTTCTCTAATAATGTTTACCCAGATAAAGATCGATAGATCAAGCAGGGAGACCATTGTCATACAAAAAAGTAAATCGGGTTTAGGAATTAACATGGTAGACATTGGTGGAGCTGTTCATAAGCCTGGAGTTTATCCTATAACAACGGGGCAACGAGTGTATGAATTAGTCGATAAAGCAGGTGGACTTACGAAAGAGGCTGATCTGACCTTCTTTGACAAGAACATCAACCGTGCACAAAAATTGAACGATCAGGTCAAGATTTATATACCCTTTAAAAAACCTGAGCAACTTTTGCAACCAGTAGAATCTTTTTCCACATCGTTAATAAGTATTAACTCATCTGGAGTTTCGGATCTTGAATCATTGCCGGGGGTTGGAAACATAACTGCAAAAAAAATTATTGACAACCGACCATATAGTTCCACCGAGGAGTTGTTGTCCAAGAAGATAGTTAAGATGAATGTCTACGAAGAAATCAAGTTATTGATTACTTTATAGTGCCGTGGCTCAACTTTCTATTGATATTTTTACTAACGTTATTAATACGACGCTCTCTGAGCCTTATAGCTCGCTACTCAATGGGATAACTTTTGGCAAGGATATCCCCCCCTACCTCAATTTATACTCAAAATTCAAGCAAACTGGCCTGCTACACATAATGGTATTGTCAGGTTCCAATATAGCTATGCTTGGGGCTATGATAGAAGCTATTTTTGGCTTCGTTCATAAGAAAATAGCAGTCGGTATAACCGTCTGCTTTATTATCATTTTTACCATAAGTGTTGGCTTTGAGCCACCCGTTGTAAGAGCGGCCATAATGGGCACAATTAGCCTTCTTGCTATAGTATTTAACCGCAAAGCTACGGCTATCTATTCGCTAATTCTCACAGGAATCGTAAGTCTAGCATTTTGGCCTTCGTGGATTACGAGCGTATCTTTTTTATTATCGTACGGAGCCACTCTAGGCATAATTTTGTTTGGCAAGTCCCAAACAAAGCCCAGATGGTGGTATCCAAACGAACTCAGAATAAGTTTGGCGGCTCAACTATTCACAACGCCGATTATATTTATATATTTTGGCCAACTCTCCCTCATTTCTCCACTTTCCAATATTCTTGTCTCCTTTATCATCGGACCTCTTATGCTGCTTGGGTTTTGTATTGGTATATTAGGACTAATTCACCCTGTGCTAACCATACCGTTCGCCACCTTGGCTACAGGGATGCTTAAATACTTATTATTCATCGTAAACCTTTCAAATCAGGTTCCATATTCATTCATAGAGTTTTAAGATGCATGATAGCCCCGTATCAAAAACAGGATTTATAGCTGCATTTGCGGTCTCTATACTCTTTACGCTCTCTTCATATTTTATTGAGGGAAACGGATCTTCTTTTGTTGTGTTTTGTGATGTCGGGCAGGGCGATGCAAGCTATATACACCTGAAACCGGATGTTGACATTGTAATAGATGCGGGAAAAGGGTCGTCCGTACTAAATTGTCTTGGAAAATTTATGCCACGGAATGACAACGTGATAGAGTTAGCCTTCATAACTCACCCACAGAACGATCATTATGGCGGTTTTCTGCAAATACCTCTGAGATATAGGATAAAACAGCTCTATATGAGCAACTCAATAACGATATCCAAAGAATTCAGCTCACTGATGTCTCTTCTCAAACGCAAAAATGTTGATGTTGACGTTGTATATCTAGGTGATTCTCTGACTATACAAACTGCTGTTTTTCAGATACTCTGGCCATCCAAAGATTATATACAGGCCCTAACCGAAAAAACCGACCCTAACGAAGCCTCCCAGGTGATGCTATTTTCATATAATGGTCGCTCGATTCTTTACACAGGTGATGTGACTCCAAAATCCTTAAAAATACTGTTGCAGCAAGCTATTTCAAAAGTAGAAATACTCAAAGTTCCTCATCATGGCTCTAAAAACGGTCTAATCTATGAATTTCTAGCATTGGCAGATCCCACCTACAGTGTGATAAGTGTGGGTAAAAAAAACAGTTATGGCCACCCTTCCACGCAGATTCTTCAAATGTTGGAGGAGATGGGCACTGAAATATTACGAACGGATAAGTTAGGAGACGTCGTGTTTAGGCTTGACTGAGCAAAATTTCTTTGATCTCTGAAAATAGATCAAGAGCCTCATACCCGATCCATGCTTTACCCAAAAGCTCCTTAGGCAGACCAGGATCGACCCTTATAACGTTCGTGTAAGAATTCACTATCATTGTAAATTTATCTACCTTAGCCATGTCTTTTGAAAGTATGTCGTGCCACTCTTTAAATAGGCTCTTATAGAGCTCGCCCAACCTTATCTTCCCCCAAACCTTTTCGATCAGAACCTCCTCATCTCCAAAAACATGACTAGCTTCAAACGCCTGTACATACTGCTGCTCCTCTTTTCCAGAAACTAGATTTTTTAAATCTGCAATTATAGGATGCGGTGTTAGCCAAAACGACCTGTGCCATGGTCCAAGACCCCAACTCGCAACTTCGCGTCTTAAACGATCTCTTAGTTCCCTTTTCTTTTCTGGAATCTCATACGATAGTACCCTCCACACACCATCCCAATCATGCTTGAGGAAACGGAAGTACGGAAACTCGGTACCTACCTCAGCAAATCCTACGTCAGTAAGAGTATATGTGCTTTTTTTTGACTCATCCGCAACTAGTGAGCCTTTTTTAATAAGCGCTTGTATCGTTGACTTTGTTTTTTGATTTAATGAGAGATCAAACACCTTGAGAAAAATTTCGTCAATCTCAACTGCCTTAGCTGACTTCCCCCCCAGCAAACAGAATGCAAGTAGTATTTTGGCTCGTCTTTCCTTAATTCCCATATCGGTCAAATTTAACAAACGTACATGTTATTGTCAAGTTGTAAATTCAAAGAGTTATGAAAATTTTTTGAGCATTTTGAATATGAATATAGCCTTCTGATGGTGCGTGCATCAACAGATTCTTTTTATCAAAGCAAATTGATCAGTGCTAAATACGTACTTAAATCTAAAAACAGCGAAGATTTGACAAGTTCCCAGATTATGTGAAAATAGTGAGCTTATACAGCAATTTTTACAAGCTTTCGTGCCTATCGTAGCTGGGTAACTGCAATTAACCAGTTCTTGGTTGAATTTTGGTTAAACTCAGATATTTACTATGTTGTCTCTTTGCTATAAGGCTATTGATATACTTTTATACTTTAAGGTTCTTTATTCTAACCTGCGTTAAATAAGGTAACTTAACGTAAACTTTACTATATGTCCTATTTTTCAGCTACCCGATTTCTAAAATGCTAGATCTTTAGCCGTGAGTATCACATAAGAGATCGCTTGACTTTGTTCTAAATATTGCCTACTATGAAATTAGGATGGATAAAGCGTGTAATCTTGATAATATTGAGGCTCTATTTAGCGACTATCTCTCTGCGGGAAATAGCAACCTAAGCGTTACCTCAATTAAAAACTATCTCTCAGACTTTAAGCACTTTATTGGTTGGGTTAGAGCAAGTATCCCAAGTTCCAAAATTAATGACCCCCTTAATTCCGTTGTCAATGAAGAATCTTTGCGCAAGTATCTTCAATACCTTGGCTCGCAAGAGTTACCGATAAGAACGCTCAGCAGAAGACTCTCAACGCTAAGAAAATTTATCCAGTTTAGCGAAGATGCTGAGCTTAATTTATTGATCAGTTCGCATATATTAAGAAAGGGTAATTCCACGACCGTCAATAATGCTTCGCTTCCCGAGATAGTGCCGGTTGTCCCCATTACTAAAGCCAATAGACTTAGGCCATTTCACATGAGCTCAAAGATCGTTAGTTCGATTTGCGGAGCTGTTGTTGCTATATTACTAATAACATATGCTCCCTATAAAATTTCTTCGTTACTCAACTTTCCCGAACGTTCAACATCCGCATCGCCTACTAACCCCATAAAGTCTGGGAGGGTTTTTGCATTTCAGGGTCGCTTGTCCGATAGTCTCGGAAACCACATAACCTCTATAACACCCATTCAGTTCAAGCTTTATGGTTCTCCTACTTCTAAAAATGCTCTGTACCAAACTGGAAATTGCACAGTGACTCCTGATCGAAATGGATACTTTTCTGTACTTATTGGGGGAGCTTCCATAAGTCCTCCACCGTTACAGGACACCTGCGGAAAAGAGGTGGGAAATGATGTGTTCAACGAAAATTCTAATGTATATTTGGGAACCATCGTTGCTTCTGATAATGAGATGTCTCCAAGACAGCCAATTGCAAATGTTGGCTACGCACTAAACTCCGAAACTTTAAAGGGTTTACCACTGGGATCTTCGACATCATCGGTTCCCTTTATAACTTCGGATGGGTCTGTCATACTCTCTCTCAGCTCCCCTTCCATAGCCTCGACCTACAACAGCGGTACATTCTCTATAAAAAGTGGTTCCGATCTATCGCTACAGACTGGAAGCGGCGGAGATATTTCACTAAACGCTACCGGAAGCGGTTCAATTCGGCTAAGAACTGGCGATTCTACAGTGAATCGAATCTATGTCTCCGATGAAGGAAACGTAGGAATTAGCACCTCTACTCCAACTTATTTTCGATTGGAGGTGTCAGGAGATGTTGGGCCTGAGTTAAGTAGCGTATTTGATATTGGTTCGTCTACCCGCATTTGGAACGATGTCTACGCAGACCGCCTCTGTTTTGATGGCTCTTCAGACTGCATCACTAATTCCTTGGGAATTTTTTCCGCTTTAGACACAAGTACAAGTTCCCAGCTAGTGATTAAAGATAGCCTTGTTTCTGGTAACTCTGTGACCTCTGGAACAACTACGATTGATATTGGTGGCAGCGGAACGTCCTATGCTCTTTGTCACAGTTCTCAGTCTGGGACAGACAACCAAAAACTGGTTGACTGTACATCCAGTCCTACCGCAGATTTTGCCGAAATGTATCCGGTCGAACCGGGAACCGAGTTTGGAGACGTTATGACCTTGGGAGGAAACATAATTAAAACTACAAAAAATGAAGATATTCGACAGCTTGTTAAGGCGGATAAACCGTATGACGGCCACGTCATAGGTATTGTTTCAAACAATTACGACGACTTTATAAGCGTTGGGCACAATATATTAATATCTGACAATCCAATGCCAATCGCACTTAAAGGAAGGGTTCCGGTTAAAATATCGGGAAACTCGGACTCTATACGAGCTGGGGACTATCTTACCACCTCAACAGAAAGCGGAAAAGCCACAAAATCTAATGGAGATGGAGTCGTGATAGGGAAAGCGTTGGAGTCGTGGGAGCGTGGATCTATCAAAAATCAAATCATGGTTTTTGTAGGTATAGACTATGTAGTACAAGCCAAAAATCCCTTTGAGCTATTCGCACAAAACGTAACCACAGCAATTACTACTCAGTTTCAAACGCTCACAGCACAGCGCATAATATCCCCTATAGTCGAAACTTCAGAAATAAATGTAGAGAAAGGGAAAGATCTGACAATAAATCTCGATACCGAAGATAAAGAATCTTCCACATCGTCCGAACTCTCAAAATTAGTAATTAAAGGGATAAAAAAAGCAGTTGTTGCTTCGATAGATTCCCAGGGCAATATTGAGTCCAAAGGAACAATTCAAGCTCAAAATGGAGTTTTTAACGACTCTATTACTGCTGGCACCATAAAAAGCAAGACCACAGATAATCTGAGCGAGAATCTAAACGATGTGCAGGCAAAACTATCAAAGCTATCTCAGGCACAAACTCCACCACCAATCTCTTCCCCAATTCCCAGCGACGCGCTTTCCTTAATCTCTAATGACCTACTTACCTCTAGATTGGTTGTCACTGAGCTCGCAGATGTGTATTCGCTATCGGTGTATGGCAACATCGCTGCACGGTCAGACACGCTTCAACTTATGGCTGGATCCTCGATATCCTTTTTTGATGATGCGACCGTCTTTACAAAGAGTGGAAACATCGTTGCAAAGGGTAAAATTTCGGCTAAAGAATTTGAGGTAAAAGATCCGGTCGGAGCTGTAGTCGCATCTGTCACTGCGACAGGATCGGCTACTTTCAATCGCTTACAACTACCAAAAACGGCTGGATCAGCCATTATTCCTGAAGAAGAAAATGAGATAAAAGTTTACAACTCCAGCCTTTCAGAGTCGTCCCTAATATATCTGACTCCAGAAACGGACATAGGCATTATCGACAAGCCGCTGGTAGTTAAAAATAAACGACTGTGTAAATCGGAAGATGAAAACTGTGAGAGTTATTTTACAGTGGCTATGAGCACAAACAATCACCCAGATCTAAAATTTAACTGGTTAATTATTAACTGAGAAGTTACACTAAATAGAAACTAATGCAAAAATTCAAGTCATACATCGTCGGCCTGACCCTTTTCTTTATTCCCTTATTTTTCCTTCCTGTAACTCATGAGTTTTATAACATTAATAAATTTGTATTAATGGCGATAGCGGTTTTGCTTCTACTTTCAATTTCTTCATACCAGTTTCTTAAGTCTAGGGAAGTCGTCTGGTCAAAAAATTCTATACGTATTCTTATCCCTGTAGCGATTTTCCTTACAGCCGTCTTGCTTTCGACACTTATCGCCTCAACCAATAAGGTACAGGCAGCTATCAGCTTTACATATGGTCCTCTCATACTTTTAGTTCTAACAGTTTTTTATTGGTATGTTTCTAGGGAGGAGGATCAAACCGTCGGACTAATGCTTCGGTTTAGTGGTTTGTGTATATCTATAATTACCATAGCGCTGCTCTTCCATCCTTTCGATTCGGTATCACTGCCAAAAACTTTTCAGTTCCTAAAAAATCAAAACTTCTCGCCTGTAGGTGCGCGGTCGGACTTGATACTTTTTCTTGGATTCGTTTCTGTATATCAACTCGTCTATTTGTTGAAAAAAAGAAGACAAACTCACCGTCTTGATTTATTTGCCTCGATTGGAGTAGCGTTTTCGACCATTGCGCTACTGGCCGTATTTTTTAACCCCGCATCTGGAACAGTGAAGAGCTTTGCTCCGATAAATCTCTCACTTGCAGCTACGATTAAATCTTTAAGTACTTTTTCTGGGTTTGTGATTGGTACTGGAATAAATAACTTTAGCACAGTCTTCACACAGGTAAAGAACAGCGCATACAGCGCTTCTCCAAACTGGTCTTTAGGCTCTTATGACAACGCTTCCTCAGCGGTTTTGCAGATTCTGACCGAGTCAGGCATTATTAGCTTACTTGCTTTGATTGGAATTTTAGCGAATGGTTTTCTACTAAGTCGTAAAAAGACATCTGCGATTCTGCTTGGATATATGACTCTGGCATTGCTGACTACTCCAGCCTCATTGATTTTCTTTCTACTACTATATTTAACCCTAGCTTTAGTTGTATCCGAGTCGGCCAATAATCGGGAGCATGCTATTCATGTAGAGGAAAATAAATCTCTGTTCCTAATTGGGTTCATAAACACATCGACTATCGTCACTCTTGTACTGCTATTTTTATTTGCGTTTATGCCATCTTATCGGGCTGAGTTAGCAATGAGAAGTTCGGTCGACGCTATAGCTAACAGGAACTGGGGAGATCTATACACGCATCAGTACAATGCTGTGGTACTTAACCCGTATATAGAGCGTTACAGAGTCAATTTTTCTCAGACAAATCTCTTTATTGCAAAGCAAGTAGCCACTAGCCCTAAACCAAATCAAAACTTAATAACATCTTCCGTACAACAAGCAATAAACGAGGCTCAGGCAGCGATTGCGCTCAATCCTAAAAAAGCTCACAACTGGGAAAATCTTGGCATCATTTATAAAAATGTTCTCGGCTTCAAAGGCGCTGAACAATGGGCAATAGCTGCCTTTCAAAAAGCAACGCTACTAGATCCTCAAAACGTAACATATCGACTGGAATTGGGTGGAGTTTATTATTCTCTAAAACAATACGAAAACGCTATTAAGGTGTTTCAAGAGGCAACTCTACTTAAGCCGGACCTACCAAACTCCTACTATAATTTGGCATATGCATACTATCAAAATCAAGACTCGAAAAATGCTGTTAGAGTTATGGATACATTACTCGCCCTACTTAAAAAACAGTCCTCCCCAAATTACAAAAAAGTCTTAAAAGAGCGTGATGATTTTGCCTCTGGCGTGACTCAAAATCAGGCTCCAACTGTGCTACAATAGTAGCACTACTCTATGTCGCAACTTGTACAGTTTGTGCTTTTTTTTATTGAGTACATAAAATCGAGAGTCTTGAGCGCAGCGCACGTTATCGAACGCATTAAGGACATCTTCGTTGCCATTTTAATTGTAAAGCGGGGAAAGTATTCCTCTTCATTTTTGAATAGCTCATTTTTGTTACTGGCAGTCGCCGCTTTGGTTGGTGGTCCAATTATTGCCGAAAATAATCCATTCGGCAACGAACTTAACTCAAATCAAGCGCTACAAAGTTCAATAGTTTCCTTTAATCCATACGAAGGTAATGTGGGAACAATCGTATCTGCAAAACCTCGTGATAAAATGGTTGACTACACGGTTCTAGGAGGCGATACCCTAAGCACGATCGCCAAAAAATTTGACGTATCTTCGGATAGCTTGCGTTGGGCAAATAATCTTAAGTCGGACACAATAAAGCCTGGCCAGACCATTAAGGTTCCTCCAGGAACCGGAGTTGTCCATAAAGTGGTGTCTGGAGACAATATTTATGCTGTGGCAAAAAAGTACAATGTCGATGCTCAGAATATCCTGAACTTTCCGTTTAATGATTTTGCCGATCTTGATACATTTTCCTTAACTCCAGGCCAAACTTTGTTCGTTCCAAACGGTTCTGTGCTTCCACCGAAGCCAGTCGCATCTCCGGGTGGGTTTTACAGCGGTCCAATTCAAGCAGGTGCACGTGGTAACTCCAACTTTATTTGGCCAACTTCAGGAGGTATAACTCAAAGTCCTATTTGGTACCACATGGCTCTTGATATCGCCAACAATGCGCTTCCACCCGTTCTGGCATCAGATAATGGTACTGTAACATTTGCGGGTTGTCTGACGTACGGTTATGGTTGTCATGTTATTGTGGATCATGGAAATGGATACCAGACGTTATATGCTCATCTTTCCAGTGTTGGAGTGACACCGGGTCAAGCGGTTTCTCAAGGTCAACAGATTGGAAATCTTGGTTCTACGGGTAGGTCTACTGGGCCGCATCTTCATTTCGAAATTCGTTCAGGAGGAGCACAGCTCAATCCGCTTAATTTTCTTCAGTAACCATGCGATTAATCGCAACCTGAAAGGCAGCGTCCTTTAAAGAAGATTTATTTTTCGAGTGGTTAGCCCAGATAGATTCAAATGCGGCTGTCATAAGCTCAAAAAGCTTAGCGTTTACCTTTTCCTCAGTCCAACTTTGATTCTCCATATTCTGCTTCCACTCAAGATAAGACACTGTAACTCCACCACTGTTGGCAAAGACATCGGGAATTATATGAACACCCTTCTTTACGAGATAGTTTTGGGCTTCCTCTGTCACTGGACCATTTGCCATTTCAACTATGATTTTGGCCTGTATTTTGGTCATATTTTCACTATTGATCACGTTCTCTAACGCAGCTGGTACAAGTATGTCAACGGGTAGCTCTAACAGCTCTTCATTCGAGACTGGTCTACCACCCTTTAAATCACAAACGCCTCCAGCACAATAGCAACCAGAGAGTGTTCCTTTTTCTTTTTTACATTTCATAACTAAAGGAATATCTAAAGGCTCCATATTTTTGTAAACTATTCCCCCCTTGCTGTCAGACACAGCGACGATATCAAATCCTTCGTTTGAGCCTATTTCGGCAAAATAATATCCGACATTCCCAAACCCTTGTACTGCAACCGTCATTTTTTTATCAGCCCCTTTGTTGAGGTTAGATAGAAGGGCTTTCAAAGCAATAACGCCTCCTCTTCCGGTAGCCTCTGTGCGCCCTAAGCTTCCTCCAATCTCAATTGGTTTCCCTGTAAAAGTTGCTCTCCATTTAGACAATTGTCTTGCGTCGATTTTCGACTTTTCGACTTTATGGACTTTTGACTGCAACGTAACGTATTCGTCCACCATCCATGACATAATCTGACCATTGGTATTTACGTCAGGAGCCGGAATGTCTTTTTCTTCACCAATAAACTCTCCAAATGCCTTTACATACGCTCTAGAAAGACGTTCAAGCTCAACTTCAGACAAAGTTTTTGGATCAACCACAATTCCACCCTTACCTCCACCTAGCGGAATTCCTGCTACAGAACATTTAATGCTCATTAATGTTGCCAGTGCCTGAACTTCAGGTAGCGAAACCTGAGGATGAAATCTTATCCCTCCTTTATACGGACCCAGATTGCTATTGTGCTGGACTCTATATGCTTGAAATGACTTTTTAGTACCGTTATCGAGCTCTATTTCAAGTTTAGCCTTGTGGATATGTTCTGGAGAAACTAATTTCTGGATGTCCTGTTCGTTTAGGTTTAGTGTTTTGCCCGTATTCCTGATTAGGTTTTGGGCTGTTTGAAGCATTTGTTCACCAGCTGTAATCATATCGTGATATTACACCCGTTCAAGCCATCTTTCAACGTCTAATGCGGCCGCCACTCCCATTCCTACGGCTGTTGCAGCCTGTCGATACACATGATCAACGCAGTCCCCGCCAGCAAAAACACCATTAACATTCGTCGCAGTTTGGAATAGAAAATCGAATTTATCAAACTTTGAACTTGGCACTTTAGATTTTGAATTTACAAGTGCGGCCATCGCACTTGTAAATATGTATCCTTTCTCATCGAGCTCAATTTTATCCTTAAAAAGCTCTGTGTCTGGTTTATGTCCAATACCTAAAAATAGCCCATCTAGCTTCAAATCTCTTTGCGCTTTGTCACTTACAGCCTGTAATTTCAATCCCTCAACCTTATTTTCTCCCAAGACCTCAACAACTTCGGTACTCCAAATTACCTCAATTTTTTCATGTTTAAGGACACGATCTTGCATGATTTTGGAAGCTCGGAATGAGTCTTTTCTATGAATTAGATACACCTTTGTAGCAAACTTCGTTAGGGTTAATGCTTCTTCCATCGCGGTATCGCCTCCTCCAACCACCGCGACCACCTTGTTTTTAAAGAAAAATCCATCACATGTAGCGCATGCAGACACTCCTTTTCCCTTTAGGCGTTGTTCTGATTCAAGGTTAAGATATAGCGCTTTTGCACCGGTAGCAATTATGACGCTTTTTGCCGTTACTTCACGATCTACACTTTTTACTTTAAACGGAGTTTTATTAAACTCAACACCGGTAACGTTTTCATCGAAAATCTTCACTCCAAATTTTTCAACATGTGAGCGCATCTTGCCTATAAGCTCTGGTCCCAAAATGGAGTCAAATCCAAGATAATTCTCTACGTCGCTGGTTAGGGTGAGTTGTCCTCCTGGAGGAGATCCCGCAAACATCACGGGCTTAAGATTTGCTCTGGCGGTATAGAGTGCTGCAGCAAGTCCTGCTGGTCCACCACCGATAATGACTACGTTCTCAACATCTGCCATAGAGGTATATATTACATCGAAAGTACTCGCTGAACAACTCGTTCAATTTTCGCAGTACTTTCCTTAGGAAGAGTTTTACATATGTCGGCAACAACCAGTTCTTTTGACAAACCATCAATCGCCTTCTTAACTGCCGATACCTGTTGAAGAACCTCGTGGCAATCCCTCTCCGTCTCCATCATTCTCTGGATTCCTTTCAGTTGTCCAATTATTCGATTTATTCTCTGGGTACTCATAGTGGGTATAGGTATATACTCCATACTACTATAGAGTATATGAGCTGTCAAATTCAAGACTGGGCATAAAGTACCATATATATAATTAGAGAGAAGAACAAATTAGTGGCGGTAGAGGCTTATTTCAGTGTATTTAGTGCTTCTGATCGATGGAGGGTATAGACCCAATGATCGTAACGCACTCCGTTAAATTTGAATCCTGATCGCTCAACAGACTTTCTACTAGCCTCATTCCCTACGGCAATTTCACAAAATACCTCTTCTAGTCCAGCCGTATTAAAAGCATAGTCAACTAACAAAGTACGGGCTCTTGCAGCATAGTTATGTCCGGTGTAATTTCCGCCTACCCATGAACCTAGTTCGGCGCGTCCTTCTCCTCTGGGAGAGAGGTTGTTTGATCCTACAAACACGTCTCCGTCCCAAATTCCAAATCTAATTTTGTTTGGTATTTTAGGGTTAACTATACTCTCTAAAACAGACTCAACTGTAGGATAATTTTCGGCTGTTGAATCAGCAGTTCGAGGGCCGTGCTGTTGACTTAGATGGGCTCTGTCTTCTTCCACACGATTAAAATATTCTGGTGCATCTGTAGGAACTAACTGTTTTAGTACAACGGTATCGGTAGAGCTCGTCACAATGATTCTTCTGTGGATTGGGGGGGTTGGTTCTAGAGATCTCTCGTCTGAACTCATAGACTGTTTACGCTCCTGCGCTGAGGGAGTCTAGGAACTCGGCGTTGTTCTTTGTCTTAGACAGCTTATCAATCATAAGAGTTACTCGCTCTTCGCCGTCGAGAAGCCCCAACATACGATGTAGCGTAGTGATTTTCTTCATAAACTTCTCGTCGAGAAGTAGTTCTTCGTGTCTGGTTCCAGATCTTTCGATGTTTACAGCTGGGAATATTCTTCGTTCAGCTAATTTACGGTCTAGATGAATCTCCATATTTCCAGTTCCTTTGAACTCTTCGTAAATAAGATTATCCATTCTTGATTCGGTCTCTATAAGTGCAGTTCCAATAATAGTTAAGCTTCCGCCTTCTTCACAGTTTCGGGCAGCTCCCAAGAACTTTTTGGCTGGGAACAAGGCCGCTGGATCAATTCCTCCAGACATGCTTCTTCCAGTTCCCTGAACCGATAGATTAAATGCGCGTGCTAGGCGTGTGATTGAGTCAAGAAGTATAATGACGTCCTTTCCCATTTCAACAAGTCTACGTGCACGTTCTAGGGCTAAATTTGCCACCTTTACCTGCTGTCGTGGAGACTCATCAAAATTAGATGCCGCTACCTCTCCTTTTATAAATCTTTTTATCTCGGTAACTTCCTCAGGTCGTTCACCGATAAGAATAGCCATAAGGTGGGCATCTGGGTGATTGACGCTGATTGCTTCTGCGATTTCTTTTAGGAAGGTTGTCTTTCCTGCTTTAGGCTGAGACACTATCAATGCTCTCTGACCAAATCCAATTGGAGCGATTAAATCAATGATTCTTGTTGAAAGAACTTCCTTCTTGGTCTCAAGTTTAATTTGTCTGTCAGGATGCATGGATGTTAGCTCTTCGAAGTCTTTGCGAGCTCTACTTTGCTCTTCAGAAATTTCTTCTCCATTAATTTTCTTAATCAAAAGCAGACTGTGGAAACGTTCGCCTTCCTTAGGTGGTCGGGCAAGTCCCTCAACCATATCTCCTCTTCGAAGCCAAAATCTACGAATTTGAGATGTTGAAACATATATGTCCTTGTTAGGATTTATTGTGTAGTCCTGTCGAAGAAAGCCGTAGCCACCAACCGTTACATCAAGTACTCCGGTTGCAACATAGCTCAACTTCAAGTCTTCTTTTAGTCTGTGATCTGATTTAGCGGGTCGATCTGGTGATTTTTGCTCCTGTTCAGAAGCTGATTCTGCTGGTGCAATTGCTTTTTCCTCGTAGTCATCGCCTTCAAGCATTTTACTCACGTCCAGCATCTCATCTTTTTTATCTATCATAATTTTAGTGTAGAAATATAAATTAACGGATTAACAAATTAGCGAATTAAAAAAATAACCCGTTAGTTCGTGAACTCGTTCGATGTATAGTACATTAAATTTTTTGAAAGGGGAAACAAAATGATCCTCTCCAATAAGTAGAAACCTAAAACTTTTCCTCTGCAAAAGTACGGGAAGACAAGCTTTCGACATTACGTCGAAAAGACCGAGCCTCATTCTCCAACGATTAGTTGGCATTACCCTATTGATTTGATAGCGTAAAGAAAAAGTTTTTAAATTGCTAGTCTCAT
>CAYISZ010000009.1:0-33431 GCA_964366455.1 uncultured Gammaproteobacteria bacterium
CGAACCCTCGGCTCATCCTTGGCAAGGACGCGTTGTACCACTCAACTACACCCGCTGAGTTCAAATTATACCAAGAAGTTAAAGATTGAAGGTCATGAAAGTCTAGCTACTCTCTTAGAATTATTCCGAATCCAGTTTCTGCAATTTTATTGCCCTGTCCGTTTGTCACGGTAACGGTAATTTTTGTAGTTCCAGGTTCTCTCCAGTGTATGCTTAGATTTTGCTGCGGACATGGGGGCTGAACTCCATTGGAACAATTATCAAAAGGAAAGATTTCTGCCACGCTTGGATTTTCTATTAACCACATGTATTTAAAATCACGCTGATCGGTGACATATGCTCCATCTTTTTTAAGATAAACGGCGATACCATATGTTTCTGTGACTTTGTTTTTACTCAAATCTAAATTGTCATAGGGTTTTTTTTCTAAATCGTACGGAAGTGGCGTAGGTGTTGGAATAACGGTTGGTGCAATTGTAATTACAGGCGCTACTGTAGGAGTTGGTGTTGGGCTATTTATGGGACTAGGGGTTAACACAGAATCATCTGTAAATCCAGCCTCATCTTCAACATTTTTCTTAGAAAGAAAAAATACCACTGCGACTATGGCCAACAATAAAAGTACGCCTGACAAAGCTATTAACGTAATTATTTTTGTATTGCGAGGCTTTACGCCAATCGTTGCGGGATGTATTGCTAGAGGCGTAGCATTATTTAGTTTGGAGTCCATACTCCATATTATATTATTTGTGAGAATTTGTGCTTAATTTAAGAATTTGCTCGAAGGCTTTTTTTTCGGTGTCATAAGTGAGAGTATTTCGAACTTCCTCTTCGGTTACGAACTTTGCTTCTGAAACCTCCCAGTCATGATCTTTAGGATCTCCCGAAACGTATTCCATAAGAAAGTAGTAGACTTTTTTATCAACGAGGGTATCTTCAAATTTATATTTGTAAGCCGCCTGTGTAGGGTTAGGATTTACTATCTTTGCGACAACCCCACCCTCTTCTCTCACCTCGCGAAGAGCTGCCGAATCTTTTGACTCATTTGCATCCTCATCTCCAATAATTCCTTTTGGAAATCCCCAACCCTTGTGTTGTGAATGTTGGGCTATTAACCACTTTCGCACTCCATCGGCGTCCCTAAACACAATTCCACCTGCCGAGATCTCTATCTTATGTTTCATTTCATATATAATATCGGTATGGAAGAGAATAAACAATATAAGAGAAAACGTAAGCATTCTTCGTTTGGACAGTACTTTGCCAAGCTAGATCAAATCGACACCGATCTCAAAGGATCCCAGGAGTATGGATCGTTTCTAATCCTTAATTTGGTTGAAGAAGTGGGAGAAATGGCTCGCGCATATTTAGCGAAGCACGGTAGAAAACCTACAAACATTGCCGCACAGCAAGACGAAACATATGAACAGGAACTTGGCGACATTATGGTTTCTGTTATTAGATTTGCAAGAATAAAGAACATCGATCTTCACAAGCGAGTCATGGCTTCCTTGAATAAAATAAAAAGGAGAAAGGAAAATCCAAAAAGATGAAAAAATCTGATGAACTAAAAAATTTGGAGGGAAGGATATTGAAAGAGGAGGAAGTGATAGAGGCGAAAGAAAAAGAAATATTAAAGATAGAAAATAAAATATTGTCTAGCGTTGAAGATATTCAATCAAAAGATAAAATATTATCGAAAGCGGGATATTACCGAAGAAAAATTGTCAGGAAACTAGCTAGACATAGATTTTTATTTTCTATTCTTGTTTCAATAAGCTTTGTCCTTGTCTGGCGAGGGCTTTGGGATATTACCGCCTCGCTACCTATATTGGAAGATGCTGGAGTAGCTCTCATTATTGGCTTCTTTATGGTGTGGCTTCTTGAAAGGTACACCGAAGAATGAATTGCACTATATTGATACAATAATGTGGGATGAAATATTTCATTAGGTTTCAAAAGCACATTCTTTTAAGTGCCTGCTTACTACTACTTCTGATCATCGCCCTCCCTTCACTAAATCCGCTCGAAAATACTATGTTTGATTTTCACGACCTAACGCAGGCCGGTCGCATCAATCAATTTGCATTGAACCTTCGTGAAGGCCGGATACCCCCTCGTCTTGCTCCAGAGTTTTCGTTCAATCAGGGGTTCCCGTTATTTAATTTTTACGCACCTTTTGCTTACTGGGTAACTACATCTTTCCATCTATTGGGTATTTCTGTGATGAGTTCGCTCAAACTTTCTTTTTTCCTCGCATTCACTCTGTCATTTTTCACAATGTTTATTTTCCTTCGAAGGCTCTTCAGTTTTCTACCAAGTCTTCTTGGCGCAACTCTTTATGTAACCTCTACATACTTTGCCACTGAAATAATGATCAGGGGGAACCTTGCAGAAACTTGGTACTTGGTTCTGCTACCCCTCGCATTGTCACTATTGATTAGTAACAGCAAGAAGTTCTCGAGACGAGTCTTCTTTTGGACAACACTTATTCTTTTTTTCTCCTTTACTGTCCACAATGTTTTTTCTTTATTATCCGTAGGATTATTTACTATTTTTTCTTTTCTATTACCAAACAAAAAGGTGAACCTAATATCAATATCGCTTGCGTTAGTGCTTGGAAGTTATTTTCTACTGCCAGCTCTTACCGAAACTTCATTCATTCAGATTAATAGTCTTATCAAAGGCTATAACTATCAGGACCATTTTCTCTGCGCTTGGCAACTATGGAACTCTAACGGTTGGCATTTCGGATCATCAATGCCTGGTTGCGACAATGATCTGATGAGCTTTAAGTTGGGAAAATTGAATCTACTTCTTGGAACATTTGGCTTTCTATTATTGCTCTACCAATCGTTTAGGCAGAATAAAAACGACCTAATTAAAAGGGTTAGTATTTTTATGGGGGTTCTTTTTACTTTATCGATATTTCTTACACTAAATTACTCTCAACCGGTCTGGGATTTATTTTCGCCGGTCATGTCATTGTTTCAGTTTCCTTGGAGGTTCTTAGTCTTTGGAATGGTTGGATCGTCTTTTCTTGGAGCTTATCTTTTCCATTATCTGAAACTACCATTCAAAAGCATTCTTATTGTTCTGATAATTCTTATCAGCTTTGTAACTGCGAGAAAGTATTTAATCAAGCCGATGCACTCGTACACTGCGTACAACGCTAAATATAATTCCACGACCTACATTACTAAAGAACTTGCCTTTATGATGCCTGAATACATTTCGTCAAACACAAACTATAACTACTGGAGCGCATTTGATAGCAAGCTACCACTACGGTCTGATCAGCTTGTTGATTTGGATAAAAATGGACTGTTTGAAAAGAAGTTTCATACCTCTGGTCCTGCACAAATTGTAATTAACATCCAGTACTTTCCTTACTGGAAAGTTTTTGTGGAAGACAAAGAAGTTAGAATTACTAAGTTTGATAAATTGGGTAGACCTGTTTTGAAACTAAGTAAACCCTCTCAAGTTCGCGTCACATATATTCAAACACCAATCGAACAAACTGGAAACTTTCTTACTATAATTGGGTTTGTCCTACTTGGAATTATTGTTTATAGAAAAAAAATTCTATGAAAAAGTATTTATTTCCACTAATCTTAACTCTTGCCTCCGCAATATTCTTCTTTTTCAGAGTCTCCACAGCCTTTCGAATGCCGGCAAGTTACAACTATGACTCGGATTTCGGCAGAGATTTACTGCGGATGTACGAAATACTTCATGGGAACTTTACACTAATCGGACCACAACTAAATTTTGCGGGTCTGCACATGGCGCCATATTCCTTTTATTTCTTTGCACCATTTCTATTCTTAGCTAGCCTCGATCACAGAATATTGTTTTATGTAAATGCTTTATTATTTCTCGTTGGTTACCTTATTCTATTTACATTCTTAAAAAACAAATGGGGTAAAAACTTTGCATTTTTATCAACTCTCTGGTTATTAACTACTCCCTACCTTATCTTAAGCGCAAGAACTCCGGGCAACGCCTTTAGCTATCTCCCGCTTTTTATCTTTGCCGTATTAGCGTTGCATTTCAAAAAAAATATTTCAGTCAAACAGCACTTTTTAATCGGTTTTGTTGAGGGAATTATTGTCAACTTTCATCCAATTAACCTTCTGATTTTAATCCCGTTACATATCGGTAGAATTGTAAATAAATCTAAAGAAACAATTAAAAAAAAGTTACAGAACGTATTGATTGCAATACTTGGAGTCGGACTCTCTTTTACCCCAGTTGCATTATTTGAACTCAAACACAATTTCGTAATTACAAAAAGCTTATTAAACCCATCCTATGACGGGGCTTACTTAGGAGCTTTCAAAACCGGTTCATCTTCCCTAACTCAATCACTTTTTAATATTCACAACGCCACAACGTCTTTAATTCCATTTTCAATGTTTGGTTTGCTAATTGTGAATATACTTCTGTTCTTTAAAGCCAGAGAGAAACAAAATAGCACGTTGATTTTTGCTGTGGCATCAATAAATGTCGTGCTTTTAATATTGCTGAAATTTGGTGCAGTTCATTACTTCTTACCCACAATACTTCTGCTTCAGCTTTTTTTGCTCATTCAGGTATATGAGTTTAAATTCAAATATTCATTTTTAGTTATGCTCATAGGACTTAATTTAATATTTTTCCCAGTTCAGTTGTTCCAACCAAGTCGCAACTTAACTCAAGTTGAGTCTATCTTCAAAAAAATTGTTGGAACTAAATTCCTGCCTCGTGAAAATCTTAATGTAATTCTTTTAAACGAAACCGCTCTGTCTAAGGTCGGTTACGAGTATCGATTCTTACTTAAAAAGCATGGCTATTCTGTAGATGATGAATATTCGTACAAAAAGTCCAAGTATCTACTGGTCGTAGATGAACAAAGTGCTGTGAAAGATTTTAAGAATGAAAAAAGTTGGGAGTTCGATCAGTTTGGAGCTAAGAAACTCATCCGTTCACATAAAGCGGATGGAACCACCTTTTTCCTCTTCAAGAAGTAATTGCTCAATATCTCTTCTAAAGATAGCCTTGGTGAAGTAAAATATACCTTACTGATGCGGTGGCGAAGTGGTAACGCAACTGTCTGCAAAACAGTTATGCAGGGGTTCGATTCCCCTCCGCATCTCAAATTAGCATTTTAAACAGGAGAGGTCGCATAGTGGCCTAGTGCGTCGGTCTTGAAAACCGATGTCCTTCACCGGACCGTGAGTTCGAATCTCACCCTCTCCGCCACATATTGCATTTCTAGAAACGCAGGAGTAAAATCCGCACATGAGAAGAGAACGTGAACCCAAGGAACAAAAACCCACATGGACCGTAGAGGAATTTTATTTTGGAAATGCCAATTATCCAAGTTGGGCAATTTATAGAAATTCGGGAGAACGATTACAACGTCAAATAGAGATGCCTCTACCATTAACTCCCACTCAGCCCGACGGTGCACAATACGAAACTCCCTTAGATGAATTAAATCCTTGGAGTAAAATCGGAGTAACCGAATTTTTGGGTACGTATCAGGATTGCAAATTAGTAGTTCAAGATGGCTACGATTTAGGTAATGGCGATCATCAAAAACCCCATCTCTGGCTAATTGGTTGGCAGGAAGTTACAACCCCGAAAGGTAGACAAACTTACGAACAAGACAAAATTGCTGGAACGTGGGAAACCAAACCTAAACGATAATAGTCTGCTCGCGAGCAGGACCTACGGAAATAATTGAGACAGGCAAACCCAACTGTTTTTCTAAAAATTGAATATATTTTCTAGCATTAACTGGCAACTTCTTAAATGACTTAAAGTCAGACGTTTTCTGCATCCAGCCTTTGAAAGATCTGTAGACGGGTTTCGCATCCTTTAGGGTATCTGCGTCCATGTCGTCTGGAATCGGAATAGTTTTGTTTCCAATTTTATATCCTACGCACACCTTCACAATCTTAAAAGTATCCAAGACATCCAGTTTCATAAGCGCAATCGACCTCGCGCCCGTAACCAAAATCCCATAACGCGTAGCTGGTAAATCAATCCAACCACATCTTCGTGGCCTGCCAGTTGTAGTCCCGTATTCTCCGCCAATCTCCCTTATCAAATCACCTTGCTTATCAAGAAGCTCGGTAGGCATTGGGCCTTCACCAACTCGAGTTGCGTATGCTTTGGTGACACCTATTACGTTTGCAATGTCATGGTCATGAATTCCTGTCCCCATACTAAATCCCGTTATACCTGGATGGCTTGAGGTTACAAAGGGCATTCCCCCAAGACTAATATCTAGTAAAGCTCCCTGCGCTCCTTCACCTAGAATATTTTTATTCTTTTTAAAGTAGTCTTGAATAATTGGGAAAGTATTAGAAACAAGCGGTTTAAAAAGTTTTCGGAATTTCTGTAAATTCTTGATTATAATTTTTGCATTCAACGGTTTTATTCCATAAATCTTTTTCAATATTTCGTTCTGCTCTCTACACTCATCGATGACAAGCTTTTTGAAATTCGGAGCAAATAAATCCTTAACACGAAGGCCTCGTCTTGCCGCTTTGTCAGAATAGGTTGGACCAATCCCCCGTCCAGTTGTACCTATCTTTGCTGCCAAAGAGTTTCGTTTTTTAGGTTGATCGCGAAGGAGATGCCATGGCATGACTAAGTGTGCACGACTCGAAATCAATAAATTTTTACTCGTGATTTTAATTCCTTGCTTTCGAAGACTCAGTAGCTCTTCCACAACAGTGTCTGGATTTAGCACTACTCCCGAATCAATTATATTGAGGACCTTAGGATTCAGAATTCCTGATGGAATTAAGTGAAATTTAAAGGTTCCTTGATCATTTTTAATGGTGTGGCCTGCGTTAGCTCCCCCGGCATACCGAACAACCATGTCAACGTGAGCTGATGCCATGTCGACAATCTTTCCTTTTCCCGAGTCACCCCACAGAGTATCGACAACAACATTTACGCCCTTAACGTATGTTTTAAGATTCATGTCGCAAGCAGTATAAGAAGAGTTCTATTGCAAGTCAAATGTACTTGCCCTGAGCTTGCCGAAGGGTGATATAATGAGTTTTTCATGTACTACTATAGTCCTACACACGGAAAAGTAGACTTGGCAACCCTACGCAACATTGTCTCTCGTTATATGTCTCAAGGAACCAAAGAGAACTATCAAATAATCGTTGGTACAGATTCGCAAAAAATAAAGTCTGGGGCAGGATATGACTTTGTATCCGCATTTGTTGTTCATCGAGTTGGACACGGTGGAATTTATTTCTGGCGCAGAGAACTTTATGATAAAACCGTTAGTCTTAAAGAGAGGATGTATCGTGAGGCTTTAATGTCACTTGAAGTCTCCGAGGGCTTTGTTGAGCTTCTACAAGTAAATGGAATATCTCGATTCAACATTCAGATTCATATCGATATTGGTAAAAATGGAGAGACGCGAGATCTTATTCAGGAAATCACTGGAATGATTCGTTCAAGTGGATACGAAGTGAAGATTAAGCCCGACTCTTTCGGCGCTAGCAAGGTCGCCGACCGCCATACTTAATTTACTCGCTTCTGATTGCGTCGATTGGAGATAGGTCAGCAGCACCTTTTGCTGGAAAAACTCCAAAGACTACTCCGATACCTGAGGAGATCCCAAGAGCCAGAGCAACTGTGGGCGCATCAACGTATGCAGGGAATACCTGCTGAACTGCTAGAATAATCAGATACGAAAGCAGTAGCCCCATCAAACCTCCAAAAAGTGAAAGTATCACAGACTCAATCAAAAACTGATACAGAATGTCGTTTTTCCTTGCGCCCAGCGCTCGACGAACACCTATCTCCTTTGTCTTCTCAGTAACCGTGACATACATGATGTTCATTATTCCAATTCCTCCAACAACGAGTGATATTGCCGCAATAGCAACAAGAGCAATGTTTAAGGTACCGAAAATTTGATTTAGGGCATCGAGAATTTGGGTAGGTTCAAAGACCGAGTATTCATCTTCTTTGTATCGTTTCAAGAGTACGTCATTTATGTCCACCTTAATATCTTCTACGTTTGTACCTGTTTTAAACTTGATAGCAAACACCACGAATTTTTTATCGGGGTTAAATACATATGCGCTCCTGTAAGGAATGTAGACGAATGAATCGAGGTCCGGCCCACCAAATCCCCCACCTTGCGATTTTAGAACCCCCACAACTTTATACGAATTACCTTGAATTTTAATTGAGTTGCCTACGGCAACTTCAGCCTTTCCAAACAATTTTTCAGCCAACTTTGGGCCTATAACAATACCTTTGGAACGCTTAAGCACATCGGCTTTTGTAAATAGTTCTCCATACTCAAGCTTTAAATTGAGAGCGGGGAAAATGTCCTCATTAGTAGCATATAGATCTCCAAACTCTTTATTTTTCCCATAGATAATCTCACTACTTGTTGAGAAGACTGGGGCTATCGCCTCTATTGTTCGGATTCGCTTTAAGTTGGCAAAGTCTTTCTCATCAAATCGTATTGAACCTACCGATGACCCCCCGGTTCTAAATTGACCATTCCGGATTACGGTTCCTGGAACAACTCTTAAGGTGTTGGATCCAAAACTCTCAAACTGTTGTTGAATATATTTTTTAAGACCTAGTCCTGCGGCAGTAAGAAGTACAACTGACATTACTCCAATTAAAATACCTAGCGATGTAAGAAAAGTTCTCCCTTTATTTCTGGAGAAATTAAACAATGCCGTTTTGACAAGAAAAATAAAATACTTCATACAATCTTCCCGTCCACAATTCTAATCTGTCTTTTGGTTTTGGCAGCAATATCGGGTTCATGAGTAACGATGATCACAGTTATCTTTTCTTCTTTATTGAGCTCTTTAAGAAGCTTCATTATTTCCTCTCCTGTTTTAGTATCGAGATTTCCAGTAGGCTCGTCTGCCAAAATTAAGTCCGGCTCCATAATAAGAGCTCGCGCTATAGCGACTCTTTGTTGTTGCCCTCCAGAGATTTTATTTGGATATGACTTTGCTTTTTCCTTCATTCCAAAACGCTCCAAAAGATAGAGCGCTTTTTCTCTTGGCTGGAATTTTAATTTTTTTCTTGCATAGATTGTAGGAAGAAGAATATTTTCAAGAACAGTTAGCTTATTTATCAGATTGAACTGTTGAAAGACAAACCCTACATATTCATTACGTAGTGTCGAGATTGCGTCGTCATCAAGCTTGGAAATATCCTTATCGTTAATAATGACCTTGCCGCTTGATGGTTTGTCTAAGAGTCCAATTATGTGCATTAATGTAGACTTCCCGCTTCCTGAAGGTCCGATTATTGAAGAAAATTCACCATCTTTAATGGTAAGGGAGACGTTTTTTAGAGCGGTAAACACCACCCCTTCATCAAGCTTATACTCCTTAGTGACACCATCCAGCTTAATCATAGACAATGTCGCCCTCCACTAGTCCATCTAAAATCACAGTTGCAGTGTCTATCTCCTCGCCAATCTCCACATAGGTCTTAACATTCTTACCTTTAACCTTTTTATATACAAAGTGTTTACTTCCTTCAGTTTTTATGAAGGTCGTTGGTACTCCAAGTACATCTTGAATATCTTTTGTTACAAACTCCACGTCTCCTGTCATCCCGAGTCTGTACTTGATATTTGCTTCTGGCGTTGCGACATCTCCCATACCTATCTTAACTTCGTATACTGTTCCAGTTTCATCTTCCTTAGGTACGAATGCTATAGAGCTTACAGATGCGGCAACTTCGTCGTCGGGGTACGAATCAAAGGTAATGCGACCCGTCATTCCCTCATGCATTTTGACAACGTCGGTCTGATCAACTGCTCCTGAGAAATATAGAGTACTTGGATTAACAATTACGAACTCGGCTTGAGTTGGGGTAACGTTTATGCCTGCTTGCTTAGTTCCCACAGAAACCACAATTCCATCAATTGGAGAAATTAAGGTAGCGTAACGAAGCGCAATGTCTGATAGCTCAACATCAAGCACAGAACTGTTCAAATCAAACTGAGCTTTTTTAAATGCATCTATAGTATCCTGTCGAAGATATTTGTTTCCGGGTAATGCATTTGTGTTGGTGTCTAAAGAGTCGTTATCAAAGTCTAATCTTTCCTTATCGTAATCAATTAAATCTTTTTCTAACTGCTTTTTAAGTTGTCTTTGGTCTAGCGAAGCGACTGCTTGAAATTTTTTAACAGTGTCGCCTTCCTTTACGCCTACCCATGCTAAGCGCCCGGAGGACTGAAATCGAAGAATGGCCTTTTCCTGCGCATCAACATTACCGGAGAAAGATAGAGACTCCTGAAGCGTCTGCCTCTTAACTTTGTAAGAAAGTTCCTTTACATCAGATTTCTTTCCAGCCGTTTGGCTATATATTCCCCAACCACCAATAACTAAGACTAATAGTATTAGCCACCAACGTTTCTTAAGGAATTTCAGAATTTTTTTAAATATATTGAGTATTTTTTTCATAAAAAGGTACCCCAGTTTCCAATTGGCATCGCACTACCTTGTATAAAGGTCCACGCGTAAAGGAAGATTGCAGGAATCACAATTATAAGGGATATTAACGTTTTTTTTGAGGTTAAAAATTTCTCAAATACAATACAAGCAATTGGCCAAAGAGGTAAGGCGTATCGAGAGATGTCCCGGTGTTGAACAAAAATTAATCCTGCAAAAAAGACTAACGAGAAATAGAAAAGAGACTGTATTTTATGTTTGTAGGCATACACTACTGTTAGTGCGTATAGGCCAAAGTAGAACAACACATCTTCAAGCCAGTGAGTCCCTACCCACTTTGCTGTCGAATTAAAAACTGAATATGGGTAAGGCATCGGAACAACATAACTCGTGTGCCAGTAGGCAAAGAAGTCACCCATTTGTTGTTGGTAGATTAAGCAAACAGCACCTAGACCAGCAGGAATTAATAATGTCCATAGCCATGTCATTTCAAATTTTTTTACTTTTATGTATTGGTATGAGAAGGCCAGAAAATAAGACGGAAATAAAAGTACTCCAGGTAATTTCGTCATCGTAGCTAATCCCCCAGCGATACCGGCGACTAAATAATTTTTCTTCTCGAAGAAAAATATTGAAACTAAAATAAGAAGCATGAATAAACTCTCTGGTGATCCAATCGATCGAACCACTAACAACCTAGGGAGCATCAAAAATACAAAAGTAAGCAATATTGGTCTAGCTGTAATCTGAAATTTTTTGACAAAATAGTAAAAAAACCACCCAAGTAGAACGGAACTAAATAATGTTGAGAATATCATCGACTTAATAAATCCCATTGCAAAAGCGAAAACAGCAATGGTTGCGGGATAAAGGGGAAGGTGAGCCGCGTAATACTTAGAAGACAACGGTATGTCGATATTAAGACTATCAATGAAGGTGGTGTTATACCATGTCTTGGCTGGAACTACATAAAGTAAACCGTCAAAATTTCTGTAAATAAAGCTTGTATCTGTGTTTGGAATATGGATTCCTAGAAAGCTGAGCTGTTGAATGAAAGGCAACCAGACGATCAAACTACTAAAAACCACGAAAAGAAGTATGTAGATATAGCTTTTATATTTACCGAAAAACCACTGCATGATTCATTATACTATGGTTATGCTGAAGAGAATATATGCACTATTTGGAGGACGCAGGTGGTTGATTGCAGTCGTATTCTTATTCTCAGTTGGAGCTTTTCTTCGATTTTTTCAAATTTTAGAAACTACAACCTTTTTAGGAGATCAGGGTAGAGACGCTATCGTAATGCGCAATATTGCCACACTACAAGATCTTCCCGCGCTAGGTCCGATTACATCCGTAGGTAGTATTTATCTAGGACCGCTTTATTACTATATGATGGCTCCTTGGTTATGGCTTTCTGGTTTTAACCCTGTTGGGCCAGCTATAGGTATCGCTCTTATCACTTCGGTATGTCTAGTACTTCAGTACATAGCGGTCAAGGAAATGGTAAATAAGCAGACTGCACTTCTTTCAGTTGCCTTCTCTACGTTTTCGTGGGTTTTGGTTGAGTACGCAAGATTTTCTTGGAATCCCAATCTGCTTCCACAAACCACGCTTTTTGCGATTTATTCTCTCTATAAAATTGTAAAAACAAAGCAGCTTAAATATTTTGTCATTCATGGAGCACTCCTTTCACTAGCCGTTCAACTCCATTATCTTGCAATTTTTCTTATTCCTGTGACGATAGTTGTCCTATTATTTAACGATCTTAATGACCTGCCTGCCGGCAGGCAGGGAAAAAGAGACCCTCTTTTATTACATATTGGGAATTCAGCATTACTCGCATTTTCATTCTTGCTGCCATTCTCCCCATTTTTGCTCTTTGAAGTTATACATTCATTCCCAAACTTTAGAAGCATACTTCACTTCTCATCCACTAATTCCGGCTCAAGCAATACGCCATTTCAAAACGAGCTAATGAACTCTCTACAAAATACACTCCAGTATGCAACGCAGGCGGGCTTTACAGAAGCGTGGGTGACTCTTGTTGGATTATTTATTCTTGGATTATATATTTACGCTTTGCGAAAAGGTGAAAAAATCTCCTACATTCTTGGGGCTCTCCTAGTAATGGTAATTGGGGTCTCTTTTTATAGAGGTCCAAAGTACGCACATTATGTTGGAGGCGCATATCTCCTACTTTATATTTCAGCCAGTTATGCACTAATGAAACTTTGGCAATGGAATAAGTATTTTGGCTTGGCGTTAACAGTTTTGGTACTCGCAGTATTTATCAATCTCAATACGCAGAGGTATTATTTTTTTTATGAAAAGGAACATCAGAATCAAATTGATAAGGCTTACCAAGTAGCTCGAGCGGTGGTAGAAATGAATCCTACTGAAAATTTTACGCTTACGGCCTCACCCGATGCATATTCAGACTATCCATATAGATATTTCTTGAAGGTGCTGAATAGAAATCCGATTTCTAAGGAGGCCGATTCATATGCCAAGACCGATAGCCTATTCGTCGTCTGTGAGACAAAATGTAACCCAATGAGCGACCCCCAGTGGGCAGTAGCGCACTTCAACCCAAAAGGGATAGAACAACAGATTGCGGTTGAGAAATACCCGTGGTATACGGTTTATAAGTTGACGCGATAATAATTATGAAAATATCCTTAATTATTCCCTGCTACAACGAAGAGGCCAATATCCAAAAAGGGGTATTGGACCGTATTGCAAATTATGTTCAGGCACACCCAATTTTCTCAGAGGTTCTGATTGTAGATGATGGTTCCACCGACTCGACTAAATCATTGATAAAAAGAGACTATCTGCCCAAATTTAAACAACTTAAATTGATAGAGAACAATCATCGAGGGAAAGCTTATGCTGTAATTGCTGGGATTAATAATGCAAAAGAACAGTACGTCGTATTTTCCGATATCGATCTCGCTACCCCACTAGAGGAATCTTTAAAGTTAATAGCGGAAATAAAAAATGGTTTTGATATAGTTATCGGTTCTCGTAGCTCTACAAGAAAAGGCGCACCATTTCTTCGTAAGGTAATGGCTGTAGGATTTATAGTTGTAAGAAATTTGGTGCTGGGACTTAAGAATATTCGCGATACTCAGTGTGGATTCAAACTTTTCAAAACAGATGTTGCTCTTAAAGTAATTCAAAGAATGAAACTTTTTGACCGGAAAGATGAGGTTAAGGGATCATCTGTTTCAGCTGCCTTTGATTTAGAGTTTCTTTTTCTAGCAAACAAAATGGGAAATTCTATCAAGGAGGTTCCTGTAACCTGGCGACACGTGGAAACAAAAAATGTGACGTTTATTCACGACGTTATAGAAACTTTAAGAGACATTGCAAAGATAAAGTGGAATGACCTCATGGGTAAATATAATCGTTAGTTTCTATTTCTTAGTTCTTATTTCTTAATCAAAACTCGAATAAGTTTATAAATTGTAAATTGAATAAAAATTAAAAACTTAAAACTAAAAATTCAGACCTATTGGCCTTTACTACTTATTCTCGCGGTAGTTGGGTTCTTGTTTACTTTCCGATTGGGTAGAGACTTATTGTGGGACTGGGATGAGTGCCTTTACGGACAGTACGTGAAGGAGATGAGTAGAACAGGACACTTTCTCACCAATATCTGGAATGGGTACATTGATCTGCAAAAACCTCCACTGTACTCATGGCTTCTTAGTATTCCTTCAATGTTCGGAAGAACAGAGTTTAATTTAAGACTATTGAATGTAGCTGGTGCACTAGCACTTCTTGGGAGTGTCTACGTATTCGCACATCAATATTTCTCCAGAAAAGTCGCGGTTCTTTCCTCGCTGATTCTTCTAACAGCAGAGGTGTTTGTAATCTACTCTATGAAATTGAGCACAGACATTCTCTATTCCTTATTTATTTTCTTAGGGGTCTGGGGATGGCTTTCATCAAAGAAAAAGGGTTACTGGTTGGGCGGTCTTTTCTTTGGACTCGCACTAATGACCAAAGGTCTTGGTGTAATTCAATTTTTAGGAGCCATTTTCCTTTCATTATTTATCAACTTCAGAAAAGAACAGTTTCTTAACTTTATCAAGATGTGTCTTATTGTTGGAGTGATGGCACTGCCTTGGCACATCACAGCTTATCTTGCATATGGTAATCACTTTCTTAAGGTATATATAGAGGACAATATAATTAAACGCTCCAAGTACCCAATCGAATTTCATAGGGAAAGGATCTGGTTCTATTTTGGATTACTTTACCGTGAACTTTCACCATGGCTCTTCGCTTTTGTTGTATTTCCAGTTCTCAAACTGAAAACGCTTATGAACTTCAAAAAGAACGAACTAGTCTACACTCTCCTTCTCTTAATCATCGTTCCTCTACTTGGAATAACCAGAGTTCAAACTCGCATTGCGTGGTATATTCTCCCCCTCTATCCATTCCTAGCAATTTATTTAGGATACTGTCTAAATCTACTTCTTGAACATATTCCTAAAAAAAACAAAGTTCTACGTTCTACGCTCTACACTCTAATGGTAATTTTTATTACGTTTGATTCAGGCAGGTTAATTCTTAACGAGACGAAAATCTTTAAGCCTCAAAGAACTTTGGATGCAAAACAAGAGGTTCAACTTGCCGTAAGTAAACAGAAAGAATCCACGTTGAATTACTTAGTCCCGTTTGGAGAACGACAGGCAAAAGAAATTCTTCCAAAGGAAGAACAGATAGATATGACTTGGGTTTACGGAGGTAACGGCTGCATGGTCTACTATGGAGATAAGAAGACTAACTATATATACGAGATAAAAACATTTGAACAGGCATTGAAGGTGGGTAATGGGTTGTTCCTCATCTCAAACCAAGATTCACAATACGCTGAAGATAAAAATATTCTTTTCAAGAATACCGAGTATATTCTATTCACACAAAAACCATGATTGATGAGCGATTTATTATTCTAGGAACGATTATTGGTTTTTTAGGCAGTCTTCATTACGTAGTCGATACTGTAAAAGGGAAAGTAAAGCCTAACAGGGTTTCATGGTTTATGTGGGCTCTAGCGCCGCTAGTTGCTTTCTTTGCGGAAATTCAACAAGGCGTTGGTTTACATGCCTTACTTACTTTTTCTGTAGGATTCAATCCGCTTCTTGTTTTCATTGCTTCTTTTTTTAATAAAAAGGCTCAGTGGAAAATCACAAAAGTAGATCTGATCTGTGGAGCTCTTTCACTTCTGGGATTAGCACTTTGGGCTTTTACCAGAATCGGAAACGTAGCGATATTCTTTGCGATACTTGCTGACGGTCTGGCTGCGATACCTACGATTTTAAAGTCTTATAAGGCGCCTGAAACAGAAAGTTGGATTGTGTTTTTCCTAGGATTTATAAGTTCTGGGATTACGCTTCTTGCAATTAAAACATGGGACTTTGCACATTACGGCTTCCCACTTTATATTTTTGCAGTAACTGCAATTTTTGTTCTACTCATTAGGTTCAAACTCGGCAAACGCTTAAGCCAAATGTTCTAAAACCCGATTGTCGAATCGATAATGTATTGAGGACGGGCCTTGATTTCGTCATACATTCTTCTCATGTACTCTCCGACAACGCCTAGTGAGAACAATTGTAGTCCGCCAATGAACATGATAAGAATTACTGTTGTCGCAAATCCTGGTACAGCATTGTAGTTATGCGTGAAGAATTTCTGATAACCAGCCCAAATCGATCCGATTAGTGAAAACAAAATTCCAAGAAACCCAATCCAAGTAATGCCCTGTAGTGGCACATATGAAAAAGAGAAGATACCGTCTGATGCAAGTTTGAATAACTTGGACATCGTGTACTTACTCTCGCCTGCATTTCTCGCATCTCGATTATAAGCAAGGCCGGTCTGCTTAAACCCAACCCAGCTTCTTAGGCCTCGTACAAATCTATTTCTTTCAGGCAAAGAATTAATAGCATCAATCATTCTCCTACTCATCACGCAGAAGTCTCCACTGTCTAGTGGTATATCTACATTTGCGAGTGCCTTCAGTATTCTATAGTAAGAGCTGTATGCAAACTTCTTCCATGCAGTTTCTTTCCTATTCTTTCTTATCGCATAAACCGTATCATAGCCACTCTCAAGTTTCTGAAAAAACTCCGGTAATATTTCTGGCGGATCCTGCAAATCTGCATCCAAAATCGCAACCATTTCTCCTGAGCAGTACTTTAGTCCTGCACTTACAGCGGTCTGGTGGCCAAAGTTTCTCGAGAAGTTAATAATCTTTACTGCCGAATCTTTTTTATGTAATGCTTCGAGTTTCTCAACAGTACGATCAGTTGATCCGTCATTTACGAAGATCGTTTCATATGAAGATTTGAACTTACTCATAACCTTTGAGATTCGCTCATAAAGCTGTTGAATATTTTCACTCTCGTTGTAGACCGGAAGAATTATGGAGTACTTCATTGAAGTATTATATAATAATCTCAATGTTTGATATATCGAGTGTAGTCAATTGGTATAAAAAGACCTTTACTAAACGTGACATTTTTTATTTTGCTCTCCTAGTAGTCGCCTATCTAGCAACACGATTAATTAATCTGGACAAACTCCCCATCTTTACCGATGAAGGAATTTACATTCACTGGTCTAAAATTGCTTGGAAAGATGCTGCTTGGCGTTTCATATCCTTAACCGACGGGAAGCAACCGCTTCACACCTGGGGAATGATTCCATTTCTCAAGATTTTTTCTCCTAATATGCTCTTGGGCGGAAGGATGTTCTCGGTACTTTCGGGCTTAGTAGCGCTCAAGGGAATTTTTGCACTTTCTCATTACCTCTGGGGTAAAAAGACCGCTTATGTTGCTTCGGTTTTTTACATCTTTACGCCAATGTTCTTATTCTACGATCGCATGGCTCTTGCTGACTCAGCCGTCAACGCTGGATTTATTTGGGTGCTGTTTGGATCAATACTACTGGTCCGAACACTTCGCATGGATGTTGCTCTGGGTCTCGGATTAACGGCTGGAATGGCAGTACTAACCAAATCATCTTCGCAAATGTTTATTGCTCTAAGTGCTCTTGCGCCAATACTGACCTATCAAAAAGGAATTAAAAAATTCCTATCAAAAGCGCTTAATTATTATCTTTTATATCTTGTTGTTTGCTTCCTATCTCTTGTCATTTACAACGTACAAAGACTTTCACCCTATCTCCATTATGTAAATCAAAAGAACGGAACATTTGTTCTGACCTTCGCAGAATTTTTTTCAAACCCATTCTCTCAGCTGCTTGGAAACCTTCCGTTGATTCCGTGGTATGTCTTTTCTGAAATGGGATATGTTTTAGGAGTGATGGGTGTAGTTGGGCTGGTTTTGTTAATCAAAAAAGATTGGAGACTCGGACTTTACCTTGCTGCTTGGTTACTTTTTCCATATGTCGCCATTTCATTTTTTGCTAAGGTAGTTTTCCCAAGATACCTAATCTTCTTCGCAACCTTGCTGATCCTATCGGCCGCTTATTTATTTTCCAATCTGAAAAATAAGAAGCTCTACGTTCTATGTTCTATGTTATATGTTTCAAGCATCGGCTACTTTAACTACACGATTCTTTTTGACAATCAAAAAATTCCTTTCCCTCCAGTTGATCGCGGGCAATATATTGAAAGTGTGAATGCTGGATACGGACTTAAGGAGCTCGTTCAGTTCGCTCGTGAAAAGTCTGCAGATAAACCTGTTATCTTACTTGCTGAGGGAAATTTTGGTGTGGTTGGAGATATGCTTGATTCGTCTACGGGTGTTGGTGAAAAGATTACCGTTAGAGGTTACTGGCCGCTTAATGAAAAAGATCTGTACGACAATCAGAAAGAACTAAAAAGCAATTACGTCTATGTGGTCTACTCGCACAAACGAATAGGAGACATCTTGCCTATCTGGCCACTTAAGTTAGTCAAAGAATATAAAAGACCATACGGCGACTCAGCTTTTACGCTTCTTGAACTTACCGACGCTAAACAATAATATAGTCACAGCTAAACTTGCTAACGAAACCGCGCTGGACCATTTTCGCACAGGCGTATCTTCAAATCTAAACTCCAGATTATGAACGCTGCTTGGCACTTGAACAGCGATTAATTTATATTTATTGTTGTCAGATATAGGTAATCGTCCCCCATCGATGTACGCAGTCCAACCTGGAAAATTGAAAGTATTTAATGTAAAAACGAAGGGCTTCGGTGAGTTTATGCCAAAAGCTTTCTCATTAAACTTATCCACTACTTGAGTCACTTTGGCGTCATTCTTTGAAACTTGATACTCCTGCCTGCCGGCAGGCATGGTGATACTTGATACTTTCTTCTGGTTAATATCAAATACACTTGTGTCGTACTTCGACTTTTTAAGAGGTACTCCTTTGGGGCTAAACTCAAATGAACTACTGCTTACATTCCAAGCTATCTCGTTAAATGAGGTTAGTTCCGCATCTGTTTTTTTAACGTAAGACTCAGGTCTAAAATATTTATGATATTGAAAAATAGTTCCTGAAATAATAATTAAAGACATTAACAATATTATTTTGTCGCTATTGGATCCCCGCATTCCTTGCCTACCGGCAGGCAGGCGCGAGGATGACAACGCCTCATATACAAACTGGACGAAAAATCCTCCGAGAATCGCGATGAAAACTCCAGCGAAGGTTAGGAATCTCCATGGAAACTGTAGGTACTGCAAAGGCGCAACATAGTCCCAGATAAATTTAGAATACTCGGTTGTCATGAAGAGGCTGAGAGATAATAATAGAATGTAGAGCGTGTAACTTAGAACTTCCGGCTTCTTAATTCGTTTTTTGATTACAAGAAGCAAAAATAAAACAAGTGAGAGAACTGCGAGGGCGATGTGGATTTTACCTAGTTGAAAGCTCATTGCGTCTGCCAATCCTGGACCTGATCCTCCGTAACCCCAAGTTGACTGCCACAACTGCATCGGCTGTACAAAGTGGACAGTGTATAATGCCAACTCCTTAGTAAGTATTGAGTCAACTAGCGTGAACCTGCGCTCCAGCATTGATGGAAGCCAGTAGAAGGCGGACAATGTAGCTCCAAGGAAACCTCCAAGAAAAACATGAACTAGAAACTTGAACTTCTTTGGAGCATAGAGCATAGAGCATAGAACGTAAATCGCACAGAAAAAAGCGAAGGGGAAGGCTACAAAAACATGGCTTAGAATGAGTAGCGCTAATGAAATACCAAAAAACACTGCGCGCTTAATCGTTTGTTTCTCTTTCAGCAATTCTAAACTTAAAAATGCGAATGGTAATATATTCATTCCCCAAAACTCAGCAAACGCTCCTCGCACATAGACCAACGTCGCGTGATAAGTAAAAAAAGTAAACAACGTTGCCGCCGCCAAACCTGCAACTTTCGACTTTATAACTTTATAACCAAGCGCGTACATCCCTACCGCGCCTAGACCATACCCTAGCATTATCATCGCCTTTATTGACCAAATATACGAAGCTCCCAACAGCCTAAACAATTCAGAAACGTAATAGACTAAAGGAGGATAAAAATTAAACAATGGATATCCGAAATTAAATCCAAGCAAATCCACCCATCGGGGAAACAGATAGCCTTGGTGGATGCCTTTATCGAGCAAAAACAAGCGAGCAATGTGTTGGAAATCGTGCATCGAAAAGTACCAGGGATTTAGTAAACTTAAAAACGTAGGTATTGCTATAATCAAAAGAGCTAGGTAGAACATTAGTGTTTATTATATAACATGGATACATTCAAGAAAAAACTATTCCTTGGAATATTTTTCATAGTAACGATTCTTTTTTGCTACTTAAGACTAAATCCGATAATTAACCAAACAATCCCCTACACATTTGATCAGGGAAGAGATTTTTTAAAGGTTGAAGAGGTTGTAAAGTATCGCAACATAACATTCATAGGACCAACTACCGGAATTCAAGGGCTATTTCATGGAGCTTGGTGGTACTACTTTCTTACTATTCCTTACTTTATCTCGCAGGCAAATCCTTTAGGATTCGCGACATTTATTTTTATCATCAGCTTATTACAGTTTCTATTATTTACATGGTTTTTGAAAAAGAAGTTTGATAATGAATCTGCTTTGGTTTTTGCCACGTTAGTCGCAACATCATCATATTTTGTATCAACCTCAATCTTCGTGATTAGTAGCGTTATGACGCTTCCGTTCATACTCCTTTTCATTTATTTCTTGTATAGATTCTTGGAGAACAAAAGTCCTAAGTATCTTTTTCTTCAGTTTCTAAGTCTTGGGTTTGTCTTGGAGTCAGAGCTTCCAACAGGACTATTTCTTATCCCAGCATTTTTGCTCTCGGTAGTTGCAGTACGAGAATTTAGACAGTTCTTTCCAAAAATTAAGTACGGCCTATTTGCATTGGCAGGACTTTTGATACCTGTAATACCAAGGGTTTTATTTGAAGTAAAAAATAATTTCCCTGAGGTAAAAATTGTATTGGGTTTTATACAACATCCAAAATATTTTAATCCATCTCCTTTTCAGGCACGTTTTCTTGAGAGAGTGACTCTCTTCTATGACTACTACATTAACCTGTTTCCCGATAAAAATATCGTACTCGCGATTTTTACAGGAATTCTGGTTGTGTACGGTCTTGTTGTGGGGTATGGTCACTTCACAAAGTTGATTAAAAGATTCTTCAGGTTATTGCTTGGCACCTTTGTTTTTCTCTTTGTCCTATCGCTCTTTTATAAAGACAACTTTTGGTTTAACTATTATGAAGGGCTGTCCTATTATTACGTTCTATTTCTTGCATTTGCTGTCTACGGTCTCAAAAAAGCTAAAATAAAATATTCAGTTCTTAAAATAATGCCAATTGCACTCGTTGTAATTATTGTACTTATGGCTTTGTTAAACCTACTAAGAAACTTGCAACAAGAACCCGAAATTATAGGAATGAAGACTCAAGTATCTGTAGTGGAACATATTTATAAAGAGGCTGGAGTTAACGATTTATGCGTGAGAGTGTATACTCCTCCTGTTATACCTCACACTTACGACTACCTATTTAGCTATTACTCTCAATCGAAGGGTTTCAGATCTCCTTCACATGATTTTATAAAGAACAAATGTTATTTTGTTATGGAAAAGGAACAGGAGGGAATTAATTTTAAACTTAGAGTCGTGAAATGGCGTGAAGAAAATATTCCGCTAAACTCTACTCTAATTAAAAAAACTCAGATTAGCGATAATGTTTCTGTAGAGGTTTGGCAAGAAAAGCGTGTCCAGGATTGATATACTAAAAGGTAATCATTACCCTATGGACACACTCTCTCAGGACGAACTTAAACGAAGAGGATTTATAAGTACGGTTAGTCTTTTCTTTCAAAGTGGCTACTCCGCCGTTCTAGGGCTTATCGCTAACTTAATCGTAACCATACTGCTTAGCCCGCATATATTTGGTATTTATATCACCGTACTTTCAATAATCGCACTTCTAAACTATTTTTCAGACTTTGGCCTAGCAGCGTCGCTTATTCAGAAAAAAGATATGCTTGACGACGATGTAAAGACTACCTTCACAATACAACAAGCGCTCATTGTCGTACTAATAACTATTGGTTTTTTCGCAACCCCATACGTACGTAATTTCTACAACTTACCAGTCGAGGGAATGTACCTGTATTGGTCTCTGTTATTCTCTTTCTTCATATCTTCTCTCAAAACCATTCCATCGGTCTTTCTCGAGCGAAGAATCAAATTTAACAAAGTAGTTTACGTTCAGGTTGTTGAGAACACTCTTTTTTACGCAACTGTCTCAGTACTTGCTTTAATGGGTTACGGATTGATGAGCTTCACGTACGCAGTACTGCTACGCGCAGTTGTGGGTCTTGTACTTATTTATAAAATCTCACCTTGGAAGCCACAACTGGGAATTAATAAGAACTCAATGAAAACGCTTATGTCTTTTGGCGTTCCATTTCAAGCAACGTCCTTTCTCGCTCTGTTTAAAGACGACCTGATAATTCTGTTCTTAGGTAAAATTTTAGGCTTTGAACTTCTGGGGTATGTGGGTTGGGCAAAAAAATGGGCCGATGCGCCACTGAGAGTTTTTATGGACAATGTAGGACGAGTCTTGTTCCCTGTTATGGCGCGGGTTCAGGACGATAAAGAGAAATTAAGAAACATTAGCCACAAACTTCTCTATTACCAAACGATGCTACTAGCGCCGGTACTAATCGGCATGATATTTGCTCTCCCGCTTTTAGTCACACTCATACCTCAGTACAGTAAGTGGTTACCAGCAATTCCTTTGTTCTATATCTTCGCGATATCGTCGTTGATTGTCTCGTTCTCCGCTCCTTTTATGGCGCTGTTTAACGCACTCGGCAAGGTGAAAATTACGTTTTCTTTCATGTTATTAATTACGGCTGTGACATGGATTCTTACACCAATTTTCACGACTAAGTTTGGAATCTATGGTTTCCCATTCACGCATTTGATTGTTTCTTCAACTCTTGGACTAATATTGTTTAAGGTTCGTTCTGAGCTTGATATGAAAATCCTTCCATCTATTTATAGACCACTTCTAGCCAGCGCTGGGATGGGTGTGATTCTATTTGGAATCAGACAGCTGTTTCCCGAACCATCCGTTCCTCTTTTGGTCATCGTGGCCTCAACCGGCGCGATATCATACTTCACCATTATGACCTACGTGTTTAAAACAAATATTTTTAAAGAACTATTACAACTTAAGAAAGACCATGTCTGACAAAGTTGCATTAATCTCGGTCTCGTTAAACAAAAGCGCAATCGGGCAGTTTATCAAGTCGCTTGCAAAACAGAGTGACAAAAATTTTGGACTTTATGTAGTCGATATTTCTGGAAATGACCTGGAGTATGAAAATCTCCCACCTGAAACTAGGGTAATCAAACGGGATAATAAAGGGTACGCCTTTGGAGTTAATGAGGGAATAAAGGAAGCTATCAGAGATGGTTTTGAGAAGTTCTGCGTGATCAATGACGATACCTACGTTGACAACGACTTCGCTACTTCTGTTATCAAGAGTATTGAGTCTCATCCTCGCGCCTTGATTGGTGGAAAAATCTATTATGCCTCGGGTTATGAATACCACAAAGACCGATATGCAATGACCGATCTCGGCAAAGTACTTTGGTATGCGGGTGGTGATGTCGACTGGGCACACAGCCAACCAAAACATCTGGGGGTTGATGAAGTGGATAAAAAACAGTTTGATAAAGTTGTGGAAACTAAGTTTATTACCGGCTGTCTGATGATTTTTGATAAAAAAGTTGTTGATTCAATAGGGTTCTGGGATGAATCCTACTTTCTTTACTACGAGGATGCTGACTACTGCGAACGCGCGAAACGTGCAGGCCTCAATTTATTCTACGACCCAAACATTATAATCTGGCATATGATCTCCCAATCAACCGGTGGATCTGGATCTGATCTCCATCGAAAATATCAACGGAAAAACCTGGTTAAATTTGCTATGAAGTACGCACCACTACGAACAAAGCTTCATGTGGTAAAGAATTACCTCTTCGGTTGAGACAGGGAGATATATCCGTGGTCAGCAAGTTTTTGAAGAATGGACTCCGTCTGAGAATTTTGGACATATAAATCTCCCTTAAGATCGAGACCTGTTGGATTTTTCAAAACCTCGACACCATCAATCTCTTCAAGTCTGGTGTATTTATCCGAAGCCCAATCTAGGAAGAATCTACCGAACTCTAAAGCCGGTGTTTGGAAAATGGAAGCGCTCTGTTTGAAGATAAATATACGAGGAGGTTTGTCCTCAAACTGTTTCAGATAGGATGCTCTCAGCTCCTCGCTCTCCCTAAACTGAGGCAGCAACGATGGATGCTTGCCAATAACCACTCCTTTTTGTACATAAAAAGATTCATTGGGCTCATAAGGACCTATGAAATAGTAGTCCCCTTGATCTAAAATTTCGTCCATGAAGGTAGCGGCCGGCCCTGCATTATGTATAGTTGGAAGTTTTTGAGTGTATACCTTGTACCCGACAGTAAATGAGTTAAGTAATAAAAATATTGCAGTAAAGATAAAAAAGATTAGAGTTATAAGGCGCACCACTCTTTGAAAATCGCTTGTCCAGTTTTGTTTTTCCTTAGCTCGAGAAAATAACCAAAGGACAAAAACCGAAGATATTAAACCAAGAACCAAAAACATTGCAGACTGATAATCGGTCTCCCTAAAATCTTTTAATTCACTACGTGGTGCAGAGAAAGAAAGAATTAGAAAGTACATAACGCCTAAGAACCAATTTCTGGCAAAAATAAAGAAAAATAGCGAAAGAGTTGAAATACCCGCTAGAGTACCAACTGGCAGATATAAATCTAGATATTTGATTTTCGATAATAACGGGAGATAGCCTTCATAAAAATTAGAAATTAAGGTAAGAGAAAACTTAAGAGGGTTGAAGTGGGGTCCTCGCACATAGTTTGGAATACTAATGTAGTACTTAGTGTTGTACACAAAGTTTGCGAAATAGAAATCGTTCCAGGTTCCGGTAGCAAAAAGAAATACTACAAAAATTCCATAAGGAAGAATCGACCACCCAACCAGACTAATTAATGGCTTATCGATTTTAAACTTATATAGATACGCTTGCCACAGATACAGGACTGCTCCCAAATATAAAAATGTCGCCGAGGACATAATCATGCAGAAAACTAAAAATGAAGAAACGAAAAGACTTTTCCCATGAGGTTTATTGCCAAAGGTCTGAGCCAATAAAATCCAGAAGGTAATGCTGAAAAAAAAGATAGCTAGACTATCTGCTAAAAATAAATGGAACCAGAAGTAGAGCGATGCTGCAGGATAAAGAAGAAAAAATGCACCAAATGGTTTTAGTAAATCCGGATGTTTATTACGAATCCAGCGTCCAAGCAATAAAAATCCACCAAACTGTGCAACTGCCCATAACAACCTTGTGACAACAAAGGACTTACCCGAAAAAAATAATAAGACCGCTGCCGAGTACCAAGCAAATGGAAGATGATGATCCCAAAAATCACGATAAGGTAATCCTCCACTGAGTATAGATTTGCCTGCAAGCAAGTTTATATATTCATCCGGATAATCCACATACCTGCTGTTTAGTAGAAACAGACAAAGTACAAAAATTAAAAATACTATTAGAGTGAAGTACTTATGAACAAAGGTCTTAATTTTATTTAGTACTGCCATAAAGATCTTAATTTCTTTCTTTGAATAACCAACACAACTAGGCTAATCATAACAAATAGAATCATCACTCTATGTTTCAAAATTACATTCTGTGACTCACCCCACGTTCCATATAGAACGAATGGATAGTATGACAGTAATAATCCGGCTATGAATAACTGCAACCTCTTTATAAGTTCAAATGCGTACGGAATAAATACAAACAAACTCAAAAAATACCAAGACTGCACCTCTTGAGAAAAGCTTAGATAAAGCAGGAGCGATAGAATTAGACCAATAGCAACTCTGACGCTGAGTGACTTGGGATTTTTTTGAAGAAATACCAATGGAAGCGTGATGTACTTGATTCCTCCAGAGAGTAGAAAAAATATTCGACTTGATACTGTTTTTTTTGACCAAAGTAGCTGAATGCCAATTAGTCCGAGCGAAACAGCAATTAAATCATTGTGGTTATTCATCAACCCTTCAATTAATACCAACGGCTGCGTTGCAAAAAACATGGCCCATTGTGGGTTCATTTTATTAAGTGCTCGTACGCCAAGAAGATAAAAAGCAGCAAAAAAAATCTTGAATGTCAGGAATGTAACGCTGAATTTACCCAGTCCCAAAAACGAAGGAACCAGGGTTAATGGCAAAAATGATGGCCCATAAGGATAAGTTCTGTGCGTCCAGTGCATAAACCGGAGTTCATGAGCGCTTGGGAAATCAGATGCCTTATGAAGGTAAGGGTTTTGATGATAAAACGTCAGGATTTTCGCATCAAACATATAGTTAAAAAGATCGTGGGATAAAAAAGGATAGGAGAATAGTAGCAGTATAGCCGTCAAAATGGCCAATCGCATTACTGAGAACTTTTTGGAATTTCTTAAAAAATGTAGGTGGAAAAAAGTTAATAAACCAATTAGCGTGACATAAACGACCGTGGAGGCAGTCCGATGGAAGTAACCAAACTCAACCATTGCATTGCGAAACTGCGTCCATAAATCAGTGTTTACGACAGTAAGATTGGGATCTAAAAGTGAAAAGGAGTAAAGAGCAAGCAGCACTAAGGTGATGCCGTATGCAATTACCATATTTGTATGTTCTATAATATAACTAACTAAACACAATTGCAAAATACTAAATTAACGGGTTAATGGGTTAACGTGTTAACGAGTTACATTATTAAGTTCTATATTTGTTTTACAAACCCGTTAACTCATGAACTCGTTAACTAAACAATATTTAATGAAAAAAAACTATATTACGGTCTTAATCTACGCCTCCAATGATGAACAGCACATCCAACGAGCGGTCGAATCTGCAAAATTGCTTACGCACAATATACTTCTAGTTGATATTGGTAGTATCGACAAGACTGCCGAGATTGCGAAAAAAGCTGGCGCTCAAGTATTTAGTATGAAGGATGCACCTTATGTTGAGCTTGTGCGGATGAAGGGAATTGAGCAAGTAAAAACAGATTGGGTTTTTATCCTCGACTCCGACGAAGTTATAACGCAAAATCTTGCGGACGAGATTTTGCAGGTTACAGGTTACAAGTTGCAGGTTACAAGTTATCGTGTTCCACGCAAAAACATCTTCGGCAAGACAAAGTGGTTAAGGCATGGAGGATGGTGGCCAGATTACCAAACGAGGCTCATAAAGCTTTCTGCTTTGCAAGATTGGCCAAGCGTTCTTCACTCGACGCCCAAAATTGAAGGTACAAGCACGGATCTCAAAGAACCACTTATTCATTACTCACACGGAGATTTTAGTCAGATGATCAAAAAAACAATTAAGTTTGAAGGAGTGGAATCAGATTTATTGCATAAGGCAGGCAAAGGAGCTTCAACATTTATTTTTTATAGAAAATTTTTAGGAGAACTGTATCGCAGACTAATTAAACAAAAAGGATTTTTAGACGGCAAGGAAGGTTTTGCCGAGTCAATCTATCAAGCATACTCAAAGACAGTTACATATTTAATGCTTTATGAGAAGAATCGCACTGTTTGATCCATATCTGGATGTTCTGGGTGGTGGAGAAAAGTATCTTCTTCAAATGCTCGCAACCTGTGAAGATATGGGCTATCAACCTACCATTTTCTGGAATGAAGACGTCCAAAAGTCTATCGAAAGTCGTCTAAATATTTCATTCAAAAATCTTAAATTTGAAAATAATATTTTCATTGACAAAACCATTAACTCCTTTCAAAGATTTCTAAAGCTCAAGGAGTTCGATGTGTTTCTTTACATTAGTGACGGTAGCTATTTCTTCTCAGGGGCAAGAAAAAATCTAGTTCATGCAATGGTTCCGTTAAAACAACTTTACCTCGCTTCATCACTTAATCGCGTTAAGCATTTGAATTGGTTGTTTGTAGCAAATTCTTACTTTACACAGTCGCATCTTAAGAATTGGGGGGTCAACTCAACTGTACTGTATCCTTACCTTGATAAAAATTTCCTAGAGTCCCCTACTGTTACAAAAGAGCGAACCATACTCTCGGTCGGTAGATTTTTTCCCAACTTGCATACAAAGAATCACGAACTGATGATTGATGTTTTTCTGAAAAATAAGAAGTTGTCCAATGGGTACACCTTAATTCTAGCCGGAGGACTCAAAGATGAAGATCGCGCATATTTTGAGTCACTTAAGCTAAAAATAAATGGCGTGAAAAATATCCAACTTAAGCCAAACATTTCGTACAATGAACTACTTGGGTTGTACTTAAAATCTAGATATTACTGGCACTTTGCAGGATTTGGCGTAGACGATGCCAAGCATCCTGAGTTAGTGGAACATTTTGGAATTACACCGATCGAAGCGATGGCGATGGGAGCAATACCTTTTTGTTTTAATGCAGGAGGACCAAAGGAACTAATAGCCGATGGAGTGAATGGATTTTTATTCAATGATGAGAAAGATTTGATTGCCAAGATGAGCGATATTATGGGAGATGAGAAGAAGCAGAATGAGATAATGGAAAACGCACGAAACTATGCACGCAAAAATTTTTCATATGAGGTTTACAAACACAATTTAAAAAAACTATTATAGTCGCAGTATGATATCGGTAATTATTCCAGTCTATAAAAAAGTAGATGAGTTTATAAATAACTTAGATAACAATTTAAAATTCCTTAAAGGTTGTGAAATAATTGTAGTGAATGACGATCCTACCGCTAGTATTAAAGATCGGCTAGAAAAATATTCCGTTCAATTAATTGAAAACCCAAAAAACCTGGGATTTGCCGTCACTATAGATAAAGGAATTAGAAAAGCAAAACACAACTTCGTGTTTCTTCTCAACTCCGACGTTAAGTTGCTAGACGACTCATATAAAACGGCAGTAAGGAAATTAGAAGAATTTGTCCCGACACAAAGTCGGGATCCCGATGCTGAGGCTATCGGGGATAAAGACAAAAAGATTTTTGGAATAGCATTTGCACAAAAAGAAGGAGATGGGTCAATTGTTGGAAAGAACAAAATTTTCTGGCGAAATGGGCTACTCACCCACTCTAAAGCAGATGACCTGGCGGAAGGTGAAACGGGGTGGGTAGAAGGTGGTTCTTCAATTATTCGTAAAGATTTCTATGAAGAAATTGGCGGATTCGATATGATCTTTAGCCCATTTTACTGGGAGGATATAGAGTTGGCATATAGGGCAAGAATACATGGTTACATATCCTGGTTTGACCCAAACGTCATGGTAGAACACCGTCACGAATCGACAATTGGATCTTTCTGGAGCAGGCGAGCCATCTCGGTCATAGCGACTAGAAATCAGCTTCTTTGCACCTGGAAAAATATTAAGGACACAAACGTCTTACAGCATATTTCATATGTCACATATCAAGTACTACTAAGTGTCTTCCGCGGAAATTTAATATTTGCTGAGGCATTTATAAAAGCCTTTCCTTCTCTTTTCAGTCCTAAGTTTTACAAAATCAGGTAATATACATCCATGCTAAAAAAATACTACGTCAGCATTCTTCTATTACTTTTTACCCTTATAACAATCTTTCTACATTTATTCAAACCCACAATTCCGTGCATAAATGCTGACGATGTCTCCTTTGGTTACAATGCTTACTCAATAGCAACTACTGGTAAAGACGAATATGGGGTATCTTTTCCATTACGCTTTAAGGCCTTTGGGGAAAATAAATTACCGGTCCTAGCTTATCTTGCGGCTCCGTTCACTAAGATTCTGGGTACTACCGATCTTGCAATTAGGCTTCCTCTGCACCTTGTGGGCATGATGTTTCCGATTTTGATGTTCGCTCTTTCGCTTCAGTTATTCAAGAGTAAAAACATAGCGCTAATTACCGCTTTTCTCACCTCGGTTTCTTCTTGGATTCAGATAACCACCAGACATGGCCATGAAGTTCCACTAGCAACATTTTTTATAGTTTGCGGACTCATTGCTCTTCTAAAATATGCGGATACAAAAAAACTTTCATACTTAGTTACCTTCTCTTTACTCAACGGCATAGCTTTGTTCACATATCATCTCGCCAAAATGATGCAACCTTTCCTCTTGGGTTGGTTGCTGTTCTACACTTTCTTTCAAAAATCTAACACGAAGCACCATTGGAAAAAGATTCTTCTTATTTTTATTCTTCCCATTCTGCTCTTCGTATACACAGAGTACAAAAATCCAAGTAATCGGATAGGAAATTTAGTTTTTTACCAAAACGAAGGCTTCAAGCAAAACATACAACAAAAACGAATTGAGAGTAACAATCCTTTGTTTTACAACATTGCGACAGAAGGAATTCAGGTGCTTTCTAAAAATTACTTCACCTATCTTTCTCCTTACTACCTTAGTTTTGTTGGTGATGAAAATCCACGATTCTGGTACGCAGAAATGGGCCCGATTACACCGGTGGAATATCTGTTCCTACTAATAGGCCTTTACTTTTTATTCAAAAATAACCATAAATACAAATATTTCTTACTAACCTTTCTCTTATGGTCTCCTTTGTCTGCAGCCCTGTCTTGGGCGGAACTTTCGATCACAAGAAACTTTATGTCAGTAGTTCCTATTCTGCTGATTGTTTCGTATGGAATATTTGCCTTTATTAAAGGTGCACCAACAAAAACCAGCAAGCTCCTAATCCTTTTTGTGGTAGGATCGGTATTTGTTTTTTTTAGAGTTGGGACCTGGGATTTTTATTTTAATCACTACTCTAAACGACCACTTGTGATTCGTGCCACAGAATGTGGTTATTCAGAACTCGCCGACTACATAAAACTAAACTATGACAAGTTTGACCGTTTTTACATCACGAAAGAACATGGTCAGCCATATATGCATCTACTTTATCAACTACAGTTCCCTCCAGAAAAATATCAATCGCAAGCTACTCTTTCAGAACCCGACAAGTATGGTTTTGGACAGGTAGAAAACTTCGATAAATTCGTCTTTCATGTTCCAAATGAGCTAAATGAAAAGAAGGTCGTATATATTGGCTATCCATGGGAAATAAGATCTAGACCCGGCTTCAAACCAGATGTGGATGAAGCAAACATCAAAACAATACGGGTTGGCTCCGAAGAAATCTTCACAATTCTTGAAAGATAGTCTACACAATCAAGTAAACGCTAAGTAGATACATTGCCTTTATTAAAATAGGCGCATAAACAGATCTTCTATATGCGTAAAGAAATGAAAGCGCAAGATTAAGACTTAGCTGAATAACTAGAACTCTGATCAATAGATCTCCAGTCAGACCTGATGTAGTGAATAGCAGTGGAACGTTTAGGAAAAAATTCAGCACGCTTGCATAAATACATGCTTTAACAAAACCTTTCGATTCTTTAAGTAATCTCTCAAGAACAAAACCTTGAGACAGCAACACTTCTGTCGTCGCTGTAACAAGTGCAAGCACTATCCACTGAATGGCTTTTCTGTCGATGAAAAAATGAACGTCACTTAGAAGCAGCATTGCAAGAAAAAATACTGATCCCATCAGTCCTCCTATTGCCAACTCTTGCCAAAGCGACTTTGCCTTTAATCCCACTGATTTTAAGAAAAGTTTCCCCTCAAACCTTGTGATAAATACATACATCGGGGAAAGAAAAATGGCAGGCTTTGCTACTACCTCGTCAAACCAAATACCCAAGTTTGCCTGAAAAGCAGCACGATAAAAACTCCACAGAATCATTGAGATTGCCCAGATATTCAGTACTCGCTCGGTGTAGGTAAGCTTACTACGCATGTAATTACCTAAACTCTACAAGATGAAAATCACGATTGCAAGAGAGACATTAATAAATTAAGCGGTGAATTCGCACACGAAGCGCTCTCGCTATCTTGTGTACAATTTTTATTGAAGGGTTCACCTTTCCTTCTTCAATTCTGGCCACGTAAGTTCGATCTACATCCGAGAGAAACGCTAGTTTTTCTTGAGAAATAGATCGACTTCTGCGCGCGAAGCAGATCCTTTCACCCAATCTTTTGTAAAGGTGGTTTCCCTTCATTCAAGAAAAAAGTAATGGAGATATATGTAATTGTCTGTAGACTATATACTACAAAATCGACTATTTAGACTGTCAGAAAGGGAAATTTTAGTCTTTATACCACACGCATACTTAGAACGTAGAACTTGTAGCTTAGAACTTATAAAAGCTCTACGCTCTATGTTTCAAGTTCAACGCTTATTCGAGGAAGTCTTTGAGTTTGCGAGCTCTTGTAGGGTGCTTAAGTTTACGAATTGCCTTTGCCTCAATCTGTCTTATTCTCTCACGCGTGACCTTAAACTCTTTTCCTACCTCTTCGAGAGTTTTTTGTTTTGAGTCTTCAAGTCCAAATCTCATCATCAAAACTTTTCTTTCACGAGGAGACAATGTGTCTAGAACTTTATTCAACGCATCTTTCAAAAGTTCTTTTGCAACCTTGTCGTAAAGAGTTGGTTGATTAGAGTCCGTGATAAACTGTTCAAGTGTCGTTTCTTTGTCATCTCCAATTGGAGTTGAAAGAGACTTTGGCTGCTGAGAAATTCTCATCAAGTTTTCGACATCCTCGACAGAAATTTCCATATCCTTTGCAATCTCCTTTAGTTTTGGATCTCGACCATATTTTTGGGTCAATCTTCTTTGTGTCTTGTAAAATCTATTAATCTGGTCAACCATATGAACCGGAATTCTGATGGTTCTTGATTGATCGGCAATAGCACGAGTGATTGCCTGACGAATCCACCAAGTTGCGTAAGTTGAGAACTTAAATCCTCTTCTCCAGTCATACTTCTCCACACCTCTTATCAGACCTTTGTTACCTTCTTGTATCAGATCAAGAAATGACAATCTCCTCCCTAAATATTTTTTTGCTATCGAGACAACAAGTCTTAAGTTCGCTTTGATAAGGAGTTCTTTAGCGTCCTCATCTCCCTTTTCATAACGTTTTGCAAGATCTACCTCTTGTTCAAATTTAAGAAGTGGGGTCTTACCAATTTCCTTCAGATATTTTTTAATAGGATCCAACGACTCTCCATGTCTAGCAGTAATCAACTGCTCAATCTCTTTTTCGATCTCTTCAGCTGATTTTTTAGCATCCTCCTCTTCACGAGTTGAGACGGTCTCAAAAATATCAATACCTCGCTTAAGGGCCTGTTCAAAAAATTCGTCAACCTCTGCGATGTGATTTTCTGGCTCTGGGTAGACTAGAAGTATGTCGTCCTGGACCAAAAATCCGTCCTCTTCACCCTGATCAAGTAGTTCAATGAGAGATTTGGGGAGTTTGTGCTTCACCATAG
>CAYISZ010000010.1:0-26215 GCA_964366455.1 uncultured Gammaproteobacteria bacterium
CAACAAACTCCTCTGGGGTCAAATTGAATCCTGAATTATGGAAAAGATCAGCGTTTAGTATGCACGGCCTATCTGGGTCAATCGAACTCAACACTCCCCCAATGGCATCCGCCTCCTTAAAGTCATATTTCAACGCTTTTCCATATGGAGAAGAAACCACTATGTCATAGGCAGTTAACGGGTCTATGTCAGATTTCCCACCCTTGTCATGAGCAATGTAAGGTCCCTCGCCATCAATCCTACAATCTATCTCAACGACCTGTCGACGCATGTCTTCTATAGACCTTTCAAATCTATCTAGCGTGTTCGCATTATGAGCAAAGCCTAAATCTGATGTTTTGTCTTTACCTACGAGTTCTAGTAAGTTACCTACAGAATCTCTTAACGGCTGGGTGAGTTCAAAAGGTTGAGCTAAAAATTGATTTAACTCGTTACGATTTCCAGCACGATCGAGGCCCTCGCTTTCAGGAAGTAGTAGACCAGCGGCAGCTACGCCAGCCATTGTGACAAATCTTCTCCGCGAAATCTCCGCCGTCATGAAGCGATTATATATAGCGCTTTTGTAAAATTCCAATCTTCTTTTTAGTATAATAGTGCATATCAGTAGGCTCGGTAGCTCAGCGGTAGAGCACACGTTTCATAAGCGTTAGGTCGGCAGTTCAACTCTGCCCCGAGCCACATGGACCTTTCCATCATAATCGTTTCCTACAATACCTCTCAAATCACAAAAGATTGCATTGAGTCCGTAGTTTTATCTTTGCAAAGCTCAGAAATTAAATATGAAATCGTAGTAATCGACAATGACTCCTCTGATGACAGCGTCGAGCAACTAAGGATACTCAGAACTAAATATAAGCAACTCCAACTACTTGAGAGTGATAAAAATGTGGGGTTCGGTCCTGCAAATAATCTGGGGGTCAATAAATCTAAGGGAGAATACATTCTTCTTCTAAACTCCGACACCGTAGTTTTAAATAACGCTGTCGAAAAACTACTTGCGTTCGCAAGGAGCAAATCAGATGCCCATTTTGTAGGTGGCAAGCTGCTAAATACTAACAAATCTTCTCAGCCATCGGCCGCACCGTATTACACTATTCCTGTCGTGTTTGCGGCCTTGTTTTTGAAGGGAGACTACTGGGGCCTTACGCGTAGTTCTCCAACCAAAACCAAGAAGGTGGGTTGGGTTTCTGGAGCATGCATTCTCACAAAAAAAAGCTACTTTGAGAAACTGGGTGGATTTGACGAGGAAGTTTTTATGTACATGGAGGAGGTCGACCTTTTATATCGTGCCAAAAAAATAGGTCTTGATACCTATTTTTATCCTAATGCACAGTTCATTCATATAGGCTTCGCCTCATCGGGCAATAGATCCAAACCCATAATTCAGGTCTTCAAAGGCTTTTTGTATCTGTACAAAAAACATCATTCCCCAACCTCCCAAACCATACTTAAAACTATGCTACAATTAAAGGTAGCCGTATCACTTTTTATTGGTAGAGTAACCAAAAACCAGTATCTTATCAACACCTATGAAGAAGCAAAAACTTTCATCAACTAAAAACAGAACTGGATTTTGGAACTGGCTCGATAAAAATCTTCTACACTGGTCATTTCTTGGTTTTATTGTCGCGCTTGCTGTAGTACCAAAGTTTCCCATTCAGTTTGTTGAGTACACCTACATTAGAATTCGAATTGACGATCTTCTACCAGCAATAATGGTTGGATTGTTCACCTTGCAGTGGCTACGAAGAAAGGTTTCCTTAAACACGACACTTATTATTCCAATAATACTTTTCTGGATATCGGTCTTTGCCTCGTTTTTATTTGCATACTACATCTCATACACAGTTCCCATCTTCAACATTGGACTATTGCATAGTTTGAGGCGAGTTCAGTACATGATTGTGTTCTTTATCGCTTCGTCTCTAATTGCCTCAGAGAAGCGATTCTATCTGTATCTAAAAACATACATTGCCACTTTTCTTTTTGTGTCTGTTTATGGCTTGATTCAAAAGTTCGGATTTTTACCATCAATTCAGTCGATGAATCCTGCCTACGTTGACGGGAGATTGCTTTGGTTAAACCCAGATGACCGAATTAACTCCACATTCGGCGGTCACTTTGATTTGGCGGCTTATATTACTTTTACAATTCCACTAGTGCTTGGCCTGTACTACACTCAGTTTAAAAAATGGTATCTAATCGCTTTTTTTACTTCCCTAACTGCGCTATTATACACAGCGGCGCGATCCTCTTTTGTGGCGTACGTTTCAGCAATTTCATTCATGCTCTTGACGATGCGGAAATTTAAATTTTATTTACTAGTAATGGTTGTAACTGCAGGTCTAATGCTCGTAACGGGTGATATGACCAAGAGACTATTGCAAACCTTCCAGATAAAGACTGTTTATACAAATCAATTAACTGGACAGCAGACAATTGGACAAAAAATTACGGTCAAAAATCTTCCGGCGGGAAGTTATGAAGTAGATCTGCCCTTTCTTAAAAAACCGGGTTCGGCAACAGTAGACGATAAAGCTCGAAGAGACATAGCTCGTGGCATAGCTCTTGACCGGGCTAAACGAGCGGGTAAAATTCTCACTGCTGGGGAGATAGAGGCGGAAGCGACGATACTGACCAAGTTTATTAAGCCTGAGCAAACTCTGCTCTGCGATATCTCTTGCGCTACTCGCCTACAAGTTGAGTGGCCAAGAGCCATTCTTGCCTTCAAAAGCAATCCCCTCCTTGGTCGTGGCCCCTCATCTATTACGGAGGCGACAGACAATGATTATCTAAGATGGTTGGGAGAACTTGGCCTCATAGGAACGTCAATTTTTGTTTTTATTATTTTACGAATTATGTATATTGCATGGAAATTTGGAAAAAGAGTCGAAGATTACAAAACCCTTACTTTTGGATTTATTTGCGGAGTTCTTGCGCTTCTTATCAATTCTTTATACGTTGATGTTTTTGAGGCTTCTAAAATGGCTTACAACTTCTGGCTAATCTCAGGTTTATTTGTTGGTATTTCTTCATATTATGCAAAAAACAAAGCCTAACTCCGGAGTTCGGGCAATAATTTTCTTTGCTGCTTTGATTGTAATTTTGACAGTAGCTCTAAGAGCGTACAAGATTAATATTCCTCTTGCCGACTTTCACTCTTGGAGACAGGCAGATACTGCTTCTGTATCACGTAACTTTGCCTCAGACGGAATTGACCTTCTGAAACCGAGATACGACGATCTTTCAAATATTCAGTCAGGTCTAGTAAATCCAAATGGATATCGTATGGTCGAATTTCCAATTTATAACGCAGAGATAACTCTTCTGAATAGTACCGGTGTTTGCAGTATCGAGATTTGTGGAAGAGTATTGTCGATTCTTGCAGCTGTCATTACGGTCCTAGTTATTTTCTATCTACTTCTTAAGGAGCATGGTCTCATGGCCGGAGTATTGGGCGGACTCACCTATGCTTTGTCTCCTTTTTTTGTGTTCTTCACTAGAGTTGTACTTCCAGACCCCACAGCAGTAGCTCTTGCTATGAGCTCGATATTTTTTCTTTACCTATTTACCAATGCTCAAAATAATAAATCTAAATCAAGAATTTTTTATTTCCTCTCGGCAATCTGCTTTTCGTTGGCCCTACTTGTAAAACCTACTGTTATTTTTTATGCTATTCCACTTGCCTATTTATTTATCCGCACATATACCTGGAGCGTACTAACAAAGCCTCTCACCTATTTCTTTTGGATGCTAGCCTTCACTCCGCTAATTATTTGGAGACAGTATATCCAGCAATTTCCTGAGGGAATACCTGCCAGTGAATGGCTCTTGACCTCTGTGAATACTGGGGGTGGACTTCAGAATGTATTTTTTAAACCTTCTTTCTTCAGATGGATTTTCTTTGAAAGAATAAACAATCTTATTCTGGGTGGATTTCTAACTCCTTTTTTTGTACTCGGCGCATTAGTTCGTCAAAAAAGATATCTCACACACGCGATTCTTCTTGGAACACTTGCGTTCCTGTTTACTTTTCAGGGTGGCAATGTACAGCATGAGTACTACCAAATTATGATACTTCCAGCTCTCGCCATGTTTGTAGGGATTGGAATTTCATTCATCTATACTCACTCCAAGCAGTTTATATCGGCAACACTACTTGTCCCAATTATTGCGGCCTCGTTCGCCTTTTCGCTATTTATTTCCTACTTCACAGTTCGTAGCTACTACAACTATTCGGGTGAGCTCGTTCAGATTTCACAGGTTGTTCGTGATCTTACTCAAAAAAATGATTTAGTAGTGACCGACACTTTAGGAGACACCACATTGCTTTATCTTTCCGAACGTAGAGGATCCCCGGCTGTATATAAAGATTTGACGGAGTTAAAACAAGATGGTTACAAATATTTCATTACTCAGAAACTTGATGTTGCAGCCGAAATTATAGCCAAAAAAACCCATACTCCTATTTTTCGAAGCGATAAATTCGTTTTGTTCGAGCTCTAAACCGTATGACCCCACTACGCAATAAGACGGACAATGTACTTGCTTCGAGGGGTAACCTACAAAGTTATCAATGTAGGGTATGCCGCCGAAGTTTATCCAATTATCATTTTATAAACGCAGGAGCATGAAAATTTTGATGGTGACGCCATACGTACCATATCCTCCTGCGTCGGGTGGACAAATTCGGACCTTCAATCTTCTAAAATATCTGAGCAAGCGGAACTATATAGTTTTGGTTGCACTGTATAAAAAGGACTCTGAGAAAGAGTATTTGTCAGACCTCAAAAGATATTGCGATGAAGTATATCTATGTAAAAGACCCGAGAAACCATGGCAGCTTAAGACCATTCTTAAGGCAGTGTTCACTACGCAACCATTTCTTATTGCTAGGAACTTTTCAGTGGAAGCACAAAACATTATTAAACAGCTATTAAAGGATGAAAAATATGACGTTATTCATAGTGAAACTTTTTACGTAATGCCTCATTTACCCCAATCCAAAGCACCTGTATTCTTGGTTGAGCAAACTATTGAGTTTGAGGTCTATCAACATTTCGTTGACTCACTTCCATTTTTTATGCGACCAATACTGTACATAGACATTCTTAAGCTAAAGTTCTGGGAAAAGTATTACTGGCGAAGAGCTGAACTTATGGCAACTGTATCTGATACAGATAGAGATACAGTCATTAAAGTCGCCCCAGATCTTAACCCTGTAGTTATTCCAAATGGTGCAGGCGAAGATATGATAATTGAGAAACTTCAAAAAAAGTCTGTTGGTCAAATGAAATTATTGTTTCAGGGTAATTTTTCTTGGCTCCAGAATGTAGAAGCCGCAGAGTTTCTTATAAACTCTGTTTACCCCACGCTACGCAAGACCTTTCCACAGATGCAGTTAATAATTGCAGGACAGCATGCCAACAAAATTAAACATAGCAATACTGAAATCTCAATTGTAGAAATACCTATACATGATACAAAAACCGTAATCGATCTGTACAAAAATGCTACCTTATTCATCGCGCCAATTTTTGGTCCAGGAGGGACTCGACTTAAATTGTTAGCGGCTATGGCCTGTGGGTTACCGATCATTTCAACCAAGACTGGAGTTTCTGGTTTAGATGTAACCGATGGAATTAATGTGCTTCTAGCAAATACGCCAGAGGAGTTTGCCAAGCAGATTAAAAGAGTTATGGAAGACAAGGCGTTGTATAACGCCTTACGTGAAAATGCTCACACATTAATTCTAAAAAAATATAACTGGAAGGTCATTGCTAAAGAATTAGAAAATACATACAAAAAAATTAAACCGTGACCCATTCGGCAGGCTCAGGGTTAATATTGAGTAAAATCGAAATATGAAGATTGCGATAGACATTTCACAGATTGTTTACAGAGGCAGTGGTGTTTCTAGATTCACCGATGGTTTAGTACGTGCTATCTGTAAATATGACGATAAGAATGAATGGGTGTTTTTTTTCTCTTCCCTAAGAAAATCTTTAGACTCTTCAGTTAAAGACGTGATTCGCGAACGTGGTTTTAGAATTATTGAACTAAAAATTCCGCCAACTGCTCTTTCCTTAGTCTGGAATCAATTGCATATTCTAAGAATAGATCAGTTTATTCCTGTGGTGGACTGGGTCATTACATCTGACTGGACTGAGCCACCTTCTCGATATAAGAAGGCGACAATTGTTCATGACCTCGTGTTTAAAAAATATCCCGAAACACTAAGCCCTCTGATTTTAAAAACGCAGGAGCAGAGACTTCACTGGGTACAGAAGGAATCGCATGTAATCTTCGCAGACTCTGAGTCGACTAAAAACGATTTGGCTGAACTACTAACTATCGACAAAGGCAAAGTCATTACAAACTACCCAGGAATAAACTCATATCATGAATCAAACATCAAGAAACACGAGGCGCAAGGAGCTAGACCCTTTATTTTAACCGTCGGAAAACTTGAACCTCGTAAAAATTTGGGAAAACTAGTTAAGGCATTTAACTCTCTTAATCAAGCAGAGGTTGATCTGTATATTGTTGGAATGAATGGATGGGGAAATGTTGCAGTGGAAGAGAATCCCCAGATTAAATTACTTGGATTTGTACCAGACGGAAAGTTAGTTGAACTTTATCGAACCTGTCTATTTTTTGTTCTTCCTTCGATTTACGAAGGTTTTGGCTATCCAATTGCAGAAGCTATGAGTTATGGTGCGCCAGTCGCAACCTCAAACACCTCTTCGTTGAAGGAAATAGCTAATAATAGTGCAGTCTTATTTGACCCTCACGATGAAGATAGTATTGCCAAGGTATTAAAGGAGCTGATATCCAAACCAAATCTTCGATCTTCACTTTCTAAAAAAGGAAGAATTCGTGCGAAAGATTTTAATTGGAAAAAATATTACGAAACACTGATAAAAGTTTTAATTTCTAAGCTCTAAGTTCTATGATAATTGGCGTAGACGGCAACGAAGCAAATGTAGTCAATCGAGTTGGCGTTTCCGTGTATGCGTTTGAGATGCTTTGTTATTTTCAGAAGAACTCAAGCGAAACTCAGCAATTTATAGCTTACCTTAGGAAGGTTCCCTTACTGGATCTTCCCAAGGAAACCGCTTTCTTTCATTATCAAGTTGTGAAACCAGACTTTATCTGGTCCCAGATATCCCTGCCCATGCATCTTTTCATGAATAAAAAACCCGATGTCTTTTTCAGCCCCGCCCATTATGCTCCACGAGTTTCACCAGTCCCAACCGTGGTCACCATACATGATTTGGCATATAAATTCTTCCCTAATGAATTTCTATCAAGCGACCTCTATAAACTAAACAAATGGACCGAGTACAGTGTAAAGAAAGCAGAGAAAGTCATCTGCGTATCCGAACATACGAAAAAAGACCTTCTGAAGTTCTATCCAGAGGCGGCAAGTAAAACTAGCGTTGTACTCAATGGGTATAGGGCGCATAAATTAAGAACTAAGAACTTAGAACTAAAAACTAGGACTCCTTACATATTATTTGTAGGGACTATTCAACCTAGAAAAAATATTATAGCTCTTGTCGAGGCTTTCGAAGAATTTGTTCAGGCTCACCCTGAGTTTGAGTTAAAAATTGTAGGGAAAAAAGGATGGCTATACTCAGAGACTTTAAAGAGAATCGAATCCTCACCGTTCCGAAAGCAGATTAAGTATCTTGGATTTGTAGAGGACAAGGAATTAGTAGCGCTATACGTAAACGCGTACGCAACTGTTCTGCCTTCGTTATATGAAGGGTTTGGACTTCCAGTTCTTGAGGCGATGTCTTACGGTTCGCCAGTAATAGCATCTAACACTTCGAGTCTTCCCGAAGTCGGATGTGACGCAGTCCTTTACTGTAACCCAGATGACTCGAAAACAATTACGGATGCTCTAGAAAAACTGCAAGATACTAAACTATGTTCAGCGCTAATGCTAAAAGCGAAGAAGCAGCTTAAAAAATTCTCGTGGAATAAATGTGCTGTAGAAACTTTGAAAGTTATCAGTTCCTCTGCTAAATGAGATTTAAATTTATTACTCTTAACATTGAACATGGAGGGAAGCTCTTAAACAAAGCGATAGAATTTATTAACAAAGAACAACCCGAACTCCTTTTCCTTCAGGAGGCTCAAAGTACCGACCTTAAAACGGCTAAGCAACACTATAGAACAATTTCAGAAATACAATCCTCGATAAAGTTTCCATACCACATATTTTCTCCATACGTTGAGTTTGAGTTTGATAATACAACCGTGCTGCATGGCAACGCTATCTTCTCTCGCTATCCGCTCTCAGGAGGTAAAATCACATACTTTAATGGACAGTATGAGAAAGCTGATTTTTATAGTGCTAAGAAACTTCATGACTTCACCATCCTTCCCCATGCAATGCAAACAGCTTCAATGAAGCTAGCGGATAGAGAAGTATTTTTAGTAAATGTTCATGGCGTTTGGGGGACAGACGGAGGGGATTCTCCTATTCGATCGAGGATGGTCGAACTTATTTTAGATCAAATTACGGGAAAAAGCTCAGTTATTGTTGCTGGAGACTTTAATTTTCAAAAAAACACACAGGCAGCAAAAACGCTAGAAAGTCATCTCGTTTCTGTCTTTAAACAGCGCCTTACTACAACATTTAATATGAATAGGAAAACAGATCTTGGCTATGCATCAGCAGCGGTCGACATGGTCTTTATCTCAAATGAAATTAAGGTAATTGCCGCAAACTGTCCAAAGGTAGAAATATCAGATCATTTACCGCTCATTTGCGAGTTAGAATTATAAATATGATCAATTTAGTAACGGATATTTCATATCGCGACGAATGGGATAAGGTCGCAACTCATCCAATGCAATCATGGGGGTGGGGGGAAGCTCGCTCAAAAATGGGAATTGAGGTTGTGAGAGTTGGTGAATTCAAAGATGATCAACTAATTAATAACTTTCAAATGACCGTTCATACGCTTCCGAAGTTGCCATTTAAAATTGGCTATGTACCGCGATCAAACAATCCATCTACTGAGGCACTAAATTTCTTAAGAGATTTTGGTAAAAAAAATAATATTATCTATATAAAGTTTGAGCCAAATATAGACTACGGCCTAGCGGTCAATCCACGACTCACTCTGTCTCGCGCTCCCCTGTTTCCTCAGTGGACTCAGACAATTGACCTTAAGCCAGATGAAGGAACCTTACTCAAAAACATGAAGCCTAAAACCCGTTACAATATAAAACTGGCGCAAAAAAAAGGTGTCACCGTCAGGGAAGTAACAACTGATGAAGGTTTTGAAATCTTCATTAAGCTCTATTTTGAGACATGCAGACGACAGCACTACGCAGGTCATAACTATGATTATCACAGGACATTATTTGAGACTCTAAAAAAAGAAATCTCTCATATTCTTATAGCCTATTACGAAAATACTCCGATTGCAGCATACCATCTATTCAAATTTAACAAAGTTCTGTACTACCCGTACGGTGGATCTTCAGAAAAGTACCGCGAAGTTATGGGCGCAAATCTTTTGATGTGGGAGGCGATTAAATTTGGAAAGAGTCAAAGTTGCACTTCCTTCGATCTCTGGGGGTCACTAGCTCCAGACTACACAGCCGATAATATTTGGGCTGGATTTACTCGATTCAAAAGTGGATATGGCTCCCAGTTTGTTCGGATGATGGGGAGTTACGACTTAGTAATAAATCCCTTGCTGTATAGACCGCTTGTTCTTGCTCAAAAAATACGTGAAAGGCTTCTTGGAGGATAGGGTCAATTTACTTCTTTCTTATCTTCACCTTCTTCTCGTTTAAGAAGCGTTGCGAAGTTTTGAGTGAATGGAGGAAATGTTTGTTCTTTATCCTGAAAAACTAACGCGACTTTAATGACTTCATCCATATGGCTAACGAACACAAAGTTTAGATCTTTTAGTACATAACTTGGAATGTCTTCAAGATCTTTCTTGTTGTCCTTTGGTAATATTATTGTCTTGATGTGCGCCCGGTGTGCAGCAATTACTTTTTCCTTGACTCCTCCAACATCCAAAACCCTACCTCGTAATGTAATCTCACCTGTCATTCCGACATCCTTCCTGACTGGGAGTTTGGTAAGAGCTGATATTAGAGCAGAAGTGATTGCAATTCCTGCCGATGGTCCATCCTTTGGAACAGCTCCCTCAGGAACATGGACATGAACATCTAATTTTGTGAAAAAGTCCTTAGGAAGACTGAACAGTTCCCATCGTGATCTAAGATAGGATAGGGCGGCCTGACAGGACTCTTTCATCACATCACCAAGCTGTCCAGTTAAGGTAAGTTGTCCTTTACCCGGCATAATTGCAACTTCTATGAAAAGAATATCTCCCCCAGCTTGTGTCCAAGCTAAACCGGTAGATATCCCGACAGTGTCACGCTCCTCAAGCATCTGTGCTTGATACTTGGTAGGACCAAGATATTTTTGCAAGTCTGAAGCGCCAACAACCTTCGACTGAGTCTTTTTCTCTACAATCTCTCTAGCAATTTTCCTACATATTCCTGCGATTTGTCTCTCTAGTTCACGTACTCCAGCCTCTCTAGTATATGTCCTAATAATTGCTTTCATTGCAGTATCAGTAACTTTAACCTCTTCTGGAGTCAGACTATGCGCTTCAAGCTGTTTCTTGATCAGATACGTCTTTGCGATGTTGAATTTCTCATCCTCTGTGTACCCTGGGAAATGAATTATTTCTAGTCTATCTCTTAGAGCATCTGGAATGGTGTCGAGCATATTTGCAGTAGTAATAAAGAAGACGTCTGATAAATCGAATGGAACCTCAAGATAATGATCGGAGAACATATGGTTCTGTTCTGGATCCAATATCTCTAGAAGCGCTGAAGAAGGATCTCCTCTGTAATCGCGCCCGATCTTATCTATTTCATCAAGCATGAATACTGGATTGTTGGTTCCCACCTGCTTTATACCTTGCACAATTCGGCCTGGCATCGCACCAACGTAAGTTCTTCGATGTCCTCTAATCTCCGCCTCATCACGAATTCCTCCAAGTGAAATCTTTGCAAACTTTCTTCCTAAAGCTCTAGCTATAGACTTTCCAAGAGAGGTCTTTCCTACTCCCGGAGGTCCCGCAAAACAAAGAATAGTGGGCTGATTTTCTTTTTTCGAACCCTTCTTCTCATGCATCTTCTTAAGCTCAATTACTGCAAGGTACTCCAAGATTCTCTCCTTAATTTTCTTAAGCCCAAAGTGATCCTCATTGAGTATCTTCTCTGCCTGCTTCACATCGACTGAATGAGCGGATGAAACAGACCATGGGAGTTCTGTTAGCCAGTCTAGATAGGTGCGAACATATGAAGACTCAGGATTAAACTGGGACATCTGTAGAAGTCTTTTAAACTCTTTAACTGCCTTCTCTTCCACCTTCTTAGGCATCTTCGCTTTTTTAATCTTATCTCTTAATTCTGCAAGATCCTTATCTTCTCCCTTTCCTCCTAACTCCTCCTCAATTGTTTTCATCTTTTCTCTCAAAAACGACTCCTTCATTCCCTGCTCGAACTTTTGCTGAGTCTTTGAGGAGAGGTTTTGCTCTATCTCCAGAATTCTTAGTTCTCTGTTTGTGAAATGAACCTCTCTCTTAAGTCTTTCCTTAAGATTCATCTCCTCAAGGAGTTCCTGTCTTTCATATTCCCGCAGATCCAATACCATCGCGACTTGATTTGAAAAATCACTTGGGGATGTGACATTTAGAATATTCATGAGAAATATGAAGTCAATTGTCTTGCCGTAGTTTATAGCCTTTTTAATCTGTGCAGCTATGTGCTTGACCATAGCCTGAATTTCATCGGTTGTTTCAATCAAATCATGTAGAACCTCTACCTCTACCTCAAAATGAGGTTCTACTTGATCAAAGTTGAGAATTTTTACACGTTCGATGCCTCTGACCAATGCATTAATTTCACCTTTTTCGCCGTTAACGACATTTTTGATGGTGGCTAGAGTCCCAACAGTGTGCAAAGTATCTGCTGTTGGCGTGTCTTCTGAGGAGTTTCTTTGCATGACTAGAATTACCTGCCTGCTCTCTGAGGCCAATGCCTTATTGATTGCCAGGACGCTCTTTTCTCGACCGAATGTGAGGACATTTTCGGTATTAGGAAAAACAATTCCTTCCCGAACGGGGACCAACGGATAAGTTTTTTTAATTGCGCTAGCTTCAGTTAATGCCATATTAGCAGTATAGTTATGTCATTGCTAAATGTCAACCCCGATTTTATCGGGATCAAACGGTTTCACCTATACTCCTCTAGTAAATCGTGCAGAGTTGAAATTCTAGGAATCTGCACGAGTGGTTTGTCCTGTTGGTATGCCGGAACTTGCTCATGGTATGGTTTAGAGTCGGTCTGATAAATCACTCCCAATGGGAACTTCTCCTCATCCATCTCAATTGCCTTGACCAACGCTCCTGAATAGGATGACGGATCATACTTAGCATCTAGCTTATATGAATTTTTGAGATAGTACTGATAAGTATTAACTCGATTGAAGGTTACGCAAGGCTGTAAAACATTTACCAAAGAGAGTCCTCTATGCCTCATTCCAAGCTCAATCATCTCTTTCATGTGCGGAATGTCACCTGCGAATGATTGGGCGACAAATGTTGCTCCTTGCGAGATGGCAAAGGCCAGAGGAGATACAGATCTTTCAATGATTCCGGTCGGTGTTGATTTTGAAATTGTTCCTTTGTGTGCCGTTGGCGCAACCTGACCCGTGGTAAGGCCATAAACTCCATTATCATGTACGATAATTGTAAGGTCGTGATTTCCACGACAGGCATGGAAAAAATGATTTCCTCCCTCGCCATACGTATCGCCATCACCGGCAATAACTAAGGTCGGCATAGTATGGTTTGCTAACTTTAAACCGACGGCCAAAGGTATAGCTCGTCCGTGCAATGCATGAAAAGCATATGCGTTTAGAAAGTCGTTCATATTTCCCGAACAGCCTATTCCAAATACTACTCCGACCGAAGATGGGTCAAGATCTTGGTTAGCAAGCGCTTCTTTTATAGCGCCTCCAATTGCCCAGTCACCACACCCTGGACACCAAGTAGGCGTGTGTCCTGAAAATTTTCTTTTTTTGGCTAACATATTTGTTTGATAATTTCTGTCGCTGTCATTGGTCGCCCATCATACCTTAGGATATTCTTCTCAATATTAATTCCTGTTTGCTGTCTAAGCAAAAGTCCCAGTTGTGATGTTGAGTTTTGCTCCACTAATACGAAATTTCCGGTGTTTTTGAACAGCTCCTGCAATCGTTTTTGGTCAAGTGGATAAACGTGAGTAAAGTGTATTACCGCAACATTTTTTAGTTCATTCATTACCTCCAAACAGACGCCCTTGATGCTTCCGCAGCATACTAGAACGCTCTGTGCCGATTTTATATCTCCATAAACAGATGGCATTTTGAAATGATTTGATAAATAGGTGCTTTGTTTGCGATTTCTTTTTTCTACCTGTGCCTTCCTGTCCTCAGCTGTTTCGCTTGTGTGCCCATCCTCACCGTGCTCATACGAATTTGCTTGATAAAAATTTCCTTTTGCGCCTGGTATCAAGCGCTCCGAAATTCCGTCAGCTGTATCCTTGTAGCGAAGATAGGGTCGTTCCGTGGGGTTGGTCACCGTTTTACCTCGGTTCAACTTCATAGATGAGAAAAGTTGCTGAACTTTGGAACTTGAGATTGTAGAGTGAGATTCTGAGAGAAACATATCTGACATTACAATAACCGGAGTCTGATAAATATCTGCTAAATCAAAGGCTTCGGCTGTAAGTCTAATCATCTCATCGACGTCACCTGGCGTTAGTACTATTTTAGGAAACTCACCATGACCTGCATGAACAGCAAAAAGCAGATCTCCCTGTTCGGTCCAGGTCGGCATGCCAGTAGCTGGCCCTGGCCTCTGGGAAAGAAAGACAACGATTGGGGTCTCTGTGATTCCTGCAAGTGAGACAGCTTCAACCATAAGCGCGAAACCACCACCTGAGGTTCCTACGCTTGCACGAACTCCACCATGCGCTGCCCCGATCGCAGAGTTAATAACCGCAATTTCGTCCTCAGCGTGTCGAACGGTTATCTGTGCTTTTTGTTGCCAAGCTGCAAGTGTAGTCAAAACCGATGAGGATGGCGTCATTGGATACGCACAATAAAACTTACAGTCACCAATTATCGATCCTAAAGCAAATGCATCATTTCCGGTCATAACCAACCGCTCCTCAGGCTTAGGGTGAGGTGCTATAATCGATCTACAAAAATCTTTGAAATTGTGGATTACGGAGTCATACCCTCTTTTGACGAAAAGTTTATTGTACTCAATTACTTTTTCCCCTTTCTTTTGAAACTGCGACTCAATCATCTCAACCAGCATCTTCAAATCTCCACCAACAGTTGCTATTGAAGCTCCAAGCGCAATTGTATTTTTCATTATCGACTGCCCTTGTTCCTCCTTAAGTATTTTTCTAAAAGGAATGTGTACTTTTTTAAATCCCTCCCCTACCTCAAACTCCTCGTTGTCGTATACCACCACAGAGTCATTCGTAAGTTCGTGTTTGTGTAGTTCGAAGGTTGCTTTATTTAGACATACCAGAACATCTATAGTCTCCTTGAGTGTGTGAACAGGCTCAGAATCGATAGTTACTTTATACGCATTGTGTCCGCCACGAATTAAGGACGGGTACTCGACATAGTCGAGCAGATGGTAGCCCGATCTACTGACAATCTTGGAAAATGTAAGACCGGTAGTCATAATTCCAAAACCAGCCTCCCCACCAATTACCCAATTAAATTTCATATTTTAATCATAACAACAAGGATCTTTGAATCCACAATTTTTACAAGTCGCATCTCTTCCACCAGGCATTCCTTTTAGAGTTTTTTTCTCACACTGAGGGCAGATTCGCTCATTGTCTTTACTTTGGAAAAATCTTCTCCCCTTTTTCATTTTCTATAATAATTGCTAAAACAGGACACGATTGAGCTGCCTCAATAATCTGTTCATCCGAATCGCCACCTGCTGAATCTAGGATGATGGCCTTGCTATGCTCGTCTAGCGAAAATGTCTTTGACGCAATCGCAGAGCATGTTGCCGCACCGATACAAAGATCTCGATCGATCTTAACGGTAAGTCCACGAATTTTGACAGGTCCAGAAGGATTTTGAGGGTCTTTGGGATTCATTCTATTTTATTAATGCTTTCTTAAACGCTTCAAATGGTAACAACAGACACTTTAGTCTTCCGGGACTAACCTCAATTCCGACTATCTTCATAGTACTTTTATTCTCAATTTTTCGCAACATCTTTAGGCTCTTTCCCTTAAAATACTCGGTCATCAGCGATGCTGATGCTGTTGAAATAGCGCATCCCTTTCCCTCAAACGAAATATCCTGAACTATGTCATTCTCAAGGTTTAGATACAGCGTTATAACATCACCACATAAAGGATTCTGTAGTGTAATTTGGTGAGTAAATTTATTTAACTTTTTGAAGTTTTGAGGGTGACGGTAATGCTCCAGAAGTTCTTCGGTGTATAACATTGCTAGTTAAAGGCTATAAAGTTGTAAGGTTATAAGGTTCCATGCTCTAAGCTCTACGCTCCGATTCGAAGTAATTATAGCAATTAGAAGACTAGGAACAAGGTGGCTGCCAAAATCGTGGCTATTATCATGAAGTACACGGTTGAGGTAGAGCCTGCAGTTGGAATTGTTGGTTCGGGCGCGCCGGATACATACCTTACGATTACAGTTCCAGATGGTGGGGTTACGCTTGGTCCTGGAGTAGCCGATGGTCCAGGAGTCGGTGTGGCGGAAGGACCTGGGGTTGGAGTTGCCGAAGGTGCTGGTGTAACTGTTGGCGTTACGTTGGTTCTACAGGTGTTTTCAGCCACTGCAAGTCCACTGACTCCGCAATCGTTTTGGGCTGTCACTGAACATGAGTATGTGTGATTAATTATCGGCGTAAAACTTACGGAGGTACTTGATACTGTTCGCTTAATAAGAACGTCACTAGTCGTAGTATCGACAACCGATACGTTATAACCCGTTGCCCCGCTAACAGCATCCCACGCACAAGAAGCCCCATTTGCTGGACAACTCAAAGCTGATACTAAAGCTTGGGTAGGAACGACTGTTGGTTCAGCTGCTCCTCCACCTGTGGCGGTTTGAGCCTCATTTGAGGCCACGATGTCTTCTGCTACTAATGCCTCTGTGGCAGGCGTGACTGTTGGATTAGCGGCAGGATCTGCTGTTGGCTCTACAACCGGCTCGGTCACTTCTGTTGCCGGAGTTGGAGTAACTGTTTCCACCAGAGTTGCTGAGTCTGTTGCGACCTCATCGGCTCGCGACTTTGTAGAAATTTGCTGTGTCATGACAGTATAAAGTCCCAATGCGATTGCTCCTAAAAGTAGAAACACAAGGAGAAATATAAGGAAGACATTTGATTTGTTTCGATTTCCATTCAGTGGTGGTACGGTAATATTGGATTTCATGATTTATTAGTTACTTGCTTGATTACAAAGCGGACAATTTATATGAACATTTGCTGGTGTGCCAGGATTTACACAATATGGTGGCGTGGGTGTAGGAGTCGAGTTTGGTGGTGGCGTAGGCGTAGGTGTAGGTGTAGGTGTAGGCGTAGAGTCTGGCGGCACTGTTGGTGTAGGTGTAGGCGTAGAGTCTGGCGGCACTGTTGGTGTAGGCGGAATGGGTGTGGGTGTTGGATTTGGCTTACAGTCGTCGTAGCTATAAAATGCTTCTGGCCCACCTCCAGAACCATCATCTAAGTCCAACTGCTGAGTAAAGCATCCATTAGCATCTTTAGGACCGCTATTTCCGGTTGGATCTAGACAAACCTGAGAAACTCCATTAATCTTAAGTGGAATCTTGTTATAGTCCCATACCCCTGTTCGACTACCGTTACTCTTCTGACAACCTGAAGCTGCGTAGGTAGTAATCTTGCCTGGACACTGGTAGCGCGCGGCATGATCGACTGTATTTGTAATTACATAAGCGCCATAAGTCCCCTTACTAAATCGGGTGAAGCAACTTCCATTCCACCCATATTTAATCAGACTTCCACCACGACTTGCTGCCTTTGGTTGAAAGATAAAACCTCTACTAACCATTACGTAGCCTACTCCAGCACCCACTATCATCACAAACAGAGAAATTAAACTGATAATTTTAAGCCGAGAAGATGACTTTTTTTTGAAAGAATCTTTACCAGAAATTGGTGTGAAGTTACTAGCGCTCATTTGTATAGTTTAGTGACTCTCTAAATGTAGCTAACTATGAAACCAAATACAAGAGGGTTTAACGATTGGATTAGAAGTTAGTATTTAGTATTAAGTATTAGTGCGATTTTCACTAGATACTAACTATTAGCTCCCAGCTTCTTGTGTGCATTAGAGATGGACTCAACGACCTTATCAATTTCTTCTTGCGTATTATAAATGTTTAGGCTTATGCGAGTTGTCCCAGTAAGGCCTAATGACGTATGCAGTTGCATTGCGCAGTGGTGCCCTGCGCGAACCGCAATTGAGTCTTCATTTAAAATCGAAGCAATATCATGGGGATGAAGTCCTTCAATGGTGAATGAAAGAATTCCTGCCTCCGGCACCTTTGGTCCATAAAAGATTATCCTTTCTCCGAGTTCCTTTGTAAGTTTTTCTTTATAAAGCTTCACAAGGTTCAACTCATGTTCGTAGATTCTATCCAGTCCCACTGATACTAGATAATTTATACTAGCCCCTAGTCCGATTGCTTCCGCGATTCCCGGAGTTCCTGCTTCAAACTTTTCGGGAACATCTGCGAATGTCGTGCCGTCTAGTCTTACTTCAGCAATCATCTCACCGCCAAAAAGAAACGGTTCCATCTCATCCAGTAACTTTTTTTTACCCCAGAGTACACCAACACCTGTAGGACCCAACATTTTGTGTCCTGAAAATGCATAGAAATCACAACCTAACTCCTTAACGTCTACTTTCATATGTGGAACTGCCTGAGCTCCGTCAACAACCACTATGATTTCTGGGTTGATTCTCTTAGCCTGTGAAACAATTTCTTTGATCGGATTCACAGTGCCAAGAACATTGGATACATGAGTCAATGCAAGAATTTTAGTCTTGCTGGTGACTACTTGTTTTAAATTTATTTCTGACTTGTTAAATACATCCAATCTTGCATCTTTATTTATTCCAATAATTTTAAACGTCGCTCCAGTGTTCAAGCATAACTGTTGCCAAGGAACAAAATTGGAGTGATGCTCCATTATTGAGACGACTACTTCGTCACCCTTACCGACAATGTTAGTTCCTAGCGAGTACATTACTAGATTGATGGACTCGGTTGTATTTCGTGTAAAAACTACTTCGTTAGTATCTGCGCCAATAAACTTCGCAACTGTTTCCCTGGCTTTCTCATACTCCTCCGTTGCCTTCTCGGAGATTGTGTAGATACCGCGCTTTATGTTTGCCGAATATTCTGAGTAGTAGGACGACATCGCGTCGAGGACGACCTGAGGCTTTAACGAAGTTGCACCTGAGTCAAGATAAATTAACCCAGGATTATTTTTAAATATTGGAAAGTCATTCTTAATCTGCTTCATATTGTTCAGAGTAGATTATAACCGATAAAGCTCGTTGACAGAAATATAATCGTTGCTATAATGCGGTGATGAGAAAAATAGAATCTCTCAGAGATCGACATCAAAAAAGGAAGTATGAAGAACCGTTGAGAAGGAGAGAGCGTGCTCCTATCGCTAATAATCTTCTAGATGAAATCGAAGCTTATGTTGACTCAACTCCTGAATTTCAAAAAGTATCAATAGAAAGAAAAATTGAAAATAGGGCCACCCGTTTAATAAATCGCAAACCCTTAGAGTATGATAATCATCTTGGGCGTTTTACAATTTCAAAAGGTGCATGGGTAGAACAAAGTGGATCAACGCTTAGAGGTGCGCAAATTATTTTTGTACCTGCAAGTGAAGAGGGAGAAAAGGGTGACGAGAAATTAACCATAGAAGTTTACCATCGCGAAAAACCTCCTCACATCCCTGGAGTAGCTAACGAAGTATATATTTGGTCACCCTATAACATTGGTTATTTTTCAGTTCAAGGAAAAGTACCTAATTTTGAAGATAAAAAATTAGTTCCAAACTCTCAGGAGACCTCTGATGCTATTAGGTCGCTTCTCCCAATACTTTTCCCGGCTCTACCCGCTCGAGTTAAAAATCGGGTTATAGGAGTTTCTGAGAGATAGTATTTCCATCAATATTCTCAATGATTAAGTATATTGTCGGGTACTTTATAAAGAACAATTACTAATATGCCAAAAGTAGAAGGGGGACCATGGGCCGAACGTATGACAGGACCTCAAATTTCAAAGAAGGTATTTGAATTCCAATCCTTAATAATTGACGCGCAATCAAGGAGTCCATTTTGCACACCAGAAAAATTCCATTCGCTTCGGGGTCTAGAATTTTCAGGCAATGACTATACGAAATTAGAACTCTTAGTTGATGGCACTAACTACTCAATTGGCAAAACCATTGAAAGCGATCAGTCAGTTGAAGGTGGTCTATACTTCGCTACTCGTGTTTTGATTGTAGAGGCAAACCCAATAGATTCAATAGCCGACTCAAATACAGGATTTGTTCTATATTCCACAGTTGATTTTTTTGGAGTTCCTGGTGCTGGTCGCCCCAGCGCTTATAAAGCAGGAAGAGGGTTATTTTTCTCTGCATCGAATGGATTCGAAATCGAATTAAGTATGGCTTCACCCAATTCTGACGCTATCAATCAAATTAGAAAATATTTACCAGAGTCACTCGGTGGACAAATTGAAGTTAATCCTCCTGACGATTCATCAAGGGTCAACGAGTTTAAAAAAGTTTTTCGTGATGAAAGATGGGAATCAGGTCCAATACCTAGACCGCGTCAAGATTAGAGTATCTTGACATGATTTCACTCAGTGCTATAATCCACACATGACCACCGAACAAAGACGGCCTTCCGAACCGATGTCTTCTGCCGAACAAGGTAAAGCTACATTTTGTCTTCAGAAAGATTTTATTGCTGGGGAGAGAAACGTTGAGACCTACATTGACGCGCTACATTCTTGGCGAGTTGGAGATCTTTATCCTACAGAATTTGGAAGTCCGCGAGGCACTGTTAGTTATGAAGTCGATAACAAAACATTCCAGGTTCAGATGGGTGTACATTATACGGGACCCAACATGGCTACCCTTTCAAGCTTGGAGAGAACTTTGAAAATACGCATAATTGAAGATGGTCTAGACTCTGTAAATAATGCCTCAACAAATCACACAGTAATTAACATAAATAGCGGCTATTTAGCAAAAATAAAATCTAATGAGTTAGTAGAACATACAGAAGGCAAAGTAAAGGTTTTCCGAAATGGAAATCAGGTAGAGCTAGATGAAGGGGACCCAGCCACCTATGACTATTTGAGAGAACTTCTATCCCCGGTTATAGATGCTAAATCAGATAAGGACTCAGTCAGTAAGCCCGATGCAGGCTTTGCATATTTTGCAAACGAACTTCCATCCGATGAGCCCACGACCGAAGACCCTTTTGAAGCGGCTGAAGCACAACTAAGAGTTACTGGCTGGCCAGGTTATGACGCACCTCCTCAAGAAATCCCTGAATAATGAGGTTCTTTGCTTCCTCTTTGTTTATTCCACGAGCAGTTAGGTAATATAGTTGGTCTTCACTAATCTTTCCGGTTGTGGAACCGTGTGTACAAAATACGTCATTTGCTTCTATCTCTAGAAATGGCTCGGACTCCACAAAAACTCCATCAGATAAAATCAGGTTCTGATTTTTCTGGTAAGCGTGTGACTTCTGAGCTTTTTTTTCAATCTTTACAAGACCTGTGTAATGAAATTTGGATTCATCATCAAACACTCCCCTGATTAATAAATTTGATGTTGAGTTGGGGGCTCTATGGTGTTGGACTGTGTGAACTTTATAGTCATCTGTTTTTTTACCGTGGAACAGTCCAAAAATCTTAAGGTCAATGTTCTGAGCATTTAGTTCAAACACAAACTCTCCAGACTTATTCTCCACGAAAGCAACATAACTACCTGCTTGAGTAAGCTTGATTACTGATTTTTTTGATTTGTTTAGATCTATAAAGTTTATTTTCATATAATTTCAGAGTTCAAAATCCCAATGACAAATCAAGCACCAAATCAAAATTCAAATTAAGAATTAGGATTTTATTTTTTGGATTTTATTTGACATTTGAGCTTTGGTATTTGTATTTTAGCCGACGGACCCCGTCATTTCTAAATTGATAAGTCTGTTCAGTTCAACGGTATACTCAAACGGAATCTCGCGTGTTATCGGTTCGATAAAACCATTCACCAACAGTCCTTCGGCATCGGTTTTGCTTAGTCCTCGCGACATAAGATAAAATAATTTTTCGTCTCCCAACTTCTCAACAGTTGCCTCGTGTTGAACCTCAACATCGCTCTCCTTAATTTTCATTGTCGGATATGTATCAGATCTAGATTTCTCATCTAAGATGAGCGCATCACATGAAACGTACACCGAAGAGTTCGTTGCTCCTGGTCTAACCACAACCATTCCTCTGTAGGACGTTCTTCCAGAATTTTTTGAAATTGATTTCGACACAATTCTAGACTTAGTATTTGGCGCAAAATGAAACATCTTAGCGCCGGCATCCTGATGTTGAAATTTATTTGCAAATGCAATCGATAGCACCTCGCCTCTTGCGCCATCTCCCATGAGATAACAAGACGGATACTTCATTGTAAGTTTTGATCCGATGTTACAATCTATCCACTCCATAAATCCGTTTTCTTCAACTCTTGCGCGTTTTGTTACTAAGTTATAGACATTGTTGCTCCAGTTCTGAACTGTTGTATATCGTACACGAGCTCCCTTTTTCACAAATATCTCAACCACTGCAGAGTGTAGAGAATCAGAGTCTGTCTTATAAATTGGTGCGGTACAACCTTCGACATAATGTACATAACTTCCCTCTTCGGCAATAATTAGAGTTCTTTCAAACTGACCAATGTTCTCTGCATTAATTCTGAAATATGCCTGAAGTGGCAAAGTGACCCTTACTCCCTTTGGTACATAGACAAATGAACCTCCAGACCATACAGCAGAGTTAAGTGCAGCAAACTTATTGTCCTGCGAAGGAATTAAGGTTCCAAAATATTCCTTAAAAATTTTAGGATATTTTTTAAGAGCGCTGTCGCAGTCCATAAAAACAACTCCCAGTTTGGTAAGTTCCTTGTGAACGCTCTCATATACAACCTCAGATTCATACTGTGCAGAAACTCCCGATAAGTATTTCTTCTCAGCTTCTGGAATTCCAATTGCGTCGTAGGTGTCCTTGATCTCCTTGGGTAAATCTGCCCATGCAGTGGCTCTGTCTTTAGTTGGGCGAATGTAATAGTAGTAGTCTTTAAAATCTATCTTTGAAAGGTCTCCGCCCCAGTTAGGCATTGGCTTTTTTGAAAAGATTTCAAGAGCCTTCATCCTATACTCAGTCATCCACTTCGGCTCCTTCTTCATCGCCGACATACCAAGCACAACGCTTTTTGAAAGACCTTTCTTTGCCTTGAAGAAGTTCTTCTCCGGTTTGGAGAAACCGTACTTATAGTCGAAATCAAGATTTTGATCCATATCCTCTTTTTTCTATTTGTTTCGCTAACGCTGCGGTTCCTGTTTTAACTAGTCTGCCTTGATTAAGAATAAGTACCTCATCAGGTTTTATGTATTTTAAGATTCTGTTGTAGTGAGTGATGATGATATAGGTTTTATTCTTTTTGTTTTTATTTAGAAAGCTGCCAATCGTTTTTAGCGCATCGACATCAACTCCAGTATCGACCTCGTCAAATATCTGTACCTGCTTATTAAGTATCGCTGCTTGAAGCACTTCTAGTTTTTTCTTTTCTCCACCAGACGCATTTTCGTTTAACGATCTTCGTAGTAACTCCTCTGTTAAATGTAGTTCTTTTGCAGTGCTTAGAACTTTTCGTCGCAAAGTAACTGGGTCAAACTTTCCTGAGAGAGCCAACTGCAGTAACTGAAAAACAGTTATACCTGATAGTGCGAGAGGATTTTGAAACGATAAAAAGATTCCCTTCTCTGCTCTCTTTTGCGCATCCAGCTCTATTACATTTTCTCCGTTTAGTTTTACTGTTCCCCTTGATTCGTACGCAGGGTGCGCCATCAATGAGTAAGCTAGAGTTGACTTACCGGAACCATTTGGTCCCATCACAACGTAGACCTTTCCTTTTTTAAACTCAAAAGAAAAGTTTTTAATTATTTTTTTGTCACCAACAGAGACAGTAAGATTCTTTATCGACAACATATTGGAACTTAGTGAATGCAATAATCTTGCAAATCCGACGTTTTGTCGGTCTCACTCAATAACCCAATTCTACCCTCTTGAAGCTATATTATCAAACTATAATCCTAGTCTCATCCTTGGAAATCTATCAAGTGTAGAGAAGTCTTTCACAAACAATTTCTTCTCTGCCTTGTAACCCGCGACTACCCCAATCATTCCAGCATTATCACCTGTAAGATACTTGTAGGGAGGAAAAAATACTGAGCCATTGTAATTTTTTACAAGTGCTCTTAGCTTTTTTCTCAGATAATTATTTGCGATAACACCACCGCCACATGCAACTTGTGAACAGCCAGTTTGCACAATAGCTTTCTTTAATTTAATGAGCAATGAATCAAAGACCGCTTCCTGAAAAGAGCTGATCAAATGCTTCATGTTTTTTATTTTTTCTTCCTCGGTCATGGACTGAACTTTGTAAAGAAATGAGGTTTTAAGTCCAGAAAAAGAATAATCTAGCGAATTTATCTTAATCATGGGTCGAGGAAATTTATATTTATCTTCATTATTCACTTCCTCAGACAATCTCTCAATCGCACCACCACCGGGATATCCTATTCCTAATAGCAGTCGCGCTGCTTTATCAAGAGCTTCTCCTGCTGCATCGTCTAGCGTCTCTCCTAATACTTCATACTCAAGATGATTTTTCCACAAAATAATTTCTGTGTGGGCTCCTGACACTAGGAAACCCAACATCGGGAAAATTAAATCTCTTTTTGGGGTTCCTCTGCTGTTTTGTACAAAAGGAGAGTAAAGATGCCCCTCCATATGGTTGACACTAATTAATTTCTTTTTATACTTTATCGCCAACTCCTTAGCTTTATTAATTCCAACCTCTAGCGCTGGCGCCAACCCGGGCCCTTGAGTGACTGCAATATAATCTACGTCCTTTATTTTTAACTTCGCTTTTTTAAGTGCCTCGGCAATTACGAAATCAATTTTTTCAACGTGAGCTCTTTTTGCAAGAGATGGCACGACCCCACCCCACTGCTTATGAATTACAACCTGTGAGTATATTACATTTGAAATAACACGACGTCCTTCGGTTACGGCAACCGCCGTCTCATCACAGCTGGTGTCAATCGCTAGTATTTTCATATTGATAGTTTAATTTCTCTCTCCTCTTCGCTTTTATGTTTAATATCAACGTAAACTAACTTAACTTTTTCTTTGAGCTCATCAATAATTTCTCCAGCCTTTTCTCCCCACTCGATACATATAATGTTTCCCGCCTTAAAGTATTTCTCCAATCCCAAATGCTTAAATTCATCTTTGTCACCAACGTTGTACAGGTCGACATGAACAAAGTGACTAATATTTTTTATCGGATATTCGTAAAAAATCACATAAGTTGGCGAGATTATTTTCACAATACCCAATGCCTCTCCAAGTCCTTTTGCAAAAATAGTTTTACCAGCTCCCAACTCTCCCTTGAGAATAAACACGATTGATTTATCTTGATTTTGATTTAAAGCTTCTTTTAGAATATCGCCAGCAATTTTCTTAGTAGAGGTTTCTGATTTTGAAAGGTACCCTGCCTGCCGGCAGGCATGGAGCGTAGAGCTTGAAGCTTTTATATCACCTTGACGAAGCACCTTTAAATCTTCGGTTGTGAAATCGATTACCGTGGATGGTTTGTTGTATGGAAGTTTTCCTCCGTCAACCATAAGTGTTACGAGTTTTGTGCGGCCGTCTCCAACTCGCCCTTTAAATGAATCGAGTGAATAATTTGGTGGTTGTGAGGAAACATTTGCAGAGGTAGCTGTAACAGGTTTTCCAAATTTTTTAACTAACTCAAGAATTGCTGGGTACTTAGGAATCCTAATTCCAAGAGTTCCTTTTTCGGATTCCAGTCCTTTAACGACTTTGTGTTTTGATGGCAACACTATGGTGTATGGGCCAGGGATAAATTCTTTTAACCTGTCTTCTGTTTTTTTATCGATAACGACATAGTCCTTCGCCATATCCAAATCTGAAACAAAAATGGATACAGGCTTACCTGCTGGGCGTTCCTTGAAATCGAATAGTTTTTTTACTGCTTCGGGATTAGTTGCATCACACAGCAATCCATACACAGTGTCTGATGGATGAACCACCAGTCCTCCTTGTTCTAATGTTTGAATTATTTTATCGTCCATAAGTAAGTTCTAAGCTCTAAGTTCTACGCTACAAGCATTGCGCTTTAGGAATACCCTATTCTACCAAAAATCTGCTAGAATTAGCCATGCCTGCGAAAAAAAATCCGGAAAAAAAGATTAAAGAATTTCGCCTTAACATAAATATTCGAACCTTCTTTATTACTTTTTTTATTCTCTTCTTTCTTTACTTTAGTTACCAATCGCTCGCTGGAGAAGTCAAAAAAACTCTTCCAGAAAAATCGCTTACAACTGTAATTGCCGAAATAAAACAGAAGAAGGTACAGAAGGTAGAAGTGATCGATAATAAAGTTCTTGTCTACTACAAAGATAAAAAACTGGCAATTACTTACAAAGAGTCTAGCGATAGTTTTGTTTCCACTTTAAAAGATTCTGGAATAAATCCAAACGATCTTCAAATTGTTGTTAAGGACACACAAGGCTCGAGTGGAGTTATGAATTTTCTAAGCAATCTAATTCCTACTCTTCTTATGGTGGCTTTTTTCATCTTTATTTTTAGACAAGCAAAGGGCGCTCAGGAAAATGTTTTCTCATTTGGACAATCTCGAGCTAAAAAATTCAACAAGGATATTTCAAAAATCACATTCAAAGATGTTGCTGG
>CAYISZ010000011.1:0-23630 GCA_964366455.1 uncultured Gammaproteobacteria bacterium
AATAACAACTGATTTTGCTCACGGGGTGTAGTTTAACGGCAGAATTCGCGGCTGGGGGTCGTGAGACCGGGGTTCAATTCCCCGCACCCCGACATCTTTATGAAAAGACCAAATTGGAACACGTATTTTATGCAGTTGGCAGACGTTGTAGCAACGCGATCCAACTGTATCCGAATGCAGGTAGGAGCAATAATAGTTAAGGACAAGCGCATTATAGCAACGGGATATAACGGGACACCTCACGGCATTCAAAACTGCATAGATGGGGGCTGTAAGCGCTGTTCGGACAGAGAGACAAATAAAATTAATGAAGGTAAAGATAAAGAAAAATGTATCTGTATTCACGCGGAACAAAACGCAATTATTCAGTCTGCTTTACATGGTGCTTCTACACTTGGAGGGGAGCTTTACAGCACGGTAGAGCCATGTATTGCATGCAGTAAGATGATTATTAACGCGGGTATAACGCGAGTTGTTTTTAGAGAGCTACATCACGGCGGTGCAGGAATTAAACTTCTTAAAAAAGCTGGAGTCAGCATTGCTTCATAATAAAACTTCACTCCGCTTAGCGGGGTTGATTGAATTTAGGGTTTAGAGTAATATCAAAATAGGCTGTTTTTTCGGCTTTTTTAATGAACAAATCATGATAATTTCTAATGACCAATTGGCTCAGTTAGTCCTCAGTAGCAAGCTGGTAGATAAAGAAGGGCTCGAGGAGCTAATGCAATTTGCCAAAAACGCAAATTTAAACCTGGACCAGGCAATACTAGAGAAGAATATAATGCCTGATGAGACTCTGGGATTAATGATTGCCAACTACATAAAAGTCCCGTTTGTTAAGCTTGCAAAACTTGCAATTCCAGAAGATGTTTTTCATATTGTCCCAGAAAAAGTTGCACGAAAACAGAAAGTAATTGCCTATGAGCGAACCGCAGCGGGTGTCAAACTTGCAATGGCTAATCCTTACAATCGTGAGTTGATTGCGCTTGTGGCTCAAAAAACAGGACAGCCCGTACTGCCATATTTTGCAACGGAAAAAGATATTTACAACACCTTTCATATATATCGAAAAGAGTTACAGAAAAATTTCGACGAACTCATAAAAGAAGAGGCGGAAAAAGCGGGATCACTAGCTGCGGCAGAAAGTGAAGCGCCAATATCAAAAATTGTAGACCTCTTAATTAACTTTGCCTATCAAGACAAGGTCTCAGATATCCATATTGAACCAGAGGAAAAAAACTCTTTAGTAAGATTCAGAATCGATGGTATTCTGCACGATGTGCTTTTTCTTTCAAAGTTCTTGCACGACCGAATCGCAACACGCATTAAGGTTATGGCAAAGCTCCGAACCGATGAACACCTAGCTCCCCAGGATGGTAAAATTCGAGTAAAGGTTGACGAAGAAGACCTTGATATTCGTATTTCGATTCTTCCCGTCTCACAAGGAGAAAAAATCGTTATGAGACTTCTGTCTTCTAGACTAGGCAAGCTTTCGCTTTTGGATCTTGGAATGAGCGAAGTCGACCTGAAAAAGGTAAGTAAGGCATATAGCCGATCGTACGGAATGATACTGTCAACGGGGCCTACAGGTTCAGGTAAAACGAGCTCTATCTACTCAATTCTTAAGATCTTGAACACAAGAGAGAAAAATATTACCACCATCGAAGATCCTGTTGAGTACCAAATCAGAGGAGTCAATCAAATTCAGGTAAACGTTAAGACCAATCTCACCTTTGCCAGCGGTTTGCGCTCCATTCTTCGCCAAGATCCAAACATTGTCTTTGTTGGAGAGATTCGAGATAGTGAAACGGCAGGAATTGCAGTAAATGCCGCTCTAACAGGTCACTTAGTACTATCAACCTTGCACACTAATGACGCGGCCACCACAATGCCACGTCTTATCGACATGAAGGTGGAGCCATTTCTGGTCGCATCGACCGTAAACATCGTTATTGCCCAGAGACTTATCAGAAAAATCTGCGAAAACTGCCGAGTTTCTTACATCATTACCGAGGATGAACTTAAAAAAACTTTACCTGAGGATCTAATTAAGAAGCACTATCTAACAACAGGAGACAATAAAGAAATCAGATTATACAAAGGACAGGGCTGTAAAATCTGCCACTTCACAGGATACTCAGGACGAGTTGGTCTTTTTGAGGTAATGGAAATCACCGAAAAGATACGTGCTTTGATCGTACAAAAATCTAGTGCGGATGAGATTAGAAAACAGTCGATAATCGACGGCATGCATACAATGCTCGATGACGGTTTACAGAAAGTGGCGCGTGGGATGACTACGGTTGAAGAGGTGCTACGCATAACAAAGGTTGACTCTTTATGAAAAACCTAAAGAAAATTACACTCTCTACCAACGAGAAAGTCGGCTTTATCAGTAATTTATCTACGATGCTGGCGGCTGGGATTTCCATAATTGAGATCATCGATTCCTTAATGGAAGACTCAAAGGGTAATACGAGAATCCTCCTCCAGTCGGTCAAAGATGACATTAATCAGGGGAATAGAATATATGCTGCATTTGAAAAGTTCCCTCTGGTATTTGATAAGGTGACGGTAAATATAATTAAGGCCTCCGAAGAGGCAGGAACGCTTGATAAAACCTTAATTGATCTGAAAGATACCATAAAAAAAGAACAAGAATTTTTAGATAAAGTTCGCTCTGCATTTATATATCCATCATTAATTCTTGTTATGTTTATGGGAGTATTGATACTTGTTTTGACTTTTGTTATCCCACGAATTGCGGTTGTATTTTCTCGTCTAAAGTCTGAGCTGCCGCTACCAACAAAAATTCTAATTTTCTTCTCAGACTTATTACTAAAGCAAACTGTACCACTGTTAATTGGTCTGGTTGTAGTTGTCGGAGGGTTTATCCTGCTGTTCAGGGCTAATAAAAAGGGCTTTTTAAATGTAGTTTTTTCTTTACCGTTGGTATCTAACTTAATGCGCTACATTGACCTGACGAGATTCACCAGAAGCCTCCATCTTTTGTTAAGCGCTGGAATACCAATAGTTACCGCACTCGATCTCACAAAGGATATCGTGAACAAAAAAAATGTCCGGACAATGATAGAAAAATGTGGAGAAATGGTTCTTGCGGGAAAGCCATTCTCCGAAGGTTTAAGAACTCAGAAGAGAGTTGTCCCTAGAATAATGTTGAAAATTGTTGAGGCGGGGGAAAAGAGCGGGGGGCTAGACAAGGCTCTTTTAGACATTTCTCAACATTTAGACTACGAAGTCACAACAACTCTTGCCACGATAACTACGCTCTTAGAGCCATTATTACTAATGGTGGTTGGCGTTATGGTTGGAGGAATGATGCTTTCGATTATTGCGCCAATTTACGGACTTATAGGCTCGGTAGGAGGAGGCTAGTGAGACTTGTAACATAGAGCATAGAACATGGAGCTTAATCAAATGGCAAGTTCTACGTTCCAAGTTCTACGTTTTAAATTTATTTAGCTGCCGGAGTAGCTACGGGGGTTGTGATTGGTGGTAGGTATTTCTGTACCATTGCTACAACTTGGTTAGGTGCAAGATCCGCTTTCACAAGAACTGCTGTTGCCCCTTTTTGCAAAGCTTCTTTGATAGCGGGATCATGAGAAAGATTGGTCCAAACAATAATTGCAGGCATTTTTACTGGTTTTGGGTTATCGGACTGAAGTTTAGTGAGAACTCCCAAACCATCAAGTTTAGGCATCATTACATCAAGAAGTACAAGATCGTATCCCTGTGTACGAATTTTGGCCAACCCTTCTTCACCGTCAACCGCGAATTCTACCGTGTATCCGGCGGTTTTCAAAACCTCATCGTACAGTTCTCTTAGCGACGGATCATCGTCAACTACTAGAATTTTTTGGGACATACGCACTCACTATAATAAAATGGTATTAAGAAGTCAAACAACGCTTACCGATTAACTATATAATCAATTACATGTCTACGATATACGGTGCGGTTCAGAAAACTCAGACCAATGGAGCTTCTACAGAGCTGAGCCATATCAATGAAGAAATCTATAAAAAAAATATAGAGCTCGCCGAAAAAAACAAAGTTCTATCTTTACTGCGACAGATTTATGAAATAGTCTTGGGTGCCGTTACTGATCCTAAAAACATTTCCGAGCAAGTAGCAAGGCTAATTGTTCATGAGATTGGATTTCGTGGGGTTGGAATATTTCTTGTAGAGAAAAGTATGCTTAACAATATTGGAATGGAGATGTCTGGAATCTCTCCCGAGTACGAAAAAAAACTGTCGGCAATTTGTCGAGACAACGAACTATCTCTTCTGAATAATAAAGGAAATTTACTTGTTTCAGCGATTAACGAAAAAACAAAAAAGACCACAAAGTACTTATTTGACGCTCTTAATCCAATGACCGATCTTAATACCGCCTCATTGATTCAGAGCAATCTGAATATCAGAACTACAGCCATCTTCCCACTTATTGTTAGGGGACAACTCTTGGGAGCTTTGATGATTTTGCTTAGTGAAGATCTTGAATCGATCACCGGAACAAAGGTGGACATAATGGATAGATTGACCGAGGTAATTGGAGTTGCTATCGACAACGCACTTTTATACCGCGAAATTCAAACAGCGAATATAAAACTAAAGGAGTTGGATAAACTCAAGGATGAGTTTGTGTCCATCGCTTCGCACGAACTTAGAACCCCGATGACAATCGTGAGATCTTATCTGTGGATGCTAATGCAAGCTCAAAACGGTACGCTTAATGAAAAACAAAAGATTTATGTAGACAGAGCGTACGGTTCTACCGTAAGACTTATTACTCTCATTAATGACATGCTGGACACTTCTCGCATAGATTCTGGACGTGTATCGCTAGACCTACAACCTATAGATCTGGGAAAACTTTCTCAGGATGTAATTGCTGAGACTAAGACTCGTGCGGAACAACTAGGATTAAGTCTAAACGTTGAAGCTCGCGTTGTCCCCACGGTTATAGCAGACGGAGAAAAAATTCGCGAGGTACTAATAAATTTAATTGGTAATTCTATGAAATTTACACCCAAAGGTGGCTCTATCAGCATAAAGTTCGAGGTAGGAGAAGACTCTGTCACCACCAAGGTCGTTGATACTGGTATGGGATTCACAAAAGAGTACGAGGCTAAGTTGTTTCAAAAATTTGGCTTCATCAAAACTTCTTACCAAATGAATAAGAGCGATAATGGAGGAACCGGTCTGGGATTATATATCTGCAAGTCCATCTTAGAAATGCACGGAGGCACAATACAGGCCATGTCGCCTGGGCCAGGAAAGGGAGCCGTCTTTAGTTTTAGTTTAAAAAAACAAAGTGAAACGAAATAACAGCCATACTGGGTTTACTTTGATTGAGATGATGGTGGTTGTAGGAGTTCTGCTCGTTCTATTTCTGCTTTCAAACAATGTATCGCTACGACCCCAACAAGCGACCAGCATCAGTAGTGCGGTCGACGTGCTTGCGGCAGATTTAGCTGCACAGCAAACTAGCAGTATGTCTGGAAATGAGTCGAGCGGAACTGTAAACACAAGTTACGGAATTTATTTTCAGACCGATAGGTATATATTGTTTCGGGGAGCCTCATATGCGCCCGCCGGTACAGATAACTTCGCTGTGCAGCTGGCAAACACACTCACTTTCAGCTCGATAAATCTACCAAACAATCAAGTGGTGTTTGCTACTGGAAGCGGAACGTTTGTGAATTACGATCAAGCCAACAACACCGTAGTAGTATATGACTCAGCCAACAATCTATCAAAAACACTTCGAATAAATAGTTACGGAGTTGTAGAAAGTCTTCAATAAAACGAATCAATTTATATGACCAACAATAACATATTAAAATCCGGACAACTTCTGGTCGAGATACTAATAGTAATAGGACTTATGGCGTTGATAATCCCCACACTGCTAGTTGGATTTATTTCAACCAGAGATGGCCGTGCGCAAAGTGGGCAGAGATTTATGGCCGTTACACTTCAAAATGAGGCTAGAGAAGCAATTCGCACCGTACGTGAGGCTGGATGGACAAACATTCAGACCAATGGCACATATCATCCAGTTGTTTCAGGACCCACATGGACGCTCGCTGCAGGCGCAGAGTCCATTTCTGGATTTTCTCGCAGTTTAGTTATAGCCGATGTATACCGCGATTCAAACAATGTAATTGTCCCATCTGGAGGGACTATCGATCCCTCGACTAAAAAAATTACAACAACAGTCAGCTGGACACAGCCAAAATCAGGTTCCGTTTCCACGGTGTCGTACTTAACGCGCTTTTTGGAAAGCGATACCTATACCGAAACAACACAGACACATTTTAATAATGGAACGAAATCTGGTGTAGTCGTTCAGGCTACAAATCCACCCCAAGTAGCCGACGACGGTCAGGTCATACTAGGCTCAGGAGGGAACAGTGATTGGTGCTCGCCAAACATCACCTCAAACAGCTTAGATCTTCCTGGTCAGGGCTATGCAAACGCAATAACGGCCATTGAAGGGAAAGCATTTGCCGGTACTGGTGAAAACGCTTCTGGACTTTCATTTATGCAGGTAAATATCTCAAATGCCCAACCACCGGTACCAACATTCTATGGCAATTTCGATGGCCACAAAACAAACGGAGTATTTGGTGAAACTAATTATGGATATATCTCCACCGACACAAACTCAAAAGAAGTCGTGATTATTGACATATCCACACTGCCTTTCGCGGAGGTTGGCTATTTCAATGCCCCTGGAAATTTATCTGCTGTTGGACTTTTTGTAAACGGAAATGTGGGATATGTGACCACCGGAAGCAAACTCTATTCATTCGATCTTTCTAGTAAGGTTGGCGCACGAACAATTTTAGATCCCGATGGTGTGACTCTCCAAGGGGTAGGTCGTAGCATAAAAATTGTAGGAAATTACGCATATGTAATTATAGAACAGAGCTCTCCACAGCTCCAAATCGTGGACATAAGTAATCCAAGCAACATGTCTGTGGTGGGTCAGGCCACTGTTGCAGGGGAGAATGGGAAGGATGTATTTATCAACAGCAATGCCACAAGAGCGTATTTCGTAACACAGATGTCATCCTCAAAAAACGAGTTTTTCATCGTTGATATAAGCACTAAGACAGGAAACAGACCGACCATTGGATCTGGCTATAATGCCGAGGGCATGGATCCAAAAGGTGTAGTAGTCGTTCCAGGTAACAGAGCAATAATTGTGGGCTACAATGCGGAAGAATACCAAGTCTTAAACATTGCAAACGAATCCTCGATAACTAGATGTGGTGGGGCGCAGGTTAACGCAGGAATAAACGGAATTTCATCAATTTTGGAGAGCGATGGGGACGCCTATTCATACATCGTAACTGCCGACAGTAGTACGGAATTTAAAATAATAGAAGGTGGCCCTGGGGGATCATACGCCTCCTCAGGAAGTTTTGAATCGCAAACCTTTACTCCAGGATACCAAACCGCAAATAATAGGCTAACCTCAACTTTCTTAGAGCCGGCTAATACCGATATTCAGTTTCAGGTATCTCTAGCCAACTTAGTATCTGGGAGCTGTCCTGCGACTGGACAGTATACATATGTCGGTCCTGACGGAACTTCAGCGACCAATTTTAATCAGGTCAGTGGGTCTCCAGTAACATTTCCCTTTTCGAGCTATTTGAACTATGTAAATCCAGGACAATGTTTCAGATACAAGGTTTATTTTAGTACCACAAACTCATCAAACACCCCTGTTCTAGAAGATGTGTCTATTAATTATTCACCATAAATCTCATAGCTTGAAAAAAATAAATATGAAAAACATTAAACACAACACGATTCGCTCTCTAGGTTACGCAAGGAACGGGACGACAATAATCGAGTTGGCCATCTATATGGGAATACTGGCGGTTATACTGGTTGTTTTAGCGCAGTTATTCGGAAGCGCAGTTGATGTTAGGCGCGAAAGCGAAGCTACTTCTTACACGACAACCGATACCCGCTATCTATATAACAGATTTCTTTATGACATTAGCAATGCGGATTCAATAACGACTCCAGCTAACTTGGGGGACACTAGCGCAATGCTCCAGTATGTCAAGGATGGCGTCACTCATACATATCAATTAAGCGCTTCAGATTTAGTTCTTGACTCCGTAAAGTTGAATAGTTTTGGGACATCGGTTTCCAATATATCGTTTCAGAGATTGGGCAATGCTGGTGGTACGCATACGATTAGACTTAGTTACACAGTCACAAGCAAAGTGAAAAAAAGTACTGGAAATGAAATAAAGACCGTCACGACAACCATAGGCATGCGATGATAGTTATGTTTCGTATACGCTGCTTGAAGCCCAGAACTTGAAACTCAAGGCTTATAATTAAGTTGAGGGTCGGGTTCTATGCTGCACAAAAAATACAAGTCAGGACAAGCATTAATCATGCTAATCTCATTCATTGCTATTGGATTGACGATAATTTCAAGTTCGATTTTTGTTAATATGATACAGTCGAACACAACAACAGAAGTTCAGTCCGGCAGCTCGGCTCTAAATGTAGCTGAGAGTGGCGTTGAGAATGCTATGTTGAGATTGTTAAGAAATCCAAATTATACCGGCGAAACATTAAGCGTCGATTCAGGAACATCTGTGACATCGGTTTCAGGAACTGGTCCTTGGATCATAATCTCAACAGGTGAAGTTGGTGAATTCAAAAGAACTTTAAGAGTGGTCGTTAGCGATAGCGGAGGTACCTTAGTTGTAACTTCCTGGAAGGAACAATAGTTAATATGGCAGATAAAAAAACATTTTTATTGTTTGTAGATAAAAACAAACTGTGGCTATTCTCCGCCTTGAGCGGCGAAACTTTCAATCTCGATATCCCTACAACGGTCATGAAGGATATGGAGGTGCTCAACCACGAACTTTTTATAAAGCAGTACGAGTCCTTCATTGCTGTCCATAGCGTAACTGAAAGTCGTATATACATTGTTATCGCCACCCCTCTTTTATTTGTAAAAGACTTCTCTGGGATAGAGGACATCAAAAGAGAAGAAGCGATAGCATCTTTTATAGAAAATGTACCGTTTGACTCGATTTCCAAAACAACGATGCATTTTGACAAGACCATGAGAGTAATCGTGGCCAATAAAGGCCTAATTACTCTTATAAAGAACTCTTTAGAAAAGCATAAATGCGAGGTTGTCCAGACGCTGCCTGCACTAGTTTTTACTAGTCTGAAAGTTATCAATGGACTAGATTTGCAAACAGCACGGACAATACTAGCTCAGGCAGACTCATTAAGGGCATATAACTTAATGGACCCTCAACCTGTACTTAACACGATGCACAATATTACTGTGAGCGCTACTGACAAAGAACATCCTAAGCGACTACCTCTGCTATTAGGTACCTTCGGAGGTTTAATATCTTTACTAGTCGGAGTCTCGATTGTGAGTAATAGCCAACCAACATTACCACCATCAAGAGCCACTGGTATCGCCAAGGCTCCAAAAGCTATCGTAACAGTAGTTCCAAACATTCAGTCTCTACGAATAGATGTAATAAGAAACGATCAAAGAGCCACTGTCTCTTCACAGCTTAAAACAGTATTACAAAATACTGGAGTAAGCGATGTGAGAGAATTCATCGATAATTCAGCGAGCCTGAGTGCCTCCCAAATAATATTTTCAAATACAGTTTCTATCTCAAATCAAGGACAGATAATGAATATTGTGAAGACTCTAGACCCAGTATTTTCTACCCAGGTTGTCGCTGGTCTTGCCAGAGACGTAGAGATCAGGCTAAAATAAGCCGGCTTAAAAGCCCAAACCTACTGCATATTATTTACCACTTGACAATGTTCTTAAGTTTCTTTTTAATGAATGTATATGATTAAAAATGTATCAAACGCAAACAAAAAGGGATTTACCCTTATTGAGCTTCTCGTAGTAATCGGCATTTTAGCCGTATTGTTAGCAATTACAATCATTGCTATTAATCCAGCAAGACAGTTCGCAAATGCGAACAACACAGCACGCAGAAGTGCCGTGACTCAAGTACTTAATGCTCTTGGAGCATATGTAGCTGAGAATCAAGGAGCCCTACCGGCAGAGGTAACGGCATTGGTAGCAGATACTCCAACCGAGTTAAATGCAACCAATTTTCCAAATCTTTGCGCACTGTTAGTGCCAACATATATCTCAGCGCTACCAACCGATCCAGCATTGAATGATGGGGATGGAGTTGAGGCAGCCGACTGTGCAGTAGTTCCACCAGTATGGGACACTAACTACACAGTATCACGTGACGCAAACGATAGAGTAACTGTCGCAGCACCAGATGCTGAAAATGCAGCCGTGATTTCGGTCACAAGATAAAGTCAGATAACGTTAAATAAAAAACCCCGCCGCTGGCGGGGTTTTTTTATATAATGAGCCATGCTTCTCCGCAAGGTCCTGCTCATTTTCGCCTTATTCTTTATTCTTACTTCTTACTTCTTAATTCCGGTCAACGCAGTTGACCTTTCGCGTCCCAACAATAAATTTGGGATACATATCGCAACTCCAAGCAAAGAGGAGCTGGAGAGTGCCGCAAAACTCGTGAATACTCATGGTGGTAACTGGGGTTATGTCACGGTTGTGATTCAGGAGAACGATCGTAACAGGATTAAGTGGCAGGAAGCATTTGATAGAATGAGGGAGCTTCGTCTAATTCCCATTATTAGATTAGCCACTTCCCCAGTTGGAGGTTATTGGGCCAAACCAACCGAAAAGGAAATTGAAAACTGGACGAAGTTTTTAAACTCCTTACGTTGGGTGACAAAGGATAGATTTGTAATTCTATTTAACGAGCCCAATCATAGCCATGAGTGGGGAGGAGAGCTGAATCCCGAAGAGTATGCAAAGATTAGTTACGAGTATGCAAAATCGCTAAAATCATCAAATCCCGACTACTTCATAATGTTGGCGGGACTTGACCTGGCTGCTGCTTCAAACGGAACGGATATGGACGCGTATAACTATATTGCCAGAGTTTACCAAGAAAAAAATGAATTAAAAGATATGGTGGATGGTTTAAGCTCGCATTCATATCCGAATCCCGGATTTAGTGGTAGTCCTTACGACTCTGGACGCACTTCGATTAGAGGCTATGAGTGGGAGCTTGGCGTTTTAAAAGAGCTTGGAGTGTCCAAGGATCTTCCCGTTTTTATAACAGAAACGGGGTGGGTTCACAATGGAGTCGATTCAAACGTTATAGCGGGAAACTTCAGAACAGCATTTGAAGCGTGGCAGTTAGACGAACGAGTAAGAGCGGTTACCCCTTTTATATTGAGCTACCAGGGGGAGCCGTTCCTTAAGTTTTCTTGGCAGAAGTTAGGAAGCGATGAGTTTTACAGCCAATATTATGAGATTGAAGCAATTCCAAAGGTCTCGGGTAATCCAACGCAGATTCAGAAAGGAAGGATTATTTCAGAATTACCCAAGGATATTCTCGCTCAGTCTATTTATCATTTTCAGGTCAAAGTACTTAATGAAGGGCAGGCGATCTGGACAAGTCGAGATGGTTACAGGTTATCCTTCGGTTCCGCTCAGGACAAGCAGGGAATCGAGTATTTTTTTGGAAATATTGATGGTATAAAGCCGGGAGAGGAAAAAGAAGTTGACCTTTACATTAAAACGTCAGGACAATCCGATCTTCGACAAATAAAGATCGGCTTATATAAAAAAGACGAACGGATTCTTGACGAAATTGGGTGGACCTTTCAGATACTCCCACTCCCAAGTCTTAATTTAAAAACTTCATTAACTCCCCGCATACGATCAGAAAAAGACCGCGATTTTGAGATTCAGATTTTTAATGATAATGAGGAGTTGGTATTCAAACAAAAAGGAATAAAGAGAGTGTCGGGTTTACTCATGCTTCCTGAAGTAAAAAATGTTTACCTCAAAGGCACATTTCGCGTAGTGGTTTTAACGCGTCACTATCTACCAAGACAAACATTCGTAAGGTTCGAAAGTGGGCAAAACAAAGCTAGCTTAAAATCGCTTTTACCGCTTGATTTTTACCCTGACGGGGCGTTTAACTGGATGGACTTATGGGAGTTAATGAAAAACCCACGTCTACTTAGCCTTCTTCTTCCCTGATCGCCATTTAACCCTTGTTAGTATTGGGGCAAACACATCGTCTTTAATTGAAATCGAAAGACTTTTGAGCTCGTTAGTTGTTGGATTTCGTCTCTGGAACGAGACAAATGAGATATCTTCTATGACAGCGATTGGCGTACACTCATTTCCTTCTCCCATTGTGAGTACAGCAGACGCACCAAGTCCTTCATAAATACTCGATCTAGTTACGCGCATACGATAGTTAAATAAATCTCTTTTACCTACGTAATTGTTTAATGCAGAGAAACCGCTATAGGCAAGAGTTGTACCTACGGTTCCCCAACGTAGCGGAACTGTCTTACTGTCAACGATTATTACACCAACGCTCTTTAGTTTATGGGTGCGCAAAAGATGTTTGCGGATTAGGTTAGCGCTATTTTGACTGTTACGAGGCCATAATACATAGCTCCCGTTACCATTAGATTCATCAATTCCCGCAGAAGCAATTATGGTCCCGTTCTTTATGGTTATGTGAAAGCCGTATTTATTTGCTTTTTTAGGTAGAAAGAAGTCTGCCTCTGTTTCGACCAACCTATCTTTAGCAAGTTTTGTTGCAGGGACGACATTTCCTTCACAGATTGAAACAACTTTGGATGAAATAGCGATCACGCTTCTCTCTTTAAGCTTCGGTAGATATCGATCGAGAATTTTATAAAGATCTGCATCTGAAGAAGTTATCTTATGCGTTTTGATTGGCGTTACTTTCATGAGTTAATACCTCGGAGAGATATTGTACACGTTCTTCTATATTTTTAGAGCGTGAAAAAAAACTACCAGGACAGATGAAATCTGGAAGATGTCTTTTCCCAAGTATTGCTTTTAGAGATTCTTCATTAACTCCGCCATCGAGAAATATACTATGCTTATAGCCTGCAAGTCTAAGTTGTTCAATTTTATTGAGCGTATCTGGTAGAAAAGAACTTCCCTGAGGGCCAGGATTAACAGACATTATCTGTATATTCTCCATATTCGGAAGATCATATGACTGTCGTATAGTGTCGACCGAGTCCTCAGGATTAAGGACAAGACCGAGTTTGTAGGGTTTATTTTTCTCTAAAAACATCTCTGGTGAAGGTTTTGATGCGTGATGAATGAAAACAACTCCAAAATTTACTTCTTTAGCACGTTGACCAATTAGTTTCAAGGCTCCCTGGTAGTCCAACGCCATTAGGTGGATATCGAATCTCATCGATGGATATAAAATTAGCGACTGAAGCAAATCCGATATCGAAGGTGTGGTGGAGTTTACAAATTTACCATCAGCAAAATCTATCTGATACCTACGATAGAAGGGGGTAAGACGTTCTAACTGGGATTTAAGTTCAGTTACTTTTTCTACGTCTATGGACGGTATTACCTGCATCTTAACATTGTAGTACATAAGTATTTGTTGTATATCTAGATATATGGATGTTTCGCTTCCATACTACCTCGGGCTTTCTCATTTTTTAGGAATTGGACCAATAAAGTTCAATGCGCTACTCAAAAGCTTCGATGTAAAGACTGCATATGAGCTGCCAGAAAGCGAGCTGACCCGCATTGTGGGACCACAGACAAGCAAAAAGTTTGTCGAGTTTAGATCCAAATTCGAGCCACTGAAGAAACTGGAGGAGCTAAGAGGTAAGAACATCGATGTGATTAGTCGAGATGATTTAAGATATCCAAACCAATTAGCGGAGCTTACCGATGCTCCAATCTGCCTATACCTAAAAGGAGATCCTTCTCTTTTGTGTAGAGAAGGACTGTTTAATTTTGCCGTTGTTGGGACAAGAAAGGCATCTCAGTATGGGCTCAAGACTACTCGAGAGATTGTTGAAGAGTTCTACAGACGAAATTCTGATACCTGCATAGTCTCCGGTCTGGCATACGCAGTTGATGCAGTCGCACATGAGACGGCCCTTGAGATGGGCGGTACGACGGTGGCATTTTTGGGATGCGGGGTTGATATCGTGTATCCGTACGGGAACAAGCGACTTTACGACAGAATTATCGCACAAGGTGGGGCGGTTGTATCGGAGTTTCCGCCTGGTCAAACAGTTGTTCCAGGCCTTTTTATAGCTAGAAACAGACTCATTTCAGGACTATCTCAGGGAGTTTTGGTGGTTGAGGGTTCGAAGACTTCCGGGGCGCTGATTACTGCAAGATATGCGGCCGAACAAGGAAAAGATGTCTTTGCCCTACCCGGACAAATTAACTCCTCAACATCCGAAGCTCCCCACATCCTTATAAAAGAGGGAGCAATAATTGTTACATCGGTAAGCGATATCTGTGATTACTACGGATTTGGAATTGGTTTGCCCAAAAAAGATGGGCCTGGCGTCGAACTTTCTGGGCAAGGTCTGGAACTGTACAGATTTTTAGATGCTTCTCCAAGGTTGCTAGACGAAATAGTAAATGAGCTTAAGCTACCGGCTCAGAAGGTTTTAACGGTACTATCTAGCCTTGAAATGGACGGAGTTATAGAAAGGCGACTTGATGAGAGATACGGCGCTAAGGCTGTTCACAGAGTATAATTAGACATGGTTTTGCAGATATACACAGACGGAGGCTCCAAAGGAAATCCAGGACCAGCTTCAATAGGAATTGCGTACTTTATAGAAGGAAAAAAAGTTGACACCTATAGAGAAGATATCGGGAACGCAACTAACAATGAAGCTGAATATACTGCGCTAGTGCGTGCATTAGAGCTGGTGTTGAAAAGCTCTAAGCTACAAGCTCTAAGCTACAAGAAGATAGAGGTTTTCAGCGATTCGAAGCTCATGGTAAACCAGGTAAAGGGTTTGTGGAAGGTTAAGGAGGCTCGACTTCGCGACTTCATTTTCAAGATTAGATCTCTGGAGGCTGAAATAAAACTACCGATCTCTTATAAAGACATTCCTAGAGAGCAGAATACTGTAGCAGACGATTTGGTTAACAATATTTCATAAGATATGAAGGATAGATTTGAGTTTCTTTCTTACTCAATAGACAAAACAAACCATTCCTGCCGATTCAACTACAAGGCGGTTCATAAAGGAGTAGAGCACCTGTATACCGAGGTCCTCAGACTCCCCAAAAAACCGACAAGATCAGATATCCCCCCAGAACTTATTGAGCGCCTACTAGGTTATCTACACATTGCTATAGGAGTTAGTTACTACAAAATCTACGCACCTTCTGAGGTAGTAATTAAATCGTCATTAACCGAATCCGAAGCTAATTTTTTTTCCAAACTTTACAAAAAAGGTCTAGGAGAGTTTTATTTTAGAAATAAACTCGATATCGACAATTCGCCTCAGTTTCCGGCTGCAGAAAAAAATGAAAAACATGCATTTGCGCTCGGAGATACCACGCAGAACGTTCTTGTCGGAATTGGTGGGGGAAAGGACTCAATTGTTGCTCTAGAGTCATTAAAAGAGCAAGGATTTAACCCTACGGTCTTTGTGGTCGAGGGAGTAAATGAGAATGCGGTCATAGAGTCTGTGGTCGAGACAGCTGGAGTTCCGGTACTTAAGGTAAAAAGAGTTCTTGACGAGAAGTTACTAAGTCTAATTCCAGACTCATACAACGGCCATATACCAATCTCTGCCATCTACTCATTGATCGGATATCTACTAGCTTTACTTTATGATTTTTCCTACGTGGTTGTTGGAAATGAGCACAGTAGCAACTTTGGCAATATTTCTTATCAGTCCGTTGAGATCAATCATCAGTGGAGCAAGTCTATCGAGTATGAGAAAGAACTTCAGAACCTCTCGAAAGCGTATCTTAGCCAGGACATAACCTACTTTTCCATTATGAGACCGTTTTATGAAATAAGGATAGTTCAACAGTTTATAAAGTATTCCCAGTATTTTTCAAAGTTCTCAAGCTGTAACCGAGCCTTTAAAATCTCGAATCCAAACAAATCATTATGGTGTGGGGAATGCGCAAAGTGCGTATTCGTATTCACGCTATTTTCAGCGTTTGTGAAGCCTGAAAAAATTGTCAATATTTTTGGACAAAATCTTTATGAAAATGACAGATTATTGCCTATGTTTAAGGACGTTCTAGGTTTGGGTGAGATGAAGCCATTTGACTGCGTGGGTACCTTCGAGGAGGCTAAAGTAGCGTTTGAGATGGCGGGGGAATGGCATTCTCAAGCAACCGTTTACCAGCAAATAAAACCTTTAATCGTGGTGACCGAAGAGCAAAAAAAACAGGTTTTCAGAACCGTGGTGAACGATACAGTTCCGCATAAGTTTAGATTCAGTGGCATGAAAAGTGTTTTGATCGTCGGATATGGAAAAGAAGGCAAAGCGGCAGAGGAGTATCTAAGCGCAAAATACCCAAATATAAAGACATCTATCGCAGATGAAAAGACTCATCTCGAAAATTTCCTCAAACAGGAAGATTTTGACATAGCAGTACGAAGTCCTGGGGTTCCAAAACAAAAGGTTAAGATTTATAGTACGACAGGAACCAATCTATTTTTTTCGCAGTACAAACATAAGACAGTGGGGGTTACGGGAACCAAAGGCAAGAGCACGGTAACGACGCTAATTGGTCATATTCTCAAAAATTCAGGTAGGAACATAAAGGTATTGGGGAATATTGGAGAGCCGTTAATTAATGAGCTAACGACTGAAAATCCAGCAGACTGCGTGTATGTAGTTGAGCTCTCAAGTTACCAGTTGGACGATCTGAACTACTCGCCACACATCGCAGTAGCTGTCTCTTTATTCAACGATCATCTGGATTATCACAAGAACTCTGAGTCATATATCAACTCAAAAAAGAGGATTACTGAGTTTCAATCAAAGAAGGATTTATTTATTTATAGCGACTCATTTGAAGAATTCAAAGACTGGGCCACTACTACTAAAGCCAGATCAAAACCTTTTGATAATGATCTAAATATCGATATGAATACCGTTCAGCTCAAAGGCGAGCACAATAGGGACAATATGAATGCAGCTATTACGGTATGTCGTGAATTGGGACTAGCCGACGACCAAATTGTTGACGGTCTAAAGACCTACAAACCATTACCTCATCGTATGGAAAACGTGGGGACATATAAGGGCATTACTTTCTATGATGACGCTATCGCGGTGATACCAGAGGCCACAATCGCAGCTCTACAATCATTGGAAAACGTAGACACGTTGTTGCTGGGTGGAACAGATCGCGGATATGACTTTACTCAACTTGAAAAGGTTATTAAGCAAAAAGGTGTTCGTAATTTAGTTTTATTCCCAGATACTGGAAGTCTATTGTTTCGAAACACTAGGGGAGAGTTTAACGTGCTAGAGACAGAGAGTATGAAAGAGGCGGTTGAGTTTTGTTATAAAAATACAAAGCCAGGTTCGATTTGTCTGCTTTCTACCGCATCACCAAGCTACAAACTCTGGAAGAACTTCGAGGAGAAGGGGAATGAGTTCCAGAAATTCGTTAAGGAACTAGCTCAATAAAGTCTACTCATCTAGCATCTGCGCTCGTTTAATGTATTTTTCATCTTGCTTCATAGGGGTCTTGATAAAGCTGTCGACTAGCGATTGGGCCTCGTCAAAGGTGAGATAGTCAGCGGCTAGACACAAAACATTCATATGGTCATTTGCGCGGCCATGCTCGACCTGCTTGATTGAGTCACAAAGACCGGCTCGAACGCCTTTTATTCGATTTGCAGCCACACTCATTCCAATCCCAGATCCACATACTGCAATGCCAAAAAACTCATCAGGTTTTTGCGCTACTGCTGTGGCAACTTTTTTGCCAAACTCAGGGAAGTTGTCGACCGCATCATAAGAATAGTTCCCCATGTCTTCAACGCGGATATCCTTCTCTTGCAGATACTCCATAAGCTTATTTTTAAGCTCAAATCCTCGATGGTCTGCTCCCATAAAGATTGTCATAACGTTAGTATATAGAATATTGAATATAGAATGTTGAATATGGAAAAAATGTCAAAACCCGTTAACGCGTTAACTCGTTAACCGATTGATATATAATTGAGCTCATGCAAAAGCTTAAGGTCGTATATTTTGGAACTCCAGATTTTTCTACTGAGTTACTCAAGAAACTAGTAGAAGACAAAAATATTCCAATTGAAATTATTGGTGTGGTAACTCAACAAGATAAAAAGGTGGGGAGAAAGCAAATTTTGACCCCTTCCCCGGTCAAAATAGTGGCGGGGGAGTTTGGTTTACCCTTAAATCCAGACCTAAAAACGGCTGATTTAGCCTTGCTTTTTGCATTTGGAGAGGTTTTACCAGCAGAAATACTGTCAAAACCAAAGTTTGGATTCTGGAATGTGCATCCCTCACTTTTACCCCTGTATAGAGGGGCTTCGCCTGTTGCAACGCCCCTTTTGAATGGTGACGTTGAAACCGGTGCAACAATTATTAAAATGGATTCTGAGCTTGATCACGGACCTATAATTTCCCAACAAAAAACATATATTTTTCCTCTACAACGTAGAGATCAATTAACTGAAAGATTGGTAAATCTTTCTTACGAAATGCTAGGGGAGCTGTTCGGAAAATATGCGGGAAATATAGGGGAGGTCCCTATGGTCGAACAAGACCACTCAAAAGCCACCTACACAAAAAAGCTTTCTAAGCAAGATGGATTTGTTGATCTCTTAGAACTTAGAACTCAGAACTTAGAACTTATGCGCGAAATTTTTAACAAATATCGCGCATACTATCCTTGGCCGGGAATCTGGACTCTCCTACTGGATAAAAAAAGGTTGAAGATTACGAAGATGCATTGGGAAAACGAAAAGATTGTAATCAAAAACGTGCAGTTGGAAGGGAAAAATGAGGTTTCGTTTGAGGAGTTTGAAAGAGCCTATAAAGCATTTAATATCTAATTTATGGAACGAGATATTTCTTGGAGAAAAGAAGCGGCCTGTAAAGATAGTTCGCCGGATTTATATTATCAGCCGAGCTGGATGACCGATGCAATGTGGAATACCGTAAGCGAAGCTTCAAAAGATTTTTGCAGAAGCTGTAAAGTCGAGACTGAATGTTACGATTTTGCGGATAAAAACAACGAGAAACATGGTATATGGGGTGGAGTTGACTTTGGAAAGAGCGCTAGAACTAGAAGAAGTCAGCGAAGGAAAGAACTTGCATTAAAGCTTAAAAAATGAGCCGACTATAAAGGCGAATACAGCTGAGACGCTTCCTACTAGCACTACTTCTCCAATAGAACGAACGAATGTATGCTTTGTGACCTTCCAACGGAGAAAACCCAAAATGAGCAGAGCAGATAAAGTAAAGATACATGAGAGCGTAAAAAGATTCTGCATTTTATTCATAAAGATGTAAGGAATCAGAGGTATAGATCCAAATAAAATAAATGCAAAAAATGTTGCGAGACCGGTATAAATAGGATTCTCCCCTCTTGGATCTGGAATCTCAAGTTCGTGATTCATCATAAAGTCAGCGTAGTAATCAGGGTTTTTTTCGTACAGCGATACTATCGATTCGGCATCGACCTTACTAAAGCCTTTACCCGTAAGAATCTCGATAGTTTCTTCTCGCTCCAACTTTGGATGATTTTTAATTTCATAAATTTCCTTTTTTCTTTCAAGGTCGTAAAGATCCTTCTCAGATCTAAGTGACAGAAAATTACTCAATCCCATTGACGCTCCATCGGCAACTAAATTTGCAAGACCGAACAGAAGCACGATAATTAAAGGATATGTAGTAGAGCTTTGCTGTGCTCCAGCAAAACCCGCAACCACAGCAAAAGTAGTCACGATACCATCACTTCCTCCATAAACAATTTCTTTCAGGTGGGTAGATAGAGGCGACATCTTATGTTCTTTATCAAGATGTTGTTGGAGTTTGGAATTCACCATAGGTTTATTATCTCAGATTTTGTTTAGAACAATTTGTTCCTTTAGATAATTCATATATCTCTCCATCGTATATACATTGTGAAATGTCGCTATAGAGTAGCCCAAAAGTTCACGTTGTTTAAAAAGGTGGTGCAGGTAGGACTTAGTGAAGTTTGAGCACGCCCAGCAGGCACATTTCTCATCTATTTTTTCGAAATTTTGTAAGTAAGTAGCTTTATTGATGTCTATTTCAGAGGTTTTGTGAACATTCCATTGATAGATTCTTCCTAGTCTGGCAATTCGAGTTGGTTCAACACAATCAAAGGTATCAATACCATATGAAATAAGGTCTCTTAAATCATCTAGTTGACCAATTCCAAGAAGATGAACCGGTTTGTCTTCCGGTAGGTATGGCGCACACCACTCGACCTGATTGCGCATCTCCTCTTTCGTCTCGCCCACTGACACTCCGCCAATTGCTATGCCATCTACCTCCTGCTTTGTTACAAATTTTGCTGACTCTTTACGTAAATCCTCAAACTGGCCACCCTGAATGATGCCGTAGAGATATTGTTTGTGAGTTAACGGGTTAACGCGTTCACGAGTTTGTTTAATACAACGAAGAAGCCAGTCATGGGTTCGGTTCATGGATTTTTTGGCATATTCATGGGTTGCATTTAGATAGGTGCACTCATCAAAAGCCATCATGAGATCGGCTCCAATTTCTTGTTGGAATCTCATCGAACTCTCTGGACTGAATTCAATAAGTTTCCCATCATATACCGATCTAAACTTAACCCCATCTTCAGAAATCTTAACCAACAAAGGTTCTTCGTTAGTATCCCCTCTCAACTTACTCGTTCGTCTTTCATTTTTACCAAGGCTGAAAACCTGAAAACCTCCGGAATCGGACATAAGTGGTGTAGGGAGTTTGGAGTATTTATGGATTCCTCCAGTTTTGTTTATAATGTCTGACCCAGGATGAGTGACTAGGTGATAGGTGTTCACAAACATTAGTTGAACATTCATTTCAGGAATTTGCTCAGGAAGGATTCCTTTAAGAGTCCCTTTAGTTGCGCATGGTACGAACGTTGGCGTTTGAACCACACCGTGAGCGGTTTGGATTGTCCCAATGCGCGCTTTCGATTTCGTAGACCTATGGTGAACTGTATAGAAACCCATTATGGAAGTATAAAACACTGAGTTGAGTAATTGCGAGTAAAACGGGTAAAACGAGTTGATTTAATATTAACTGTTATATAGTTAACTGGTTAATAAACTCGTTAACACGTTAACCCGAAATAAATAAATGAGGAATGGGAGAGTTTATTTATACATCGATCGAACCTGAAAGATGAAGTAGCCACCGATTACTGCGTTTAAGGCTGCAGTTACTAGTTGAAATGTTACCAACGATCCTACTACTGAGACGATTGTGGAGTAAAATAGCAAATTCCATCCCGCTTTTTTTCTTTTAAACAAACCAGGAAGTGCCATTGCCTCAAGAACCAAAGCAACTAAGCTGAAAAATGTTCCTAATCCAAAGACCGCTGCATTTGCTCCACCAAGAACTGCAAATGGTGCTAAAAATGCTCCCAATCCGATTGCCGCAAGCATCACAGGGAGTGCGAGCACTAAACCTACTAACGCAAACCAAGGTCCAAAATTTACAAGAAATTCTTTTACGCCTGTTGGAAGTTGAAAAGGTGCCTTTTTTACAAAATAACCATTAAGGGTTTCTTCTAGGTTGGATAAGGAAGTCATTGCTGAAGACTTAGATGTTGCCATTAGCATCATAGTAAATTACACCATTACACTTGTCAAGCGAATTTTAGAATCTATAATGATTTGATGTTTGACACTCATTGTCATTTGAATTTTGGAGCTTTCGACTCAATCACCGATGAGGTTGTAGCCAGCGCTGTAGAAGCGGGAGTCAATCAAATAATGATTCCTAGTACCGACGTTACAACATCGGAAAAGGCAATAGATAGGGCTAGTAAATTTGAGAATATCTTTTCCGCTGTTGGCATCCATCCGCATCATGTTTTTGAGTTAAAAACCCAAAACAACAAGATAAAAGACGATTTGGATAGGATCGAGGAATTATTGCAAAACAAAAAAGTGTTAGCGGTTGGGGAGGTTGGGCTTGACCGTCATTATTACAAAAGCACAAAGTATAGCGACTACGAAATTACGAATGAATTTATGGTTTTACAGGCTGAGGTTTTTAAATTGCAGGTTCAGCTTGCTTTGAAGCATAGTAAAAGTTTAATTCTTCATAACAGAGAGGCAAAAAAAGAATTTCTTACAACTCTGTTATCTGTTTGGGACAAAAAATTAGAAGGAAAGACTGTTTTTCATTGCTGTGAACCGGACGATGAGCTTTTGGAGTTTGCAATAAAACACAAACTATTTATAGGAGTTGATGGAGATGTCACCTACAGCAAGCAGAAGCAAGAGTTTATAAAACGAGTGCCGCTGGAAATGTTGGTCTTGGAGACCGACGCTCCCTTTTTGAGCCCCGAACCATTCAGATCGCAGCCAAGAGAGACACGAGGCCCCAATATGCCGGCCAATCTTAAGCTTATTGCTGAGTTTGTAGCGACTCTAAAAGAGATTTCCACAGAACAGTTGAGTCAGACAACGACTGAGAACGCTCAAAGGCTTTTTGGCCTAAACTCTTCCTAAGAATTTTGTCGCCCGATATTTTTTTCAGTGCTTCCGCAATGTTTTCTGGATTGTTTATGTCGACAAACAGAGCTGCCTCATCTGATGTTTCATGAAAAATCTCTATGTCCGAAAGAATGGATGGAGTTTTTTGTGAAGCTGCTTCAAAATATGAAAATCCAAAACCTTCTTCACGAGAAACGAGAATGTTTGCGATAGCATTCTTGTATAAAATCTTTAATTGGTCATCTGTAATAAATCCAGGAAATGCAAACCGCTTATCGTCTTTGGCTATTTTCATAAATTCATGAAACTCAGAAGTCCAGCTATTAACAGGGACAGAAGCTGTAAAAGTTTTACCAACAAATACGCATGGAAGCGTGCCTAGTTTGATTGCTTTCGCAAGATTAACTAAGTTTTTGTTCCATGTAACGTCGCCGACGTAAATAGCGTATTTCGTATTAGGTATGTCGTATCTCGTATCCACACTGTGAGCCGAGAAGGATTTGGGTAGAGTAGGGAATATAACTTTTATCTTTTCACTTTGAACTTTTAACTTGTTTACGATACGTTTCTTGCTTGCTTCCGAGTCTGTAACAATTACATCGTAATTTTTAAAAGCTTCTTTATTTCTCCAAGTATTTAACTTGCCTCGAAGACCAACCGGAAAATGTTGTGGGAACTGAAGAGGGATTATGTCATGAATTATTCCAATCTGTCTTTTTGCAATTCTCTTTGTGATTAGTGGTGGTTGTACAAGATTAATAAACGGATTAATAAAAACCGAGTCAAACGAGACATCTCCCAGATTTGAAGTAAAAACCGAGTCTTTGGGCAAGGTTTCTTTAAGAATCTGAATAAATCTACCAATGCCACGTACTTTGCTTTGAGAATCTGTAGACGTTGGGTCGTAAACAAATACAGGAGAGGTCATACAGGTATTGTACTCAAAAAATCGACCAGACTAAAAGATACTGT
>CAYISZ010000012.1:0-22000 GCA_964366455.1 uncultured Gammaproteobacteria bacterium
GTATAGCTGAGACGTACTAAGTAACGTCTTCCGTCTCTTTGATTCGTTTTCGAATTGAATAGACTGAGATTGAAAACTATGCGCTATGAGTTTTGTGAACTCGTTAACACGTTAACGCGTTAACTAATTAACTATTCCCAACAAAAGACCCAAATTGTTAGTGTGTTAATTTTTTGCTCTGTACGAGTTTGTGACGGCCGTCAGATACTCGTCACACTCTCCTACTTCATACTAAATACTCAATACTCTATACTACATACTGATTATGGTTATTCTGGCGATTGATTCGGGATTTGAACGAACTGGCTGGGCAGTGCTCAGTCATCAGAAATCAGTTGTCAACTACGTAACTTCCGGTTTGATTAAAACTTCTTCAAAACTCTCATTGGCTAAAAGACTTGAGGAGATTTTTATTAAACTAGAACAGATTATTAAGAAGGAAAAACCGACCGCAATTGCAATGGAGCAGATCTTTCTTTTTAAGAATCAAAAAACAGTTATTCCCGTCGCACAAGCACAGGGAATTGCTCTTTTATTAGCTGCTCAACACAATTTAGAGCTTGAGTTTCTGACTCCCCTTCAAATTAAGCAAATAGTTACCGGATACGGACATTCGGACAAAATCGCTGTTAAAAAAATGGTTTCTTTGACCTTACCCAAATTGAATTTAAGTAAAATGATTGATGATGAAATTGACGCCATAGCCTGTGGCTTGGCGTATTGCTACTTAAATAAACAACTTATATAATGAGTTGTTAACGTGCTAACGGGTTAACGAGTTAAAACCACAAGAAAAACAAACCCGTGAACACGTGAACTCGTTAACTCATGAACTCAGTAATATTAATCGTACTTGACGGCTTCGGAATAGCTCCTGAAGGGCCTGGAAATGCTATTCACCTTGCTAACCCAACTAATATTAATAGCTTCCTTTACACCTATCCAAATACCCAACTTAAAGCCTCTGGTGAAGCCGTTGGACTTCCTGCATCGGAAGTAGGAAATACCGAGGTAGGACATATTAATCTTGGAGCCGGAAAAATTGTCTATCAGGATTTACCTAGAATAAACATGGCGATCGCAGATGGTTCTTTTTATAAAACAGAAGCATTTATCAAAGGGGTAGAGCAATTAAAAAAAACAGGAGGAAATCTACATCTTATTGGATTGGTCGGTCAAGGCACCGTTCACTCCAGCGTAGATCATCTTCATGCTTTACTTTTTTTTGCTAAACAACAGGGCCTTACAAATGTTTTTATTCATGCAATAACTGACGGGCGAGACTCTCCACCTAAATCAGCGATGGAGATAATTAAACCACTTGAAGATAAAATTAAACAACTAGGTGTCGGTAAAATCGCAACAGTAATGGGCCGATACTATGCAATGGATCGAGACCGAAGATGGGAGAGAATTGAAAGAGCTTACGTATGCTTAACTAAAAATGAAGGACAGTTCGCCGAGTCAGCCGAAAAAGCTATTTCTTATGGATACTCCAAAAATCAAACAGACGAATTTATAGATCCGACCAGCGTTACTGAGAATGGAAAACCTATTACCACAATCAAAGAAGGGGACACGGTTATTTTTTTCAATTACAGAATCGATAGACCAAGAGAGCTTACCAAAGCATTCGTACTAGATGACTTTCAAAAGGAAGCAAATAAGACCTTGTCATTTGATCCATACGCTGCTAAATATGATAAAACAAATATACAAACAAAGTCGCCTGAGGCATTTAATCCGCCATTTCAGAGAGGTGACAAAATCAAAAACCTCCTGTTTATTACAATGACCGAGTATGAGGAAAAGCTTCCGGTGACTATAGCCTTTCCGCCAAATATTGTAAATCTGCCTCTTGGCAAATTACTTTCTGATAAAGGAATTCCGCAACTTCGTATGGCCGAAACTGAAAAAGAAAGATTCGTTGGATTTTATTTTAACGGTCATCGTGAGGACGTTTACCCGAAAGAGGAAAGAGTAATTATTCCCTCTCCTAAAGTTCCAACTTATGACCAGAAACCTGAAATGTCGGCCTACGAACTAACCGAAGATTTGATGCGAAAAATGAAAGAAAATAAGCACCCGTTTATTCTTATAAATTTTGCTAATGCTGATATGGTCGGCCACACTGGTAGTATTGATGCCACAATAAAAGCTATCAATGTACTGGACGAGTGTCTTGGAAAGATTGTGCAGACGGCTCAAACTACAGGACACTACGTTCTTATTACTGCCGATCACGGAAATGCCGAACAAAAGATTAACCCATCCACTGGTCAAATTTCGACAGAGCATACAAATAACCCCGTTCCATTTATTGCAATACATAGTTCATTTCAGGGTAGATTGGTAAAGCTACAACCTGGAATTCTAGCAGACATTGCGCCAACAGTACTTTCTTTATTTGATGTACTTAAACCAGCCGAAATGACCGGCCGAAATCTATTAGAAGAACTTAGATAGAATGACAAATTTTTTATTACTACTACTTCTTGTCTCGCTTGGTTCGGGTGGTGGCGTTGCAATTAAAATTGGACTTACTTCATTTTCACCATTACTATTCACACTTCTGCGATTTTCTTTAGCCATTCTGACCCTAATTCCATTTCTTGATAGAAATATTTTCCGAACCTTAAAAACAATCCATCCTAAAGTATATTTTGTATCACTATTGGCAGTAGCGAATGTAGTTTTTTTTGCATTTGGAATTAGATTTACCACTGTAATAATTTCAAGTATCTTATATACACTAATACCGATTATAGTGGGCGTGCTTTCACACTTTTTTCTTAAGCATCGTTTTAAGAATAACGAAATAGCTGGAGCATTTGTTGCTTTTGCTGGAGCACTGTTTATCGTTCTAGTTCCTCTTTTTGAAAATCATCCGGAAGGACAAACTAGCTTCCTAGGAAATCTCTTGATTACAGGTGCAATCTCGTCCTTTGCCTTATATACGGTTCTTCTAGCACCGCTTCAAAAAGGAAGATCTAAGAAGGAAATTAATCTAGCGTTTTTCGCAGTAACATTTGTTTTATTACTAATTGCGGTGGCAGCAATGTGGATCACTAATCAACCACTCCTCGCTTCTGGTATTACAACGCAAAGTACATTGAGTTTGTTGTATTCAGGGATTCTTGGCACTTCCTTTTTTTATTTGTTATATCAAAGACTGATTGAAAAGGGTGGACCACTATATGCAAGTCTCTCTTTTTACTTAGGCCCGGTTACCGCCTCAGTTTTTAGTTCCATAATTCTGGGTGAACGTTTAACACCCCAATTGATTTTTGGTGGAGCGCTCACTTTTCTCGGAGTCTGGCTCTACGGAAAAAAGTAATTATCTGCGAAACTGTCGCGGTAATGAGCCTTCTACTGGAGGGTGGTAACTATCCCACATTAAGTGGCGCCTGAGCTCTCTTTGTGTTTCGTCTTTAGATCCTCTAGCGTCAACCACTAGCATTCTTCCTGAGTCAACTAACCGATTTATTAAGGGTTGTGTTTCCTCTTTAAAAACTACTAATTTTTTTTCCATGACTCCAGGCAAGTCGTCGGCTCTTACCTCCTCATTTCTTCTGAGCGTCTCAGAGACGCGGAGATCTCTCCTCTTGAAAGCTTCTGCTTCATCGATACTTAAAAATACCATATCTTCATAAATCGGCCAAAACCACTTTCGAATTCCAAGCAGGTATTTATCGTACGTATTAAGATTGCCTTCATTTCTAGGGAAACCTGTAAGCACGAAAGTATCGGCACCCCTCTCTACGTGATCCGAAATTTCTGCAGCTAAAATTGACATTGTAACTTCACCGGGGAAAATGCCTCCGACCTTAAGAAGATCTATGTAGGGTTTGAGAAAACCATGATTTTTGTTCTCAGATTTCTGAGCTTTACGCATTAAGTCCCCTGGACTTAGGCGCACAGCCGTTGGCACATCTGCAACTAGACGCTCTGACTGGTAGTCCTTTCCACTGGCAGAAATACCAGTAACACAGATGAAATGCAGCCCCTTCCCTACATGCATGCCTGTAGTTTACCACAGACGATGAATTACGGGTTGTCAATTAGCTCCAATCCTAGCGATTATCTTTGAAGCATATCTTGATCCAGCCTTCATTGCTCTTTGCACATCTGAATGGCGTAAATACGAAGCGATAAAACCAGCGGTATAACCATCTCCAACACCGGTTGTATCAGCGATCACATTTTCCTTAACTATCGGGCAGAAAAAAACCTTATCACCCTCGTAGCCATGACTTCCATTTTTACCATCTGTGACGATCAAAATGCTTTCTTTCATAAAAGGAAGCATGTGTAGTACGGACTTTTTTAGGTTTATGTCCTTTTCGTCTTTCTTAACTAGATCCGCAAACTCATGGGTATTTACTATCAGAACATCTGTGAATTCCAACAGCTCCTTTAAATAAGTTTTTGGTTTGCAGCAGTCCAGTGGACCTACATTCACAAATACCTCAATATCCTTAGTCTTTAGCGACTTCATCAAGGAACGGCGCTCCTTGACCGACACGTGCGGAAGATTTCCAAAGTAGACCGCGCGAGTCTTAAATTTACGTCCAGAAACGTGTGCATCTTCCAAAATATGTTCGTGTGATGATTGGTGTGCAATGACCGTCCTCTCACCGTTTTTCTGTAGCAAAATGGTAGAAACATTTACTGCAGTTTGATTAAACATTAAGTGATTGGTGTTCACCTTAGCTGTCTCCAAACGTTGCATGATTGCCTTGCGGAATACATTGTTACCCACAATTCCAACGACTGCTGTTCTTAGGCCGTTCTTGCGACCTCCAATTGAAACATTCGCGCCGCCCCCACCTACGCTCATTCTAAACTCTTCGCTTCGATATTTACCACCAATAGCAAGCGACAGCCTATCGCCTTTTTTAGTAAGATCTTCGGCGCTAAAGTATAGATCTGCCGATATATTGCCTATTGAAATCAAGTCGAACATATTTTCAGTATACCGTATACCGAATGCTGTATACTCTATAAGCTTATGATTACTGTAATTTGCGGTGAAGACTCGGTTGCTTCCAGAGACTATCTAAATCAAGCTCTAAAGGCGCATACCGAGAAAAATCCGCCAGCTGGCGGACCCGTTGTTCAGTCCATTACTGCTGCTGAAGCAATCGACCTGAGTCTTCAAGACTCACAGCCTATCTCACTTTTTGAAACTCCAGTTTACCTTCTCGAAAATGCTTCAAAAAAAATAATGCGAAAGGGGAGTGGCGACTTATATAAAGCTCTGTTAATACTTTCTAAGTCCACCGAGATTACACTCTACATTTGGGAGTCTGGAATGAGTAAAAGAGATATTAAAACTGCTGATTTGGGAACTTTGAAAGAGTTTAAGCCAAGCTCGTCAATCTTCACACTTCTTGATCAATGTTATCCTTCTAACCTAAAGCGCTTTGTTGCAGATTTCTACGCCTTAGCTACACCCACAACAGAACTCTTCATCCACATTATGTTAACCCGACACATTAGGGCGCTACTTGCGATAAGACTTGGTGAAATACCGCCTCGAATGCAGTCATGGCAGGTGGGAAAGCTTAAAGCACAGGCTTCACGCTGGGAAGCTAAGTCTCTGCTTGATTTTTATGAGAAATTGCTTAGTATCGAAGTACAGCTTAAGACTGGTATGTCGGTATACTCCGTAGGTGAGTCCTTGACCCTCCTTTCTTGTTATTTTCTATGAATCCATCAATTTTTAAAACCTACGACATTAGGGGAGTCTACCCTACTGATATGAGTGAAGAGGCTATGGTGGTGATTGTAAGAGTATCTACGAATTCTTTAAGATGGAGTTGATGAAACTAAAGTTTCAAAGTCTTACAGACAGAATTATCTCCACTGAAGCCAAAGAAAAATCCTCAGGGTATTAGAATCTTCATTGAATAATAAAAAAACCTAGCTGGGCGTATAATATTACTCAAATCACATGAACAAAGAAGTTAAACGTGGACTTGGAGTTGTTGGGGCGCTCGCTGGAGCTAGGATAGTTGCAACTATAGGCAATACGCTTTTACATAACCATCGCACAGAGGCGCACAGATCGACAAAAACATCCAATCTGTACAGAAAGTTTGCTGTTGCCGAGCAGAGAACGGCAGGAATTCATTCTCACGAATGGGCCGCTGACCATCGATTGCTTCATCATCAGTTCCCCGATGCAGACGTATTCAATATCTGGAAGACTTACAGAATTATGCAGCAGGCAGAACAGCTTGGAATACCTTTGCCCACTGAATATAGAGGATACGATCGCTTAGTCGAACACTTTACACTAGAGGAAATGGTTAAAATGGGTGAGACTGTGGATAGTTATGTTATCTCAACATTCGGAGAAGATCATTGGAGACCTGATGTCACCGGACTCACAAAAGTCGAAATTGATGAAATGCTTGGAGATGATAAGCCAAAATATGAGTACTCCAGAGAACTGTTTGACAGAAAAAAAACATATACCGAGGAGGAAGCTATTCATATTATGCTGAGGGATCAGCATTCGCCTCTATTAGCCCCAACGAATGAGGATGGTTCTTGGAATGGCGTCAGGTTTGTATTACTGAACCAACTCAAACTTAGTCGTGTTCCAACACAGTTACTTAGACAACGACCAGAGTTATTTCCTGTCGATTTGCGACCAGAAAAGCCAAGTGAAGTCGAAAGCAATCATAAGATGGTGTGGGCTGGCTTTGGCATATATTCCATTGCTGCACTGGCTCTTTTACGAGAATTTACACCAAAAGGTCTTGTCAAAGCAGCAACACTTGGTTCGCTGGGTAATGGAGTAGGGCTTGGATTTCTTGAGAAAGGAGCTGCTGCTGTAAATGGATACGGACATATGGGTCAAGCAAGCAACCGCAATATTATAAAAGCTACTTTTGCTAAGGACTTTGAAATAGACATTAATCCTGATGGGTCTATTGCAACGGATACAATATATGCTGGAGTACTGGGCAAAGTTATTAGCGTTCTAACTGGAGATGAAGCTGGTCAGCAGTGGGGACACCATATGCATCCCGATGCTATTGCATATCCAGACTCCCAAGGAAAGGTAAGTTGGAAAAATGCTCCTACGGGAAAACTTTTTGAAGCTATAACGGATAGTCCCCGTACAAATATGGTGCAAAAAGGCAGGGGATTACCGCTAAATAAGTTCGGGAGACGTCCAGATTTTCAAAATCCTGCTGTAGATATTATTCAAAAGGCGAGGGTCAGAACAAAAATGGAAAAACTGCAACGGGAAATGGAAAAGGCTGTATAATGTGGCGTGGCAGACTCTATCGCTCTTTCTAAATACACTACGGCTCTTCTTGAGCAGTTTAAAAAAATAAAACCTCCGGTTGCTCCTGACGACCTTTCAAAAATTTCTGTTTCACAGACTGTAACTTTTTTTGCTTTAGCTTATGAGCGGATTCGGAATGCTGTTGAGTATCGCGACGCCCACCTAATACGAAGAGCCTCAATAGAGCGAATTCTGCGTCGGCGAATGTCAATGAACCCAAGTGGAGTCAATGAGGGAGAGAACATAGTTCGCGAACTACTGTGGGCTCGCTACTTTCCCAACGAATCATTGGGAGTTACTCATGCGCAACAGGTACAAAAAATTATCGATGTCTATAAAAAAATACTAGATCAACTTCTTGTTGGCCAACCAACAGCCACTAGAATCTACATTCGTCAATTCTTAATCCACATGATGTCAAGTGAGATCGAGGAGACTCTACAACCACAGGAGGCCAAACAGCATTCACTTTTTACCTTTTATATGTTTCAAGTTTTAAAGCAAAAAATTAAGATTGAGAAAATTACCGAGGAAGTAAAAAATGCCTCTTTTTTTGTAGCAATTGAGAAAGGTTTTAATCAAAGCGATATTGCTTACTTGCGCTATCATATCTACACACTTTGGCAAAAACCTTTGTCCAAGCAAAATGACCAAGAATTAGAAAAGCTAATTCCCAAACTTCATAGTTTATTTATAAAAATTGATGAAGTAATCAATAATCCTAACGTCGATCGACTCAGGAGATTTGTAAACTTTCACAAAGCACCATTTTTAATTCTTGCGGAGCTTCTTAAAAGAAGGGGAGACGAGGCAAAGACGATACTGTCTAACAAGGAGCTTCTTTGGAATGATGTCGAACAATTATGTAGAGAAAAATATGCGTTCACGCAAGATAAACTGCGCGTCCTGGCACTAAAGGCAATCGTCTACATATTTATAACTAAGATGCTTTTGGCCTTCATTATTGAATATCCAGTCTCGTTATTTATTTATGGCACTGTCGACTACTTCTCCCTCATTATAAACACCATCATTCCTCCTCTACTTATGTTTCTTATCGCTACCTTTACCAAAATTCCTGATGCAAAAAATACAAAGAGGATTTACCAGCGCATAATTGAAATTCTTGATAGTAATAACGAATTCGAAACCACCCTCTCATTAGTTACAAGAGAAAATAAAGTGCAAAATCCTTCTAGAATTTTCGCCTTTACTGTGTTTTATTCCATGACATTTATTATTACATTTGGACTTCTGAACATTGTGCTTGGTCTGTTTGGCTTTAACGCAATCAGTAAATTGCTGTTTATGTTTTTTGTCTCTCTGGTCACATTCTTTGCCTACCGAATTCGTCAGACTGCAAAGCAATACCAACTACCTGAAGGTGAGGCTGTGTTCCGACCGTTTACTGATTTCTTCTTCATGCCGATCCTATCTGTTGGTAAATTTTTAAGTAGAAGTATTTCTCAACTTAATTTCATCACCTTCATTTTCGACTTTATTATCGAAGCTCCGTTTAAGATGATTATTGAGGTGGTGGAGGAGTGGATATCATTCGTACGCCAGAAGCGCGATGAGATAGTTTAGTTAGTTTTTTGTATACTTTACCTATATGTTGCCAGCTTTCCTAATTACTTTTCGCGAGGTTATTGAAGCTTCGCTAATAGTCGCAACGATTTTAGGAATTCTAGTTAAACTTAAGCAAACCAAGGTCGTAAGAACAGTTTGGCTTGCTACAGGAGCAGCGACCGCCACAAGTTTGCTTCTTTTAGGACTAGCCAGCATCTTCGGCCTCAAAGTTCAGGAAGTCTATACGGGCAAAACTGAGGAGTTTATAGAAGGACTGTTGATGACTACTTCGGCGATATTTATTACCTGGGCTGTATTCTTTTTACATAAGTATTTTTCTAGATATAAAGTGCACCTTTTGACCAAGATTAAAAAAACCGTAGAAACTGAGGAGCATAAAGGGCTTTTCCTGCTAGTTTTTACAGCGGTTTTTAGAGAAGGCTTTGAAATCGTACTGTTTCTTACCACTATTTTTTTCTCATCAAATCCTCAGCAGATCTTTACCGGATTTGCGGGGGGGATGATTGGAGGCTTACTGGTTTCTGTTGCGTTATTTTCTGCTACCATACGTCTCCCGGTCTTCCAGGCATTCAGAGCAAGCAGTGTACTGCTCATTATGTTTGCAGCTGGACTGCTATCGCGAGGCATACATGAGTTTGGCGAGGCTGGAATTATTCCTGAGCTTACCAGAATCTCTTTGCCACTACTTCCGCAGAAGGGAACATTTTCTGCCGAAATCATTAAAGCAATCTTTGGCCTTACGCAGCAAATGGATATGGCGCAAATAGGTCTTTATGTTGGATATTCTTCAGTTATGTTCTGGTACGTCTTCTTAAGAAGACGTACAAAAACAAATCTGCAAAGTACTAAAGCTACCGCACTTTAAGGCTTCACAAAGGCTTAAATAGCACAAGTGGTTGTATTTGATTGAGCAAAACTATGAATTTTAGTCTCAAGAAATTTTAAATCAACCTATAGTCGGCACGTTGCAAATTGAAACAGCGTAAGCGCCTAAAGACCCTGTCCCAACTCTACAAAAGGGTTATCACGACCAATAATAAGGGCTTTTTTGTGGTTATGGTCGCTAATTTCATGCCTAGGACCATGTCTTACGCCAGACGTAGTTGGACCCTAACATTGCATACTATATAGATTTTTTCCTGCTCTCCTATATGCAGCCGCTATATGGAATACTGCATACGGTATACAGAGGCGGTCGAAACCATGTTCGCCGATTAATTAGCCTACACAATTTAAAAAGTCTCTCCTAGATCTACAAAACATCAACGTATCTCCGCCTCATGTTGCTATGACAACCTAATTTAAACACTTTTTTATTTTTCTGATACAAATACTTAGTTAAAAAAATGAATTAGCCACTCCTTATGAGGATTAGTTTAATTTTTAGTCTAAATAAGTCTGATGACAGACGGTAGATATCCGATTACTAATTATTGGCACCTGATTACTGACAACCATCATTTTACGCTTAAATCAGTGAATTGGGCGTTTTTAGGGCATATGTGTGGTTAGCCTGATAATACAGCATAAATAGACCCCTGAATGCCTTTTCAGGTCGTCACAGCGGTCCATACCTTACTCTAATCTCCACAATCAAGTATTTCCATACTCTGCTAAAATGCCTTGGAGCGTCACAATGAGCCGTCTTAATTTGGATTTGACATGTGAACTTCCGTTCACTAGACTATTCGTACTATAATTTTTAGTTTGAAGTTTTCAATTTGAATTCAAGATTTAAGGAATTAATTTTTAAACATTTCAAATTGATTTCAAAATTCAAATTTCAAATTTTAAATTAAATATATGGAACAGAGGCTGAACAAACTAAAAACATTTTATAAGAAGAATCGTCGTCTACCAACTTATCAAGAGATGCTGTCCATCTTTGGTCTCTCGTCAAAGAACGCTGTCTTCCGAATTGTGTCCAAATTTATAGAGGAAGGACTGCTACAAAAGAAACTGGGAAAGCTTGCTCCAACAAGCAGATTCTTCAGCTTGCCTCTTTTAGGCTTGGTTAAGGCTGGTTTCCCAATTCTAGCCGAGGAGGATAAAAAGTACCTAACGCTCGATGAATACCTCATAGAGGACCCGATTTCATCGTTTTTGCTCACTGTAAGTGGTGATTCGCTGATAGGACTGGGTATCTTTGAGGGGGATATAGTAATTATAGAGCGACGTCAGACAGCTTCTACCGGAACCATTATCCTAGCTGAGATAGATCGTCAATGGACGTTAAAGATACTGCGCAAGGACCATGTACGCCAAAAGATGTACTTAGAGTCTGCAAATGCCAAATATCCTCCTTTCTACCCCCAAGAGGAGCTTAAAATCCACGGAGTCGTCAAGGCTGTGGTACGAAAGATGTCTTAGGCAGCCTTTGGTAAGCTGAATGGACTCATAGCTCCAATAATTCTCATTGTGGACTGTGCTGTGCCGTCAAATGGGGTCAGAATTCGGTGTTCTGGCACCATGTCAGCGTCTTCGTTACTCACCAATGATAAAATGGTGTGAGCAGAGGGCTGATTGTCCTGAAATCGGATTATTGCTGTTACTTTTCCAAACTCATCCACCGCATTGTAATAGTTACACTTGCGTCCGCTTGAAAGTATTAATTTCTGGGTTTCGGTTTTAATTGGGACCAATGTATGCTTAGATTCATTAATCTTGAAAACAGTGTCGGTTAGTTTTTGCTTGGTCAAGAGCGCAAACATCTCTGGAGAAGCAGTAACACGATACTGTAGCGCTGGATTATACCTATTCTTCTTACTTAGACGCTGCTCAGCGGTGCTGTTAATCGGCATTTGAACAGCATTAGGCACAAACGAAATATCGTCTAACTTCATCAATGGTCGTAAATTTGGATTTGCCTCATGATTTATGTATTGCCTGACCATCCTAATTTTTTCGTCAGTAATGTCCTGCTTATCGCTAAATACATCGTAATTATTGCCAACGATAAGATGAATTCCTAAAAGTGAGGCGGATGGCAGTCCAAAGATACGTGCGACATGAGCAAGCATATGAGCCCGCACGATCTTAGCTTTCTTTACCCCGGCACTTTCAAGATTATTAATGATGTCCTGACACTTGATTGCAAGCGCTCCGTAAAATCGGCGCAGCGTTACACTGTTAATCTCTACCTTTCCAGCCTCTTCGTTATACAGAGTGGTCCTAAAAATCTTGTGAATATCCAGAAGAATACGCTGCGACTCACCGTCTCTTTCTTCAGGACTTTGGTCTGGACTCAGCTTATTAAGTCGTTTGGTGTATACGCTATATAGTGGAGAGCCCAGCACATCATTCTGAACATTCTCCTCAATTGTTGAAGAGTCGTATTTGGTAACCGCATTAACCATAACGACGACATCTTCTATGCTCTCGGTAGGCACATTTTTAGTTCTGAAATACTCTCTCATTAGCTCGTTCCATTTAATATCGCCATCTCTTCTTCCAATAAATGCGTGTGGGGTTTTATTCTCTTGATTTTTACCATTTACGTCCAGATACACATCCTCTATGACATCGTGAAGTATGCCTCCGACCACAACCTCGGCCTTATATGGATGTTGATGAACCGGTAGAGTAGCTGCATCGCCAGATGCATCGGAAAGAGTTAACTCAACCTCTCTATGCATACCTGCAAGAGCGGCTGCAATTCCAATTGGATGCACTATATATGGCACCTTTTCCCCATTAACAAGTTCTTTTCTTGTCCTATTCTGTGCAATTTGGTTGTCTTCATGAGCTACAATTGCAAGATCGAGAGCGCTAAAGATGAAGTAGCTATCGACTGGGCTATATGTGGCGGTAACGTACTCCTTAAATTTATTGACCTGATTCTGGACTTCAGAACTATATTTAGCTTGTATCTCTGTTGAGCGAAGTGGTATAGAGCCTATGAATCTGGATAACTCGGACTGCTTAAGTTCTGAATATACCGGGTGATTTATTGATCTTCTTTCCGTGGACATTCCTTAATTATACCAAGAAAACCTATAGTAATGCTCGTAATTGAGCTGCTTAATGGAGTCCAAACTGCTTGAGCAGCTTTTCATTTCCTTGTATCTGATAGGTGAGAAGGTCCTTATAGACTCCGGGTCTTGTCGAAAGCTCCTTTGGATTGCCCTGTTGTGATATCTTACCATCCTCTATAACAAGAATTTTGTCGACATTTTGAATCGTTGAGAATCTATGTGCGATGATGATGGTTAACCTGTCCTTCATTAGGTTCTCCAGACCTTTTTGTACCTCCATTTCTGACTTAGAGTCTAAACTAGAGGTCGCTTCATCAAGGATTAGGATGGGGGAGTCCTTTAGAATTGCACGAGCAATCTGAATTCTCTGTTTCTGTCCTCCCGATAGTCTCACGCCGCGTTCTCCAACCTCGGTTTCAATTCCTTTTTCAAAACTACTTACGAAATCCCATGCATTTGCCAACTTCAGCGCCAGTATTACCTGCTTGTGGGTAGTTGTAGGATTTCCGTATGCTACATTCTCTTTAATCGTTGTAGAGAATAGCTCATTTTCCTGAAACACTAAGGCAATGTTGTTACGAATCACTTGATGACTCATTTTCTTGTAAGATTCACCATTAAGTTTAATGTCTCCTTTGCTAGCGTTATAAAATTTAAGAATTAGATTCACAATTGTAGATTTACCCGCACCACTGTGCCCCACTAGTGCCACTTTTTCCTTATTATGCAATGTAAAGGAGATGTCCTTTAATACTGGTTTTGATTTGTCGTAAGTAAAGGCAATGTTTTTAAAGCTTAGATCCGTCTTGAGATATTTTTTAGAAGAATATTTTGATTTAGTCTCAAAAGGCTCAGACCCTTTGGTGTCTAAAATCTCAAAGTACTCCTTTGTTCCTGCCTCTGCCTCCTGAATTCGAGACAAAATAAAGGACATTCCAAATAAAGGCCATCTCGCTTGATTGAGAAGTTGCAAAAGTAGCACCATCTCTCCCAAGGTGTATTGTTTCTCAAAAGTTCCCTTAAAAATCAAAAGAGTTACAACTCCAAAAACTATAGTTAAGCTGAGTTCCCTCACAAAATCTATAGTATGAAACTGTACACTTCGCTTGGCGTAATATTCGTTTATTCTTTTTAAACTCGTTTTAATAAAGCCGAACTCAATCGGTTCTGTGATGAAGCTCTTAACTAGCTTTATGTTGCTGATTACTTCACTCATTCGCGACCTCATACGATCTTCAATGGGATTTTCTAGCATGATAATCTTTCCCCACTGTTTGGTAGAGTAGTAGCTTATTAGTATATATATGGGGAAAATAGAAAAAGTTATGAGGCCGATCTGCCAACTGTAGTAGGAAAGAAACACGATGGTGACAACCGCCTGCAGTATCGCTGGGATAATGAAGTTGGTAGCTGTATTTACAAAGGCCTGCATTGTGAATAGGCCACGAGTGAGCTGGTTAATTATCTTTCCGGACATCTCGGAGTCGTAGTAGCTTTGTGGAAGTGTAAGAATTTTGTAATAAAAAGTTTCAGTCCAGAATGCGCGAAGCTTCCCCGAGATATGATCTCCAACACGATTGCTTAACGCTGTAGATAGGTTAATAACTACACCTGTTGCAAAAAAAAGGCCTACGTATGTGAGCAATGTATTTAAACTACCACCATTACCGCCCACCTGTAGCGAAATTTCGTCTACGATGAGTTTGAAGAATATTGGAAGAGAAAGATTGATCAAAACTCCAAGGACTATTAGAAAACAGGAAAGTGCAAACCAAGTATTAAATCTCTTAGAGAGAGTAATTATTCTACCGATATTTTTCATAAACTATGTATATTATATCAGCTATAAATCCTCTTGCATCTTTTGGATGGCTTTACTACAATAACGAACAATACCTATATGGGAAGTAAATTTTTTGAGATTTTTGGAAAGGTTGTCTTGGTTTTAATTCTACTTGGAGGAGTCGCCGGTGGAGCTTACTACTACGGAATGACACGGAATGGAACTAAGAGTGCGGATGAGAAATTGGTTTTAACAACTGGCGAAAATGATGGTTCCACTAACTCAACATCTGGCTCCAACTCTACTGCGCCAACGACAGCTCCAGTTGCAAAAGTTCTGATAGCTGCAGGTTCAGTAGAACATGCAAAGTACACCGCTTCCGTTCCAGAGGACTGGACCGTCACCAAAGATCCAAATAACTCCAACGATATGGATAAGCTAACACTTACTAAAAATGGGTACACCATTGTTATATATCAGGCAAACATGGGAGGTTCTATGTATTCATTTTCTGACGCAAAAGTTGATGGCCCATTTGCTCAGCAATATTCGGGAACTTACACTGACTTTACCGGAGCAAGCGGGGAGAAGTTCAGAAGAATCGATTCATCCTCGCAGAATAAACCAGGAGAAAAAAATTATGGCGTACTAGTGTTTGGCTCTGATGCATATCAGACGCCAACGGTATTTGGTGGAATATCCTACACAACTCCATTGAGTCCTAGCGAAGACATGCTTGACGAAATGGACTCCATCATCGGCTCTCTTAAAAAAGAATAATTTGCATTTGGGCTAACTATCTTGCAGCTGTGTGTTTTTTAAGTGGCAGGCGTTGGCGTTGGAGATGGGGTTGGAGTGGGTGATGGAGTTGTAGTGGGAGGATATTTTACTGTTGGAACTACGGTTGGAGTAGGTGGGTATGTTATCTTGGGAACGGGCGTTGGAGAAGGACTCTTCTTTTTAGGTGGCGTAGGTTTTGCGGTAGGGATTGGTTTCAAACATTTGTTTCTAAATTTGCTGCAGTTGTTATTTCTTGCATTTTTTCCAGAACAAAACGATCTAACAGAATTACAATATTTCAAATCGGATAAACTTCCGGCTCTAGCACTGTAGGTCCCAAGTCCGGTTCCTATAAGGAGAAGTCCAGCAATCAACGTGGAGACGAGAACGAGAATCAAAACAAAGGTGCTAACTTTACGATCACCATGCGTAAGACTTTTCATCGATATACTAATTTATATATCTACTGTTTGATATTTGCAATGGTTAATGACTTGAAGGGTCCACCATAACTTAGCTTTCGCCTTACCTATTATTCATAGCGCGGCTCAAGCTGCGTTTATTTGGCGGACATAAGAATCTGTAAACTCGTTAACCCGTGAACGCTTTAACTCGCTAACAGCTTCTAATGTGCGCCCAGAGGGAATCGAACTCTCATCACTGGTTCCGAAGACCAGTACTCTATCCGTTGAGCTATGGGCGCTGAGAACGCTCAATTTGAAATTTGAACTTTGAAATTTGAGCTTTCATAATTATACTATACGGATGGGCCCCGTAATTTATATCTCCCTACTAGTCCTCGAGCTGTTGTTTTTAGCTAGTGTGACAATCTACTTAGCATTTCTCATCTATTCATCAATTATGGGATCTCCATATGTTCCGTCTACTAATAAGCAGGTGGTTTCACTTCTTGCCCTAATTAAACCGAAACGCAAAACAAAAATATTGGAACTTGGATGCGGAGACGGAAGATTTCTACGACTAGCTGCCAAACAATATCACTGTACTGGACTTGGAATAGACATTAACCCAGTCGTTCTTTTAAAAGCACGTCTTCTTACGCATTTCCAAAAACTTAAAAACATCAAATTTGAGAATAGAAATATTTTCAAACAGCCCTTTGTCGGGTACGACTTAGTTTATTTATTCCTTATGCCCAAACTGCTAGGTCAAATTGCTCCGCAGATTAAAAAAGAGATGAAACCTTCAACCCTAGTAATCTCTCATGGTTTTAAGATCCCAACATGCGATAAGTACATTACCCGAGTTGTACAAAGCCATCCATTTGACTCCTATTTTTACCGCTTCCCCAAATCAAAACGAGGTTGAATCAGCCACCTTTTTTAACTATCATGAATAAATGAAAAAGAGGTCTATTTTTTGGATTGGTTTATTTTCAGTCTTGGTAGTCGCCAACCTCATCATCGCTCTTCACTACGTACAAAAAGTTAAAAGGGTTACAGCGGCAAATACAATCTTGAATGAAATCGACGCATCGTATGAATTTGACCAAGCCGATATAGATGAAGTAACGCGAGGAGATATGAAATCGAGTGATCCAAGAGTGGCAAATCTTAAGCGCTTCTTCAGAAAGTACAACTCACCACTTTATGACAGTGCAGATGTAGTGGTGAATACAGCTGACAAGTACGACTTTGACTACCGCTTACTACCAGCTATCGCAATGCAGGAGTCTGGTCTCTGTCGAGTAATTCCAAACGATTCACATAACTGTTGGGGTTGGGGTATTTACGGCACAACCGTTACGAGATTTGAATCCTACCCAGTTGCAATCGAGACAGTTTCTAAAGGAATCAAGAACAACTACATAGATAAAGGATTAACAACTCCTGAACAAATTATGGCAAAGTACACCCCGTCATCTAATGGAAGTTGGGCTAGGGGAGTGAATCAATTTATAAGAGCCCTCGAATAATACCGTAGAACTTAAAACATAGAACTTAGAACTTTTCAAGCTCCACGCTCTACGCTACAAGCTACAAAGGAGATTATTGGACATTACGAGTGACCTGAAGTTCCTGGGAGAGTGAATACTGAGTACCCATAGATTTCGTTCGAGCAGCAAATGCCGAACCTCTTTTTTTACGCTTATTAATCATTGCCTGCATCCAAGTATTGGATTCTCCAATTTTAAGGCGAATTGTTCTCAGTAATGAAAGAATAACCTCTAAGAAAGAAGCATCGTAAGGCTTAGAGCCTTCTTTTGATGATCCCAACGTCAATTTTTCCACATCCTTGACCTCTGCAAGCATAGCCTGATTTTGCTGCTTAATCATCTTAATTTCCTGTTTTACCTGCTCAATCAGCTGCTGAATCTCAGCTATCTCTTGTTTGACTGTGAAGTTCTCGTGATGCTCATGAAACCTAAAAACAGGCTTGGCTTCCTTTTTCTTGCCATGTTCAGCTTTATGCTGTTCCTTGGTTGGTGCGTCGTGCTCATCATCGTAAAAGTCGCTTTCACCAATAAACTGGTCAAAAACGCCGCCTGCGATGCCACCTAGTTCCTGGGCTGTCTGCCTTAAAGAGGATGTACCCAAATCTGCGATTGTTTCGATTGGGTTCTTCTCGAGGGGGTTAAATTTGGATTTTTTAGCCTGACCGGCCTGCTTTACGCTCATGCCTGAATATTACTATAAGCTTAACAGAAAATCAAGTGTCTTTTGCTTGCGTAAAAGAGCGGCATAATAATAGGCGTTCTGCATTGCTGCAGCACGCTCTTTATTATCCTTGATTGAGGTGAAAAGCTTCTCTAATTCCTCATTTTCAACTGCGATTTTTTCCTTCTCAGCAATCTCATTTAAGGCGAATTCTAAGCTATGCGTCTCCATAATCTCTTTTAAAAACTGCTCTCTCAACTGCTCCATTGTAAGATTTTTAGACTGAAGGTATGTTTCGGTGGTCATGCCTAGTTTTTGAATGTCATCGACCAGTCGAGATAATCTACTATTTAGCTCCTCCTCAAGTATGAAATCAGATACCTCAACCTTAGAAGATTCGAGCAAAGCTCCAAGCATCTCGTTTAGAAGTGCTTGCTGTTTTCTTGCCTTTTCCTTCTCGTCCTCTTCTGGTTTAGGTTCTGATCCTGGCACCCAAATGTCAGCCTTGTTTCTCTTTTCTTTAATCTCTTTTAATGTCTTTTTGTAGTCACCAAGCACTACTGTAGGTTTTTCTGCGAGTGTGAATATTAGCTCCCAAGGCTCATTTTCCTTAGCTTTTTTAAGATCGACACGAGGGGAAATTACTGGCTTCAGATCTTCCTTTTTGATAATCTCCGAATAGATATCAGGAAAAAGCGTTCTAATAATCTGCTGGTAGATAGATTCTTTCTTAACGTGTTTTTCGGCTAGCGCTTTTGGTGCTTTTCCCTTACGGTAACCTTCTACCTCTAGATTGTCGGCTAGAGTCTGAAAGGCCTTTGTAGTCTCCTTTTCCACAGTTGCCCATGGCAGTTGCACAGTTATCTCAAAGGTTCCCTTGGGTAATTTTTTTACTGAGTGACTGTACATAAGTAGGCCCATTATAACGAAATGTTGTCCGCCTGTAAACTCTCATCCTCTTCCATTCGCTCAAAGTCGCTCATAAAGCGCTCGACACGCACAGCCCAAGTAGGGCTCGCGGCATAGATCTTACCTATGTCATAGACATCATTTGCTCCTTTGTCGATATAGTTAGTTCTAAGTCCCTTACCTACAGTGTCGATGGCATCGCTCCAAGTATCAAACATTATATAGCCACCACCCCATCCAAACGGATTGTTCGAGTTAGGGTGAATAAACTGACCATAGCTAGACTCAAGGCGGGTAATAGACGGCAATAGGTAACAGTCAAGCTGATAGTTAGTACATGTACTAATGAATGCGTCTACGGATCCTGCAAGAGGCGAGTTGTTGGCCTGCAGTACCTTAGCAATTACTCTTTTTTTAGTCACATAGTCCTGCGCAATATCTCTATGGGATATTCTATTCGCAATCTCATTTTTAGGCTTGGCCACAAGAATGGCCGAAGCACCAGCTTCCTGATCTGAAGCACGGACTGTAGGCGCTAAAAGAATTAGCACGGCAATAAGGGTTAAAAGCACTTTAAATGTTTTCATACCAATAAAAAAGATCCTAAAGCTTTTCAGCGCTTGGCGAAAAACCTTAGGATCTAAAGAGTAGTATAGCAAAGTACTACAGGTCTGTCAAGGGGTCAATTTAACGCCCTATAGCTTCAGTTTGAGGCTAATTACCACATGTTGAAGCGGGTGAGGCTATACAGTAGTATATGTATATATGTGGGTTTTATTTCCTTGGGTTTTGGGTATTGGGGTAATGTTTGCAGGCTTTTTGGCTTGGTTTCAGAACATGGGAAATACCTTCGATATTGTTTCGCTATATCAGGTTTTTCCAATACTTGGGATCTGGGCATGGAGTCTAATGTGGACTCATTTTGCAATATGGGAGATTCGCAGACTTAAGCCATCTCTTCCTGGTAACCGGTTGTATAGTAAGGTTTCAGGCACATTAGTATTCTGGTTGCTCCTTTTGCATCCAGGAATACTCGCTGTTGAGCAGTTTCGTCAAGGCAAAGGCTTGCCACCTTTTAGCTACTTTGCATACGCAGGCGAGGCTAGTGTTTGGCTTATTTTACTGGGAATTGTCGGGCTAACTGGCTTTCTGTTTTATGAAGTTGCGATTCGGTTTCAGAATAATGTCAAAGTGAAACGATTCTGGTGGCTAGTAAACATCACGCAGACAGTCGCCATGGCAAGTATCTTTACGCATGGGATCAAACTTGGAGGCGACGTACACGGGGGTTGGTTTCGCACGTACTGGATTTGGTTAGGTCTACTTCTAATTCCTTGTCTCCTTCACACCCATTGGGAAGATTTCAAAAACTCTATATTGAAAAAGTAAGGAGTCTGTTAGCTAGGATCTTTAGTTTACTGCGGTCTCGGTAACTTGCTTTACGTCAGTAAAGAAGCCTGCGTGCATAATCGCTTGTCTTCCGATTTCTTCATCTTGAGCCTCAGTACCTCCGCTGAATGCCATTGCACCTATGAATTTTTTAAGATCTTCATCTTCAAATATAGCAACACCACCGCCAAAAAGACTTCCAAGTTCTCCCACAAAAAAATCAGGGCTCTGTCCTTTTTGTGCCATACGTTCTTTTTGCAATCTTGAAGATCGACCGGTGGCTAGAACTGTCTTTATCTTTCCTTTGGCAATCTTTACATTTGTCGGGGTTGCGGTCTCTCCAACAGCTTGAGAACATAGTTCCATTCCGTTGACTGAAAATACTGTAAGAAATCCAGAAACGCCCATAGACTCTGCGCTTATTATTCCTATGTCGCGTAAGGCTACGGCTCCTTCTAAATTAAGGGCATTGATTTCTTTAATGAAGGGTCTAGTATCAATTCTTCTCGCAGCTCGTGCTTCTGTCATAGGTATTTAGTGTATCAATATAGAGGCAGATAGTCAACTATAGACCGCTATAACAACCCATTTAAATTATTTCTAAATTAGACTCTCCTCGTTTATGAGCGGGAAAACATCCAGAGCCACTTCTTCGTACGGATGAACCTTTTTTATTACGGCAATTACGTTCTTTGCAATTGATCTTGGGCAGATGGTCTCAATTCGCTCTTCCGCAACTTCTTCCGATTTACCAACTGCTCCTATGTTTGGTTTTGCTCCTTCCTGAGGCAAGAACCGTCCAGTTCCTTTTGAAGAAAAGGAGCAATGGCTGTAATTACCTATATGCCCGGCTCCTGCATCACCCATGGCTTTTCTTACAATTTCGGTGTGCGTAAGAGGAACAAAAACAACAATCTTCACCATTTCTACCATAAGCAATAGTATATCCCTTCGTTTTACTCCCTTCAATAGCGTTCAGGGCAAGTAGGACAAGCAAGAAGCAAAAAAATGCGCCGTCTAGTGAACTATGTGGGAACCTCTTTTATTTAGAATATAGTTGAGGATTTTTATTCTTAGAGTCATTCTGATCAATGGTCTGGTAGTCGATAGTTAACTCTTCTCCTTTTTTGATATCTCTGACGGCTACAGAGTTATATTCATCTTCAAACTTATCTGAGCTTATCACTACATTAGCGTTTTTACTATGATTACAAAAGCGAGTATCGTCGCCGTAGATTATGTATTTTCCTGTGGTCTTGCTTAGTCCGCAGTATTTTTTAATAAACTCCTGAGACAACGGATCTAATTTCTCAAACTCAGAAGGATCCAGTTTGGAATCTACTGATGGGAGATATCTCCATGTTTCCGTACCTTTTTTTATGTCCTCCGCAGCAAATAAACCCAGTCCAGCGATTGGGCTTGGAGCAACGTATGTTTTTACCCTCATCATATATATTAAGATTTACTGTGGCGCGAACGACGGGACTCGAACCCGCAACCCCTTCCGTGACAGGGAAGTGCTCTGACCAAATTGAGCTACGTCCGCTTACCTTATTATACTTCTTCGGTGGACTACGTTCATGTAAACTGAACGTAGTGGACCCGACAGGGCTCGAACCTGTGACCTCTGCAATGTCAATGCAACGCTCTA
>CAYISZ010000013.1:0-21028 GCA_964366455.1 uncultured Gammaproteobacteria bacterium
TAGGTATGCTTTCACTAGCCGGAGGCTTAGCCTTTGGTCTAGGAGGTAAAGAAGCTGCTAAAGAAACCCTGGAAGATCTTAAGAAGAAGCTTAAGTAACAACTTAAGTTAGTAATCTAACAGCCCTCGCCCAGCGGGGGCTGTTTTTCATTGTAAGTAATCGTTCTATAAATTAGAATATATCTTCCTGTGACAGAAAATCCTAAATTTTTAACTATGGAACCTGATGCCAGTTCGGCAGAAAGAGAAGCTAGAAGATGGGTTGAGTCTAACATCGAAGCTCTGGTCCCAGCTATGAGAAAGTTTGCCGCTGCAATGAAAGCTCTGGAGCTGGAGCAGGCAAAGGGTCATAAAGCTGTTTCGCCCGAAAGATTAGATGAAGAACTGCGTCTTACTGAAGAAATGCCAATCTGTAAGTTCTGGGGCGAATGGAATATGGAGAAACCTCTTCCATTAGGCTTTCGTATAGTAGATGGGTCGGTATTAATAGGAGATAAAGCATTTCTAGACAATGATTTGCAAACCAAACGAGCAGACCATAACTATCTAGAAGCAACCGACGGTAGTGGCTTCATCATAGATCACTGTACTGGGTTGCTTTTCAAAAGAAGAGACGAGAGTATTCCAAAAGGAAAAAGGCTTGCCGCGGTAGTAGAACGTGCGGGGGACTTAACCTCTACTTTTACTACCTCAACAGGCATTTCGCATACCTTCCTAATGGGAAAAAAGGCGGATATTGCCGCTCGTGTGGGACTTGCCTACGATACTCAACCTCGCTATGAAAGCTAAAGTGTGTTTACACTGAGCGAAGTGAAGTGACCCCGAGGGGATTCGAACCCCTGATTCTTTGGATGAAAACCAAATGTCCTGGGCCGCTAGACGACGGGGCCTTCCAGAAATAGGTAATACCTATTATACCAAAAGGTTTAGAGGGTTAATTCTGTATATCGTCCGTTGGGTACATGAAATCAGAGTAGATTGGTGCAATTTCTGGTTTGAATACTGTTTTTTCAATACGAGTAAGAGCTTTCTCAGGAGGTAAAAGTACAATTCCATCGTTCGTTTTTTTCTCAATTCTAATAACGGAGAACGAGGGAACACCTGTTTCATCCGTCACTTTAACAAGGCCTCCCTGCCAATCTTTATTAAAATAAACACCAAAGCCCACCACATCCACACCTAGTTCTACGAGTTCCTTAATCAGCGCACTGGCTATACTGCCTTGAGCACTAACATCGTCAATTACTAAAGCCGTTGAACCAGGTGGAATTTCAGGAATATGAAAGCTAACAGGTCTCCTACGAGAGTAAGAATGTGCCGTAAACAGCGTTCCCTTTTTTGGTGTAGAACTCACTAATCTTTCTTGATTAGTTATCCGACCGTAGCCGACTCTACTTGGGTTAGGGTGACTTCGTCGATATTGATTAACTACTTCTTCAGCAAACCGAAGTCCAGAATTTCCAACCCCTAGAATGACATTTGGAGTAGTGTCTTGAAAAGCAGATAGTACAATTGCGGCAGCTTCAGACTGACAATCCCGATCAATGTCTCCGGGCTCTTTTCCGTTTATCCATGGTAAACCTACGTAATCGGGAATATCTGGTCTCAAAACCGCAGTTCTTTGGGCTCGATTACGAAGAGTTTCCCATGCATCTAACCCTCGAGAACCTAGTTCTACCGGTCTTGTATACACACGAGGAATACCAAAAAGTGGGTTTTCTACTGCCATAAGCCGAAATTATAGCAGACTGATTTATTTTGTTGAATTTATTTTGACTATGTTACAATATAGCTTCTCAAATTAGTATGAGTAGGGCAGAAGTGTTAAATAGACATAAAGAATATAAACCCCATTTGGCAGTACCCGATCCTCGTACGCCAATTTTAGTCTCTGGAAGAGAGATTCTTTCTCAGTTGCCCATTCTCGGTCAAACACTGAGACCTGTTGTTTCTAGTTTGAGAAGACCTATATTGATTTGGATCGCTAACGGAGGTAAACAGTTTGCAGAAGACCTTATTGATCATATACCACTAGTTGATGGTGAGAGAGGTTTCGATGTCGGAATAGTTCAGTATCGATCACGAGTAGGCGTTGAAGGCCACAACGAAGCAGGAATAATGCTAGATGAAACTGAATATCCGTTTCCTGACGTTGTCGGAAGAGATGTATTTGGACTGGATGACGTTCTTGACTCTGCAGAGACAGTCTGTGAATTTGATGCAGAAGTGAGGAGAAGAGGGGGTTTGGTAACAGATCTTGCATTTGCTGCTGAAAAACCGACTGAAGATCGATTTAAGGGACTAATTAGAACTCATAATCTGCGTAAATCGATTCGCATATGGTCTCTTACTCAAGTTCCACCTATATGGCTATTTAAATACGGTATGGATAATGGTAAAGCTGAAACCGAAGCAGAAGACAGAGCAGGTAGAGAAATTAGGGTTAATTGGGAGTATGAAAAAGAACACAATCCTGAAGCTTACGCATACTATCTCAGGCAAGCCTTTCTAAGAGATCCAACGGCAGCTAAACGATTAGGATAGGTTAACCACCACGGTAATCTCTCCTTTATACTCTCTAGTTTTCAAGTCTGAAGGAGTTCCTCGAATAATTTCCTCAAATTTCTTAGTTAGTTCACGACATATAACAACCTGAGCTGATGGATAGATCTCTTCTAGGATTTCAAGCGTCTCGACGATGCGAAATGGGGATTCGTAGAAGACAAAAGGCATGACCATTGTGTTTTTTTGTAGCGTGACAAACATTTTCTTTTTTTCATTAGGTTTTTTAGGAAGAAAACCAAGAAAGGTGAACTGTGATGGATTAAATCCAGAGTAAACAACCGCCATATCGACAGCTGTGGGACCGGGAACAACCTCAAATGCAATCTTGTCCTTAACTAGATGTTTAACTAAAGCATAGCCAGGGTCTGCGACAAGTGGCATACCCGCTTCCGAGATCATAACTAAGTTCGAATCTTGCTCAATCAGCTCCAGCACCTCAGACAGTTTCTGAAACTCATTGTCCTTATGGAATCCCATAACTCGGAGGTTAGGATTTCTTTCAAGGTCGGGAAAGTACTCTGGAATCTGTTGAAGTAGGATGCCAGCACTTCCTGTATTCTCGGCGAGGATGACGTCAGCGCCCATTATAGCGATAGCCTGACGCAACGATAAATCGCTCAGATTTCCTATAGGAGTTCCAACAATCTTTAACATAATATTTTTAGAACTTAGAACGTAGAGCTTAGAACTTCTGCGATTATATGTTCTATGCTACAGGCTCTATGCTCCAAGGCTTAATCGTTCAGGTGCTCCTTCTTGAAGGTTTTGTCAACTTCTTTGAATGTAGCTGACTTGCCATGTTTTTTCTTTTCCATTTTATGTTTTACATATTCAAATATCACAGGGAGTACGGAAACTAATACTATAACAACAACTGCGTACTCAAAGTTATTCTTAATCAAAGGCATTCCTCCGAAGAAATAACCAGCAAACATGAATAGTGTAACCCAGATAAATGCACCAACAATGTTGTACAAAACAAAGGTCCCGTAGTGCATCTTACCGATACCTGCAACAAAGGGCGCAAAGGTTCGGATAATGGGAAGAAATCTCGCCAAGATAATTGTCTTTCCGCCATATTTCGCATAAAAACCTCTGGTTTTCTCAAGGTACTCAGGATTAAAGAGTCTGGAGTTCTTTTTTGAAAAAACTTTAGGACCGAAATGATGGCCAATCCAGTAGTTAACTGTATCGCCTAAAATAGCCGCTACCAATAACGAACTGTAAGCCATCCATATATTGAGAAAGCCACTGCCGCTGAGTGTTCCTACTATAAAAAGAAGTGAATCTCCAGGTAGGAATGGTGTTATAACCAAGCCGGTCTCTGCAAATATAATTAGGAACAGAATTACGTAGGTAAAGGCACCGAAGGAGTTAATGATGCTTTCTAGATATGTATCGAAGTGCAGAAGGAACTTTAAAGAATCCATTCTGAATTATATCAACCACGTTGATTAGAAGCTAGTATTTATTAGTTAGTGTTAAGGAGTCTCCCCAAATACTCAATACTAGATACTGACTTCAGGCCGTGCTATACTTATGGGTTAACTTCGCTTCTAATAAAATTAGGAACTAAGAACTAGAAATTAAGAACTTATTATGTTTGTACTAAAATCCAACTTTAAACCCACCGGAGATCAGCCTCAGGCAATCTCTCAGTTAATCAAAGGCATTAAGCAAAATCGGAAAAATCAGGTTTTACTAGGAGTCACAGGATCAGGAAAGACTTTTACTATCGCCAATGTCATCGAGAAGCTACAACTTCCTACTTTGATTATTTCTCATAACAAAACCTTGGCTGGGCAGCTTTACCAAGAGATGCGGGACTTCTTTCCAACCAATGCGGTTTCTTATTTTGTATCTTATTACGACTACTACCAACCAGAGGCTTACATGCCTTCAACCGATACCTTCATTGAAAAAGAGGCAGAGGTCAATGAAATGATTGACAAACTAAGATTGAAAGCAACTACCAACTTGATCACGAGAGATGATGTTATCGTTGTCTCGTCTGTTTCCTGCATCTACAACATCGGATCTCCTGAGGAGTACCGCAACTTCACAATGGAACTAACTGTGGGCCAACCAGCTGACTGGAAAGTTCTTGGAAAAAGACTGATTGAAATTCTATACTCTCGCTCGGAGTTTGACTTTAAACGAGGTTCCTTCAGGATTCGTGGCAACTACATGGATATTTATCCTGCTTATGACGATATTGGCTTAAGAATCACAGAGAAGAATGGATTAATCGATTCAATAGAGCCGTTTGAACCTTTGACCGGAGTTGCAATTTCGAAAAGTAAAATCAATACAACTACAATTTACCCAGCGAAGCATTACCTAGCTGACCCAGAAGTAATTAAGTCGGTGGAAAAACAGATTAGAGCGGATTTGCTGATTGAGCATGAGGAGATGAAGCAAAAAGGTAAAAATACAGAAGCTGAAAGACTTCTTAGAAGAGTTAGCTATGACCTTGAGATGCTCAGGGAAATAGGATATGTAAACGGAATTGAAAACTACTCCCGCTACTTTGATGGTAGAAAGCCAGGAGGTAAGCCATATAGCCTTTTGGACTTCTTTAAGTATAAATATGGAGAGAACTTCTTGGTTGTCATCGACGAGTCACACATGACCGTTTCACAGATTCGAGGAATGTATAACGGCGATCATGCGAGAAAGAAGGTGCTAATCGATTTTGGCTTCAGACTCAAATCCGCCTTTGATAATCGACCACTGAAGTTTGAGGAGTTTTATAAGATTCCTTCCAAGTTTGTATATGTCTCGGCTACACCAGCAGACTGGGAGGTAGAAGCCTCTAAGCAAGAAGCAATGCTTCGAACCGATCCTTATAATGGAATTGCTGAGCAGTTAGTTCGGCCAACTGGAATCACAGATCCGGAGATTGAGATCAGACCAGCAAAAAATGAAATACCAGACCTCATTGCTGAGCTTGAAAAACGAGCTGGAACGGGACAGAAAACTTTGGTCACAACCTTAACCAAAAAAAATGCCGAAGACCTTGCAACCTTTTTGAAGGAAAAGAATGTAAAGGCTGAATACCTTCACTCTGACATTGTCACTCTTGAGAGATCGACAATTCTTGAGAACTTAAGAAAAGGTGACTACGACGTTCTTATCGGAGTAAATCTACTTAGAGAAGGTCTTGATCTACCTGAAGTCTACTTAGTGGCAATCCTTGACGCTGACAAGGAAGGATTTTTAAGATCTCGCACATCTTTGATCCAGACAATGGGCCGAGCCGCTCGGAACACATCCGGTTCTGTAATTTTGTACGCAGATAAAATTACCAACTCAATGAAGCTGGCAATTGACGAAATTAACCGCCGAAGAATTTATCAGAAAAAGTATAATTCCGAGCATAAGATTACTCCGGTTACAATCTACAAGCCGATTCGAGAGAAGATAGTTGAAGCGACAGAGACAGACATTTTAAATGATAAGCGAATAATTGCTCTCGATGCTGGAATAGTGGAGGAAATTAATCCTGACAGTTATACTGCCGTTGATAAGAAGAAGCTCATAAAAAAACTTGAAAGAGAAATGAAGACTCAAGCAGAACAGATGAACTTCGAGTTAGCAATTGCAATCAGGGATAAGATTAGACAGCTGAATAGTTAACGGGTTCACGTGTTCACGGGTTTGTTTTCTTAGCTCGTTAACTCATTAACGCGTTAACCGCTTAATATTGAATATTTACTATGCTAGACAAAATAATAATCAAAGGAGCAAGGGAGCACAATCTAAAGGACGTAAGTCTTGAGATTCCAAAGAATAAACTTGTTGTTTTCACAGGGGTTTCTGGTTCTGGTAAGTCATCTCTTGCCTTCGACACTATCTACGCAGAAGGTCAACGACGCTATGTCGAGTCACTATCTGCTTATGCGCGACAGTTCTTGGGAATAATGAGTAAGCCTGACGTCGACTCTATCGACGGTCTTTCGCCAGCAATCTCAATTGATCAAAAAACAACTTCACATAACCCCAGATCAACAGTGGGTACGATCACAGAGATATACGACTACCTAAGACTTCTGTTTGCAAGAGTCGGGCATCCACACTGTCCAAACTGCGGAAGGGAGATTAGCAAACTATCACTTGATGAGATTGTTAAACAAATGATTCAAGAACTTACCACTGAGGTTCTGAAAGATAAACTGAAACCCCACAGCTTTATTGTCTACTCACCTGTAATACGTTCTAAAAAGGGTGAGTTTAAGGATTTATTTGCAAATATCCTAAGCAAAGGTTACAAAAATATCTTAATCGATGGGAAGAAGATTGAAATCGGTGAAGACCTAACACTGATTAAGACGAACAAGCACGATATTTCTGTCGAGATTGATACGATCAGTGCATCTCAAGTACAACTAAAGTCGCCAGACTTTATCAAATCGTTAAAGGGGAGACTCACCACCGCAGCAGAGCAGAGCATGGCCATTTCAGGCGGCTTGGTTATTCTGACGGGCAAGACTGAACATTTGTTTTCAGAAAAGTTTTCCTGTCCTAACTGTAACATCTCACTTCCTGAACTGGAGCCAAGAATGTTTTCCTTTAACTCTCCACACGGAGCATGTGAAAGGTGTAAAGGTATCGGGACTATCTACAAAGTTGATCCAGAATCTATTCTCAACAAAAAATTAACAATAAGTGAGGGAGGGATTCTACCCTTCAATAAAATGTTTTTTCAAGACACTTGGTATATTCGTCTGCTTAAAACAGCAGCAGATGAAGAAGGTCTCGATATTAATAAACCTCTCGAGGAATTTTCAAAAGCTCAGATTGAAACGTTACTTCATGGAACTAAAAAGGAGTACCGCGTAACCGGAACTAATCGACATGGTAAGCAAACAGCTATTAGTGAGACTTTTGACGGAGTGATTGGAGAATTGGAGCGAAGATTCTTTGGCCCAGACAGTACTTTAGAAAACTGGGACATGCAAAGATATATTAGAGAGGAAATATGCCCATCGTGTAAAGGAAAGAGACTAAAGAAGGAAATTCTTGCAGTAACCATTGACGCCAAAAATATTTCTGATTTTGGTGAAGAATCAATTACCGAATATGTAAAGTACATTACTACAACTCTTAAGAATACATTCAGTGAGTATGAAACTAAAATCGCAGCAGCGATAATTAAGGAGATCGCCATAAGACTAACCTTTCTTGTGAATGTAGGTCTAGGCTACCTTACTCTTTCTAGATCCGCAAAGACTTTGTCAGGGGGAGAGCTTCAGAGAATTAGACTAGCTTCACAGATTGGAACGGGTCTAACCGGCGTACTTTACGTTCTTGACGAGCCGTCTATTGGGCTTCACCCTAGAGATGTTTCTGCACTGATAAGCACTTTACACTCCTTAAAAGAACTAGGGAATACCTTGGTGATAGTAGAGCATGATCAAGAAACTATTGAGTCTGCAGACTACATAGTGGAGCTCGGACCTGAGGCGGGAAAGCATGGAGGAAAGATAGTCTCAAAGGGTACAATTGCTCAGATTAAAGCCGACAAGCACAGTTTAACCGGAGCATATATTTCGGGAAGGAAAAAGATTTTGCTCGACCCTAGAAAACTTGAGACAACTAGAGGCGAGTTAATTCTAAAAGGCGCTAAACAGTTCAATCTAAAGAATGTAAACATAAAATTACCACTGGGAAACCTAATTGCAATAACCGGTGTTTCTGGTTCTGGAAAATCTACACTAATCGGTGAAACGCTGTACCCGGCTCTAAAATACCACCTTGAGGGTCATTTTAATGAATCGGTGGGGGAGTACGATAGACTTGAGGGCTTCCAATATCTTGATAGAGTATATATGGTTGATCAGTCGCCAATCGGTCGAACTCCTCGTTCAAATCCTGCAACCTATGTTGGCTTCTTTGATGATATTCGAGACCTTTTTGCATCAACCTCAGACTCTAAACTTCGAGGATTTACCAAGGGAAGATTCTCATTTAACTTAAAGGGTGGTCGTTGTGAAAAATGCCAAGGAGGGGGATCGATAAAAATTGAGATGCAGTTTCTTCCAGATGTATACATTACCTGCGATGTCTGTGCAGGCCAAAGATACAACTCAGAAACGCTGGAAGTTCGATTTAAGGACAAAACTATCTTTGACGTTCTCAAAATGACTGTCGAGGAAGCCACAGAGTTTTTCAAAGCTCACTTCAAGATTCATCAAAAGCTAGCTTTCTTAAATAAAGTAGGCTTGGAATACATAGAATTAGGTCAACCCGCGCCAACATTGTCCGGAGGGGAGGCGCAGAGAATTAAACTAGCAGATGAGCTCTCGAGAAGAGACTCAGGAAGAACGATCTACATTCTAGATGAGCCAACCACAGGACTTCACTTTTATGACGTTGAGAAGCTTCTTTCAAGTCTGGAAGAGTTGGTAATAAAAGGGAATACCGTTGTCGTGATCGAGCACAACATGGACGTGATCAAGAACTGCCAGTATATAGTTGATCTTGGACCAGAGGGCGGAGAAGGTGGTGGTCAAATTGTTTATCAAGGAGATCTTACTGGCTTAAAGTCAGTTAAGCAGTCGTACACAAGCACCTATCTAAAAAAGGCACTCTAATACTTCTAATATGTCTAATTTCTCATGGAAAATTCCCAACACAAAAGAAGCAGTTCAAAATCTTGAAGGTTTTGCGGGAGTTTATAGCTACAACTTCAAAGGAAAGCCACTTTACATCGGAAAATCGAACTTGGTGAAGGTTAGACTTCTTACCCATCTTGAGAACTCAAAGATAGAGAGGAAGGAAGGAATCTATGTAAACAAGGCAGATGAAATAGAGCTTTATCAGACAGACTCGGAGCTTAATGCCCTGCTCTACGAATCTAGGCAGATCCAGATCCATAAACCCAAATACAACGTTAGGTGGATGGATGATAAGAGCTATCTCTATATCAAAATAACTATTAAGGATGGCTTTCCAAAAATACTTTCTGTGCGGCGAGAAGACCAAAAAGATGCGTTATATTTTGGCCCGTTTGCCTCTCAGGAAGTTGTTGATACATTAATTACAACCATAAGAAAGGTTTTTCCATTCTGCACTCAGACTAAAATTACCAAGAAGGCGTGCTTTTATTCCAAAATTGGTCAGTGTAATCCTTGCCCCAACGTCGCTAGCACAAAGGAAGAAAAAAAAATCTACAGAAGGAACATTAGAAATGTCATTAAAACGCTAAGTGGTAGCTCGAATTTTTTAGAACTTCATTTGTCTAAGCTAATTAAAAGCGAGACGAAACTGCAGAACTACGAGCAGGCAATGAAGTACAGAAATGTTTTGAATCGTTTGCAGCATATATATTCGCACCGTCTATTTGAAACTCATGAAAATCATTCGTTTAATAGGTCTGAGCTGATGATTGCTGGTTTGAAGCAACTATTAACTATGTATTTTCCGGACATTAAGTCTCTTGAGCGAATTGAATGCTATGACGTCAGCAATCTTAGTCAGCTTAACTCAACCGCTTCAATGGTTGTCTTTACAGATGGCCAGATTAATAAGTCAGAGTATCGTAAATTTAAGATTGGAAAAACAAATCCTAAAGGAGACTTTGAAATGCTAAAGGAGGCGGTGGACAGAAGACTTAATAATAAATGGCTGCTGCCAGACCTTATTGTGATTGATGGAGGTAGACCCCAGATTCGTACAATGCTCAGGCTCCAAGCTACAAACACTAAGCTTCAAGGTATTCCAATAATTGGACTAGCTAAGCACCCCGACCGTATAATTGTAGGTAATCAGAACCTACCAACCATCAGACCTCGTCTAAATAACTTAGGATTAAATTTACTCCAACAGATGCGTGATGAGGCACATCGATTTGCTAAAAAATATCACACTCATTTAAGGAATAAGAAGTAATTATGAATTAATCTGCTAACGAGTTCACGAGCTAATGGGTTAAACAAAAAATAGATAGTAAACAACTAACTCGTTAACGTGTTAACCCGTTAACTCATTATCCGATTTGTTATAATAACTACGTGAGAAACACTCTACTGATAATTAACATTATTGTCTCAATTGCGATAACTATTCTTATCCTAGTTCAAGGACGCGGTGGAGGACTTGGTGGCGCGTGGGGTGGCGGTGGAGAAACTTTTCATACTAGAAGAGGAATAGATAAAATTACTCTGAGAATAACAATAATCCTCATTGTGATATTCTTTTTAGTCTCGGCAATCAATCTATTCATAAGAACATGAGCCAGCAAGGAAATTCAGTTCGATACTACTATTGGCTGATTAGAGAGTTTGGAAAAAAACATAGCAAGATGATTTTCTTGAGTTTTTTTCTCAGTCTTTTATTGGTTCTTAGTCTTCTTTCCTTTTCATCTCAGCTTGATTCTTTGTTCCTTTCAAACAGAAAAGTTGTTGGTATTGTTGGAGCACATGAGCCTTCATCGCTTCCTACTGAAGTTATAAACAATATTTCCTATGGGTTGGTTTACATAGACAATCAAGGTGTAGTAAAACCAGCAGTCGCAGAAAGGTGGACCGGAACACCGGATGGTAAAAAATTTAATGTTTACTTAAAGAAAAATCTTGTTTGGGACGACAATCGTTCATTGACCGCAAGAGATTTACAGTTTAATTTTCAAGATGTTGAGGTGAATGTAATTGATGACTTTCAAATTGAATTTACATTAAAAAGGCCGCTGGTAATATTCCCCACTTACCTCACCAAGCCACTGATTAGGTATCCTCTCCATGGAGTGGTTGGTAACTATAAACTTAAGAAGCTCAAACTAGGTCAGGAAAATAAGGTTAGTGAGATAGTCCTTACACCAAATAAAAAGGACCTACTACCTCTCACCTATAAATTCTATGATAGTGAGTCGAAGATGATTAGTGCGTTCAAGCTTGGGAATGTAACCGAAATGAAGATTTATAAAAAAAGCGTTGCTGATAGTTTCAAAAGCTGGAAGAATGCCTTGGTAACGAGGGATGTGGACTACACTACGGTTTTAACTCTCTTTTTTAATGAATCTAGATCCACTCTGTCTGATAAGGATTTCCGTAAAAACGTTTCACTTGCCATACCTCGTCCACTGCTTGTAGCTTTTGGAGAACTTGCAGAGGGTCCAATTTCACCCACTTCTTGGGCGTTTAATACTCAGCTTAAAAAAAGCCTTTACAACCCTGTTGAAGCTCGGAAACAACTAAAGCCAGCAAAGAATGCATCAGGCTCTGCTGGATTAACCCTAAGATCGTACTTTGACTATGAACAGCAGGCAAATATAATAGAAAAATCACTTAAGGATGCAGGAATGAACGTTGACATCACATATGGTACTCCCGATGATCCTAACGACTTCGATATGTTTTTAGCATTTTGGAAAATTCCAACTGATCCGGATCAATACTTTTTCTGGCATTCTACTCAAGTTGGAAGAGGAAATATAACTAACATGAAAAATGTACGAATAGATAAGCTATTAGAAGATGGTCGTAAATATATTGATCCTACTGATAGGAAGAAAGAGTATCTAGATTTCCAGAAAATTATGGCAGATGAGCTCCCAGCAGCCTTCCTGTACTACCCATACGGCTATACCGTAAGCAGAAGATAAGTTAGTGTCGGGAAGAGGACTTGAACCTCCACGCCCTTTCGGGCACACGCCCCTCAAGCGTGCGCGTCTGCCAGTTCCGCCATCCCGACTGAATGCGAAAATTGATATGTGACCCCACCGCGAATCGAACGCGGATCTAATCCTTAGAAGGGACTTATTCTATCCGTTGAACTACAGGGTCTAAGTTAATTATATCAAACAATCCTTCTGTATTTTTTAAGATACCTATAGTAGAATGTGGCCTATGGTCGAGAAAAGAGGCTATCAAGGTGAGGGTGCTAGAAGACCGCAATGGCCAGAGGGAAGCAAACGGGTCGGTGCAGCTAGAATATCCTTTTCATCACCAAATTTACGACAGATGAGCTTAACTCATCGATCTGAGGGCCATCACGCTATGCCATTTTTTGACAGACGCTCACAGACTTTGTGTCTTCCTTATGGAGCTACCGCTGGTCTAGTTGTTGAAACTAACGTGACCACATTTAGATTACTAGCAACATATTTGAGAGCTAGGGGACCTCAGCTTCCTGCACTAATTAAATTCAGAACAGGAGGCAAAATTGTGAAAGGAAGCAATTCAGGTAACTCATTCTTAGTGATGGAGGGTGGTAACTATATTTCTGTGTCTCCTTATCAGGAAAGCGAAGTTAGTTTCGGTGGTTTACGATTGCACTGCATAACCGAGACTTTCTAACCTGGAGCCCTTCCGCAGAATCGAACTGCGGTCGACTGTTTACAAAACAGCTGCTCTGCCATTGAGCTAGAAGGGCTTGGTGCCGCGAGAGCGAGTCGAACGCTCACGACCTTGCGGTCACAGGATTTTAAGTCCTGCGTGTCTGCCATTCCACCACCGAGGCTTACACTTAGAGCGTAGAACTTAAAACATAGAACTTATCAAGCTCTATGCTCTACGCTACAAGCTTCAAGACTTATTATACCAGCTGGGGTTGCTCCGGTTTAGTCTTTACACCCAGATGCTGAAGGGCTTTTGGAGTAAGCTGTCTTCCTCTTGAGGTCCTTTTCAAAAAACCAATCTGCAAGAGATAAGGTTCAATGAAATCTTCAATTGTTTGTATGTCTTCGGACATTGCCGATGCAATTGTATTTACTCCGATTGGAGCATTGAGAAATTTAATTCCAATTGTCTTCAAATATTTTCGATCAACATCGGTGAGACCGAAATCATCAAGCTCGAGTAAGCTAAAAAGATCTGTAAGAACCTCATCCGAAATTTCTGAATGTTTATTAACCACCATCATATCGTGAGCTCTTTTAATTATTCTGTTTGCCAGTCGGGGAGTGCGACGAGATCTTTTTGCAATCTCTTTTGCTACATTTTTTGCAATTTTCATTTTAAGTAATCCTGCAGACCTATCTACAATCTTCTCCATCTCAGAGTCGGTGTAGTAATCAAGACGCATTAGTAGACCAAATCTATCGCGCAGTGGTGCAGACAATAGTGCTAGACGAGTAGTAGCGCCCACTATTGTAATACGTGGAATAGGTAATCGAACGGTTCTCGCTGCAGGACCTTTTCCGATAATAATATCAAGAAAATAATCTTCCATAACCGGGTACAACATCTCTTCAACAGTCTTAGGAAGACGATGAATTTCATCAATAAACAAAATATCATGATCCTTAAGATTGGTAAGAATTGCGGCAAGATCGCCTGACTTCTGCATTGCCGCACCTGAGGTAACCTTCATCTCTCCCTCAAGTTCATGAGCAATAATATTTGCAAGGGTAGTCTTTCCAATACCTGGAGGTCCGTAAAGAAGAATGTGCTCCGTCGGTAGTCCTTTTTTCTTAACCGCCTCAATAAAGACTTTTAAAGTTCTGACAGCCGCACCTTGACCTATATACTCACTTATCTTTAACGGTCTTAGCGTAGTTATTTCATTTCCCGACATGCTTCCCATTATACTCCAATCCCAAAAATAATATTATTTTTAGTTATTTCTTTTTCGCCCTTACAACATGCCCACGGCCGTGAGCATGTTGTATCTGAGCAAACGAGTTTGTGACGGCCGTCTCATACTCGTAACATGTTTGGTTGCAATACGATTGATATTTGCTATCATAATGCTCTATATGACAGGCGTTGAAGGTGGTAGGAGAAGTGACGTGAAGGTTCCGTTACATTTCGATGATGTTCGGAGCTGGGGTAAGGCCGTAGCTCAGGTTTTTCCCTGGGCACAAGAGCGTGCTATCTCAGCAAAGCCTTCGAAGTATCCAGAGTTATTTAGCCATCTTCCTTCAGAATTGAGTAATATTTTAAGCAACGCAGTTTCCCGAGAGGAAGAGGGCGGCTTAGAGGAAAAAGATGTATACTTAACGAGCTTAACTTCAGCGTCTAGGGCAGTTCTTGACAACGGGATTGCAAATCTCAATACCTGGTGCGCCTTAATCAATATGATTGGTTGGAACAATGATGTATCAAAATCAGCACTTGAAAAGATGATAGACAAAGTCATATCTCAGGATGTTATCCCAGACATTGCTGAATTTGGCTCGGAGAATGGGAGAGGGGATATCTCAAAAGTTCCAGTTATTTATACAAACCCGGTCGGCGCTACTGAATTTCAGCGAGAAATAGCGACCCCACTTCGTTTAAATGGTTTTAGAATCCTTAGTCAAGTAGTACATCCACGGGTATCTCACGGACATTCTACAGGAGTCTATGTCCAGGCAGTATTTACCCATAAAGCAGCTGCTTAATATGAAAACCAACGGCTCTACTTTTTAGTCGAAGTGTATTTGAGGGCTTCACGGATTTTTTCTTCGATTGATAGATTTTTAGGAATTTTAGACAAAGCTTGTTTTGCTTCTTGAGATTTATAGCCTAGTGCCATGAGCGCATCAACAACTGTTTTATCTTCATCAGACAGATTCATCTTTTGCATATCGAACTCTGATTTAAGTTTCTGAGAAAGCTCGAGAATAATTTTCATAGCTGTCTTTTTTCCTAGTCCAGGAATCTTTGAAAAATATCCAACATCGTTGGACTGGACAGCGCCAATAAGCTCATCGCTACCTGTATACGAAGTAACCTGAAATGCAGTCTTTGGCCCAACACCGGAAACAGAAAGTAAAAGTTTAAATAACTCTTTATCTTTCTTATCTTTAAAACCAAACAAAATATGCGCGTCATCTCTAACCTGAAGGTGCGTCTCAATCTCAACTGTTGTATTTAGAGGATGAGCGTAGAGTGCTGGAGGAAGAAACACTTCATACGAAAGACCCGAAGAAGTCTCAACAAGACCTACATTACCATTAATTTCAACTAGCTTACCTTTTATTCGACCGATCATATATCAGTATGGAGTATAGGGTTCAGCGCATTATTTCGCAAGCTTCTCTCGCTCTATCTGCCAGAGACGATTGTACTTTGCTACACGCTCTCCTCTTGAAGGAGCTCCGAATTTGACGAAGTCTGCTTGGACGCCTACTGCAAAATCCGCAATGAAACTATCATTTGTCTCTCCAGATCTGTGTGAGACCAAGACGGCTAAGTCATTTTTCTTTGCAATTTCTACGACCTCCATTATTTCTGAAATCGTTCCAATTTGATTAGGTTTTACCAGAACCATACTACATGCTTTGTCCTTAATAGCACGTTCCAATCGCTCCTTATTCGTGGCAAGAAGATCGTCCCCGATAAGGTAAATATCGCGTGCCATGGCTTTTAAAAGTTTAGACCACCCTTCAAAATCATCTTGATCCAATGGATCTTCCAGACAGAGTAAAGAATAATTTTTAGTAAGATTGAGGATGAATTCAAGATATTCATCTTTGGTAAGAGGATGCGGTCTGTCCTTTACATAGTACCTGCCGTCTTTGAAAAAATGGGAAGATGCAACGTCCAGACCAAGGAAGATATCCAGACCCATCTTAAGATTTTTTTGCAGTACAGTTTCGTTAATAACTTCGATTGCGTCAATATTGGTTGTAAAATTTGGCGCAAATCCACCCTCTTCTCCGACCGAAACACTTGCGTTTCTATAAGTTAATACTCTTTTTAGTTCGTGAAAAATCTCTACTCCAATCTGATAAGCCTTTGTGTAGGGGAGTGATGAAGATGGAATCACCTGAAACTCCTGGAACTCAAGATTGTTGTTGGCATGCTTTCCTCCGTTAATGATATTAAAAATTGGTGTGGGTATTTTTTGTAACGGGAGCTCTATCTTGAATCGTTTCACGTATTCGGTGTTTACAAATTTGTAAGCTGAGACTCCTTGTTCAAGAGCAGCTGCCTTAATAAATAGCTGAGAAAGTGCAAGCGTTGTGTTCCCTCCTAATCTAGATTTATTCTTTGTCCCGTCTGCCTTAATCATCCACTCATCAATCTCGCGGAACTTACTAGGAGTAACTCCTGTTAATTTCGGCGCAAGGACTTCATTGATTATATTCACGGCCTTTGTAACACCCATTCCATCAAATCTTTTTTCATCCTTATCGCGTAGTTCTAAAGCTTCATACTTACCAACAGAAGTTCCAGATGGCACGCTGGTTCGTACCGTTCTATCATTGCTTAACTCTGCTGAGGCCTCAATGGTTGGATAACCTCGTGAATCAATAATTTCGTAGGCAAGAATCTTTTTTATTGTAATCATAATTATTTTTTAACTAAAGATTTAAAATGATTTCGCTCTATGTCGAAGATTAGACGTCTAGTTCTTTCGATTGCATCGGGATTAACAGACACGCTCGTAATTCCAGCGATTACCAACTTCTCTACAAGCTCCGAATAATCAGACGCTGCCTGTCCACAGATAGAGCAACTTACTTTATATTTTACGCAGGTCTTAACGATTTGTTCAAGTACTCCCACGACCGCATCAGATCTTTCATCATAAACTGAAGAAACATGCTCATTGTCACGATCAACTCCTAGCAACATCATTGTTAAATCGTTCGTACCAATCGAAACACCGTCTACGCCAATTTTCAAAAAGTTTTCTAGTTCAAGCGCTGCAGCAGGAACTTCTACCATGATTAGTAATCTGAATCCTGGCAAATTGAATAACCCTGCCTTTGCTATCATAGACTTAATCTGAATAAGCTCCCATGGTCTTCGGATAAAGGGAATCATTAAATGTAAATTGTTGTAGCCCATCTTCCAGATATTTGCTATTGCTTCAAGCTCCAACATAAACTCCTCTGGATCCGCAATATATCGAGATGCGCCTCTGAAACCAAGCATAGGATTTTCTTCCTTTGGCTCAAACTCAGCACCCCCTTTTAAATTCTTGTACTCATTCGTCTTGAAGTCTGTAGCACGGTAGATAACAGGACGAGGTGAAAAAGGCTTTACGAATTTGATTAAGTCATGTGTTAACTTGCGAACGAACTCGTGCTGTCGACCGTGCTTAATTAAGTATTTTGGATGGATGCCAATTCCAGCAATCATAAACTCTGCACGTAATAGGCCAATTCCATCAACGTGTCTTTTAGCTAGAGTCTCCGCTTGTTCCGGTTCCGCAAGATTAATATAAACTTTTGTTAAAGTTTTTAGATTTCGGTCTTCAGATATCAGTTTTGCTTGCTCCTTCTGATTACTAACCTCTGATTGCTGAGAACTGATGGCTCCTTTGAAAACTTCTCCTGTAGTCCCGTTTACCGTTACTGTTTGTCCATTTTTTAATTTAGTGGTTGCTGACTCAGCGCCTACTACTGCAGGAATCCCTAGCTCTCTTGAAACAATAGCAGCGTGAGAGGTTCGCCCTCCTTTTTCTGTAACTATAGCGGCAGCTTTTTTCATCGCAGGAACATAGTCAGGATTAGTCTGGGGAGCAACAAGAATATCTCCCTTATGAATTCTGTCTATTTCACTGGGGGAGTGAATTATCGTAACAGGACCAGTCACCATTCCAGGAGACGCCGGCGCCCCCGTTACAATCGGCATTACTAATGTCGGTTGCGTAGATGCAATTTCCCCACTTTTATTTTTATCTTCCTTGCCCGACGTTTTACCCATTGCTTCCGCAGGTTTTATCGTTGTGATCGGTCTAGACTGCACGATAAATGTTTTGTCGCCCTCAATTGCCCATTCAATGTCCTGAGGAAAAAAGTAATGATCCTCAATTTGCTTTACTAAAAGAGCAACGGTAACAATCTCCTGGTCAGAAAGCTTTAGTTCTGAACCTGCGGTCTTGCTGAGTTTTACTTCACGGTTTCCATTTCCTGACTTTACATATTTTAAATTTTGGTACTTTGCTTCCTTTTTAGTTATTACAAATGATCGCTTATCAATTTCATAATGATCTGGGGTCACCTTACCTTGTACTATATATTCCCCAAGTCCCACTATAGCTTCGACAACAATTTTCGATTTATCATTTGTCACTGGGTCGATGCTAAAGGCGATTCCAGATTTCTCAGACTGCACCATTCTCTGCACGACCGCAGCCAGTCCAACCTTAAAGTCATCGAAGCCTTGATGATGACGATAGTAAATCGCTCTTTCTGTAAAAAGAGACGCCCAACATTCTTGCACTTTCTTAAGTAGATCTGTTTCACCAAGTACGTTTAGATACGTTTCCTGTTGGCCGGCAAATGAGGCGCCTGGCAAGTCCTCCGCTGTGGCCGAAGACCTTACTGCTACTGAAACTGGTCGATAGACGTGTTTTAATGTCTTAGAAATCTGTGACGCAACGGAGGAAGTTTTTGAAATGTACTCTTCTTCCTTCTGAGTAAGGTTTTTGTAGTATTCGAGAACTGGATTTGTTATCGACTTAGGAACGTCGGCATCAAGTATGAGAGATTGAATCTCTTTTGATGCCTGCTGAAGTTCGTGGGGATTGTCTGTATTTACAGAATCTAGAAATTTCTTTATCTTTGGTGCGAGCGAATTATGATCAATAAACTCAAAATATGCATGCGAGGTAAGTACGAAACCGTAGGGTATTGGAAGACGGGCATTGGTCATTTCGCCAAGATTTGCTCCTTTACCACCGACAAGGCCAACGTCGTCCTTGCCAACCTCTTCAAACCACACAATGTTTTTTTTAACCGCCATACATTCAATATACAGAAGAGTTGCGATGGTTTGCAACTTAGCGATTAAGAGGAAGAAATTCTCTTTCTTTTTGCGCGGTTATGTACGTCTACAGCATTCAGGCCAATACTCAGAACAGCTGCTGATTTTCTAATTACAGAAAAGGTGTGCTTCGCCTTCGGACTCCTTACGGCAGCGCTAGCCAATAAGCCAACACCAAGAACGCCATCACTAGCAACCTTAATTTTACCAAAGGTAGATGACTTAAACTCACCCTGCTCTCCCATGTCGTCCTGTCGGTGAGCTAAAAGTTTCATTTCGTAATATGCTCTTGGAAGAAGTAATGCTCGGTCTACAGCATCTCCAGTCAACATCACCGTTGCAACTAGTTCTGAGCGAAAGAGCACGTCCATAACCTGGTCTAGCTTTGCTCCATCTGCGTCTGTTACCTCTCCTTTTCTAGCAACGTAACCATCAAATGAGTCTGATATTGCAGCAACAATAAATAGGCCTAGTGAGGCGTAAGCTAATGGAATATTGTTTTCCTTAACTGCATGTGCGTAAGCTCCAAGAGCAATTCCCCCGACAACCGGCCTAGCATAGCAAGTTAAATCTGCTAGTGCTTTACTGAATTTGGGATGCTCTACACAGTACTGCCCAAACTTATCGACATCAACGCCCGATGCTCCGAGCAACATGTCCCATCCCTTGTCTCCATTCATCCAGGAAGTTGGTTTGTGCGAGGAATTTGGCTGAAGCTCTCTTTTCATCTTGTAATTATATCAGCAGAAATGGGATTTGGCGTGCTATTACAAGATGAATTGAACTATAAAATTTGATATAATTCATTATGGAAAGAGCACCAAAACCAGTAAATGAGATGGGTTTAAAACGAAGTCCTGAAATGGAATCTGTAAAACCCGAATTGGCTCCGGAAATTAAACTACCAAGCAAAGTTTATATAATTGCTTCTGTAATTGCTGCTATGGGTTACTTCGCAGGATTTACTTGGATGCAGTTTAAACAAAACCGAACATACTCTGGAGCTTTACAGGCTGACGCTTTTTACCTAACCGCAATAGCAGCCCACTCTATAGCTGTTAGCAAAGCTAACAAAAACAGAAACCTCGATTGACATAAGGCTAGATTTTCATTAAAATACGATTACACATGGTTTTTGACCTTAACTGAGGCATTGGTTAGCTACAAATTCTGCTATCCTATCCGCTTCTTTAACCAAACACAACATAGAACATAGAACTTGAAACATAGAGCTTATTTTATGCTCTACGCTCCACGTTTTACGGTCTATGGGGATAGGGCCTGAAGTTTACCTGGCTGAACGCTTCATTTGCAATGAAGAGGTAGGCGGTTCGACTCCGCCCAGGTCCACATCAGTAGCTGTTAGCGAGTTAACGCGTTCACGGGTTAACGAGTTTACAGATACTTATGTCCGCCGATCAATGAGAGCATGAGCCGTCTACGAATAATAGTGACCATGCCCGCAATGCTACGCATAGCGTTGCAGGCGGGAAAGGCAAATGCACGAATAAGGCGGGCCAAGTTATCGGCAGTCAGTTTTCAGTTAGTACTAGCTGGAATCTGAGTACTGATAACCACGATTAACTTAGCACATTAACAATTTGGGTCTTTTTAACCCCGCCGTTGGCGGGGTAACATGTTTTATGGCGCCGACTAGCGCCATAAACAAAGCGTGTTAGGTATTCCGACGTAACGTCGGAATTTCAATTTCAAAAAAAATTTAATTAAATAATCCTCTCATGAAGACATGTCAGTGTCTTTAACGGAAAACGAATGAGAGAGATGGAAGAAATAACGCCATTGGTGGATGCCTTGGCA
>CAYISZ010000014.1:0-19054 GCA_964366455.1 uncultured Gammaproteobacteria bacterium
CTCATGAGCCCTTTGTCAGAATCGAACTGACGTTAACGGTTTACGATACCGCTGTTCTGCCACTGAACTAAAAGGGCATCGTAACATTATACTTTATCTCTTAAATCAGAGCTACGTTCATGTCTACTGAACGTAGTGAGCGGGATACGGGTGTCCTACGTTGAAACTACGGAACACCTAATCGTACATCATTCCATCTTACTCTAAAGCCAGACTTACCAGTCTTTTGTAAGCAAAGGCTTTTCCTGATCCAGACTTAATATAAAGTTCAAAATCTTTAGCTTTCTTTTTGTTACTAAAGGCGCAATACCATACTAAAGTCCAAGGCAACAGTCCTTTGGTATATTTGCTTAAGCCTTCATTATGTTCCTTCACTCTTTTGGATAAGTCTGTAGTGTATCCATAGTAAAGCGATCCCGACTTTGAACTTTTCAGAATATATACGTAATACATACGCGAATCGTCTGTAGCTTTAGCGTAAGACGGGAGCGGGATACGGGAATCGAACCCGTATCTCATCCTTGGGAAGGATGCATACTACCACTGTACTAATCCCGCACCTCACTCTGTTCCCTTCGATTGCTCTCAGGGTAAACAGTGTAAACTTCTCAATTATATCAAGAATAAATATGCTAAAATACTCTACATGACAGCAGAAAACAGAACATCAGGACAGTCCGCAGACATTCAGATGACCGATGTCGATCACGGCGCAAATGGGGTAACGGTAGTCGCCAGAGATCCCATTGGGAGAAATCCTGTATTTCATTTCCTACATACTTCAACTCCAAGAGAAGAAGTAGTTGTCCCACAATCTCCTTCACTGTTGCAAACTCTCTCTACACTCCGTCAGGAGAGCAAAAAGAGCGGGCTAAATGATGGTCTAAATACCCTACACCCAAAGCCCTAGCCAAAAGCTGTTCTTCGTGATATCTTCTATAAATGCAATTTACAAACAATCAAATAGTTGAGCTTCTTCGTAAAGTTGTAATAGTTTATAAAATAGAGCGTAAAAATTTCTTTCAAATAGCTGCTTATGAGAAGGCTGCTGACGCGATTGAACTGCTCTCAGTAGAGCTGTACGACACTTGGAAAAAAGGTTTTCTTAATACAGTCGATGGTTTAGGAGCTTCCACTCAAGCTCACGTTGTCGAACTTTTTGAAAAGGGACGATCAGAGTTTATTGACCATCAGCTAGCGAAAGTTCCTAGTACAGTTTTTTTGTTAACTAAAATTCCTAAAGTTGGACCGATAAAAGCATATAGATTGGTCACAATATTTAAGCTGCTTGATGAGAAAACCGCTCTCAAGAGGCTGCTCCAGCTTTGCAAAGAACATAAAATTGCAGATCTTGATGGGTTCGGAGAGCAGTCAGAAACGGTCATGATAGATTCCATACAGCAGTACCTGACGGCTGAATCTGCGCCAGATCGTATTCCATACGATTATGCAAAAACCGTAGCTGATGATCTGGTCAAATATTTAAAAAATCATAAAGGTGTAGAGCGAGTTGATGTCCTGGGCTCATTACGCCGTAAGGCCGGAACAATAGGAGACATCGATATTGCTGTGGAAGCTAAAGAAAAAGATGCGGAGTCCATCGTGAAGCATTTTGTAGCTTACCCAAAAAAGCGCTCTGTGGACAATGCGGGAGCGGAAAAGGCCTCGATCTACCTGCCTCCTAAACTACGCGTCGACCTTCGCGTACATCCCAAAAAAGCTTACGGAACACTATTGCAGTACTTTACCGGTAGCAAAGCTCATAACATCAAGCTCAGGGAGTATGCTTTGCAGCGAGGCTACTCACTCAATGAGTACGGTCTTAAAGATTTAAAGTCCGAAGATGCGAAGAATAAAGCCAAGGGCAAGGAAGCTAACTCAATCATTTTTGACACAGAAGAAAAGCTGTACAACTTCTTAGGGCTGGATTATATTGAGCCAGAAAACAGAACCGGTGGAGATGAGATTGAGCGGGCTCGTAGAGCTTAGAACGTAGATCGTAGAGCTTAAGTTCCACGCTACAAGCTCTATGCTATAAGAGGTTTAGTGTGTCCCCAGCGTAGATTAGGTTTGGATTCGTGATCTTAGGGTTTGCAGCTTTAATTTCTACCCAGCGATATGGATTGCCATACTGCTTTAATGCTATCGACCATAAAGTGTCACCTTGAGCAATTGTATAAGACTTAGCTGCTGGCTGAACTGACTGTGGCATCTCTTGTCTGGTAGTGTATGCTCCGCTAGCAATCTCGCCACGTGTCGGATCCTTTGGTTCTAGAGCTGGTAACTTAAGAACAGTTCCCTCATTTAGTACGTTTGCATTAGAGATATTATTTAGCTTTGCAAGGTCATAAGCGTTATAACCTGAGCCGTAAGCCTCTTCAGCAATGCTCCAGAGAGTATCTCCAACTTTGACTGTATAGCTTTTTGGCGCAGCCAGGTCGGGTAAATCAGTTTTACCACCAAATAATTTCGTAATTGATTGAGGAATTTTAAATGATGAAAGCTCATTGCTTTGGGAAAACAATGACCCTACGAGAATAACCAAAACAAAAACTGTAAGCCCTAATAGAAAGTTTGGAAATCGATCGTTAAGTCTTTTTAGTAGTTTTGAAGTATCGTATTTAGATTTAACTTTAGCTTTGGTTTTTTGCTTTTGAAGTGCCATATCGGCAAACTATAGCATATTTGCAAATACAGTCAAGAGATTCTATAATTAAGATATGAAATGGGGTGATATTAAATGAATACTACTTATATTTTAATCGGTGCAGCAGTTCTTCTTGCAATCTACGTAATCGGAAGCTACAACAGCTTTGTAGTTTTGGTTGCGCGCATCAAAGAAGCGCTTTCAGGAATAGATGTTCAACTTAAACGAAGAGCAGATTTGATTCCTAATCTTGTAGAAACAGTCAAAGGTTACGCTAAGCATGAGAAATCTGTATTTGAAAATGTCACCAAAGCTCGTTCTGCGTTAGTTAAGGCAGACAGCTTAGCAGAAAAAGCTCAAGCGGATAATATGCTTACTTCAGCTTTGAAATCAGTGTTTGCAGTTGCTGAGGCGTACCCTCAGTTACAGGCAAGCTCAAACTTTCAAGATCTGCAGAGACAGCTTGAAGATACGGAAGACAAAGTGGCGTACTCAAGACAGTTTTATAACAGCAATGCTTTAGAACTTAATACAAAGGTGAAGACATTTCCTACTAACTTGATCGCCAATATCTTTGGCTTTAAAGAGGTGGAGTTCTTTCAGGCAACGGAAGCTGAGAGAAAAAGCGTAAAGGTGAGCTTTTAAGAAATTGAACATGCTTAAAAGCTCATTCCCGACCTGATCGGGAGTCCATTTGATATGACAATTTATTCTCAAATTCTCAACAACAGAGTTAAGAGCTTTGTATTGGTTGCTTTCTTCATGGTCTTCTTTGTATTTGTTTTTTATGTCATAGGCAAGTCGCAAGGAAGCTCAGATTCATACTTATTTTTTGGTCTTCTTTTCTCACTATTTTCAGGCTTCGGTAGTTATTTTTATTCAGATAAGCTGGTGTTGATGACCACTGGAGCAAAGCCAGCAACCAAGAAGGAATACTTCGATTTTTACACCGTTACGGAGAATATTTCAATAGCCGCTGGACTGCCTATGCCTAAGTTGTACGTAATGCAGACCGATGCAATGAACGCATTTGCTACAGGACGCAATCCAAAACACGCTGTAGTTGCTGTCACAACAGGACTTCTTAAAGTACTTAAACGAGCTGAACTAGAGGCAGTAATTGCTCATGAGCTTGGGCATGTCAAAAATTACGACATACTTTTTTCTTCAATAGTTGCCGTACTTGTTGGAACATTGGTTCTAGTTACAGACTGGCTTCAAAGGAGCTTTTTCTGGGGTGGTATGAGAGATAGGGACAATGACAGGTCGTCAAGTCCCATACAATTAGTAATGTTCTTACTCACAATTTTTGTAGCACCCATAGTCGCAACCTTAATTCAGCTTGCAGTCTCACGTAAGCGAGAATACCTAGCCGACGCCACTGGAGCCTTGATTACGAGAAATCCAGATGCACTTGCGAACGCCTTAATAAAAATCAGCAGCAGCCCATTGCCATTACAGAAAGCATCGGGAGCAAATGCTCATCTATTCATTTCAAATCCTTTCAAAAAAGGTGGAAAACAGTCCAAATTAGCTTCACTTTTTAGCACCCATCCTCCAGTTGAGGAAAGAGTTCGACTACTTCGGGAAATGTAGAATATCCCAAATCCTGTAGCTTGTAGCCTGTAGCTCAAGTAAAATACAAATAGATTCGGGTTACAAGATTCGGGTTACAAGAATATGTGCGGCATAGCTGGATTTTACGGATTTGAAAACAAAAAACTACTTAAGCAATTCTCAAAGGACATGGTTCATCGAGGACCCGATGGAGAAGGAACCTTCGCCAATGATCATGTCTCGCTTCTTAGTAGGCGCTTGGCAATAATCGATCTTAAGACAGGGGACCAGCCAATCTACAACGAAGATAAGACCATTGTAACGGTTAGTAACGGCGAAATTTATAACTATAAGCAACTTAGAAAGGAGCTTGAAGAACTAGGTCATCGTTTCAAAACCCTTTCCGATACCGAGGTAATTGTTCACGCATATGAGCAGTGGGGTGAAGACTGCTTTGACAAGTTCAACGGTATGTTCGGTACCGCAATTTATGATAGCAACAAAGACAAGCTCGTACTCGCAAGAGATCATTTTGGAATAAAGCCTCTCTATTTTGCGCTGCTGCCAAATAAAAACTTGATTTTTGCTTCGGAGATTAAGCCATTACTAAATTCAAAATTAATAAAAACAAGCCCGAACGAAAAAGTTCTGTATCGGTACTTAAGATATCGAGTTCATGACGATTCGCCAGAGACGTTCTTTGAGAACATATATCGTCTAATGCCAGGGCAGTACCTCACTATCAAAGGCTCAAGCATAACAAACGGCTATTTTTCAAAGTTGGAGGAAGATCTAAAAGCATTAGCCACCGACAATGGCCGAATAGAGAAAAGCAAAGATATGGTCGGTGCTTTTAAAGCGCAGTTGATTGAGGCGATAAAATTAAGATTGATTGCGGATGTTCCCGTTGGAACCTGCTTATCGGGTGGATTAGACTCCTCAACGGTTGTTAGCGTCGTAAATCAGCTACTTAAGAATAAAACAGACGAGGCCAGATCGATAGGTACCGTTCAAAACTCTTTCTCGGCCGTATTCCCTGGCTCATCAAATGACGAAGAGAAGTACATAGACGAATTAATGAAGCTAATTAAAAATGGAGACGGTAAGATTAAAAGTTTTAAGGTTCAACCGAAGGTGGAGGACTTCTTTGCTGAAATCGAGGAGTTTGTTCGTACACAGGAGGAACCAACGATAAGCACAGGACCCTACGCTCAGTTTGCAGTAATGAAGGAAGCTAAAAAGCACGTGAAGGTACTGCTTGATGGCCAAGGCGCAGACGAAATGATGGCTGGTTATCTTCCCTACTACTTTGTGTATCTCAAGCAGCTACATAAGCAAAAGAAGTACTTGACTCTATTGACCGAGGTGTTTTCATCGATCGATGTGATTTCAAAATATGTAAAAATAAAATTTTCCTCGGCATTTAATCAATCAAATCCCGTAAAGCTCTTAGGCAAGGCATTTCACAAAAAGAATTTCGGAACAAGTTTCGAAGTTAATAGTGACAATTTAAAGTTGCGTCTAATTCAGGACGTTTTTTATAACAGCCTGCCCTCGCTACTCAGATATGAAGATAAAAATAGCATGCGATTCTCAATTGAGGGACGGGTTCCTTTCTTGGACATTGATCTAATTAAGTTGATCTTCAGTCTGCCTGATAAAGCAATTATCAAGATGGGATGGAACAAAAATATTCTTCGAGATGCAACGAAGGAATTGCTTCCTAAGTTGATCAGGAAACGTAGAAATAAGATTGGGTTTACGACACCTGAAGAAGAGTGGTTTATTCGAATGAAGAATCGAATTTATTCAATTTTTCTTTCACCTTCATTTGCTTCGAGACCTTACTTTAACCAAGCGCATGTACTCAGAGGATTTCAAAAGTTCATTGAGGGTAAGAATTCCGACACATTGCTATTCTGGAGATTGTTAAACGTTGAGTTGTGGTTGAGGGAGTTCTTTCCTAACAGTGACGAGTCTATAAAGTCCATAAAGCATGAGAAGCCCGAAGAAATAAAGGTCGGAGATAAAACGTACAGCAGACATTTGATTAAAACTGATGTTTTTCAAAAGAACGACGACTTTGTCCGAAAGATTACAGATCACGTTTTAAGCTCTAAGCTCTACGCTCCAAGGGGAAAGTGGTTTTTGGTTGTCTCAGAAAAAATAATAGCAATCTCACAAGGCCGATCGTACTTCATCTGGGACATTAAAACGGGGCTTTGGGCAAAACTTCTTTCAAAATATGTAACCAAAACGCCGAATGGAATAGGACTTGGAAGTCAATGGACGATGCAGCTAGCAATTCAGGAAATTGGTTTGCCAAAAATATTATTTGCTGCCCTAGCAGCTGCAGTAACGAAACCCCTAGGAATCAAAGGGGTGTTTTATAACATCGTAGGAGAGGCGGGAAGAGCAATCGATGGCCCAACCGAATACTCACTTTACCCCTCAAATGTCTCAGCAAAGTTAGCTCCTAAGAATCCAAAATGTGTTGCGAAAGAAATAGAAGATAAACTCAGAGAGGGATTGAAACTTTCTGATGAAAAACAGTTTCAGGGAGTGGTGATTATTGACGCTAACGATATAGGAAGGAATATATTAGCAAACACAACTTCAGTTCCAGACGAAACTGTCAAAGAAATCTTCAGAGACAACCCAATGGGTCAAGGTACCGAACAAACCCCATTGACTGTTGTCACCGTATAATACAAAGTGTCTTCAGCTTCGTATATAATGGGGTTATGAAAAAGTCCCTTACTTCTGAAGAAGTTGAAAAACTTGCTAAGCTCTCCAATCTTGTTTTGACCGATAAAGAAAAGAAGAAAATAGCTTCACAGTTCGGAGAAACTCTTGAGTATGTCGATAACCTCAAAGATCTAGATACTTCAAAAATCAGTAGCCTAACCAATGTAACCGGGCAGGAAAATAAGTTCTTCGAGGATGGAGAAGAGAACAAGCGTTTATTAACTCAGGAGGAAGCGGTTGGAAATTCTAAAAGTAATAGGGAAGGGTTATTTGTTGTACCAAAAGTATTCAAATAATGAATCTACTAGGGAAGTCATTACTGGAACTGAAGGAGTTAGTTGACAACAAACAACTAACCAATGAGGAACTTTGGAAATATTTCTCAACTAGGGTAGAGAAGTACGAAAAGGATTTGCATTGTTACGTTACTCCCCCATCGAAAGAAGGAAAAGGATTTCCGATAGCCTTCAAAGATAACTTCAGCACAAAAGGCATAAGAACCACCGCTTCTGCAAAGGTTTTAGAGAACTACATCCCTCCTTTTAACTCAACTGTCGTACAGAGACTTTTAGACAAACAGTTTGGTGTATTCGGCAAGACAAATCTTGATGCTTGGGCGCACGGCTCCTCTACCGAGACTTCGGACTTTGGACCAACAAACAATCCTTGGGACACTACAAGAGCACCGGGAGGTTCGTCCGGTGGATCTGCTGCTGTAACTGCAGCATATTTAGCTCCAGCAGCCATCGGCTCCGAGACTGCTGGCTCCATCAGATTGCCTGCGGCTTGGTGCGGTTTAGTAGGAATGAAACCCACCTATGGAAGAGTATCTCGATACGGAGTAGTACCGATGGGATCTTCGTGGGACTGTCCGGGACCAATCACCAGAACCGTCGAAGATGCAGCCTACTTGCTTGAAATAATTCAAGGAGAAGACCTATATGACGCGACTACGTTGCAAGTTGAAAGTTCAAAGTTCAAAGTTCAAAGTTCAAGGAAAATGAAGATTGGAGTATGTAAGGATTATCTAGAAAATATAGATCCCGATATTATTAGGCGCTACGAGGAGACTATTGAAATTCTTAAGAAACTTGGTCACGAAATTATGCCTGTGAGCTTAATCTCTCCGAAGTATTCTGTCTCGGTATACATGATTTTACAAAGATCGGAGGTTTCGTCAAATTTAAATAGATATGATGGAATCAGGTATGGAAAAGACAGAACATTATTTGGTGAAGAAGCCAAACGAAGAATCATGTTGGGTACTCACAGTTTATCTCATGGATACTACGATCAATTTTATAAAAAGGCTGAGAAAGCGCGTCAGCTAATCATTCAAAACTTCGAAGCAGCATTTAAAACCGTAGACTTAATTTTTGCTCCCACTACCCCATCGACCGCAATCAAAAAAGGGGAGTTCGAGAAGTATCCATTCTTCGGAGAGATGATGGATATTCTAAACGAGCCAGCCGCCGCCGCGGGAATTCCAGCAATCAGTATTCCTATGGGTCTGGACTCGAACAAGCTACCGATCGGACTTTCGTTTATGGGCGGTAGACTAGAAGAAGAAAAGGTTCTGTCAATCGCCTACCAGCTTGAGAAGGAAACTAATTTTATGAATGTACGGGAAACATTATTAACTAAGTTTCCCGATTAATAATTAATCAGTTAACGGGCTAATGAGTTAACGCGTTGAGAAAGAAAACCCGTTAACCCGTGAACACGTTAACAAACAAATAATAAATTATGAAAAGTTGCACGCCAGTAATCGGACTTGAGATTCACGTTGAACTAAACACAAAAAGCAAGATGTTCTGTCAGTGCTCTGCTGATTACTTTGGAAAAAAGCCAAACACAAATACATGTCCTGTCTGCCTTGCCTTACCAGGTGCATTGCCAGTGCCAAACCGTAAAGCATTAGAGTGGTGCATCAAAATCGGTAAGGCTCTAAACTGCAAGATCAATCTAAAAACAAAGTTTGATCGCAAGCACTATTTCTATCCAGATCTTCCTAAGGGGTATCAGATTTCACAGTACGACGAACCTGTCGCAGTAAAAGGAAAACTTGGAAAATTTGGAATCACACGAGTACATATGGAGGAAGATACTGGTAAGCTACTTCACTCTGGAGATGACTCGCTTGTTGATTTCAATCGCTCTGGAGTCCCACTGGTTGAAATTGTGACGGAACCTGACTTCACCAACTCAGAAGAAGTAAAAGAATTTCTTCAGCAGCTACACACAATAATTCGCTACTTGGAAGTATCTGACGCAGATATGGAGAAAGGCTCAATGAGAATGGAGCCGAATATATCGCTTCGTAAATTCAAAGTTCAAAGTTCAAAGTTCAAAGATGAGCTGCCAAACTATAAAGTTGAGGTTAAGAACATTAATTCTTTCAACTTCGTTAAGCGAGCAATAGAGTTTGAAATTAAAAGACAGACAGAGCTACTCGAAAAAAGCGAAACACCAACTCAGGAAACACGAGGGTTCGATGAAAAGACAATGAAGACAGTTAGCCAAAGGTCAAAAGAAGAAGCTCACGACTATCGATACTTCCCTGAACCCGATATTCCTCCAATGGTCTTCAAGCAGTCATACATTGACTCAATTGAGCTACCAGAACTGCCTTCTGCTAAGAAAGAAAGATTTATTAAAAAATTAGAACTTAAGGAAGCTGACGCAGCAATCCTCACTCAAGATGTTGAAATTGCAAAATTCTTTGAAGAAGTATTGGCAAAAACGAATGCATCACCGCAGTCAGTTGCAAATCTAATAGTGAACAAAAAACTATCAACAGAATCGAGTCCTGATGAATTTGCAAAACTTGCAGAAAATATGGCTAAACCAAAGGAAACAGATCTTGCAAATTTGGGCGCTGCGATAAAGTCAGTTCTGTCAGCAAATCCTGAAGCAATTATAAACTTCAAAGCCGGCAAGGAAACGGTACTAATGTTCTTAGTCGGTCAAGTAATGAAGGAAATGAAAGGCCAAGCCAACGCTTCACTGGTTAAAGAAGAACTTTTAAAATCTCTCAAGTAATGGTAAGGTTACAGGGTACAAGTTTTGAGCTACAAGAATCATGAGCTTCGTTCACCTACACTGCCACACTGAATACTCTCTCCTTGATGGAATGGCTCGAATGGATGATATCATCGCTAAAGCTAAAAAGCACAACATGCCTGCAGTTGCAATTACTGACCACGGAAACCTTTATGGAGCCTTTCAGTTTTACTTAAGAGCGAAGGAAGCTGGAATTAAACCAATAATTGGAGTTGAAGCTTACAAAGCAAAAAGGTCAAGACATGATAAAGAATCTGGAATGGACAGAGACCAAAACCATTTGGTCCTATTAGCTAAAAACTATACCGGTTATCAGAACTTAATGAAACTGATAACAACAGCAAACTTAGAAGGGTTTTATTACAAGCCAAGAATTGATTTTGAACTCCTTGAAAAGCATAGTGAGGGCCTTATCTGTCTGTCTGGCTGTCTTAACGGGGAAATCCCAGAACTTATTCTTCAGAACGACATCAAGAAGGCAGAAGAAGTTTTAAAAAAATACCTGAGTATATTCAAAGACAATTTTTACCTCGAGATGCAACGCCACCCAGGTGTTCCAGAATGCGACAATGTAAACAAAGAGCTTCTTAGAATGTCTAGAGAGTTCAGCGTTCCAATCGTAGCAACCAATGACATACACTACATTGAAAAGGACGATGCTTATGCTCAAGAGGTCTTACTCTGTATTCAAACTGCTAGATCTATCCAAGAGCAGAATCGACCTCTTAGCATGGTTAATACACCAGACTACTACTTCAAGACTCCCGAGGAAATGAAGGCGGACTTCATTGATCTACCAGAAGCAATAGAGAATACAGTTAAAATCGCAGAGCTTTGTAACCTCGAAATTCCATACGGTAAATTAATAATTCCAACTTTTCCAATTACAACGGGGCAAACACCGGAAGATTTCTTGAAGGAGCTTACCTTAAACAGTATCGACAGAGTTAAGGCCAATGACCAAGCGGAGGTAATTAAAAGAATCAACTACGAGCTAAGCATTATTAATCAGAAAGGTTTTGCTAATTATTTCTTGGTTGTCTCAGACTTTGTAAACTGGGCAAAAAAACAAGGAATCGCTGTAGGTCCTGGAAGAGGGTCTGCTGCTGGGTCGCTTGTGTCGTACTGTCTTAGAATCACCGATATTAATCCACTCGAATATAATCTGCCGTTCGAGCGTTTCTTAAATCCTGACAGACCTTCACCCCCCGATATCGACATCGATTTTGCCGATCGAAGAAGAGACGAAGTTATACAGTATGTGCGAAAGCGCTATGGTGACGACAAAGTTGCGCAGATAATAACATTTGGTACTTTAGAGTCACGCATGGCAATCCGTGACGTTGCACGAGCGTTGGGTCATTCATACGGTACCGCTGACCGTATCGCGAAAATGGTGCCTCCTCCTAAGCAAGGTTTTCATCTAAAATTGAAGCAAGCAATAGAAGAAACAGCAGAGTTAAAACTGGCATATACCACTGAACCTGAGACAAAAAAGATATTAGATATCGCCCAGCGACTCGAAAGCCTTCCACGTCATGCATCTGTTCATGCAGCAGGTGTGATTATTTCTGACAAACCACTCGTTGAGTATGTACCGTTACAACGTGAGCCAAAGGAAGAAAAAATTATCACCCAGTTCGACATGTATGATCTGGATTTGAATGCGGTTTCTGACAATAAAGCCCTAGGTTTGATGAAAATGGACTTTCTTGGACTTCGCAATTTAACTATTTTGGAAGATGCTTTAAAACTTGTTCAAAACTCAACAGGAACTCTAATCGATATACATGAGGTTCCAGTTGACGATGTGAAAACTTTTGAGCTAATAAGTCGTGGTGATACTATTGGTGTTTTTCAGCTCGAATCAGCAGGAATGAGACGTCTTGCAAAGGATCTTAAACCAGAAAAAATCAGCGACATCATCGCAATGGTTGCGCTATTTAGACCAGGACCGATGGATCTTATTCCCTCATTCATTCAAGGTAAGGCTAATCCTAAGTCGGTGAGATACCCACATAAAGATCTTAAACCAGTATTGGAGGAAACCTACGGAATACTTGTCTTTCAAGAACAGGTGATGAATATTGCTACCACTTTGGCGGGTTTTACGATGAGCGAGGCGGATCTTCTGCGAATGGCTGTCGGAAAGAAGAAAAAAGCATTGATGGAAAAGGGACGAAAGAACTTTATTGATGGTTGCGTAAGAAATGGCTATACAAAAGTTCTTGCAGATAAAATCTTTGGCTTTATAGAAAAATTTGCTGCTTATGGTTTTAACAAAGCTCACGCAGCGTCCTATGCGCTTATTGCCTATTGGACAGCGTATATGAAAGCTAATTATCCTGTTGAGTTTATGACCTCACTTCTTACTGCCGAGCTTCAAGGCGTTGCTGGACCAATGAGAGAGATAAAGATGGCACAGACTCTAGAGGAATGTAAGAAGATGGAGATTGTGGTTCTCCCACCGGACATAACCAAGTCTGACTCCAGTTTCACCATTGAAGACGGTGGAATTCGATTTGGACTTTCAGCAATAAAAAATGTTGGCCGTTCTGCTATTGAAGCGATTGTCGAAGCAAGAGAAGTTAAGCAATTTGAAAGTTTCACTGATTTTCTCCGCAGAGTAGATCTTCGAAGAGTAAATAAGAAAACTGTAGAAAGCTTAATTAAAGCATCTGCATTCCAAGCTTTTTCTAACAGAGCTACTTTGCTCGCTAATTACCCCACTTTAGTAAGGGATGTCCAGAGCTCAAGGGAAACTCAAGACAAGGGACAGTTTGATTTATTTCTTGATGAGAGTGATGCTACCCAAACTCAAGATATGTTTGAGCAACTCCCAGAACTAACCGAAGATGAAATTTACTCAATGGAGCGAGAGGTAATTGGCTTTTTGCTTAACAAGAATCCTCTAATAAAATTTGCTGAGATAATCGAAAAAAAAGCGACAAAAAAAATCGGCCTATTAACGGTTGATGACATAAACGCTAAAGTTGTACTAGTTGGTATTGTTAGTGGAAGGAAAGTAATTAAAACAAAAAAGGACAATCAGGAAATGGCATTTCTTTCGGTCTTTGATGAGACTGGAACTGTAGAGGTTGTTGTCTTCCCAAAACTTTTCAAGAAATTCGAAAACATACTCAACATAAACCAAGTAATCATCTTCAAGGGTTCAGTCTCCGAAAAGGAAGACCAGCTAAATGTCCTCATGGACGTCGCCATGAAGCTAGGATAACTTGATTTAAGCCGTCTTGACTGTATAATCTCCTCGTATGACAAAGGAAAATGAACTTTTACAGGGTTTAGAACATCCCGTCTTTGTTGGAGACATTCTCAATGAAATTAGGATAAATGATAGATATGAAAGTTTGGCTCAATTATTTGATCTTATACCCTTCTCTAATTTTGTTTCAGCAATTAATTTTATAAATGGAACACACACTGACGGAATCATTTCACCCAAGATACCTTTATTGGATAAGGAAGCAGAGTTATTGCGAATGCCTAGTTTAGCTCCTGGGTGGCACAACGTTTCTTTGTTTGGAGAAGACGGAGTTGAAACAGGAATTGGGTGGAATTTTCGTCAAGCTGCAAATGGTAGTTGTGAGTATCTTGGAGTAAGAGTAATTAGTTTACCAGGTCATCTTGTTATAGCTGGTAGAGTCCCAAAACCATTTAATGTTAGAGGGTTCTCTGCACAAAGAACTAAGTCGAGTCAAGCAGTTGTTGAGGCATTTAATCATGCAGTTTATACATCGCCAGGTTTACATCAGTTAAGGCGAGAAAAAATCAGCCCACGAGTAAGATTCTAATTTCTGCTAAACTTGGCTTAGCCCCTCACAAAAATGGTTTTGACACAAATTGAGTGTGGCTGTTACAATGTATGCAGAAAATAAACCCTAAGTTATTGAACATCGGGGTGTATTTAGCGGCTCCTATCTTGTTGGGAGTCTATATTGGATTTCAACTAGATAAGCACTATTCAACAAGAAATTTTTGGACCTTAACGTTACTTATTTTAGGTACGGTTAGTTCGTTTTATAACCTTTGGAAATTAATTAAAGATTTATCTAAATGACACAATCACCTCGTACACTAAGCTCAGCACAAGCAGTAGAAAAAGCGATAGAATCTCAATCAAGTGCTGCAGCGCAGGTAGAAAAAACGGTAGAAAAAGCTGGTCCACACATTAGCGTCAAGCCAGAGGCAATATTTCATGTTGGTCAGTTCCCAGTAACAAACTCCTTCTTGCTCACATCCATTGTGTTTGTTTTTTTCCTAGGTATCGTGGCAGTCTACAACATTCAGGCTAAGAGTAAAAAGAAAGGTAGTTTTTTTTACTTTATTAATTTCACAATGAGATCGATTTACAATCTATTCGAGTCGGTATTTGAAGAACGAACTCCATTCTTTTTTCCTCTGATTGGCGCATTTTTCTTTTTTATACTTTTAAACAACTGGTCAGGTCTGCTCCCAGGTATCGGAAGCGTCCTTTACCACCACAGTCCTATCCTGCGAGCTGGGACCACAGATCTTAACACAACCATAGCCCTAGCTTTGATTTCGGTAATTTACACTCAGTTTTTGGGAATTACGCATCTTGGCTTTGGAGATTATTCGAAGAAGTTTATCGATTTTTCAAGCCCAATTGCATTTTTTGTCGGAATTCTAGAGATAATTTCTGAGTTTTCAAAATTAATCTCATTTTCGTTTAGGTTATTTGGTAACATATTTGCAGGAGAAGTTTTGATAACCGTTCTTGCATTTTTAGTTCCTGTTCTGCTATCATTTCCTTTTCTTCTGTTTGAAGTTTTTGTAGGAATTATTCAGGCATTTGTTTTCTCTATGTTGTCTGCAGTATTATTTAAGTTAGCAATTACAAAACATCACTAAGGAGGTGACACGATAATGGATTCAGATTCAGCAAAATTAATCGGAATGGCGCTCGCAATTGGACTTGGAGCGATCGGACCAGGTATTGGTATCGGAATTGTCGCAGGTAAAGCGGTAGAAGCATTGGGAAGAAATCCTGAGGCGGAGTCGTTAGTTCGTTCGACAATGATTTTAGGAATAGCATTCGCAGAGGGAATTGCAATTCTAGCACTAGTTGTCGCATTAATAGTTAGATTCGTTTAATTTTTTACCCCGCTTAGCGGGGACAATTCATGGAAAATTTAGGCATTGACTCAAAATTACTCATAGCTCAGCTTATAAACTTTGCGCTGTTCTTTTTTATCTTTAAAAAGTACTTAGCAAAGCCATTCATGAAGTTTATAAGTGATGAGAAGCAGAGCACCGAAGATAAAGAGAAGCTTATGGTAAAGGCTAAAGCCATGGAAGAAAAGCTAAAGGAGAGCGAAAAAACTATGAAAGCTGCTCTTAAGAAAGAGTCGGATGCCCAGATTCAGGAGGCTAAAGAATCTGCTCAAAAAATCAAGGCACAGCTGCTTGAAGAAGCGCAGACAGAGATTGAGGATCTCAAGGCTCGTGCAAAGAAGCAGTTTGTACAAGAACAGGCCGAAATGGAGAGGGAGGCTAAACAAAAAATTAGCGATCTCGGATTTTTAGTAGTAAACAGCGCGCTTAAAGATGTACTGACCACTGAAATGAGAAAAAAAATCTCAGACGCAATTGTTACAAATTCAGCTAAATCAGTTAAATTCGATGAAAATTAGTTCATTAATGAAGGATGAGCTAAAAAAGCATTTCCTCGCAAAAATTAAGGAAAAAAATGAGGAAGTAACTATCGTATCGGCATACTCACTTTCAAATTCGGAAATAGAGGGATTAAGAAAGCTCTTGCCAGAAATAAAATCTGCAAAAGTCAACAACGAAGTCGATGAGAGTCTAATCGCCGGATACATAATAAGAAAAGGGAGCAAGATGATAGATTTATCTCTTCAACAACAGTTAAGAAAATTACAACAACAATCACATGAAGCTGTTTGATCAATATCTTAAAGAAGTCGAGAAAGAGCTTGGCGCAAAAAAAAGCCAGGTTAAGTCCTCTGAGGTCGGTACTGTAATCGAGATTAAGGACGGTGTTGCAATTGCCATGGGACTCGACAATAGCTTTTATGGTGAGTTGGTTGAGTTCACAAGCGGAGTACAAGGATTTGTAATTGAACTCATGGAAGATAGCGTCGGAATCGTGGTTCTTGGAGACTATCTAACACTTGAAGCAGGATCTAGAGTGACGGCAACGGGTGAAATTTTATCACTACCCGTAGGTGAAGAGCTTCTTGGACATGTGGTAAACCCCCTCTCAGAATCTCTTGAAAACTTAAAACTGAAAACTAAAAAAAGATACCCCATTGAGCGTATTGCTTCAGGCGTTGTTTATAGAAAGTCAGTTACTGTGCCTATACAAACGGGTATTAAAGCTATCGATGCCCTTATCCCAATAGGACGAGGTCAGCGAGAGCTTATCATTGGCGACAGAACTACTGGAAAAACCACAGTAGCTGTTGATACCATAATTAATCAAAAGGGGCAGGACGTCATCTGTATTTACTGCGCAATCGGTCAGAAAAATGCTAAGGTGGCTCAGGTAGTTGAGACCTTAAAATCTCACGGTGCGATGGACTACACAATAGTCGTATCCTCCTCAGCTTCCGATTCAGCGGCGCTCCAATATCTTTCTCCTTACTCAACAACAGCAATTGGCGAATACTTTCTGGACAAAGGCAAGGATGTTCTGGTAGTTTACGATGATTTAACAAAGCATGCGTGGGCTTATCGCCAGATTTCACTTATTTTGCGACGACCAGCAGGACGAGAGGCCTATCCAGGAGATGTTTTTTATCTTCACTCTAGACTACTTGAGCGAGCCTGCCGAGTTGACGAAAAGTACGGCGGTGGCTCAATCACAGCACTGCCAATTATCGAGACATTGGACAATGACATCGCGGCCTACATTCCTACCAATGTAATTTCTATCACAGACGGACAGTTATTTTTGGAAACAGATTTGTTTAATAACGGCGTAAGACCAGCGATTAATGTAGGTAACTCAGTCTCGCGTGTAGGAGGCTCTGCTCAGACAAAGGCAATGAAGCAGGTTTCTGGACGCTTAAAGTTAGATCTTGCTCAGTACCGAGCTCTTGCTGCTTTCTCACAGTTTGAGTCGGATCTTGATGCAGAAACCAAGCAGTTCTTAAACCGTGGAGCGAAGACCACTCAGGTCTTAAAGCAAGGCAAACATGACGTATATTCACTTGCTGAAGAGGTAGCGATATTATGGGCAGCTTCCAAAGGACATCTTGATGCCCTGGAGACCGACAAAATAGTCGATTTTGAAAAAGACTTTATGGATGTAATCAGAACAAAAGGCAAAGACTGGATGAAAAGAATTAATAAGAACAAAATCATGGATGAAAAAGACGAAAAAGAATTAGAGAAGCTGGTCAAGTCGACATTGTAGTCGAAAGTCTATAAAGTCTATAAAGTCAACGCACTGATTTTAGAGACATTATAGATAGGGACCTTAAGGACTTTAAAGACCTTATGGACCTTATAGACAAACATATGAATGCTCGAGTTGTAACAAAGAAAATTAAGTCGGTAACCAACGTAAAAAAGATAACTAAGGCTATGCAGATGGTATCGGCAGTTAAAATGAGAAGAGCTCAACAGATCGCAATTGAAGGGAAGCCTTATCAAGAGTTTTTGCGACAAGCGATTGAGCGACTTGCGTCTGGTATTTCGACCAAAGACAGTGTTTTGCTTAACGAGTCAACAACCAGCAAGCGTAACTTAGTAATTGTTTTTACAGCTCAAAAAGGTCTTTGTGGTTCCTTCAACATGAATGTTATGCGATTTTTAATCAAGCAAATTACACTAGGTGACACCGACTTTATTACCATCGGTAAAAAAGGAGCGGAGATTCTTTCTCAGCTACGAGCTAAAGTACTTGCAGACTTTTCTGGCCTTGAAGATTCTGACTCTATTTCAGCTGTCTTTGATTTAGCCCTGTCTGAGTACACAAAAGGATCATATAAAAGCGTTTCGGTTGCATACAACAAATTTGTGAACACACTGAGATCAGACCCAACTTACGAAAAGATCTTGCCTTTTTCAACAGAGGAATTAGATAAGAAAGCAGGCCCTTCGGCTTCGCTCAGGGTAAATGAAGGTGGCTATATGATTGAGCCAGACTCATCTGAGATTGTAGATGCCTTACTAAAAAGCTATATTGAGAGTTCTTTGAGATTTGCTTTATTACAAAGTTACGCAGGAGAACATTCTGCGCGAATGATTGCGATGAAAAACGCTACAGACAACGCAACCGACGTTATTTTAAATCTGACGTCTTTGAAAAATAAACTAAGACAGCAAAGCATTACAAATGAGTTATTAGATATGATTACCGCCACAGTTAGCGTGGAAGTCAATTAATAGTTATAAAGTTTAGAAGGTTGCAGGTTTAAAAAGTTTGTTAAAAAAAAGTTAACTAGTTAGCCGGTTAACCAACAAACAAACCTTACAACCTTAAACCTTACAACCCTAAAACCAAATATATGACAGAAGGAAAAATCGCAACAATCCGAGGAGTGGTTATTGACGTAGCGTTTAATGAAAAGGAAACGCCACATATTTATGATGCTCTAGAGGTAACTGTTAAAGACAGAGATAAAAACGTCATGCGAACATTGGTTCTTGAGGTTCAGTCTGTGCTTAATGAAGGTATGGTTCGATGTGTTGCGATGGGGGATTCATTTGGTCTTTCACGCGGACTTAAGGTCGTAAACACCGGTAAATCCATCGAGGTTCCGGTTGGAGATGAGACTTTGGGAAGAATCTTTAATGTACTTGGTGAGGTAATCGATAACGGTCCAAAAATTAAGACAAAACAGAAAAGATCCATTCACTCGAAGGCGCCTACATTAGCTCAACAAAAGGTAGAGAACAATGTTTTCGAGACCGGAATCAAAGTTATTGATTTGCTCGCTCCATTTATTAAAGGAGGAAAGGTGGCGGTCTTCGGAGGCGCAGGAGTCGGTAAGACCGTCCTGATTCAGGAACTTATCAATAACGTTG
>CAYISZ010000015.1:0-18921 GCA_964366455.1 uncultured Gammaproteobacteria bacterium
CGAACACTCGTTACTGGTTTTGGAGACCAGAATCCTACCACTGAACGACACCCCCAAATGGTTTTGCCTTGTCCACCGAAGCCTTCTTGGCGAAGGTGGAGAGACCTCTATTCTACCACTAAACTACGCCCCCTAAATTAATTTGAAATTTGAAATTCGAAATTTGAATAAAAACTAAAAACTTCAAATTAAAAATTGCTATTTTGTGTCCTCGGCGCGACTCGAACGCGCAACCTTCAGATCCGCAATCTGATGCTCTATCCGATTAAGCTACGAAGACTGTAGGTATATTTTACCATGAAGAAACTTCAAAGCAGTTCGGTATAATACCACCATGGAACCACTCGCGGCAAGAATGCGACCACTCACACTCGCTCAGTTTATTGGCCAAGAACATTTGGTAAGTAAATCTTCCAAAACTAAATCTGCAGGGCCACTACGCATCGCGATTGAGCAAAAACATCTGTTCTCTTTTATCCTTTGGGGACCACCAGGTGTTGGCAAAACAACTCTTGCGCAGATTTATGCGAAGGCGCTCGGAGCTAACTTTCATATTCTGTCTGCGGTGTCTGCAGGCAAAGATGATATCCGAAAAATAGTTGAAGAAACCGGTGAACTTCTTGGTCCACGTGTACTTTTTCTAGATGAGATTCATCGTTTTAACAAAGCACAACAAGACTTCCTTCTCCCCTACGTTGAGTCCGGTCGTTTAACTCTTATTGGCGCCACAACCGAAAATCCCAGCTTCGAAGTTATTCCAGCACTTTTGTCTCGGTGTCGAGTCTTTATTCTTGATGATCTGAATGAAAAAGATCTTAAAACTATTCTTAAAAGAACAAAGGTAAAGATGGACAAAGAATCGGTTGAATGGTTAATCTCAATGTCCGGAGGTGATGCAAGGCAGATGCTGGCAATGGTTGAAAATACTCAGTCCCTTTATAACAAAATCACTATTGAGAACCTCAAGCAAACACTGCAGTCCAAATTTTTGCGCTATGACCGCGCCGGAGAGGAGCATTACAACACAATTTCTGCATTCATTAAGTCCATGCGCGCTTCACAGCCAAATGCCGCTCTCTACTACCTTTCTCGTATGTTAACTTCTGGCGAAGACCCTGTTTTTGTTGCGCGTCGAATGGTAATTTTTGCCAGTGAGGACATCGGAAATGCACAGCCAACCGCGCTGGTTGTTGCAAATGCTGTCTTTGAAGCGGTGACAAAAATAGGAATGCCGGAGTGTGGAATAAATCTTAGTCAAGGGGTTATTTATCTTTGTAAAGCTCCGAAAGATCGCACCGCATATGATGCCTACGCGATGGCGATGAAGGATGCAAAAGAGCTTGGAAATCTTCCGATTCCTCTTCATTTACGAAACGCTCCGACTAAATTTATGAAAAATATCGGCTATGGAAAAGGGTATGAAATGTACGACTCAAACGACTATCTCCCAGCAAAACTCAAAGAAAAGAAGTATTTACATGATAAAAGGTAAATCTTTTCATAATGTGCTTGATGCTCACCCGAATAATAGTTTAAGCGCTTCATCTACGGCTGGTTTTGAATAATCTCCAATTAAAGGCATGCTTATTTCGGCTCTATCGGTCTCTAATGAATCCCAATTAACTCTATTTAAATTAAGCTTTCCCAATCTAATAGCTTTACCTCTCAGGACTGCGCGACCTGAAGGGGGCCGATTTATCGCCGATTTTATTTTTTTTTCAGAAGGGCAGTGACCAGAATAAATTCTACCTTCTTTCCTAAGGCTTACACCTACACCACCAGGAATTAAGTCAAATCTTAAATCAAGATTACCCATTTCTGAGGGAGTAAGTTCTGGATGTCTTTGTCGAATGCGTTCGTTCGTTTTCATTCTCACAAACCAATCGATTTGGTACAGAACAGGATCTTCGGTTCCATACTCAGAAAAACGAGATAATGCATTCAAAACTCTATCCCATTCTCCCAATGTATCCATTTCATCTTTTGAAAATTCAAAGACCCCCGAAAGTTCTTTGCACTTTTCGAGTAAGTATCTCTGCATTTCAATAGCTGTGGTATTTTTTCCACCCACTAACGGGAGTGTTGCTGAAAGCCCTTCCACGCCATCAGCTACATCCCAAGCTGAGTAAAGCGGTCTGTCTAACGCAATTTTCAACTTTATATTACTTTCTAGCAAACGAAGTACCAATGACGTGGTGCCAAACTTCAATTTTATTGCCCATGGAGATAGGTTTGCGTCACCACACACGACATGAAGTCTTTTTTCTTTTGCCGTACCGTTCCAGTGTTCTTGTCTTGTATTCACTAGCGCCTTATGGCTTGTATTTCCATTTCCTACAACTTTTGTAATTCCTTGCATTTTCTGACTCAATTTATAATCATTTTCTCCAAGTTGAATCCCCGCGCCAGTATAAATAGTTCTGGTGGCAAAATGAGCTGCCAATACGTCTATTTCGAAAGTTCTAACTGCTTCTTCATGAGTAGTTACATTAACTGAAGTTGAGTAGTTCTCATGCGACCCATAAGTCAACCTTCCATTAGGACTCGCCGCCCTTTTAAAAAGTGAGCCAATTTGTGGTATTTTGCTTGCTGAGTAAGCCACTAATGCTTCCCCAGCAAGTTCATGAGTTACCAATTGATCAAGAGTAGCGCATTCTGGAGTGGCATACTCGACCAATCCCATATCTAAATATAGTCTTCCTCCATTTCCTAAAAAGGTAGCTCTCTGCGGGACACCTGGAAAAACGGGAATGTAATTGATGCTGGATTGATCGGTTTTTTTTCTAGTGAAACTGTACTCAGTTTCGCTTCCGAAATAACGTTGGACTTGTGGCATTTCCTTTGTCATGAAGCGCTAATTATACCATCTACCAACTCCCTCCACCACCGCCTCCTCCGCCACCACCAGAAAATCCTCCTGAAAAACCAGAACCACTAGATGAACGCGGAGGTTGACTTGCAACAGAGACTGACTTTAAAGATGAGTCAAGACTAGATGCAAAAACGGCGCTATTAAACGCACCGACGTGGGTACCCGTATACCAATCGGGCTGCTTAAGATTAATGTCTTTAAAACGCTCGGCCCAGATTTTTTCTACCCCAAACGCAACCGCAAAGGGTAATAACCGTTCAAACATTATCTGCTTACTCGCCTGAAACGAGAGCTGTCGCTCCTGAGAGCTCAAAAAATTCTTTAAGGATCGTGCCATAGCTGCCGCAGATGAACCCAACTGGGTTTTTTTGGCCATATGCAGTCCGAATAAAATTGCAGCAAGAGCTAGCTGAAGATTAAATGTCATAAATCCTAGAACAGCCATCACTCCATAAAAAACTCTGGTTCTACTAGGGTCTTTTGCAAAAAATCCATCTGCTACCATCTGTTTATAAACCTGAGTCTTTATCGACTCAATAGTTGTATATAATTTTGCATCTTTGATCCGAATCCCTTCGCCCGCCGTAGCCTTGGCGTAGGAGGGAAATACTCCGTCTAACAATGACTTTTCAAACGGTAGAAGAACATCTACTTTTTTGGACTTATTTTCACGACGAAGATAAAAGTCTTTTTTATCCCGCTCTTCAATGCTCATATACCCTCGTCTGGCAAGATCAACAAATAGAGCGCTAATATCACGATTGCCCACCTTTTCGTCGACCAACGATCCCGCCTCAACCGGTGTTAATTTTCTACCCAAGGAAGTAGTGGGAGGGTCATACCAAGCGGTAGTTTCTCCAATCAAAGGTCTTGGATCGCGACCGTAGCGAATCCATTTGATTACAATCCAAATTGGGTAAACAGCGTACCAAAGTAGCGCGAGTAAAACCACGATTCCAATTATTAATTTTCCGTACCAACGCTCTGAAAATGGAACAAATTTTTCTGCCTGAAGAGTTGCAACCATTCCATTTGGAAATCCTACAACTACGCTCATCCCCTCCTTTGCTTGCAGGTCGCCCGAAACGAACGATTCAACATTGTCTTTCGATTGCGCAGTGCAGTTATTTTCAGTTGAACCAAGCGCTCCTGTGTAACAGGCTAATTTAAGATCATTTCCCGTCACTACTGTGGGCAGCTGCACTATTATCAAAGCCACATCAATCGGAACCTCCCACTGGTCCCCTGTCCCATTCCAGTACAACTCTGTATGGTCCTTAAAATATGTGAGCGCCCCCTCTACGTTATATCTGATTTCATAACTGTGTAGTCCGGTAATTGTCTTGTTAGAATCTCCAATCTTCAGTCTCAAATAATCTGGTGGATACAGTGTTGAGTATTGATAAGATTTACCATTTTCATCGGTTACACCTTTTACTTTGTACTTAAGTACGTACTTAGTATTGTTTTCACGATAAACAATCGTCGGAATATCTCGGTAAATTCCGTGACGATAGGCATTTCCAAAATCGTATGAAATAATCTCCGTTACATCAATCGATCCATTTGTGTTTACCTGAATATTGCTGATGAAGCTATTAATTCTTTCCTCCGCATTCACTGATGGAGCGCTAATAAATAAAACTGCGACAAGACCCAAGATAAAAAAGAAGAATTTATTTAGCATGATACAATGTTAGCACAATGAAATATGACAAGGCCCCAGATGTAAAAAAGAGAATCGACGCCTTGATTAAAGCTCTTGATTTCACCTACATCAAACCAAAACAAATCTACTGTATTCGCAGTATCGACGCAAAAACGAGAGCATATGCTCGTATCTGGGGAATGGCAAAGCTTTTTAGCGAGGTCGCAGGCATAGCTCCAACTTATATCATCGAGGTTAATGCAAAGAAGTTCGACAAATTATCGGAGCGTGATCAACTCAAGACCTTAGTGCATGAACTAATGCATATTCCCAAGACCTTCTCCGGAGCTTTGCTTTCACATCATGGACCTTACCACCGAATCAACGATCGCGAGGTCGAAAAAATTCTAAAAGCAAAGAAGTTTTATTGAGCCCAGCAACGTTTTCCGATTTATCGGAATTGCGCTGCGGAGGGTACAGGATTTGAACCTGTGGACGGTTTTAGCCGTCACGGCTTAGCAAGCCGCTGCATTACCACTCTGCCAACCCTCCTACTAAATTTATCTTTTTTGAGTGCCAGAGGGGAGACTTGAACTCCCACGCCCTTGCGAGCACACGATTCTGAATCGTGCTTGTCTGCCAATTCCAACACTCTGGCGGAACTTAACAATTATACCTCACTTGCCTACGATTCTGCTGTAGTCTCTTGGGTGAAACCAAAGTTTACCGATCTCAATTCTTTCATCCCCCTGTGGCTTAGACATGTATGAGAGTTGGGCAGTTCTTAAAATCAACTCCATAAAGTTTCCAACCGGACCAAAAGAGAAGTGCGCATTAGTTATTAATTTGCAATTAACCAATGATGAGTAGTGTGGAGAATAACTATTGAGGCGCACGTTTGGAAAGAACTTAAGTATCCAGTCATTATGGTTAAGAAACCTTCTGTACGTCTTGTTTACGTCCATAATTGGCATCATCTGTAGTACCTCATGAGCCATATACTCGGACTGTAAATTTTTGTCTATTTTTAGACTCGATTCGCTGAAGAAAAGATTCAAACAAACTTTATCATTTGCATCTTTTGAGTTTCTACTTCGTTTGAGGCCGTAAATCCAAGCGAATATGACCGTAATAAATCTAGTAGTCCACAACCTATCTCGCACACTGATAATGAATAAGTCCACATCGTCACTTTTTTTTGCGTTTAACATTGCTACGCTGCCAGACAGTCCTATCAATCTAATCTGCGGAAATTTCGAAATTAAATTCAAATAATTTCGTACTCTTGCTATCTTGGTAAGGGAGACTTTGAACTTTGAACTTTTTCCGACTACCTCAGTGTCGGAATCCCGACTTCGAGTCGGGCGATCTTTGAACTTATTACGATACCCCCCCTCAGTATATCTGCTCGTCTTGTTGAGGTAGCTTTTTAGCTTATTTTTACTAATTTTCACGGGAAAGAACGTATATATTTCCTCAAACGAGGGTTCGTATCCAAACTGAGAGAAGTAGCGGAGTGTCCTATGCAATTTTGTCCTCATACTCCCCTATTATAGGGGTGCGTTTCCAAAAAAGAGGGCTTAAAATCGATTTTACAGTGATTTTTATTTTAGACCGTCACAGCAAGCCGAAAGAAAGAATCTGGGATGGATCCCCGACCTTGCCTGCCGGCAGGCAGGTCAAGTCGAGGATGACTTCGTCATTTTTTCCTTTAGAACCAGCCACATAAACTCAAGTAGTCGAAGCTGACGCCTCCATCGCCAAGGCTGTTTGATCAATCTATATAGCCATTCTAGGCCCAACCTCCGAATTAACCTTGGAGCTCGAGTCACCACGCCACCCAAGAAATCAAAAGATCCTCCAACCCCAATACACGTAATTCCTTGTAGTGAGGCTCTATTCTCATATATCCATTTTTCCTGCTCAGGAGAACCAAAAGCTACAAATATCAGTTGTGGCCTCATAGCAGCCACTATAGAAAGCACCTCTTTGCGTTCATTCTGGGATGGTGTCCTAACATCTCTGAAGCCAGCTATACCTTTAAATTTTGAAGCTGGGTAGCTTTGATTATAGCAATCTGCTAATTGTTCTGCCAATTTCGGCTTTCCGCCTATTAATAGCACTCTAAGGCTCTCCTTACTAGCCTCAAATATGATATTTTCCATTAGATCTACCCCCGTCATTCTAGGCACGAAACCCCCATTTAGGATTCGGCTTGCTAGGACAATCCCAACTCCATCATTGATGGTATATTTAGCTTCGAGGATAATCTGCTTAAATTGAGGGTCTTTGACGCTTTGGACTAGGTTTTCGGGGTTAAGCGACACTACATGAGCGAAGTCCTGATTACTCGCAAGACCCTTTATTATTTGCTCTAGGACTATTTCAGGTTTCTCAGAGCTTATAGGTATGCCAAAGATTTGGTTTTTATTTTTCATCGCTTAAGTTACTATATTTCAATTGATACTAAATACTTTTCTAATTTGAGTCGTTTTTGTTCAACTAATTTAATACGATTTAGATTGTTATTAAGGTGTATTTTAAATTTAAATGTCGAAATTTAGTGTTTCTATAGAATTAACTATTGTACTTTTTTTGCAATTTTTAAATTTTAATAATTTCCACCTTCAGCCTTGAATGCTTTTTAGCTTATTATTCATATTATAGGTTATTTAATAGCATTTTTGAAGCTATCAAGGTTCTCTATGGTCACACCTACACCGCGTATAACGCAAAAAAGTGGATCTTCAACTACAAAAGCCGACACTCCAGTGTAGTAAGTAATGTATTTATTCAGATTGTGTAGAAGCGCTGTTCCCCCTGAAAGAACTATGCCTTTATCTACAATGTCTGCAGCCAGCTCAGGGGGAGCCATGCCTAGAACTTCCTTAATGCCTTCTAAAATCTGCTTGAGCGGTTTTTGAATCCCTTCATTGATGGATTTCTCTCCAATTTCAAGAATTCGAGGTAATCCAGTCTGTATGTCTCGCCCACGAACTTCCATGGTTCTCTCTACGTATCCATCCTCTTCTTCTATAAATGCTGATCCTACCTTCATCTTGACTTCCTCTGCAGTACGCTCTCCTACAACTACATTATGTTTCTTACGTAGATGTTGCATAATAGCCTCATCTATCTTCGTGCCAGCAACTCGTACTGTTTTATAAGCAACAAGCTGCCCAAGAGAGATAATGGCAATCTCAGCTGTTCCACCACCCATATTTACAATCATATGGCCAGATGCCTGCGAAATTGGTATTTTTGCGCCAATTGCAGCCGCTAATGGTTCTTCTATGAGATACACGTCCCGAGCGCCTGCATGTTTGCAGGCAGAGACCACTGCTCTTTTCTCAACCTGCGAAGACCCTCCAGGTATAGAAATCATTACATCCGTCCACAAAGTTTTACCCTGTAAAGCTTTCTTGATAAAGTAAGTAATCATCGCCGAGGTTGTAGTATAGTCTGCTATTACCCCCTCCCTCATGGGGCGTGAGGCTATAATTGAGCCCGGAGTTCTTCCCAGCATCTGTTTGGCGTCGTTACCGACTGTCAGAATCCTTTTATCCTCAAGCGAATAGGCCACTACAGTTGGCTCATTTAGCACGATTCCCTTACCCTGTACATACACTAGGGTATTTGCTGTTCCTAAATCGATACCGATTCTTTTGCGACTAAAAAAGCCCATATTTAGAGAATTTATTGTATAATATCCTCACTGTGAAAACAAAAAAAAGCAATCATAACAGTATCAAAAGACATCTTAAACATATCAAATCAAGTCAACTTTCTGAGCATCTCGTACGCACCGTTTTAATAGGTTTATTTATAGTTTTTTCAGTTGGTGTCATTCTGTATGCTCGGGGTTATAGATTCGACCCGGTTCGTAAAGAGCTTACTGCAACAGGTATCTTGGCGGTAAGTTCAGTTCCACGCGCAGCAAAAGTATACGTAAATGGAGTTTTTAAAGGTGTTACCGACCTCAACTTGTCTTTATCACCCGGAACTTATGCAGTTGAAGTTAAAAAAGAGGGTTTTGCGACCTATTCTACAACTCTTAAATTACGTGGTGAAATCGTTGAAGTGGTCGACCCAATACTCTTTCCGCTAAACCCTTCTCTATCACCACTCACAAACCTTGGAGTGACAAAGGCAGTAGAGATAGACTCTACGGACAAAATTCTAGTCTTTAGCGAAAGCGGCAACCTTGATAAAGATGGAGTCTATGTATTTGAAGCTGCTCGTACCCCACTAAACATTTTTCAACCATTAAAAAGACTGGCCTTAAAGTCTTCCATACTCCAAACAAGTAATTTTAAGGATGCGGATATAAATTTCTCTCATGATTTTAAACAAGCAATTGTGACCTTCAGTCAGGATGAAGTATCTACCGATTATTTAATATCTTTAGATCGAGAAGACCAGATTCCACTAAATGTAACAGAATCTAAGCAGGCTCTGCTCGCCGCTTGGGAAAAAGAACGCAGACTGGAGTTGTTAAAGGTTTTTGAAGCTTATCCTAAAGAAATCCGAAAAATAGCGAGCGATTCTTTCTCTATGAGTCTACACGCACCTGACCAAACAAAAGTTCTTTACAGGGCAAATAAGACAGTGAATTTGCCACTAGTACTGGTTCCACCACTTATTGGATCTAACCAAACGGTAGAATCTAGAGATTTACAGGCGGGCCATATCTATGTCTATGATCGAAAAGAAGATAAAAACTTTGAAATTGGTAATTCCAACCTAAATATTAACTCAATTCGTTGGTATTCTGACTCAAGTCGCCTAATTTTTGGAGAGGATAAACAAATTACCTTATCTGACTATGACGGAAATGCAAAGCAAACTTTATACTCTGGACCTTTATCTCAAGGATTCTTTGCAACAACTTCATCGGGACAGTTATTGATACTTTCGAATCTAAATCCACTTCAAAATCCTCTGCCTGACATCTACGAGGTAGGAATTAGGTAACCCTAGAAGTTCGTATTTAGTATAAAGGGGTAATTGTCTAAAGGAACCTGCTTATTTTTACTTCGTTCTAAATACTAGATACTATATACTAACTACTAATACTGTCGTTATAGCTCAACGGATAGAGCAATCCCGTCCTAAGGGAAAGATAGGGGTTCAATTCCTCTTAACGACACACATACGTGTAAGAATTTGGTAGTAATATGGCAAATAAATCAGAATATAACAAAACGCTTCTACTTCGAACCATTGGTAATGTTCTAATTCTTACATCCTTAGCGATGATGATAAAAACTTTTTACGCTCCGGTCACTCAGGAGCTTCAATACGGTCTGAATTCAATCTTTAAAAAATCTTACGTAGTAAGCTCTACTATAGTAAAACCACAAGCAAAGCCAGAGGATCGTAGAGGTCTTTTAGCTAAAGCTCTAACAGGTAATGAGCGTGAGGTTTTGATTCCGCAGGATACTGATTTCAGCATAGTTATACCAAAAATTGGAGCTAATTCAAACATAATAAGTAACGTAAACTCTGCAAATGAAGCTGAGTATCTGAGCGCATTAACAAAGGGAGTAGCACATACCTTGGGAACTACCTTTCCGGGTGAAGGTGGTCATATTTTTTTGTTTGCTCATTCCACAGACTACTTTTGGAACATTGGGTCATATAATGCGGTTTTCTACCTTCTTCCTAAGTTAGAAAAAAACGATGAGGTCAATTTGTTTTACAAAGGTCAAAGATATCGATATCAAGTTGTATCTAAGCAGATTGTTGACCCTTCTCAGGTCGAGTACATGACACGAAAGACTAATAAAGAATTCCTAACTCTGCAGACTTGTTGGCCGCCTGGCACTACCCTAAAGAGACAGTTAATCTTCGCAACTAGAATCGTGAATTAAAGCGACTCTACTCCTAGAAATACCTCGACCGAATTATTCACATTCCTTATGACCCCAGACTTGAGATTGATTTGCTGCTTTGTCCCGTCAAGGTTGGTTAATGTAATTTTGTCCTTAATTAAGGATATGAAATTCGAATGCGAATGAAGTATGTCAAACGCACCTTTTTCGTTAGTAGAACTTATAGCCATAACGTCCCCTTCAAAAATCTTTTGAGCAAGATCCCGAATAGTAACGTGTATAGCTGAGGCTGGCATAGGAAATTTCAAATTATACTCAGGATTTCATCAGATCCTTTAATGAGCCTATATTCATAAATGATTGTGCGGGCACATCGTCATAACGCCCTGAGAGTATCTGCTCCACATCTCCAACTACTTCTGCCAAAGATACATATGCGCCCTTCTTTCCAGTTTGTAATTCGGTAGTGAAAAAATTTTGTGTAAAATAATTTCTTAAAATTTTGGCTCTTCTATAGATTGCCTGATCTGTGGCAGAAAGCTCAGATTCTCCTATTAACGAAACTATTCGCTCAAGCTCAACTGCACGCTTCAATAATGACTGAGATGTGAGATATGATGTGTAATGACTCTCGCCGACCGTTTCTTTATTTAAAGCGGAAGAAGTGGAATTTAATATGTCTACTGCTGGAAATCTACCCTCTTGATATATATTTCTCGACAAAACTACGGTCGAAGATAGAAATGGGAAAATTGACTGTACGGCATAATCTGTCAGATCGTCTGATGGTACATAAATAGCCTCAATACTTGTCATAGTTCCGGATGTGGTTGAAATTAATCTTTCCTGAACAGCGGCTAATTCAGAAGCTAAAGTTGGTTGATAGCCGTCCTGGGACGGAATCTGATTCATCAATGTACCTAGCTCATATCCTGCCTGTGCAAACCTGAACATATTGTCGATGAAGAAAAGTACATTAGACTTCTCTACATCCCTGAAATGCTCTGCGATTGTTATTGCCGCCATCGCTGTTTTAAATCTTACAGCTGCATTTTCACCCATCTGTCCAAAAATAAGCGCTACTTTTTGAAGAACTTTACTTGCTTTTAAAGTTTCGTATAGCTCGTGACCTTCTCTGGCCCGCTCTCCTACTCCAGCAAACACAGATATATTTTCTTCTTTATGAAGGATGACCACATTATGAATAATTTCTGTAAGTAAAATAGTTTTTCCAACTCCCGCTCCTCCGAATAACCCAACTCTACTTCCTTTTAAAATTGGGGAGAAAAAATCGATAACCTTTATTCCTGTTTCTAAAACTACTGTGGGAACCGAAATATGATCATACGGCACGTTAGTTGAGGAAATTGTAGTTTGCTTTAAGTCCTTGAGAGGCTCTTTACCGTCCAAAGCTTCTCCAAATACATTAATAACTCTTCCAAGAAGCGCTTTTCCAACCGGAACTACTAGGGGTTTATTGGTGTTTATTACCTTCATTCCTCTTTGCAACTGCTTAGAATGTCTCAGTAAAAAACAATAAAATGATTCATCTGAGGCAGAAGAGTAAACCTCCATAATGGCAGTTGGATCCGATTCAAGTGTCAAAATTTCATTTATTGCCGGCTTGACATCGCGAAACTCCACCTCAACAATTTGTCCTTTTATTGCTACTATTATTCCTTCTGTCATATTATTACTAAACAGCTCTCCAGAGTCTCATCCCCGAAAGCCTTTCTAACTGTTTTTTTTGTTGCAATGCTCTACCTAACCTCTGCTTTGCGCTACTGAGCTCCTTCTGCCGCTTTTTGATAAACTGTAATGACTCTTCCATTGCATTTACACGCGAAGCATATCGAGCAAGTTCTGATTCATGTACGGTTTGTCTAAATAATGTAACAAAAATCTGAGTTTCAAAAAACTGAATTAACTTTTCAAGATTGGGTTCGAACAGAAATTGCTTTGTTTCGCCTCCTTTTTCTACAATTCCTTCTCGAGTTACTGCTTCTCCTGTAATGTTGGCTCTGGAAGCTTTCTGAGTGACTAGATTGAAGAATTTTCCATGAAAAACTATTACATTTTCGTATTTAATTATGTTAAAAATAATTGGTTCTAAATCTTTTGGTTGAAGTTCTGAATCTGGAATTTCAATAAAAATGTGCTGCTTGGTCATGCCGTCTTCCTTAAATAAACGCTCCCCTAGTTTTCCTACAATCATAACGTCTGCATCGGGCTCTTTCTTTAATGCTTCTATAAAAAGTTCATACACTTCTTTTACAATTTCACCGTAAAGCTTGGCATTCGCAGATAAAAGAATGAAGAGCGTCTTTTGAAGCTTGCTTGATTTTGTATCGGTATTTTTTGTTGATTTGGCCAATATATGATCTTGATTTGTTTTAGAAACCTTTAATTCAGAATAAATATTCGACAGTCCTGCAAGATAGTCTCTTGTGGTTAGTACTCCTGCTCGTACCTCCTGTATCTTGACAATTGAGGTTTCCTGATAGACTTGGGCAACTGTCTTCAAGCTTTTCAAAATTGGAATTTCCTTTTTTATGAACTTTAAGCCTTGCATAATGTTAAGAAATCTTGTTCCTTTTGGGAAACATTTGTTAATAACTCGTAAATGGTTTTGGCGCTTATTGTGCTGTCAAAAAGTGCTTTATTTTTTGGATTTTCATATTCTGTTGTGAGCTTTTTTTTACAGGCTGCGATATTCACGTCCGGAATTTTATCCAGCACGCCTAACCATATTAAAGCGAATATAACTAACTGAACTGAGTCGGGTACTAATTCCAAAAAATTTTGGTCAAAAAACTTATATAAATTCTCACCTTTTCTCAAAATATCCTTTATCTTTTGAGATAGTTCTGCGCCAAAATGCGAATAGTTGAGCGAACGTTCGTATTCGGAGAGGAACATCGAAATTTCGTGATTTATCTCACGTTTGAGTGGAGATTGCGCCTGTTTTCCAACTCTTGTTACAGAAATTAGTGGATCTATCGCAGGTCTTCTACCCTTAAAGTAAGCATTACTGTCGTAAAATATATGACCATCGGTCATACTCATTATATTGGTACAAATATAACCGGTTAGATCGCCCTCTATTATTTCTACAACTGGAAAACAGGTTATAGAAACTTCTTTACCGTCATTGGTCTTATAATTACCGGCTGACTCCAGCAATCTTGCGTGAACGAAAAACGTATCACCAGAATAAGAATCTCGTCCGGGAAATTCACCGCCTGTCAACATAATCTCACGATAATATTTTGCATGTGTAGTTAAATCGTCGAGAATTACAACGCTATCTATTCCCTTTCCTCTGAAATATTGGGCAAGTACCATTGCTGTTGTCGGAGTGAAGGCAATTAAACTTGGTGAATCTTCCGAGGTACTCACAACAAAAATCATATTTTTATCCAAATGTTCTGCTCTATATTTCTCAATTAGTTTTTTTACATCGGACTTATTTTTTCCAATTAATGCATAAATAATGACCTGAGAGGCATTTTCTATAACTTGTGTTTTTACGGTCGTGAAGAAAAAACTACTTTTTCCCACCTTTCTGTCACCAACGATTACCTCTTTCTGACCTTTTCCAAGAGGAACCATAAAGTCAACGATTGTAACTCCCGTTGTGAAAGGTTTATTGATGCGTTCCCTTTTGTCTAGTAGTGGAATCGGTTCTAAAACTATCTCTCGCGTAGTGCTAGGTTTTCGAAAAGTAGACGACGGTGAGATAATTCTACCAAGCGGATCTATGACGCTCCCTTTAAGTTCTTCTCCAACTGCGATCGATGCTACTTTTCCGGTTCTTACTAATTTAGACCCAACACGAATGTGAGACTGTGAGAACAAAAGAACGCGGACTAAATCTCTTTCAATTCGAAAAACATAACCCAACTCACCAGCCTCAAAAAGCACAAGCTCTCCAACTCTTACGCTAGGCAATCCATCGACATTTACCATGTGATTGTGCACGTTCGTTACAACTCCATATTCTTTTGTGGAGTCAAGATATGATTGGTAAGTGTCCATACTATGCTTGTGAAATCATTTTTTTAATGGTCGCACCTAAAGATAAATCCATATATACGCCTTTGTACTCCATCTTCAAACCGCCTAATAACTCTGGGTCCTTAACTATTTTTAATAAAATCCGTCTTCCAAACAATTTAGTCAATTTTTCATGAATCTCGTTCAGCTCCGCTTTAAGCATGCTGATCGGTAAATAGACTGTCACTACCTCAAGTTCAGAAACTTTCTGTCTTAATGACTCTAATATCTCCTCGATTATATGCCCATCGTATACGTTCTTCTTATTCTTGTTTAAATAATTAAAAAAAGCACTGGACCTTGACTCAGATAAGCTTTTTTTTAAGAATTTTTCGAGCTCTTCATTACTACCAACCGAAAAAATCGATCGCTTAACCGTTTCGATTTCATTTAGTAAAATTTCTCTGTCACCCACAAAAATAAGTGAGCTAAGTAATTTTTCGACTTCGTTCATAACTTTAACTATTTGCTCCCAAAGGACTCTTTTTTAATTGACTCTAAAGAGCTCCAAATTAATTTTTTTTGGTCTTCCGCGCTTAATGATTTTTTAAGTACGTCTTCTAGGACTTTTGTAAAAATGACCTGAAGTTTCTGAGCGGTTTTTTCTTCTTGCTGCTTCTCATATTCCTCAACCTCATTTTTCACACGTTTTAACTCCGATTCAGTAAATGCTGCTACTAATTTCTCCGACCTATCGAGTTGCTCCTTTAACTTAATGTCAAGTGCCGCCTTGAGATCTTTCGCGCTTCGATAAAATTCCTCTTCGTATTGTTTCTCTACTTCAGAAAGCTCTGATCTCAGACTGGTTTCATACCTGTCTTTGAATTCTACAAATGCAGTTTTAGCCTGAGAGTCTATCTCGCTTTTGAAATGATGGGTCTGAGAGAGGAGCTGCTTCATTCGCTTCTGAATATCTAGAAGCACTTGTTCTGAGCTATTTATGACGTGCTCCAAATGTGCGTCAATTTTTTTCTTAGATCTTTTTTCATATTGAGACAACCCAAACTCCTTTTTAATCACAAAATACGAATAGACAGTTACAAGACCTAGGATAAAAATCGCAAGCAACAAAACTATATATTCCATATTTTTATCTAACTTCGAACTATAAATAATGATACTAGAATCCCTACGCCAATAATCACGCATGTGATAATAACATTCATGACAATTCCAAATTGAATACTCTTACTGGCTAAAGGATTTCTTCCTAACGCTTCAATTCCACGACTTGCGATTCTTCCAAAGTAAAAAAATCCTAATGCTAGTGACAGTAAGGTAATAATTGCAGCCACAACGTACTTAAATACTATGAGAGGTTGTTCGTAAGATGCTAACGCGGATAGGTTAAATATATCGCTAAGCGACGAGCCTACAGTTGATGGGGACGGAGCAAAATGAATATTAATCTCAGCATTAATTAGCGTACTCTCTATTTTGTTCTTATTCGAATAGTCTTGTAAAGATGTCCCAACTACAAATCCTGACTTATCTGCCCTTACCGCTACTCCTGGAGTTGTTGATGTCCTGAGCATGTCCCCTCTTTTAATTGCTCCGTTTGAAGTATTTACCAATACCTTTGCATAACCTGCGTTAGCTAAAGCAAATTTTTCATTTGCGTCGTCCGACTTAATGTATATTGCTGGATTTGCGACTACAACTCCCTTGGTCTGGGTGTCATATGCTTTCTTAGACTTTGCAAAACTGCCATCAGCGTTCTGCGTAATGATTGATCCGATTTCAACCTTTGTATCTTTTACATCTACGTAACGAGCGATATTATATGAAGACAACTGCGCATTTACGAAAGTCGCAAAATAAAAACAAGATATTACTAAACTAAAAAAAATAAAAATTCTTCTCATCATTAATCAAGTCTGCAACTTAACTATATACTCAAATATATACTCAATCTAGGGGCTATTGCAAGAGCTAATGCGAAGTACTCTCGTCAACCTTTAATATTTAATGAATTTTACGTCCGTACATAGTTTCTGAAAGACACAAACTGTAATTTATCCAGCCCTTCCCTGAGCCTCAAACTTTATTTTCTCGTTCTATAGGATAGCTAGCGATTTACGGTGATATAGTAATCCGTTTTATCATACTTTTACAAGGTGTTTTGATAGGCAAATTTCACAACTCTAGAGCACTTTAATTTTAGCACGACAACAAGCCTCGTTTTAACTCCTATTTTTGCATATGCACTGCCTACTCAAAACTCTATAAAATGAGGCTAAATATTCCCCCTTGACAGATGAAGCCTATATATGTTTATATTAGTATGTAGGGGGACTTTGATTAAGGCTTATAAAAGCCTGAAAACATGAGCCTAAATAATCCCTCTAGCAACGAAACAATTTCCATAAGTAAAGCGGCAGAACTGCTTGGTGTCTCGATTGATACTTTACGACGCTGGGATAAATCGGGTCTAGTACATTCCTCACGACCAGACGGGAGAACAAGATTCTATTCACTGAAAGAAATCGAGAAGATAAAAAGCACTCTCCCTGTAAAAATTTCGGATGCGGCAAAGAGCTTAAATGTTTCCGTATCGACGCTTCGAAGACTTGAAAATAAAACCTCTCTCAAGGCTCGAAGAAACAGTAGCGACAAGCGCGTTTATACACCGGCCGATCTACAACGTCTTTCATACCTAATCAATGCAAAAAAACAGCCAATAGAGTTAATTCCATCTGTCTATTCCGAAGTCAAAGCCAAAAAAATAGATCAAATCAAACCAGTCATTTCTCACGTCCAACCAGATATTCGCACTAATAAATCATCGAGCAGCGTAAGCACCTTTGCATCTGTAGTTATTGCGACCTTTATCATACTTGGTTCTTTCACAGTCGCTCAAGGAAGTGAAGGTGTTAAACTTCTTACAAATGCATACGATAAATTGTTCGTCCGTAATGAAACAAGTGTAATAAATGGCGGACAGCTAGCAAAATCCGTTTCCTCTGTTGACGGCAACGTCCTAGCAGTCACAGATGAAGCTCTTAGCGAATCCATATATTTCAATGTCCCGGCGGTATTCAATAAAGACGTTACTGCTCCTAATTTGGTATATAAAGTCACTGCAGGAACGGGTGTATCAATAACAGGAGATAGTCAAAACCCTGTAATTAATGCAACAGCAGGTGAGGTAGCATTAGCTGCAGGAACTGGAATCTCGGTCTCTGGAAGTACAATAACCAATACTGGTATCACCTCACTTACTGCTGGAACTGGAATATCAGTCTCAGGGAGTACGATAACCAATACTGGTATAACCTCATTAACTGCCGGAACTGGAATCTCAATCTCAGGGTCCACCATTACAGCAACTGCCTTGCCTACTGGTATCACAGACTCAGGAACCTTGATCTACCTTGACACCACAACTGACAATGTCACCTTAGGTGGAACAACGGAACTGGGAAAGCTTGGAGTTGATGGAGACACTGATGAAATACAGCTTCTTGTTCAAGGAAATTCAACACAGACCAATAGTCTTGTAGTGTTTGAGAACTCATCGGGGACTGATGTTTTTAAGGTCTCAAACACTGGGACTGTTACCTTAGGTGCTGTTACTCCTTTGGCAAATGACTCATATGATATTGGTACTTCATCTTTGATTTTTAACGATGTGTATGTTGATCAAATCTGTTTTGATGGAGGCTCAGACTGTGTCACCTCATCAGCTGCTGCTGGTGCAGCTGGTGGATTCTCAGATGATGGGACAGTAGTTAGGTTGACAACAATAACTGACAATGTAGGTATTGGCACCACTTCTCCATCTGTCAAGCTTGATGTAGTTGGTGCTGGTAACTTCTCTACAAATGTTACAGTCACAGGTTCTGTGTCAGCTGGGTCGTTAACCGTTGGTGGCGACACTATCTCTGAGTTTGCAGGTACAGGTCTTCAGGTAACTGGTAATACATTGTCCTCAACCTTAGGAACCTCAATTGCTAATGCAGAGTTAGACAACTCCACAATCACATTTGCTGGTGATAGTGGATCTTCAACAACTGCACTTGGCGCTACACGCACAATCGCTGGTGGAACAAATGGTATTGATACTACAGACAATGGTAGTGGTACTCTAACTGTCAACTTTGACTCAACTGAGGTTGGCACTACAACATTTGGTAGTGGTTCTGCTATCACATGGACCTTTGACGCCTCTGCTGGACTTGATACGACCTTAACCTTTGGAGCAGGAGCTGCCAACATCACAACCACAAACTTTACTGTATCTGGAAACAGTATTGTAACTGGAACGTCAGATCTTCAAGGTAATGTCTCAGACTCCACTGGCTCATTAACTCTGGCAGATGATGTATCAATCACTGGATCAACAACCTTCGCAGATACAGTAACTTTTAATACAACCTCTTTAGTTTTTGCTAATGATTCAAACATCACAATCTCAGGTGGAACTAATGGGTTAAGCTTTGATACAGATACTTTGTCTATTGATGCTTCATCAAACCTTGTAGGTATTGGTACCACTGCTCCAACGGTTG
>CAYISZ010000016.1:0-16621 GCA_964366455.1 uncultured Gammaproteobacteria bacterium
ACATATCTTTCTGTTCCGGCCGCTTTGTTTGTGATTTTATACTTTGTTCCAAAAGAACTTTTTGATCTACTTTTTACACAACGATTCTCACAGTCAACTGGAATCGCCAAGAGTCTTGCCATTCCGTTTATCATATTTACGTACAGTAACTTTCTTTTGATTTTTGCACTCTACACTTTGAAAAAACCAAAGTACGTACTGATGTCCAACGTTCTATTTTTCCTAGGAATGACAATCGGTTGTTACACACTTATCCCAAAATTAGGGGTATATGCTCCTGCATGGGTCATCACAGGATCGTTATTGGTTTCATCGCTCACATTAGGAGTTAGTTCTTTATATGGCTACAAAAAACTTCCTGCATAAAATCGCTTTTATTATCGTAACTCTAACTAATAGAGAGGGCATTCGAATGATTTTGCATGACATTGCAGATAAGTATCCCTCATCCAATGTAATACTGGTAAACAATCTTAAAGCTTCATTGCACGATACTGTTGATGTCTCTAGTTATAATCTTAGAATTGTTGTCGTAGACCAAGGAAGAAACACAGGATACGCCAAGGCAGCCAACGATGGCGCCAAATCTGCGCGAGATCTATGGAATCCGGAGTATTTAGTTTTTCTAAACGATGACTTGCGCTTTACTACCGAATGGCTTTCCGACTGCATCGACTCACTAGAAAAGAAGAAATGGTTTGCGACTACACCGTTACTTAAAAAACCGGATGGAACGGTTGAGAACGTGGGATACAAAGTGCTTCCACAAGGCAAGGTTGAAGAATTAAAAGTTCAAAGTTCAAATTTCAAATTTCAAATTAACCCTGACGGTCTCACCGGTGCCGCTTTGGTGATAAATGCAAGAGATTTTTTTCTAATGAAGGGTTATGACGAAAGATTTTTTGCCTACCTTGAGGATGTGGATTTATTTTTAAGAGCTAAAAAAAACGGTAAGAAGTTTGGAACTACTGTCAGCTCCTTCGTAGTTCATCAAGGACAGGGAACATCATCTAAAATGAAGACTTTCAAAGCGTGGCTTGATGTTAAAAACTGGTATCTGCTTATTTATAAACATTGGAAGCGCGAGGATTATCTCAAACATGGAGTTGATATCGCTATTGAACGCCTGAGAAATCTTTCGGGTCTCCTCAAATCATTTATCTGATTTTTTAAAGAGGTAGAATATTGTTCCGCCCGCAGACTCTGAAGCAATCAATTCTTTAGATCCAAACTGGTCAAGCTCCCACGTTTTCAAAGACTTGAAATTTAATTCACCTTCCTCAGAAACAACAAGAAGTTCATCGGACATCGCGTATTCCTGCTCTTCCATAACTTTGTATCCTAGTATTTTTAGTATGTAACGATACTCATACCCTAAAGTTGCTAGAGGATTGTTTACAAAGTAAGCTACATTAATACCGTTATTGCTCAAAGGCATTTTCTTCAGAGCAGAGGCTGAGTTCGAGTATATTCTCTCAAATGGACGATATGCGTCTTTGTAGTATGAATTAGGGAATGAGATAAATGCCCAGACTATAAGCGCGGACAATACTGGTAACCATATTTTAGTTTTAACCTTTCCAAGAACGTATATGAGACAGCTCTGGACAGCTATCAAAAGAGGAAAAGCGTAATGAATTGCAACTTGATATCGAAGAGCTAAGTTAAACAGAAAAACTATCGAGATAAGTAGGTAGGCTACGCGCTTTGCTTTTGTGTCCTTTGAAATAAACGCCAACACAAAGGTTAGTAGCGTTAGAAGGGCGACCGAAAGATTCATCCAGCTATATAGAAAGTTGTCGATCTGAAAAAATGTTGTAACTGGATTTGAAGAAGCTCGCATCATAGTCGCAGGACTTTCCGCATTTAAGAACGCTGAGTATGACTTGGTAATGAATGTGTTGGTAAACATTATGAAGTTGTGTCTAATTTCAAATAAGACTAGTGGCGCAAAAAGAAGTGCAGCTGCCAAACCATAAAGACTTAACCTAATCAAAATTTCTTTTGGCTTAACTTTGCTAAATGACCCAAGTACAAACGGCGCAAGTAAAAAGACTGCCGCCGGATGAAAGTTAAGAATTAAACCGGACATAAGCCCCATACAGACGTAAAAAAACCTGTTTTTTTTGACGTAAAGGAATATTATTGATTGCAAAAATAGCGCTGCAATATATGAATAAGCATTCCCAGGATTACGAGCAGAGAACAAAAAATACGGTGTAATACTTATCCATACTCCGCTGAGTGCTGCGAACAGTATCCCATGATTTTTTCTGAGTATGTAAAAAATTAGTGTCGTAAATATTGTAGAGAATAAAGCATTACTAGCAACAAGTCCGTAGGGAAAGTTCTGCGTTAAAGAGACAAACGGAGCAAAAATGTAATAGTAATAAGGCCCAAGATAATAGCCACCGAACGATAGCTTAGGTCCAAGTAAAGTAAAATTCCTGTGCAATATTTCCCAGATCCACATCATATCTCTTCCCATGTCGGGGTTGAAGTTGCTACTAGCAAAAAGTCTGTAGAAATTTACAAACGCTACGAAGACAAAAAATACTAACTCCGGAATGAATCTTTTTATTTTTTCCATACTTGATATTCAAGACCTCTAAATGAAACCTGTTTTGCTAAATTATATTTATTTTCTGTCATGTATTCTAGATGCCTAAATCCATAAATTGCCTCAGCGTACGGAACAACAGTAATGGTCTCATTACCAGTTTTGCATGTTCGCGAATCACTAGTTTTTAAGTTTGGTCTGTAGTAATGTAGCGGATCAAATGAGGAGGGGAGCGCGCAGACTTGATTTGATGGAATACTTGCGGCTAGGCTCTTCCAGTCCTCACGGTGGAAGCTGGGTATATATGTATATATAAGAGAGAAGGCCAGGAAGCCAGTGGCAAGAGTGACTCTTTGCCATTTCTTACTTGCTCCACGCGCAAGTAGGATGCTCATAAATGGAATGACATAAATAAATCTAAAGTACTGGAGTAACGGCTTGTAGAACGAAACCAAAAATCCTAGGAATATTGGCGCAAGGAATAGGGAGTAAAGTAATACTGTGTCATTCCGAAACGAACCCTTGTCATCCCGAGCGTAAGAGAGGGATCCAGCGTAGCGCTTTGCTAGATGCTTCGACAGGCTCAGCATGACAAAGTGAGAGACAAACAAAGTCCAGATACCAGCTACAGCATAGTACACGATCTTTGGCTCCCAACTTATTCGCCCGCTTGTGAACTTGATTGGAAATAAAAGTAAATTTTTTAAATTTGCTTTTCCAAGTGTTGCAGACCAGTTAGGAATTGCCCGAAGCACTTCTCCAGAATTTTTTAGTTGCGTAAGAAAAAGTGGGTAGAGAAAGAAGCCAGCAACCAAAGTTCCGGGCAACAAATATATAAAGAGCTTAAACTCTTTCTTCAAAAGTAGATATCCGTACAGCACGGCAATAAAAAACACACTCCCATAATATGTCCCCAGCGCTAAGGCAATAAACACATTCGCAAATAAAATCAGTTTAAAGTTTTTAGTTGTAACTTTTAACTTTTCACTTTTATCTTTAAACTTCATAACGCTCCAAAAAATTAATGTCACTAGGAGCGTTATGACTGAGTACATCCTCGCTTCCTGCGAATAATAGATAATCAACGGATTGAACAAGAAAAACGCTGCAGCCCAAATCGCAATCGACTTTACGGACTTTATAGACCTGCCTGCCGGCAGGCGTGCTTTATGGACAATCAGATACACAATCCATCCTGTTACCAAACTTGCCAAAACTGAAGGCATTCGAAGTGCAACTTCGCTGTAACCAAACATCCCCGTCCAAAACTTCATGAACAGATAGTAGAGTGGGGGATGAAAGTCATGAGGAGAGAACTGCGTCAGTATTTGACTGTAGTTATACTGTTGAGCCACTCTTGCCGTTGTCGCCTCATCCAACCAAAGTGATTGGTTCAGCCCTATCAAGCGTAGGAGAAAGCCTCCCAGAAGAACTAAAAACAGGGGATATTTTGTTATAATTACCTTTAAGTACCTCATGCCTTAAGCAAATGGTACACGATTTGCGGGATTAGTTAAGTGGTATAACATCACTTTTCCAAAGTGAGATTGGGGGTTCGATTCCCCCATCCCGCTCCAGTATAATTTCAAATATGACAACTGAGGGACCACCAGAATCAGTGCATCACGCTAAAAAAATCTCATCTAAACAAGGTGAGGCTTTCACTCGTCCAGGTTTTACTGGCATAGAGTATGTGAATCATAAAGACGGACTTGGTTTTAATGTGTTTTCTGTCGATGTCACTGAAGGAAATCCAGGCAAAAAAATGGAAGGCTTCACGCGAACATATTTTGTAACGGAAGGGACGGGGACATTCACGCTAGACGGTGAGAACCATGTTGCAGAAGTGGGGGACCTTTTTGTTATCCCAGAAGGATCTGACTATTCCTATCAAGGCAAAATGAAACTCTTCGAATTCAATGTGAATACTCCATCTAAAAAAGCAGGCGAGTAATACATAAATTAATTTTTTACACTCTTGTATAGTTCCTGGCTTTTGTCCAACTCCTCTGGGCGGTTGATGCCGATTCCTACCTCCTCAAATGGAACGGGGAGTGCGACAATTTTCTGACCGTTCTGAAAAGCGAGCTCCAATAATTCAGTTAGATAATATTCGTTTGTAACGGGTGACTTGGTTATTTTAGGAAGAAACTCCTTAAGAAAATCAAAACTCATACAGTACATCCCAGGATTTACTTCTTGAATCATTTTTTGCTCCTCCGTTGCATCCTTCTGCTCAACAAGTCCAACAACATCTTTATTTTCATTTCTCAGAACTCTTCCCCATGCAAGACTGTTTGGATCATTAGATAAAGTCGTGATAAAGGAGAACGAGGATCTTGCTTGCTTATGCAAAGAAACCAGCTCCAAAAGACTCTCTGGTTTATAAAACATCATGTGGTCGCCGTATCCGACAAGAACTACGTCGGGGTTTTTGTTTTCCAGTTCTTTAAATCCAATCTGAAGCGCATGACCAGTGCCAAGCTGCTCTGTCTGGTTAGCAAAAATTACATTCATGCCAGACAGCGAATTTTTAACCGTATCGGCCATCGACCCGACAACAACCACGACTTCGCTTGCTACAGACTGCATCACTTCTACGGCGTATTTAATTATCGGTTTTCCATGAAAGAGGAGTGTCACCTTATTCTCTTTCTCAGACTTCATTCGGGTTCCTTTTCCCCCGGCGAGTATTATTGCAGCAATTTTTGTATCTGATGTCATGGAGAGATTATAGCAAAATATAGCCATCTATGATAAAGTTAGGTATGGGATTGATAGTAAATCTTTTTATTAGCACTGCTGCAGTACTCATCGCTTCGTACATAATTCCGGGAATTAAGGTTGCAGATCTTTTCACCGCAGTTGTTGTTGCGGTCGTGATGGGAATTCTAAACACGGTTATCAAACCAATTCTAATTTTTTTGACCCTTCCAATTACCATAATTACCTTAGGCCTCTTTACCTTAGTTATAAATGCTGCATTGGTGTTGTTGGTTGATAGGATAGTTCCGGGATTTGCCGTAAGCGGATTTTTAGCAGCGCTGCTATTTAGCTTGGTACTCTCAATTGTTGGAGGCTTCCTAAACTCCATGAAGTCTAAAGAGGACTAGTCCTGAGCCTGCTTGCAGTGAGTTAGCCGAATCTGCCGAAGGATTAATGATCCCAGCCTTGAGGATGATCTTTGTAGAACTGCGCAAGAGTTTTTATACTTTGCTCAAGTGACCGCTTCGGTTCCCAACCCAGTAATGATTTTGCCTTGGAATAGTTGGCAAAAATCTTTGCCACCTCTCCAATTCGTCTTTCTGCCGAATCGGTGACCGGAAAGTCCACACCCATAACTCTTTTTATTTCATTAACTACCTCAAGGACACTACTGCCGGTCCCTGTGCCAAGGTTAAATACGTCGCTCTTATTATTTTTAACTAAATACTCGTAAGCCTTCACGTGCGCGTCGGCCAGGTCCACCACGTTTATATAATCACGAACTGGACTTCCATCAGGAGTTGAAACTTTCTGATAGTTGAAATCAAACGGTCTTTGACCTAGCGCACCTTTAATCGCGTTCTGCATTAGTCCAAAGGTATCCCGCTTTGCGTCACCTAACATCCCATCATCGCTTGCGCCGCAGACATTAAAGTAGCGCAAGGACACATACTTCATCTTTCCGAGCTGGTCGTACCATTGTAAAAGTTCCTCACAGATTTTTTTTGTTGCTCCATACGCACTAGCAGGCCGCTGTAGGGGAGCTGTCTCGTCTACTGGTGGATTTTCCACCTCGCCATAAACCGTACAGCTACTGCTGAAGATAAACTTAGTGATATTGTTCTTAATCGCACTGTGAAGAAGTTTTTGTGTGCCAATCACGTTGTTTGTAAAGTATTTTTCCGGCACCTTCATACTCTCACCAACATTAAGTAGAGCAGCAAAGTGCAAAATTCCATCTATGTCTTTTTCCTTCGCTAGTGTTTCGCCTCCACCATCTACCGTTAAATCTTCGGAGTAAATATGTAGTTTATCCTGACCATACTTCTGTTGAAGTAGCTCTAGCGGTTCCTTAAATCCCTCAGAGAAATTATCAAGAGCAACTACCGTGTATCCAGCTTCAAGAAATAACTTGGTGGTGTTAACGCCAATATAGCCTCCCGCTCCAGTGATTAATACCTTTGCCATACTTAATTATAGTTTCTTAATTTATGAAATGGATGCCAGTGAATGCGCCTTTCTGCAATGTAAATTCCGCCAAACACTAAAAGTGAACCGATAAAATAAAAAACATCTGGCTTTTCGCCCAAAAGTGGCCAAGCTATAAGTAGAGCTATTACCGGATCCATGTAGGCGAACATTCCAACATCTGACGCAGCGATTTTAGTTAGAGCGTAGTGAATTAAGGTGTAAGCTCCTAGAGACACAAAAAATATTCCGAACAACAACGCGAACCACCCCTTCATGGTAACTGACTCTATTGACCAACTCTGCATTTCGCCAAATGTAAACGGCAGAAAACTTAGTGCACCCGAAACAAACACTACTAAAGAAATTTGCAGCGCTCCAATTTTTCCAGATAATTTCTTTATTAAAAAGGCGTGGAGAACACCGAAGATAGTAGCAACAAACATAAGTAAATTTCCTACAGCTTGCTGCTCATAAATCACGGACCCATTTAAAATTAATGGCGCAAGTACAATAACCAGAACTCCTCCAAGTGCAATAATCATTCCGTAGAATTTTTTAAGCTTAAATTTCTCGTGCAAAAAAAACAATGCAATTGCATAAAGAATTACAGGACCTGACGATGCTATAACCGGTGCAACAATACTTTGTGTACGTTGAAGTCCCAGAAAAAATAAACCAATATGCAATCCAACTCCAGAAACTCCTGCGAGTATTAAAATGATCCAGTCTTTCTTGGAAAGTGGCATCCAGTGAGACACTGCAAAAGGAGCTAGTAAAATAGAGGCTGATGCGAAACGCGTGAAGGCAAGTATAAACGGTGGGATTTCGGTCAGACCCATTTTCATAATGGGGGCTGTCATTCCCATAATGACATTGGCAATAATTATGGCGAGAAAAGGATTCATAATTTAAATTTCAAAATTCAAAGTTCAAAGTTCAAAATAGAAAAGTCGGACATTAAGAATTTAGATTTTGGATTTTATTTGATATTGGGATTTTGATATTTGGATTTGTGTAGAAATACGATCAGTTCTCCCAAAACTCCGGTTAATACAACCTGAAGTCCTATGATAATTAAGAAAATTCCTGCCAGAAGCAGCGGGCGCTTATACAGCTCCACACCAAAAAATAATCTTTCAATTGTTAGCTCAACAGTTATTATCGATCCAATTATAAATGCAGTTCCACCGATTGGTCCAAAAAAGTGCAATGGCTTCTCTGAAAACTTAAACACAAAGTAAGTTGTCAATGTATCAAAAAGTCCATAAAAAATTCGCGCAAATCCATACTTTGATTTTCCCTTCATACGGGGTGAGTGCGACACCTCGACCTCGGTTGTTTTGAATCCTCGTTGATGTGCGAGCACCGGAATAAATCTGTAGTTGTCTCCGTAAAGTTGAATCTCCTCAAGAACCTCTCGCTTCATTGCCTTAAATCCACAGTTGATGTCGTGAAAGGTTGAATTCAACAAAGGTTTTAGTATCAAGACGTTGAAAATAGAGGAGGGAAGAGTTTTGGAAATTGGGTCATTTCTTTTTTTACGCCATCCATTGACCAAATCAAATCCTTTCTCGATTTTTTCGATAAACAAAGGGATTTCCTCTGGGCTGTCCTGCAAATCAGCATCCATAAAAACGATTACGTCCCCTTTAGATTTCTCAAGTCCAACCTCAAGTGCTCGACCTTTTCCTAACTGCTTACGCTGTGTAACCAATTTGATATTTGAACTTTGATCTTTGAAATTCCGATCGTACGAATCAGTGCTGCCATCATCGATCAAAACAATCTCACTCTTTGTCTTTAATCCCGATAATACCTTCTCTAAACGTTCAAGAAGAACAGGTAGATTTTCTTTTTCATTGTGGAAGGGAATAATAATCGATATCATGACTAATTTGAAATTTATAATTTTTAATTTTTATTCAAGTTCTAATATTTCAATTTTCAAACTTAAAATTTGATATTGATTTCAAATTTCGAATTTCAAACTTCAAATTCTCTTATATACCTCAAAATTTTCTCTCTTCTCAACCAGTACGTATCGGGAGTCTCGAACAAGCTGTCCGTACACAGGGATCAGCGATTCCTTGTCGTGATAGCTATATATCTCGTTTGGTCTTATGATAACATAATCGGCCTGGTCGTAATACTTCGAAAAGTAATAAAACTTTCTTCGGGAACTCAAAAATGTCCCCACATTCCCAGTAGCACTAACCGCGATAGAGTCGTCCTTCAGCCTTGCTGCCCAGTACTTCGCATCATCTGCATTTTTTTGATAGTTAAACACATACATATCTTTTTGCTGAGAGTAGGGAAGCGGACTCTTGTTGTAGGAAAACCACATCGTCGCCAATACCATCAGAGTTAAAAATATACTCGCAACTCGTGAACTCGTTAACTCGTTAACACGTTTCAACCCATATATCGCTGAGATAAAGACAAACGGCGTGATAACCGCAGTGTAGTGAAAAACAATGTTTCGCATATTTGCATCTTGAGAAAGAAGATTCACAGCAAACTCAGGCAATGCAATCAAAATCGTGGGTGACAGTAACGAAAGAAATCCAAGAGGTGCAAAAAGATTCCATATATAATCCCAGGTACTTTGCCTAAACAAAGTTTGAATTACATCTATGTTTTGATAACGCTCTGTTGCAAAATGCTCCGCTCCTCTGAAGTAGGGGATAATTACGAAGAATGATAACGCCACCCAAACTAAACTAGTAATAATGACCAATTTTGAGAATTTGATATTTTGATTTTTGATTTTATTTGATATTTGAGATTTGAAATTTGAACTTAGCAGCATATATCCTCCCATACCCGCTGTTGTTAGCCCAACCTGCTCCTTAGTAAATAAACTTAAAAGCAAAAAAACAAAGCTCCACCTATATTTTTTGATTAGCCAGAAATAAAACATGAAAAGAATAAACGGAGTAGCCAAAACAACACTGTGGAAATCAAATCGATTCGTATACTGCAACGGAACGTAAAGCAGATAGCATATTGCGAATATCAAAGTTGGTAGCTCTTTTTTTAATACATAAATTCCAATGCCATAAACAGCCAACGCTCCCAAACCCAGTACGACCGATTGAATAAGTAGTAACACTTCGGGTGATTGATATAAGAAATAAAGAGGGGAGAACAGTCCAAGAATAATGTCATTATGAACTGCCGAGCGTACTAACTGAGTAGGGCCAGTTGGGTCAGTGTGCTCAAGAAAACGTGTCCATTCACCGGTCTGAAGCGCTTTGTAACTGTTGTAAACCACATGATGCATTATTCCTAGATCGAAGTAGTTCGCATACATATTCCGATATCTCGCAATTGAAAAAACGGAGAAGAAAATGATATATGCGCTAATGAAGAAATAGAGGATAAGCTTTATTTTCATGAATTTGAAATTTTCAATTTACAATTTGAATTCAGTATAAAATGTTTAAAAATTAATGATTAAAAATTGATTTCGAATTCCTGCCTGCCGGCAGGCAGGTCAAACTTCAAATTAAAAATTACTTGTTCCCACTGTGAAACTTAGCATGAATCTCCTTAAGCTTCGGGTCCGTAATATGAGTATATATCTGAGTTGTGGAAATATTGCTGTGACCTAACATCATCTGTACCGAGCGAATGTCTGCGCCATGCGAAAGTAAATCGGTTGCGTACGAGTGTCGCAAAACATGCGGCCCGATTCGCTCTACCAAACCGGCCTTTTTACGATATTTTTCAATAAGTCGTTCAATCGACCTTACTGACAATCTCTGTTTTTCGCTAGTTAGTCCTTCACCCGATGTCGGACCCGAGTATCGAATGAAAAGGGGATTGTATGGATCGGTGCGAACTTCAAAATATTTTTTTATCCATTCCTTAGCGTTCTTGGTGAGAAAAACTACTCGCGCCTTTCCGCCCTTACCAATAACTCCTATCTCGCCACTTTGCAGATTTATCTTGTCGCGATTTAAAGCAACGAGCTCAGACACACGCAGTCCTGTGGAAAATAGCATTTCCAAAAGAGCACGGTCGCGTATACCCATCTCTGTGCGCGTATCTATGCATTTAAAAAGTAGCGTAAGCTTATCTTCTTCTAGATGCTTTATCTTTCTATCCCGCGACTTACCAAGCTCAATTACCTCGGCCGGAATAACCTTTATACGCTGTTTGGCAAGAAACTTAAGAAAAGAACGTAGTGCGACCAAAAAATAAGTCTGAGTCTGTCTTGCAAGTGGGCCTTTGAAAGGATTTTTATAAGTATGGGAAAGATAAAGTCTAAAGCTTCGAATATCTTCTTCTGTAATCTTTTCAACGTCATAGTGGGGTCTATTTCCTTCTTTAATTTTATCCTCATAATTCTCGATTTTATTTTTGAGCAACCAACCCTCAAAAAAATAAAGATAGTAGCTATACATCTTCACAGTCTTTAAGGAAAGATTGCGGTCTAGCTCGGAGTACTCGAGAAATCGTAGTATAGCTTCCTGTAATGTCATCAATTCATATTAAACGACATCTCCTTCCAATTCAACCACTCTGCCACCGCCACACCTACGAGGTGTGTTATGTGGCATAAATAATCCCGTATTGACTAGCTAAAGTATGCATTTTGTAGCATATAATCCATTGACCATAATTTCCATTTCTCCTATAAAGTAAGCGATGCATACAGTCGCGGGCTCAGAATCGGCCATATTCCACATTTGCAATAAAAGCATCGCAAATTTTAATATCTTTTACGCACCATCGCATGCCGAACGTTTTCTTTGGACAAACGATCATTACAGGAGAAGTAACAAAACTAAGTTATCGGAGGAAATACGAAAAAAGCGCTACTCGTATTTGAATTTACTCGAATACAATCCCGCTTATCATATCAAAATACTTTGTTACTGCATTATGCCGGACCATTATCACTTACTTATTAAAGCAGTGAACTTTGACTCTATTTCAAGCTTTATACAGAATATTCAGAACAGTTATACTCGCTACTTTAATCTGAAGCATAAACGCAAGGGTCCTTTGTGGCAGTCGAGATTCAGACGTGTACGGGTTGAGTCAGACAGTCAACTACTTCACCTAAGTAGATACATTCACATAAACCCTACTACCAGTAAATTAGTTGCCGTACCTGAAGACTGGCAATTTTCATCATACAGTGACATTATCTCGAGCGAGCATTATCTAAAAAACATTCTTACTGAGATCTCTATTAGAAAACCCACCTTATATAAGCAGTTTGTAGATAATCAAATCGACTATCAGCGAAAATTGAAAGCCATAAAACGCTCACTTCTAGAATAATCGCGTGTTTTAGCCACCGACACACCTACGAAGTGTGTCAGGGCAGCAGCTTTGGCTTGGTATAATAGGCTATATGTGTGCAAATATAGAAAACTGGAATGTAGGAGGTCTTTGTCATCAAGACACAACCCCAGCGGACCTAATTCCAGACATGTATGCAACTTCGATAAATGACGTTCGACTAGCTGAATTTTTTTGTAAACCTTGCCCAAACATTACTCAATGTTACGAATATGGGCTCGCAAACCCTAAGGAAAAACGCGTACTCGGCGGCGCATCATTTCGCAGACGAAGGGCTATTCTCAGACACCTAGAAAATAATCCCGGAACCATTGATCCCCCACAGCCAAGAAGATAGCTCTTACCTGCTACAATGAAATCTATGGCAATCATAGAGATAAAAAATCTTACAAAATCTTTCAAGATTTACAAAAAAGAGCCTGGACTAAAGGGAGCATTACAATCTCTATTTTCTCGCAAATATGAGAATAAAGTAGCCGTGAATGACGTCTCCTTCTCAATTGAAGAGGGTGAACTAATCGGCTTCATCGGTCCAAACGGAGCAGGGAAGACCACAACCCTAAAGATGCTCTCAGGACTCCTTTATCCATCAGCAGGTACCGTCTCTGTTCTTGGCTCAAAACCGTTTGACCGAAAAAAAGATTTCCTCAAGCAAATATCCTTAGTGATGGGGCAGAAGAATCAGCTTTGGTGGGATCTTCCCCCAATGGACACCTTTCTTCTAAATAAAGAGATTTATGAAATCTCTGATATAGATTTCAAAAGTAGGGTAGAGGAGCTGTCAGAACTATTGGATGTAAAAGAAATCATGCATGTGCAGGTACGAAAGCTCTCTCTTGGACAACGAATGAAGTGCGAACTAATGGCGGCTTTACTTCACCGACCAAAAATCTTGTTTTTGGATGAACCAACGATAGGATTAGACGTAGTAGTACAACAAAGAGTGAGGCACTTCATTAAGGACTATAACCAAAAGTATAAGGCGACAATTTTATTAACAAGTCACTACATGCAAGACGTAAAGGCATTGTGCAGTCGAGTTATCGTTATTAACCATGGAGCGATAATCTATGATGGCGTGCTTGACGATCTGTTAACAAAATTTGGAAAAAAGGGGGATAAAGACGTTGAGGATGTGATTCGTCGATTTTTCCAGCAAGCACATAAGGCAAAATGAGAAAACAGCTACATATTTTTCTACTTCACTTTCAGCACGTGTTCCAATATCGAGCTAGGAATTTGGTTTGGTTCATTGAAAGCCTCATAAATCCTTTTGTTCTTATGCTGTTTTGGAGAGGTGCGGTAGGAAATCGTGCGACTGTTGGTGGCTGGACTATAGACCAAATACAGTCTTACTATTTAATAATGATCTTTGCGTTGGTATTTCTGATGCATAGTGTGGAAGATATCATAGCTAAAAAGGATATCAAAGAGGGGAATCTTGCACATTTTCTTCTAAAGCCTTATTCATTCCTATTATTACGGCTTCATTCCGAAGCTCCTTGGAGACTAGTTCAGGGCTTTTATGGATTAATCGCGATCATAACGTTGCCACCGTTAATGCAGTTCTCAATTAAAATCAGCTCCGATCCTTTTATGATGTTTGCAGCCATTTTGGCCTCCGTTCTAGCATACTTCATTTCATTTTTTTACAAAACAATCATTGCATTTCTCGCATTTTGGATGACTGACATTCATGCTATTGTAGAAATACAAGAAATTTTTGCGCTTCTATTTACTGGAGTTATAATGCCACTAACTTTTATGCCATCCTCGATTCAAACAATCGCGCACTTTACACCCCTCCCATACATAATCTACTACCCAGTCACAATACTTCTTGGCATGCATGATGTGGATATGATCATAAAAATTATTGGATCGCAGTTGCTCTGGATTGTCGGGTTAGTGCTCGTTTATAAATTTATGTGGAGCAGAGGATTGCGGACCTTCACAGGTGTTGGTCAATAACCATGAAAAGACTTCTGAAGCTCTACGGATCGTTCATGCAGTTCAGTTTTGCTCAGTTCTTCGTTTACCGGACCAATGTTTTGTTTGGCACTGTAATACAGTCCTGTTTATGGATATTTTTTAATCTATTTTCGATGTACCTAGTCACGCTCAAAACAGGGGGTGTATATGGTTGGACAGTTGGAGAGTTAATATTAATATCGTGTGTTTACAATTTTTTTATAGGTGTATTTGGATTTTTCTTTGTTCGTGGGCTCAATGATTTTTCTGAGCTAGTTAACAGTGGGAGGCTAGATTTATTTTTATTAAAGCCAATTGATTCTCAACTGTATGTTTCTGTCAATTCGGCAGATGTTAAGGCCTTACTTCGATTGTTCATAGCACCAATACTTATTGTTGCTATCTCGGCTATATACAGCATATCTATACAGCCAATCAATATTCTGTTTTTTGTGGTCTCCATCTGCTTAGGAGCTCTTCTTTTATACTCTTGCCTGTTTATAATCAACACCTGTGTCATTTGGGCAACGACAATGGATAACGTAAGCGACCTTTTTTACTCACTCAGATCGATGGGACGCTATCCACGAGATACATTTGTGAGATTTAGCCAGGTGTTCTTTGTGTTTGTTTCCCCCTTCGTGATTGCTATCTCAACTCCGACCAAGATGTTGCTTGGTAGGGGAACAGTGTACGACTTCTTTGAGTTATTAGCCGTAACAGCAACTGCCTTTGTCTGCGCACGATTGTTCTGGAAGTTTGCCCTTCAACACTACTCAAGTGCTAGTAGTTAATGGGGGTTTGGGTTGTCGTAGCGCGCTATACCTATCTTCAGACAGTGGTAGCAGTCTAGATGCTAGTCTGCTAATTTACGAGTGGTTTCCGGATTTTCTCTAGAGCGTCATAACGCTCCGTGTATTCGTGATATAATATATGTGAATCTTGAGCGCTAAGTTAATAGCTTTACGCTTCAAGATTCAGGGCGAGTGGTGAAACTGGTATACACGCAGGTTTTAGGAACCTGTGCCGTAAAAAGCGTGGAGGTTCGAGTCCTCTCTCGCCCACATGAAGCGTCGCAGAGCCATTATTGTAATTTTTATTGCAGTTATTGCCGGCGCTTTGTTCTTTTTTCTTCAAAATAAGACTCCAGAGCAACTTTCATCGATAAAACTAGGTGAAAACATCATCAAAAATGCCGCAATCAGTACCGAGCCTCTATCAATAGAGCGTATGAGAGCCCAATCTTATCCAGGGTCTCAAATCATAACCGAACAAATATTGCCAGATGGCAGCAATTACACACAGTCTGTTGTCTGGTACCAATCAGAAGGTCTAAAAATTAATGCACTTCTCACTATTCCAACAGGTAAAGCTCCAGCAACCGGCTGGCCGGTCATTATTTTCAACCACGGCTACATCCAACCCACAGACTACCGCACAACCGAGCGATATGTCGCATATCTTGACGGTTTTGCAAGAAATGGGTATATTGTTTTCAAATCTGATTACCGAGGTCACGGGAGCTCAGAAGGTAATCCAGAGGGAGCTTACTTTTCACCCTCCTATACAGTAGATGTTTTAAACGCTGTTGGTTCGCTCAAACGTCTAAAGGAAGCTGATCCTAATCGAATTGGAATGTGGGGACACTCACTTGGAGGAAACATCGCCCAGCGAGTCATAACAATCATTCCTGACATTAAGGCAGCGGTTGTGTGGGGTGGGGTAGTGAGCTCGTATAGTGATATGTATGAGCTTTGGTTCAATCAAAGGCAACGAACTCCAGAAGCATCTGCTCAAATCCAAGAGCACTGGAGGGTCAGGAGAGTAGATTTCACCAAACTTCACGGCACACCAGACTCAAATCCTGAGTTCTGGAACGCAATCGATCCTATGGCTCATCTGAATTACTTTAACACCCCAGTACAACTTCATCATTCCAGGGGCGATGAGACCGTCAACTACCGACTTAGCGAGGAACTTGCCAAGACTCTAACCAAGGCTGGTAAGCCGAATGAGCTCTATCTATACGAAGGGGATGATCATAATATTTCGGCCAACTTCAATACGGCAATGCAACGTTCTGTGGAGTTTTTTGACAAGTATCTGAAAAACTAGACGCTTAGCGCATGAAGTAGAAAACAGCAGCGGCAATCTGATAGCAGACAAGTAAAGCTCCAGCCTGAACAGCGATTTTTTTGACAATCCATTTAGGTTCTGTTCCACCCCAGATGACCGTGCCAATTACTGTCGGGACCGCAAATCCTAGCCAGAAAAAGCCGGTTGCGCCAAATGCATGCCACTCAGAAGGTAAGGAAACTACAAATAGCCCAATTACATAAGAGGTGAGAAGCGTGGTGAGAAACTGCACAGCATACATAGGGCCCATGCTCTTCATCATCTTTTGCTGCACATCTTTTGACAACTTGTCAAAGCCATGCATCTTTCCCCATAGCTTGCCGAAAAGGACGCTGTACCAAACTGCCCCCGCCATAAACTGAAGAATAGTTGCGAGTAGTACCGCTACGTAGTTCACTTCCATAATCGTATTATAAATTCAGTTCGAACTAAAAAACAACCTCATTTACTCCTTCGCCGTTT
>CAYISZ010000017.1:0-16372 GCA_964366455.1 uncultured Gammaproteobacteria bacterium
TCACCCTGATCAAGTAGTTCAATGAGAGATTTGGGGAGTTTGTGCTTCACCATAGCTTCAATTTTACAACAAAGAGAGCTTTTTTTCTACCTCTGTTAAGCTAGTCGTAAGCTCCTGCAGCCTGGGCTCTTCTTTACTTTTTCCGTCTCCTTCCTTTGCCATAAGCTCCGCAATCGTACGCTTATACATATTTCTCTGTAGTTCGTACACAGTTTTGGTGAAGTTTGCGCTCCCAGAATCTTCCTCATAGGATGCAAAGAGGTAAAGTTCATTAAAAACCGGCACTAATTCTGCCGGCAGTTGCTTACTAAACTCTTCAACTGATCGCGCTGGGTGCTTCTTTCTGAAAGAAATAAACTCGTTGAAAAGTAGTTTATAAGAAGGGATTGTGAAAACTTCAGGATCAAATTCACGAATCAACTCAAACAACTTTTCCCCTTCGTTTTTCTGAAACAACAGTCCAATTATGTACTTTTGAATAATGATTTCTCTTGGTGTTTTGGCTACCGTTGTTTGCGCCTTTGAAGCATACCTTGGCTGAACAAACTTCTTTTTGCTGCTGTAGAGCGACCTTTGAATACTTGATTCGCTTACAGAAAGCGCATCGGCGGTTTTTTTGATGTAATGGGACTGAACAATGGGATTTTGAATTTTTGCAATGAAGCTACCCATCTCATCAGCAATCATTTTTTTCCCAAAAGGATCCTCCGCAGAATACTTGCGAAGAAGTGAAGATAGAAGAAAATCATAGACCGGAACCCGATTAGCTAGGGCTTTCTTAAATTTAGTTAAGTCTTTACGCACGGCCTCATCAGGATCCTTTGCAAAGTCAAGAACCATAACCTCTATCTCAAAATCTAGCTTCTCTGCCTCATCGGTACCGCGTTTTACCGCCTCCTCTCCCGTTGCATCGGCGTCAAGTGCGAACACAAGTCTTGTGCAGTATCGCTTAAGCAACATTAACTGGTCGCTTGTAATCGCAGATCCCTTAACCGCAACAACATTTTCTATTCCGTATTGAAACGGGGTGATAACATCAAATTCACCCTCAACCAAAATCACAAATCCCTCTTTTTTAATGCTATCTCTGGCTGAGTAAATACCATAGAGAGACTCTCGTTTATGATAGATGCTGGTTTCTGGAGTATTTATGTACTTGGAGCCAGGATTGTCTTTATCTTCCTTCAGCACTCTCCCAGAAAAAGCAATTATATTGCCCCTCGAATCTTTTATTGGGAATACGAGTCTACCTCGAAAGCGGTCGTATCCTGCCGACTTTGAAGATTGCACTGTCAACCCAACCCGCTCCAATTCCTCGGCTGTGAACTTTTTTTTAAGCAGATACTTCATCAACGAGTCCCACGATGCGGGTGCATAGCCTAATTGAAATGTTTGCGCTATTTCCTTTTTTATTCCTCTGTCTTTAAGGTAGTCGCGCGCAGCTTTGCCTGTTTCGGTACTTTCAAGAATATATTGATAATAATCCGCCGCTAGTTTATTCAATGAATAAGATCTGTCCTTTACCTTAAGTCCAGCATCGTCTACCTGCGCAAATGAAATGTTAAGTCCGTAACGCTTCGAAAGCTCCTGCGCAGCTTCCAAAAAAGTAAGATTTTCCATCTTCATCACGAAGCTTATTACGTCTCCCCCCTCATTACAGCTGCCAAAACAGTGCCAGATTTGACGATCTGGAGAGATGAAAAAAGACGGAGATTTTTCTTTATGAAACGGGCAATTAGCCTTGAAATTACGCCCCGCTTTTTTTACAGTAATGTAGGAACTTATTACCTGCACAATGTCAACTTTCTTCTTTATCTCGTCAGCTACGTTTATCATCGCCACATTGTACCACCATTAATTTATGATTTTAATCACAAATTAATACCAAATTTCAAAGCTCAAATGTCAAAGAAAATCTAAAGTACAAAGACCGTATATTTGAATTTATGATTTTGGACTTTATTTGATTATTGGGATTTTGACATTTGAAATTATGAGGGAGTATAATTAAACCAGGTCATTATGATATACATCCATATAGAATCTAATCAGATTAAGATTCTGGCACTAAAAAAATCGCTTCTGGGACAGTTTGAAGTCACCACCTTCGAAAAGAAGCACGAGACCAATCTTCTTGATCAAGGTCGGGTCGCAAACGTAGATGTGCTCGCCTCTGCAATTAAAGAAGGGGTAACTCACGCAAACGCACTTTCTGACCGAGACGTTGTTCTAATTCTTCCTCAGGAATCATTTTCATTTCTTAAGGTTGAAGTTTCTGCCGACATTGCGTCCTCCGCAGTTAACTCGTTTGTTTATGACAAGGCTCGCTCAGCACTTCAGATAAGTCTAGATAATAGCTATTCCAACTACTTCGTGAAGGAAGTTGCCAATCAAAAACAGGTATCGTTTTATGCTGTTGATGGTGGTGTGTTTGACTCATTTAATGAGTCTCTTTCACTCTTAAATCTTAAGGTAGTTAATATAGTCCCGGAAACATTGGCGGTCTTCAAATTATTTGAAAAAACTCTTCGCCAAGAAAAAAAGGAAAACATTTGGTACGTTTCCTACAGTGGCTCTGATTTGAGTGGGTACCTATATGATTCTGGCGGACTCTCCTCTGAATCACATTGGACTTCAAAAATTGAGGAAGGTACCAAGCTAGAGGAAATTCTTAAGACCAAAACAGACGAGTTTGCAGAACAAGGAAATAAACTAAACAGAATTATTTTGTCTGGAAATGCATCCGACAGCGTCAGACAGGACACCTTTACAAAGGCTGTAGGGGCTTGGACCAATCCTCTAAAAAGAATTATTCCAAATTTTTACGACGCCTACCTTAAGTCCTTAGTAATCCCAACAGGCACCGCATTTCCTATTCTTACCTTTGATGTGTGTTTCGGCGCATTTATTCTTTTACAAGAGAACAAGGACTTCCAGCTTCTTAAAAAAGCACCAAAAACCATGTCTAAAGGATTGCCGTCGTTTTCTATGCCGAAGATACCTTCTTTCAGCAAAGAGCTTGTTATCTTTTTAGTGGCATTTGGACTTTCGTTTGGAGCATTTTTCCTAATTTCTCGTTCTAACTTTTCGTCAATGAAACTCCCAGCGATGCCCTCGACTTCCAACCCATTTGCAGTTGCGAAACCTACACCAACTGATGTTCCTACAATAGCCCCAACTCCAACGCCAAGCTATGACAAAGAAACAATAAGGGTAAAGATTCTAAACGGATCGGGTGAGGTAGGAATTGCAAGCACTGCCAAAGAACTACTCTCTGACGGCGGTTTTAAAGAAATCGTTACGGCAAACGCTGATAACTATGAGTACGAAACAACGGTCTACCAAATCAAAGCTGAGTTTACCGATGTAGAGGACGAGCTTACCAAAGCGCTTGATGGCACCGTAAAAGCTCCGAAGATTGAAGAGCTTGACGCAGAAGACACCTCAGACGTAATCATTATTCTTGGCGCAGATTTTAAATAACCACAAGGAATACTCGACTAAAATATTTATTGTAACCTTATTAAGACGTGGAATATTCACACCATAGTACTCCTGTAAAAACTTTCACAGCTATATTTGGGCTGCTACTTGCCTTGGGGTTAGCTATTTTTTTGGTTATTAATGGTACTGGTGGATTTAAAAGTAGAGCAGATTCACCAAGACCACCAATTAGACCTTATAAAAAAACAGCCTCAACAGTTCCAGTGAAAGTAAATAAAAATTGTGGAGATTTGCCTTTTGGTGGGGTTGGTAGTGTAAGATGTGCTGATTATTGCCCGTGCCCAAAAATTGGAGGCGCCAATTATTTTTGTTCGTTTGGTAGATGTCTGAAAAAATAAATAAACCTTCTCACGCTTTCAACATCATTACGACTTCATCAACGTACTCGCCTTTATAAAAAATCTTTTCAGGAATACGCGCTACTTCTTTGAAGCCAACGCTTTTATACAGCTTTATTGCTATGGCGTTTTTATTAAAGACTGTTAATTCGATCATTCTCAGTCCTTTCAGTTCTTTCTTTGCTTCGCTAATAGTAGTTTCAAGCAAAAGTCTACCTAGTCCTTGTCCTCTAACTGAAGAGTCCAATGATAGTCCAAGTCCTCCGACATGGGAATGAGTACGAATTCCAAGACTTGACTCTGCGATTCCAGCAACCAATCCATCAACTACAAGAAGGAGTTTGACCATGGTCCCCTTCTCCATTTTTTTTATAGCTCCTTCGACGTGTTCGCGTTCTTCCTCAACTGTCACTTCCTCCCCTTGATAAGTTATAAACGTCTGCTCTTTTGATAACTTATTGATGTAAGTTCGCATAGGCTCAGCATCGTCCTTGTCCATATGACGAATGACTATTTTACGACCATCGACTAGTTTTTCTAGAACTATTTGTCCAAGTTTCATTCCATTATTATACGCCACTCTCAGAGTTTTCGGCCTATTGTTACGATATAATTGATGCATGGACGAAGAACTAGAGAGACGCATACAAAACGTGTTGGAAAAGGCCAACCTACCTAAACGTAAGTCTGATCTTGAACTATTGGAAAAGCAGACTTACGATTCTGATTTTTGGAAGGACTCTGAAAAAGCAGGAAAAATTTCTAAGGAAATTGCCGTTTTAAAAAAAGAACTAGAAGACTTGGAGATGCTTCAACTACTTCAAGAGGAAAAGCAATTTGACGATGCTAAGAAACTTCTAAAAACTTACGAGACTCTTCTTTTTTTATCTGGCGATTACGACAAAGCGGATGCAGTATTCTCCATACACTCTGGTCAAGGAGGCACAGAGGCAATGGACTGGGCAAGTATGCTTTTTCGGATGTATACACGCTACTTCGAACTAAAAGGATGGCACTGGGAGGAAATTGATCGTGTAGCAGGTGAAGAGGCAGGTATAAAAAGCATAACTTTAAATGTGTCTGGGCAATACGTATACGGATATTTACGTGGTGAGGCGGGAGCACATAGACTTGTGAGGCAGTCACCGTTTAACGCCGACAAACTTCGTCAAACCTCGTTTGCCTTGGTTGAAGTGCTACCGCTTATTGAAGATCAAAGTATTGAGATTAGGGATGATGAACTCGATTGGGCTTTTTTTAGAGCTGGAGGACATGGTGGTCAGAATGTTAACAAGGTTGCCACGGCAGTCCGCTTGATCCATATACCTTCGGGCGTAACCATCACAGCACAAACCGAAAGACAACAGATGCAAAATCGAGAAATTGCACTCAAACTTCTACGAGCTAAGCTTTGGCAGATTGAGGAGGAACGAAAGCAAAAAACAATCGAAGGACTTAAGGGAGAAAAGATTGCCAGCTTTGGTCGTCAAATTCGCTCATACGTTCTACACCCCTACAAAATGGTTAAAGATCTGCGTACTGATTACGAAACCTCTCAGGCAGAAACGGTTCTTGATGGGGATTTGGACGGCTTCATTGAAGCATGGCTCAAGTCCGACAAGCGGAAGTAAATTCAAAATCCAAAGCTCAAATATCAAACAAAATACAAAGCACCAAGTTCGAATTCAGATTTTGGATTTTAAACTTTATTTGACATTGGGATTTTGACATTTGAAATTGGTTTTGCTACCATGTATCCATGGATCCTAAGACCCCAACAGTTCGCCCACTTCAAACTAATACCCCGTCGGTTCTTCCAGTTTGGCTTGCAATCGTTATACTAGCAGCATCGGGACTTATCGGAGGATTTTCGGGTTGGTTCCTCTCTACAAAGACCTCTGCTAAATCAGATACGCCATCACAATCTGTCGAAACCGCAAAATCTTCCGGCATCAAAAATTCAAAAAGCTTTCCAGACTCAGCAACGGGAATATTAAAAGAAGGCGGCATCGATGGTGAAGGCAGCTATCACCTTGAAAGACCCGGAGGTAAATCACAAAATGTATATCTAACTTCAAGCATTGTGGACTTGTCTAAATTTGTGGGTAAAAAAGTCAAGGTTCAGGGAGAGACTTTCTCAAGTCAGACCGCTGGATGGCTCATGGATGTCGGGTTCATAGAACTTCAATAAATCAATATTCTAAATTGGACCGTTAACGAGTTCATGAGTTAACGGGTTTATAAGCAACAAACGCGTTAACGTGTTAACCCATTAACCGACAAATGTTCTCAATACTCTATGTAGTTTATTCATTATAATGAATGTAATATGATTAGTTTTCAAAATGTCTCAATGCAGTTTCCTATGGGAAACGCTGCTCTGCGGGACATCACCTTCGAGATTAAGGAAAATGAGTTTGTATTCTTGGTTGGACCGTCAGGTGCAGGTAAAACAACAATTCTCAAGCTTATCTTAAGACAACTCATTCCCTCCGCTGGCACTATACTTGTGAACAATATGGAAATTACCTCACCTGAGTTTAATCAAACTGAGGACCTTCGCAGGATGATGGGTGTTGTTTTTCAGGACTTTAAAATTCTTCCGGACAAAAACGTTTTCGAGAACATCGCTATGAGTCTTCGCATTCAGTCGGTGTCCCGCTCTCAGATTGAGTCAGAGGTACAGCAAGCTTTAGAATTGGTTAGTCTCAAACATAAAGAACAAGCCTTCCCTGCCCAGATGTCTGCAGGAGAACTTCAACGAATTGCAATTGCACGCGCTATTGTTGGAAATCGCGACATTATAGTAGCCGATGAGCCCACAGGAAATCTAGATCCAAAAACCTCATGGGAAATTATGAAAATATTTAAAAAACTTGAAGGTAAAAAAACCATACTATTTGCCACTCACAATAGTGATATTGTTAATAGCATGAGAAAGCGAGTCTTTGTTATGAAAGATGGAGAGCTCAAGAAAGATATTAAAAAAGGAGGTTATGACCTATGAACGAAATTTTTACCTCAATTAAAAGAACTCCCTACCAGTCATTCGCCTCATTTTTGATTCTGTTCTTCACTCTATTCCTTGCAGTTTTTCTATTTGGAATGACAACATTTTTTAATGGAATTCTTTCGTATGTAGAAACTAAACCACAGGTTACCGTCTACTTCGAAAATGAAACAAAAGAAAGTTCTATTGGATCTATAAGACAACAACTGGTAGATTCAGGCAAGGTTGCTGAGGTAAAGTACACATCCAAGCAAGACGCTTTGAAAATCTATAAGAGCCTGAACAAGAATAATCCTCTCCTTTTAGAGATGGTCAGTGCCGACATTCTACCAGCATCACTTGAGATTTACGCGAAAAAAGTCTCTGATCTGCCTCAGATTGCCGATCAACTGAATAAATTAACTGGCGTTGACGAGGTCGTCTACCAACGAGATGTTATCGATAAACTTTTGTCATTAACTACGATGCTTCGGCGCGTCTCTGTCTTTATTCTCGCATTCTTAGTGGTTGTTGTTTTCATAGTTCTTATGACCACTACAGCATTCAAGATAGCTCTAAAAAAAGAAGAAATTGAACTGCTCCGCCTTCTGGGAGCATCACACTCGTACGTGAGATGGCCATTTCTTAAAGAAGGAATGTTCTTTGGTTTCGCTAGCGGAAGCATAGCCTTTACAATCTACTACTCAATTTTCTTCATACTCCAGCCATTTTTTAGCTCCTATCTTTCAGGTATCCCCGATCTTCAGTTTGTAGGATTAGGCTCCTACGGTCTATTTGTCTGGCCCCCTAGCCCCCTATTTATTCTTCTATCCTATGTATTAACTGTGTTGGCTGGTATCGGCATAGGATACTTTGGAAACTATCTATCCACGTCAAAGTACATTAAATAGTTTTTAGTTCTTAGTTTTTAGTTCTTAATTTCTAAATGAGACGCATTCTTGCTTTTCTAACCCTAACCTTTCTACTTCTTGCTACTGGAGTAGCCATCTCAAAAGCTCAAAGTTGTAGTGGCATTAGCAAAGAAGAATGTAACAAACTAATAAATGAAACCGAGCAGAAATTGGCTAGCACACGTGATCAAAAAAAAACTCTCTCATCGCAAATTGATTTTATGGACACGCAGATTTATCTAACGGAACTCCGTATACAAGATGCTGAAAGAAAAATAGAACAGACAGCAAATGAAATTGAAAATCTTAAAGGACGTATTGTTACGCTAAACTCATCACTCGATCATATTAGTAAATTACTACTTGAAAAAATAATTGAAGGCTACAAACGTCGTGAAGTTCCGTTATTCTCAATCTTTATAGACCCTGATACGGCATCTACCATGTTCAATCGTCTTAAGTACGCTAAGGTTGCTGAAGAGAACGACAGAAAGCTTGCCTTCCAAGTACAGCAAGCAAAACTAAATTTTGAACAACAGAAAAACCTGCGCGAGGAGAAACAAAAGGAGTTAGCTGAGCTTGAGGCTGCACTAGAAAATCAGAAGTCTGCTCTAGACGCTCAAAAGGAGCAGAAGCAGGAACTTCTTATCACAACCCAAAATGATGAGGCAAAGTTTCAACTTCTGTTAGCTCATTTGAGAGCTGACGCCACATCGATTAACTCAGCTCTTGGAAATGTGGGAGAAAAAATTGGGCCAGTTAACAAGGGCGATGTTATAGCCGGAGTCGGATCTACAGGCTGTTCCACAGGTCCACATCTACATCTTGAGGTTTACACCGATGCTAAGGTAGAAGGCGGTCGCGTGGTTGGAAATAGAGTCAATCCGCAGTCGTATTTGGAAAACGGATCCTATCAACAACCTATTCCTGGATATTCAGGCAACGTCACAACTTGGTACGGAGAAGTCTATTTTCTGGGCACGCATACCGGGATAGATATGGCGGCGCCTATGAATACTCCTATTAGAGCGATGGAATCGGGAGAAGCGTATACCACATCTGCCACATGTAGCTATAATGGCTCACTTGGAAAAGGAATTGTAATTGATCATAAAAATGGCCTTGTTACGTTGTATTGGCATATTCCATAAACTTAGCGTCTACTCTCTCTAAACCACCCATTTTGTAGCATATAAGCGACTGACAAGTGCTCTCAAAACCTGTAACTTGTAGCCTGTAGCTCAAGTTTTCTTGGGTTATAAGCTACAAGCTTCGAGCTACAAGATATCAAAATTAAAGATCTACCCAGTGTTGATAGACCTCGAGAGAAACTTCTGAGGTACGGAAGCGCGAGTCGTCTTAAGACGGATGAGCTTTTTGCAATCATTTTAGGTACAGGGAGGAAGGGAGAAAATGTTTTGGCGCTCGCTAGAAGAATTGTAAAAATTCTTCGTGACTCCGATCCTACTTCTCTATTTAAAAATCTTGAAGAGACTAAGGGAATCGGACAAACAAAAACTGCCCAGATTTTAGCTGTAATCGAGCTTCGTAAAAGATTGAATGATATTTATGAAACTAAGGATATACTCTCGCCAGCCGACATCTGGAAGGATATGCTTCCCACGCACACAAGTAAAAAAGAACATTTCTACGTGTACTACCTAGATACCAGAAACAGCATTATCAAAAAAGAACTCATCTCGCTCGGCTCTCTAAACGCAAGTATCGTACACCCACGTGAGGTTTTTGAACCTGCAGTTCGCAACTTATGTGCGCATATTATTCTTAGCCACAATCACCCATCCGGAGACTCTACTCCCTCTGAAGCTGATGTGCTTGTTACCAAAAAACTTCAAAATGCTGGCAAGATTATGGACATTGAGGTTCTCGATCATGTCGTAGTCTGCGAAAAAGGCTTCACAAGCATGAAGGAAAAAGGACTCATGTAATGGTAATATTCATGCATGGAAAAGAAAAAGCGGTTAGCTACTCTCATCAACAAGGAACTAGCAAAGTTATTTCCAGATGCCAAATGTGCCCTGAATTACTCGAATCCTTGGGAGTTGTTGGTTGCGGTTATACTATCAGCCCAATGCACAGACAAAAAGGTTAATGAGGTTACCGTGAAGTTATTTAATAAGTACAGAACTCTTTCTGACTACGTGAAAACAAAACCCGAAGAGTTTGAAAAGGACATCTACTCTACTGGATTCTACAAAGCTAAGACAAAAAATATATTAGCCGCAGCTAAGATGGTGCAGAGTGAATTTAAAGGAAAGATTCCCAAAACAATGAGCGAGATGCTTCGAATTCCCGGTGTGGCTAGAAAAACTGCCAATGTAGTACTTGGAAATGCACATGGTGTTATTGTTGGCATAGCTGTCGATACGCACGTAATAAGACTCACTCGATTGTTCGGCCTTACTAAAGAATCAAATCCTGTAAAGATTGAGGATGATCTTATGAAGCTACTACCTCAGGAAGAGTGGTTTAATTTCACAAATCGCTTAATTGCCTACGGCAGAACTTACTGTTTCGCAAAGAAACATGACCACCTCAAATGTCCATTGACCAAAATTCTAAGAAACTAAGACTTAATTTGAAATTTGAATTTTTTAATTTGAATTCAAGGTCTAATGTTTTAATTTTTAATCATTTCAAATTGATTTTAAATTTCGAATTTTAAACTTCAAATTTCATAGAAGGGAATCTTTAGCATACGCTCTGGTTTCTTTTTGATCATCCTGTCCTTGTCCAGAAGTTTACTTCCAAAGTCCACTTTTTCCGAAGCGACCAGATCATAAATTTTCTTAAGCTTATCTTCCTTTTCACCACCAACATCAAACAATCCCTGTTGAACAGCGTTACTATCCTGCAGATCGGAGATCGAGCACCCAGCCGCACGGTAAACAACCCCTTCTTTATAAATCCGTGAAAATCCAGCAATAAGCTCATCCCTTATTAGTAGCGGAAGGTTGGTCTTTTGGTACAGAGATACTTCTGTTGTGTGGTACGCAAAACGCTGTGTCTTTAAAAATATATGAACTTTTCCCACTACGTAACGCAGACTTCTAGCTTTTTCAAAAGCATCCTCTATGTGGTGGATGGTTTTAGATAGGAGAAGTTGTTTGTCATTTGTAGCAGGAGAAAAGGTTGCTGTCCTTGAAATTGTGTTATAGCTCTCCTTCTCGGAGGTATTTATGGTGTATATTTTTTGCCCTCTGAGCTCATGCCAAATTTCTCTGTAAGGCTTTGCAAGGCGCCCATCCAAAAAGAAGCTCTCTGGTTTGTTGGCAAAGTCCAGTGCAGTCTTTATACCTAGCTTGGTGAGGTAGGATGTGGTCTGGTGACCTATACCCCAAACGTCACTAATGGGCACTTTGCTCAGAAATTCAGGTATCCTACGACCTGGGACCATGGTGATACCCTCAGGCTTGCGGTAGGCCGACGCTAGCTTCGCCAGTGACTTGGTGAGAGATATTCCGACCGAGATTGATATACTCAGCTCAGCACGTACTTTTCGCTGTATAGTGGCTCCAATCTCAAGGTACCCTAGCCCTAGCGGTCTACGCATGCCTTTGATATCCAAAAATCCCTCGTCCATTGAGTAAATCTCCATCTCCGGAGAGTACTGTCGAGCTATATCGAACATCTTCTTCGAGTAGAGCTGAAATAGCCCAAAGTCCGAGTCCACAAAGATGGCATTGGGGCATAGTCGCTTAATTTCGTGACTCAGCATTCCCCTTTTAACACCGGTTGCCTTAGCCTCGTACGAGAAGGCTGTTGCTAAGCCTCGTTCTCGACCGACAATTACCGGCTTACCACGAAGTGATGGATAGGCCGACTGCATAACAGATGCAAAAAAGGCATCGGCATCCATATGAAGGATCACATTTGACCAAGAATTAATAGGAGCCCACGGAAAATAAGTAGAGTCACTCATGCAGATTAGTATAGTGAACGAATGTTCACTAAGTCAAGGGATCAATATCTCTTCTCGACCGCAGTTACTTTGCCGCCCTCAATAAATAAATATTGAGCAATTCCATAGTTATTAAATCCGCTATTTATGTAGCGGCTATCAGTATCAATCTCTGCAAAATGCGTGTGCCCTGTTACCAAAAATTCGTTCTCTTTAAACCGGCCAGTTATTTTATTCTTGATATGGTTATTGAATCTCGAATACGCAAATCTTATAAAGGTCTTGCCCAAGATTTTAAATATTATATTTTCTACACTTTCCAATATCACTCGAGAGAATGCTGGAAGCTCGGGAAGATGAAGAAGCAGGTCACCATGCTCAACAAAATACGTATTTTTTCCTGACTTAAAGTTATACTGCTTCATCTGTCTGCCAGAAAATAAATTCGTACGAGAGTCTGCGAGACTCTCCTTATCGTGATTACCAAACAAGTAGATTGCTTGCTTCTTTTTTAAAAGAGGGAATAATTCCTTAGCCCAAGTAGATGTGACAAAATCATTAAAACTATATGCCATTCCTTCCCAAAAATCCCCGTTTATAATTACTCGATCTACCTGCTCAATCGCGCTCTTAAGTACTTCAAACTTTTTAGGTTCAAATTTTGGAGTTAGATGAGTATCGGAGAAGATAAGATATTTCATAAATCCAAATTTCAAAGCTCAAATATCAAATAAAATCTAAAGTCTAAATATTTGAATTTAAGATTTTGAACTTTGTTTGATTATTGGGATTTTGATATTTGAAATTACTAGTTTACTTTTCCTGCATTGCTCGAACCACATTCTGTGGAACCTCTTCGTAGTGTGATGGCTCCATGTAAGGAATTCCTCGACCCTCGGTTAAGGATCGAAGCGTGGTTACGTATCCTGAAAGCTCTGCAAGTGGTGCGTAAGCTTTAATGACAGTAGCCTTTCCTTTTTTATCTGTACCCAAAATCTTACCTCTTTTACTTGAGAGGTCTCCTATAACTGTTCCCATAAACTCATCTGGCACCGTTACTTCCATCTTCATGATTGGCTCAAGTAGAGAAATTCCTGCTTTTTTAGCTCCATCTTGTAGCGCCATTGATCCTGCAATTTTAAACGCAATGTCAGATGAATCGACGTCATGATAACTTCCGTCGTAAAGCGTAACCTGAAGATCGACCATTGGGTATCCCAAAAGCACTCCTTTTTCCATCGCCTCAATTACACCCTTTTCAATAGGCGGAATATATTCGGCAGGAATGGATCCTCCCTTGATTGCATTAATGAACTTGAATCCCTCTCCTCGACCTAATGGCATCAATCGAATCAAACAATGACCATACTGACCACGTCCTCCACTTTGCTTAATGTACTTTGCCTCGGCATCTGCTTCCTTTGAGATTGTCTCTTTGTACGCAACCTGAGGCTTACCAACATTCGCATCCATTCCCATCTCGGTTCTCATTCTATCTACAAGAATCTCAAGATGAAGTTCTCCCATTCCAGACATAATGGTCTGCCCTGTCTCGTGATTAATCTTAACTCTAAAGGTTGGATCCTCATCAGAGAGTCTTTGAAGAGCGAATGCAAGTTTTTCCTGATCTGCTTTAGTCTTAGGTTCAATTGCCAATGAAATAACCGGCTCAGCAAAGGTAATCTTCTCAAGTAGGATTGGGCTGTCCTTTTGCGTAAGAGTGTCTCCTGTTACAACTTCTTTAGGTCCAACTAAAGCTACAATTTCTCCTGAATAAGCTTTGTCAATTTCTTCTCTTTGATTGGCATGCATCAACATCAGTCGGCTAACTCTTTCCTGCTTACCTTTGTTTACATCATAAACAGCCTCACCCGCGGTCAATGTTCCTGAGTAAATTCGTGCATAGGTTATTTTTCCAACATGAGGGTCAAGCTGAATTTTGAAGGCTAAGGCCGAAAACTTCTCGTCTGATGTGAGCTTACGAATCTCCTTCTCTTCGGTTTTTGGATTAATACCTTCTACCTGCCCTAGGTCCATTGGAGATGGGAGATAGTCAACGATTGCGTCAAGAACGGGCTGGACTCCCTTATTTCGAAGCGAAGTTCCACAGTAGACTGGAATTAATTTGTATCCGATTACTGATTTTCGCAGGGCTTTTTTAACCTCATCAACACTTATCTCTGTTCCGTTTAAAAACTTATCAAGAAGGGCGTCGTCTGTCTCGGCGACCTTCTCAATTAACTTTGCTCTCCACTTCTCGACCAAGTCTTTGTGGTCCTCCGGTACGTCCGTTATCGTGTACTCTACGCCTTGTGGATCCTTGTCCCAGATCATTGCCTTCCGAGTCAGAAGATCTATAACTCCTGTAAAGGTATCTTCTTTTCCAATTGGGTAAACCATAACGACGGGATTTGCTCCTAGACGATCTTCAATCTCTGCTGTTGTACCTTCAAAATTAGCTCCAAGCTTATCCATCTTATTGATGAAACAAATTCGTGGAACTTTGTACTTATCCGCCTGGCGCCATACCGTTTCGGACTGACTCTGCACGCCTTCTTCAGCATCAAACACAATTACACCTCCATCAAGTACCCGTAGTGATCGTTCTACCTCAGCGGTGAAGTCAACGTGGCCTGGAGTATCAATTATGTTGATTCGAACATCTCCCCAGAAAGTTGTAGTAGCAGCTGACACAATAGTAATTCCTCGTTCTCGTTCCTGAGGCATCCAGTCCATCTGCGTATCTCCGTCATCAATGTCACCGATTTTGTAGGATCTTCCTGTGTAGAAAAGTATTCTCTCTGTGGTCGTGGTCTTTCCAGAGTCGATGTGCGCAATGATACCGACGTTTCGGATTTTGTCTAATGCAACGTTTCTATCTTTTGTAATTAAGCTGTTCTGTGCCATATATTTATTTCTTAATTGTTAGTTCTTAGTTCTTAATAATTTAGAACTTAGAACTTAGAACTTAGAACTTCTTCAACTACAAGTTCTACGCTCTAAGTTTCACGCTCTATGAGGGGTTACCACTTGAGGTGTGCGAATGCCTTATTTGCATCTGCTAGCTTCTCTGTCTGAATCTTCTTATTCACTGCGTTACCTGTATTTTGCGCTGCCTCAGATAATTCTACATGAAGCTTGTTTGCAAATGTTTTGAACTCTTTATTGGATCGAGTTTGGGCCGCATCTATAATCCAGTTAAGTGCTAAGAATAATTTACGTGTTCTTCTAACCTCAACCGGAACTAAGTATGACGCTCCTCCAAGTCTTCGTGGCTTAACCTCAAAATTAGGAGCAACGTTGGTAACTGCCTGATGAAGAATTTGAACTGGATCTTTTTTATCAGCAACGAAACGCGCAAACACTTCATGAACTATCTTTAGCGCAACGCTCTTTTTTCCATCAAGCATCACATAGTTCACAAGCTTTGTAACCTCTGGACTCTTATATATTGAGTCTGGGCGAATTGTTTGTTTCTTATAATTTCCTCGTGGCATATTTGTAGTTTAAATTACGCGTTTTTCTCCAACTTTGTTCCGTACTTAGAACGTGAAGTCTTTCGCCCATCAACTCCGCTTGTATCGAACTTGCCTCGGACAATGTGGTACTTCACACCTGGAAGATCTTTTACTCTTCCTCCACGGACCAAAACGATTGAGTGCTCTGCAAGATTGTGACCAATTCCCTGAATGTATGCTGTAACCTCCATCTTGTTAGATAGACGTACACGAGCAACCTTTCTCAAGGCTGAGTTTGGTTTCTTTGGGGTCATGGTTCTTACTACTGTACAGACACCACGCTTTTGAGGGGAGTTTGACGTTTTGTATCTTCGCTCTAGAGAGTTGAAGTTTGACTTCAAAGCAGCAGCACGAGATTTCTTAACTCGTCTTTTCCTCTTGTGCTTGATCAGCTGGTTGATTGTTGGCATATTTACTTAAAAATCTTGCGTAATATTTATTAATAAGCTCCTCGTTGACCGGGATTAATCTTCCAATTATAACATTTTCCTTCAAACCTAACAAGTAATCTACCTGCCCTTTGATTGCTGCAGAGCTCAAAACCCCCGTTGTTTGTTCAAACGATGCAGACGACAACCATGAGTCTGTATGAATCGCAGCTTTAGTGATTCCAAGAATGGAAACTCTTCCGACAGCAGGTTTCGCTCCTTGAGCCAAAATTTTCTTGTTCTCTTCTTCAAATCTAATTCTGGACACAACTTCGTCCTTGATGAACTCTGTGTCACCTTCGTCCTCGATAATTATCTTCTCGCTCATCTTTTTGATGATGACTTCGAAGTGCTTATCGTGAATTGCGATACCTTGGGATTCGTAAACCTTCTGAATTTCATCAAGTAGATATCCCTGAGCGCTGTGTAGGCCCTTGATTGAGAGAATGTCGCTGATATCTAGATATCCTTCAGAAAGAGCTGTTCCTCTGGTTACCAGATCGCCGTCAGCTACCTTCAGCTGCTGAGACATAGGAATCATAAACTCTTGCTCCTGTGCATTTTCGTCGGTTGATACAACCTTGACGATGTATACGTCTTTGCCTAGGTCTTCTGTGACAGAGACCTTTCCGCTTACCTCAACTATTGGTGAGATAACCTTTGGTGTTCTTGCCTCAAATAACTCTTCAACGCGTGGCAAACCTTGGGTAACGTCCGAGATAACGATTCCTCCGAAATGTCTGACTCTCATTGTTAGCTGTG
>CAYISZ010000018.1:0-15990 GCA_964366455.1 uncultured Gammaproteobacteria bacterium
CATGCCAGTACTTAAAAGGACGATGTTTCGTGAGTACGATATTCGTGGTCGAGAGAGCGATGATGAATTGAATGATAATTCCATATACTATATTGGCAGAGGATTCGGTAAGTTCCTTATTAATAGAAACATAGAAGAGGTAGTTGTGGGTCATGACGCTAGAGGTACCTCTGAAAGTTTTCATGCAAATGTCATTAAGGGCTTAGTTGAGTCAGGGCTAAACGTCATTGATATAGGGACAGTAACGACTCCAATAGGTTATTGGGCGCAGCACCATTTAAATGTGAAAGGTTTAGTTGTCGTAACTGCTAGTCATAATCCAGTTGGATGGAATGGTGTGAAGCTTGGATCTGATTTATCCTATACATTACTCACGGCAGATCTTCAAGAATTATACGATACGATTGTTAAGGAAGATTTTGTGACTCCTAAAATTTCTGGGACCGTACGAAAGGAAAACGTTGTAGATCAATATATCAAAGACTTGCTTTCTCGAGCAAATATTACTAAAAAATTCAAAATTCTTGTAAATACAGGAAATGGTACAGCTGGACCAATCTATGTAAAAGCTCTAAAAAAAGCAGGACAGGATGTTGTCGAACATTTCACTAACGTTGACCCCGCCTATCCTAATTATACGCCAAACCCAGACGGAACTCAGATGATGGAAGATACAGGAAAACAAACGGTGGTAAATAAATGCGACTTTGGTTTTGCGTTTGATGGCGATGGAGATAGGCTGGGGATGGTCGATGAAAAAGGAGATACTGTCTGGCCCGATAGGTACATCATACTTCTTTCCCGACTAGTATTACTAAAAAATCCTGGAGCAAAAATTGTTTTTGACGTTAAGGTATCAGAAGCTTTGCCAGAGGACATTACGAAGCATGGCGGAAAGCCTATTATGTGGAAAAGTGGTCATTCATATATTAAAGCAAAATTAGTGGAAGAGGGTGCCGCTATGGCTGGTGAAATGAGCGGGCACATTTTTTTTGTTGATGATTATTATGGATTTGATGACGGATTATTTGCGTCTTTTAAAATGCTTGAGTACTTGTCGAAACAGAATAAGCCTCTGTCGCAAATAGTAGAGGGCACTCCGTATTACACGTCAACTCCAACAATTCAGGTTAAAACTACTGATGAAGATAAATATAGGGTAGTGGAGGCCATCACAAAAGAGTTTAAAGATGAGGGCTATAAAGTTGTCGACATTAATGGGGCAAGAGTATATATTGATGGCGGATGGGGGTTGGTTAGGGCATCTTCCAACACCCCAACCCTGGTTCTTAGATTCGAAGCTAAGACAAATGAACAGCTCGAGAAAATAAAGACGATTTTTAAACAAAAGTTAGGCAAATTCCCAGAGGTAAGTCAAGAATGGGACACGTCGGGTCATTGACCAACTTCATCGGAGGTGTCTGAGAATAGACTTTCAATTTTATTTGCTAAAACCCTCCCTCGAGCTCGTCTTTTGGTGAAAGACTCACCCACTTTATACACCCGAGGTGTAAGTGTTCCTAAGATATCATGCGCTCCAGCTTCACTAAGAATATGAATCCCAAATACCATATAACTCTTTCCTTTTCTATGAGTCAAAGCTATCGAATAGGAAGGTGGAGCTAATACTTTCAGACCGTTATCGATTGGGTCTACATTTTCATCTCTTGTCGCCACATACTCCTTCCAACTTTTTAGAGTATGAGCGAGGTCTGGTTTATGGACAGTTCTAGCCAGTCTTGTTAAAAACTTTACAATATCTCCTAGATCTTCATTAAGTCCAATTTCTACGTTTAGTAACTGTAGGCGGCTGATAATTTCTTCTGGGCTTCTCAAATCATATTGAACGACACCGTGAGCGATTTTAACTTCGTCATAATTGTTTGTAAAAGCTGTGAAAATTTTCCTATGTAAATCAGAGTAAAAGCCATCTATGTGTTTAAGAATGGTTATAAGTTCTGTTCCAGAAATGTTAGGCCTTAGCTCAACAATAGAACCCGCTATAGGAAATCCGTTGAAAGGTCCTTCAATGGGTTCTACTAATCTTTCAATTCCTGTACCTTTATAGTTTTTTATTACGAACTTAGCTACCGAAGAAATATGCTGTGCAGCTGGCTCTCGCAGTTTTTTAGGTAAATGTCTCATGCTTTCAACTTCCTGATAATCAAGCTCTCCTCGCTCAATCATATGAATGTGTAGGTTTGCCCAACTTTGAGGTGTAGGGCGGGTAAAATCGGTTCCTACGTTATATCCAGCTAGACCTTCCGGTCCTGCACCCTTTATAAATTTGAGCAACATATCCCCAATCGGATTAAGCTGTGCTCTACTTAATGTTTGGATTGAGCTAAACTCGCCTTCGATGTTGGGAGAAACCATGACATGGGTGTCATTTGAGTCTTCTGGCATATAATTTCCATCAGGGAAAACCACATACCAATCATTTGCTAATTCTTTAAATATCGCCCTGTTTCTTTCAAATATTTTCCATAGTACATCGGGAGCTTCATTTGGTTTTCTTCCATCCACACTTTCTCGAAGAGGCAAGCAGTAAGAAACCCTCTCACTATATTTAAGTGCTTGATGGGATTTTAAATTTCGCATCTCAACAGTCATTTTATTATTAAAAGCAATTTACTTCCATATTAAATTGTAATGTCTGGTATTAGTGCTTATAAACCATTGGTCGGCTGACACGGCACAATCAGAGGCACAGCAAATAAGCCTTGACCCCCAATATACTTGTTTGAATGTAGGACAATTAACCCACTGTCTGCACCAAAGCCCCCGACGTCTGCAACCGTTGTTTCGGTAATGGGGGTTGTGGTACGAGCAAAACTGTAATCAAAATCTTGCCCAAATAGATAGATGCCTGTTCTTGCCAGGTACGTGAAGGATAGTTCGACATAGTCAGAAGCGCCTCCCATAATTGCCCGAAGGGTTTTTGTTTTGAGTTTTTGCTGTAGTTCGGTTGAGTATGCGCTAACCATTTCTATTTGGTCGGCTAATGGAAGGTTATTGGAATTTAAGAGATGAGGCTGAACTGGATTAACGGCAATTTCAGATGCAAGAGATGGTAGTGCCTCAAAATCTGGATAGTCCTTATGCCATCTTGTCCAAAATGGCTTACCTATCTCAATCTCTGTTTTTATTGAAGTCCGAGTGAGTGGTAGTATAATAAGACCAGAATCCTCTAGTTTCCTACGATCCTCAGGTGTAAATTGCGCGATATCTAAGAAGGGTTCATCTTCATGCTTGAAATCTGGCTTCTTGTGAAATAAAGACGCGTTTTTGAGCTGTCTATAAAGTACGCCATCCAAATCGGATATATTAGAGCGTAAAACTGGATGCATTCCACCATTCGCAACTTCGCCTCTCATTTGGACGAAGTATATCATACTATAAGTCATTTGACAACCGCCTGTTTCACCTCTGATTTAACTTGGAGCTTGTATGTTTTCAGTCTCTTGCTATCGAGTCGACTGTTAGGGCTTCAATTCTTTTTTTAAGATTTGGGAAATCTTGTAGATCGAACTGATTTGTGAAACTTTTAACCGCCTCTCTTGATTTTTGGATAAGCGAATAGTCGGTAAGAGTTGCAATTTTAAGATCACTGTAACCATGTTGTTTTGTTCCGTACATCTCTCCTGCTCCCCGATGTTGAAGATCAAACTCAGATATATCAATTCCTTTGTTGTGACTTGCAAAATAGGAAAGTCGCGGGGACTGAAACGGCATTAAGTCAGAAGTAAAAAGTAGACAGTATGATTGCTTAGAGCCTCTGCCGACACGCCCTCGAAGTTGATGCAGTTGGGCAAGTCCGAACCTCTCGGAGCCCTCTATTAAAATAACTGTCGCATTTGGAATATCTATTCCGACCTCAACTACAGAGGTGGAGACAAGAATATCTATCTCTTTATTTTTAAAGGCGGTCATTATCATTTCCTTTTCGACAGACTTCATCTTCCCGTGAAGAAGTGCAAGCTTTCTCTTTGGGAATATTTTTTCTGATAGCGTTGTAAATTCTTTTTGTGCGGCTCTTGTTGATGCGAGTGACTCTACTGGCGACTCGTCAATTAGAGGACAAATTACAAAAACTTGATCACCGTTAGCAATTTGTTTTTCAATCCAATCGTACGCTGCTTGTCGCTTGGCCGACGGTACAACCCACGACTTCACTGGGAGTCTGTTCAATGGCATCTCATCGATTATCGACATATCAAGTTCACCAAAAATGGTAAGAGCAACGGTTCGCGGAATTGGTGTTGCTGTCATCGTTAATAAATGAGGATTTATTCCAACCTGCTTTAATTGTGATCGCTGCTTGACTCCAAATCGATGTTGCTCGTCGATGACTACTAGACCTATTTTCTTTGTATCCGCCATTCTGTGCAGAAGAGCTTGAGTACCGATAATTACTTGAGAATTTGAAATTTGAAGTTTGAAATTTGAAATTTTCGATGAGCCAGTAACAAGCAAAACTTTTACCTTTGTGTTTTTAAATAATTCAGAAAGAGTTGCGAAATGTTGTTGGGCGAGAATTTCTGTTGGCGCCATTATCAAAGTTTTGAAACTATTTAAAAATGAAACGTACGCAGCAATTGCGGCTACAACTGTCTTGCCTGACCCGACATCACCTTGAAGAAAGCGATTCATTGGTTTTGATTTCTTGAGATCAGACAAAATTTCGTCTACTGCTTTCTTTTGACCATTAGTTAGGGCATAGGGAAGGGCTTTGATGAATTCATTAATCTGATCTTTAAATAGCTCAACCTTCAGACTGTTTCCCACCCTCTCTTGATCCCAGTGTTTGCGCGTATAAAATGCTGCCAACTGTATGATGAAAAGTTCATCGAATGCTAATCGCTGTTTAGCGTCCTTGACTTCCTTAGCAGAGGTTGGTCTGTGAATTTGAATTAATGCTGAGTGTTCTGAGATCAAACCATTAGCACTGAGTATGCTAGAGGGTAAAAACTCAGAGTCCGGAAAATTAGTGTCTTTGGAAAGGTTGATCAAATGAAGAACTTTCTCACGAATAGTTTTGCTGGAGAGTCCTCGGGTTTCCTGGTAAACGGGAACGATGGCACCTACATGCGAAAGCTTCTTGGATTCATCCCCCAAACTCTCAAACTCCTGTGGTGAAATAATTTTTTTTCCTCGATAAAGTTTAACCTCACCCCATAGCGCAACTTTCTGATCAGGCTTTATTGCATTAGACAGGTATCGTTGGTTAAACCATACGGCCTGAATGGTTCCAGTATCATCCGTAATGTTTGCCGTTTGGATTGTTAATTTACTCCGAGCAAATTGATTCTTTACCTCATCTATCGTCCCAATGATGCTGACTTTATCCCCTACCTGTAATGTGAAAATAGGAGCTATGACCGATCGATCATCATAACGTCTTGGAAAGTAGTTGAGCAGGTCGCCGAAGGTTTTTACACCCACCGATTTGAAGCGACTAATGGTGGTTGAACGCGTTGCGGGAAGTGACTCAATTTTTTCTTCTAAAACCTTAACCTCTTGCATAATGTGGCTATCTAAAAGCTTCAGACCTAACTATTGCAGAGACAGTAAAATTGGCGCAAGTGATGAGATAATGAGAATGACCGTTGAGATAATTATGATCAACTTAAAAAATCCGTCTCGTCGCGATGTTCGATTAGCTGATTCCATAAACAACATTATACCAACTGAAGATAGCGAAAATGCTATAATTAGTTATATGCGAATAGGACGTAATCACAAGCTTCTTCGATGGTTCTCTCGCCTTACACCCAGAAATAAATTGATTGCAGTTTGTGGTGCCGGCTTAGCTGTCGCATCGTTGTTTTTATTTTTAGTGTTTGCGTGGTTTGCGCGTGACCTTCCTGCCCCAGGAAAGCTTACTCAGGTGAATGACTCTGCAACAATTTTCTATGACAGAGACGGAAAAGTTTTGTTCGAGCTATATAAAGACAAAAATAGACTTCCAGTGAAAGGGGATGAAATTCCCGATCTGATGAGGAAGGCAACTACCTCTATCGAGGATAAAGACTTTTATAAACACAAGGGAATCTCCGAGTCGGGCCTAATACGAGCTTTGCTCATAGCCCCGCTTACCGGACGAGGTGTGCAGGGAGGTTCAACTATCACACAGCAGCTTATAAAGTTGGTTCTTCTGGACTCAGAAAGAACGGCGTCGCGCAAAATTAAGGAAATGATCCTTGCGATTGAAATTGAACGTAGATACTCAAAGGATGAAATTTTGGAGCTTTATTTAAATGAAATTCCTTACGGTGGAACGATGTATGGTATAGGCTCTGCTGCCAAAGGATATTTTGGAAAGTCACCATCAGAACTTTCACTTGTGGAGATGGCATTCCTTGCCGGGCTACCTCAGCTGCCTTCTCAGTACTCCCCTTTTATTGGAGCTAAAGACGCATGGAAGCCAAGAACCACCGCTGTGTTGCGTCGAATGCGAGAGGATGGATATATAACAAAAAAAGAAGAAACAGCAGCACTAGCCAAAATGGGCTCTCTAAAGTTTTCGACACCTAAGCTTAGTATAAACGCGCCTCACTTCGTTTTTTACGTTCAAGAGCTAATTGAGAAGGAGTACGGAGTAAAACTAGATGGGAAAGGACTCAGAATCTACACAACCTTATCTCTGGAGGTTCAAAAAGTAGCTGAGCAGATCGTTAAAGAAGAAATCGAAAAATTAAAGGGGTATCAGGTTGGAAACGGAGCTGCTGTAGTTCTAGATTCTAAAACTGGAGAGGTGCTAGCGATGGTCGGTTCGTATGATTTTAATAACGATAAATACGGTAAATTTAATGCTGCTCTTGGACTTAGACAACCTGGGTCCACAATAAAACCAATTACTTACGCTACTGCATTTGAAAAAGGTTATACACCATCCTCGGTTGTTATGGATGTCCAGACTACATTTGGTAACCAAGGATCGGAGGAGTATAAGCCTGTAAATTATGACGGAAAATTTAGAGGTCCAGTGCAAATGAGATTCGCTCTCGGCAACTCATACAATATTCCTGCGGTCAAAACATTGGCGTTAGTTGGAGTTAAGGACTTTTTACGTAAAGCAGAATCCATGGGACTAAAAACATTTGCACCAACAGACGCAAATATGAATAGATTTGGTCTCGCGATTACTCTTGGAGGTGGTGAAAGTACTCTATTGGATATGTCCGGTGCATTTTCTGTATTTGCTCGCGGAGGAAAGTCTAATGATGTGTTGCCAATTAAGGAAGTTAAGGATCGCAGAGGGTTTACGGTTTACAAACCAAAAAGAAGTTCTTCGCAACAGGTTGTTACACCACAAGCAAACTTTCTAATTTCTCATATTCTATCTGACAACATTGCAAGAACGGAGGCCTTTGGTGCAGGCTCTTACCTAAATATTCCCGGTAAAACAGTTGCGGTCAAAACTGGTACAACCAATGACAAACGTGACAACTGGACCATAGGCTACACAAATGACGTTACTGTTGGAGTCTGGGTTGGTAACAACGACAACTCCCCCATGAACCCACGCATCGCCTCAGGTATTACCGGAGCTTCCCCTATTTGGAGCAACATAATGAAGAAACTTCTCACGGATAAGAAGTTTAGTTTTAAAGATGGAATTATGAAACAGCCATCTGGGATAAAGGCGCTAATCGTTGATGCATATTTAGGTGGGCTACCTAAAGATGGTTACCCAACTCGATCTGAATACTTTGTAGACGGTTCAGAACCAAAGGATGTTTCGCCGTTTTATAAAAAACTTAAGATATCCAAATCAAACGGTAAGTTAGCGAACGACGTCGAGATTCGTAACGGAAACTATGATGAAAAAGATTTTATTGTGATTACTGAGAACGATCCCGTATCTGTTGATAACAAAAATAGATGGCAGGAAGCGATTGATGCATGGGTCCGTGAACAGGCTGAAAAAGGAGATGAGAAGTTTAAATACCCAACCGAGAACTCTGATGCAAATGCCGATAGCGTGGGAGTTAGTATTAAGAGCCCAGGAAACGAAAGTACTGTAGGAAGTAATGTGCAGATCAAGGCGGTATTCTCATCTTCTGAGAAGATTAAAAACGTAAAAATTTATGTGAATGGAGAAGAGAAGAAAAACCTAGATGGCAACCGAAATGACATTGACGAAACTATCAATCTTTCTGACGGAACATATGAAATTAAGGTCGTGGCAAAAAACGAAAAGGATAAAAGCGGTGAGGCAACTATAAAGATTGGAGTAAATAAACCGTGGAATGAGTCGCCGACTAGCACGCCCGCGCCTACACCAACAGGCCCTTAATTTTTTCTAACTCCTTTTGAGCTTCTACCTCGGTTAAGTTTTTCTTAGTAGAACTAAAGTAGTAGCGCAAAGTAAGTGTTTCCTTATAAACATCTACTAACTCCATCTTTTCAAGAAGCGATGAACTGGCGAAAGAAAGTTTTTTTATCTCTTCATAGCTCTTCTTTCCAGCCTTTACATTTAGGTCGAGTTTCACCGTTGCATAAGGGTTAATTGGCTTGTACTGGGAAATAATCTTGGCGTGATTCATAAGTGAAATAAGATCAAAACTCGCCAGATAAACTGGAGTCTTGAGATTATTTTTGTGCTGGAGTTGTGTGGAGAGTTTTCCAATCGAACCAAACACTGAACCGTTAAGAACAAAATCTACAACTTCATTCTTTGAGAATATATGAATCTTTGCTAATCTTAATTCGTAATCGGTAATTCGTAATTCTGACAGCAGTCCTTCCACAATTCCCTTCAAATCCAAGAATGATGTATTTGTAGCAAACGCTACTTTATAAATTTCTTTTGGTAGCTCCTTTTCCTGAGGGTAATAAACCTTCGCAATCTCAAAAAATCTCAAAACATCCGCTTTACCTTGATTTTCTTTAATATTTCGAATCAATGAAGGTAAAAGTGAGGTACGCATATACTGAAGTTCTTCTGAAATGGTGTTTGCTAACCTCAAATGATGCTTTACCTCAAGATTCATATTTTCAATTAGTTCCTTTGAGACCATTGAGTAGTTCATTGATTCATGGAGTCCTAGGTTCTTAAGGAAATGCTTAATTCTTGTTTGATAATCAAACAATTGTTCTATCTCTTTAGGTTGCTGAATATAAACCATTGGAGGTAAATTGCTTGGGAGATTGTGGTAACCATAGATGCGAGCAATTTCTTCCACAATGTCTTCAGGGATGACAATATCGCGGAGCCTAATTATTGGTACTTCTATTTTGTATGTCGCGCTACGAAGATTATAAGTTGTATGAAATCCAAGGTTTTCTAGTATTTTTTTACACTCATCGGGTTTTATAGATATTCCCATTCTGCTTTCTACAAACGAATGTTTAATTTCAATAGTTCTTTTTTTCGAGTGAGTTGGGTGATAGTCTCTAATCTCGGACATCTGTCTGGCTCCTGTCATCTGTCGAAGCAAATTAAGAGAGTATATGGTCGCAGATTCCGCTCTGTCATCATCAAGGTTTTTCTCAAAGTACGCAACGGCGTTACTTCTTTTTCCAGTAAGCATTGCTGTTCTTCTAACCATTGTCCCGTTAAATACGGGAACGAATAAAACGATGTTCTTGGTGTTCTTTTGTACAGATGAGTTGAAGCCCCCCATAATTCCAGGCTGATCAATAAGGTTACCTTCGCCATCCGCAATTACAATGTCGTTTCCAGGTAACGTAACCGTTTCCTTATCAAGAGTTACAATTTTTTCTCCCTTTTTACTTTCTCTTACAATCATTGTGTGTTGTTTAATTTCATCGTAATCGAAGATATGACAGGGTTGGCCAAGCGCAATTCTCATGTAGTTAGATATGTCGATTACATTATTTAAAGATCGTTCTCCACACATTTCTAGTCGTTCTTTTATTAATTTCTCCGATGGCTTGATAGTAACATCAGAAAGAGCTACGGTAATCAATCTACTAGCAAATTTTTTATCCTCGACCTTAACGACTAAGGGTAAAGATTTACCACTAAATTTCTCTGACCACTTAAATCTAAGTTCTGTTAGAGGATTTTGCTTTAGTTTTGCTTTCTTTCCAAAGCGTGGCAAAATCGCCTGTGCTTCTTGCGCAATTCCAAAGACCGATGCCATATCTACACGGTTTGAGGTAACCTCAATATCGAATACGTAATCATCGCCTACTTTATCAACCCGTTCGACCCCGGGTCCACATAGCGAAAGATATTTTTGTATTTCGTATGGATCCGCATCAGTATCCAGATACTCAAGGAGCCAGTTGTATGTAATTTTTATATTCATAAATTAGAATTGATCGAGGAATCGAATATCTCCTCCGTACAAAATTCTTAGATCGTCAAGCTTTAATCCAGCCTTCATAGAGAAAACGCGTTCGATACCAAATCCAAATGCCCAGCCAGAATATTTTTTTGGATCAATGCCACCGGCCTTAAGAACATTCGGATGAATCATTCCAGAACCACCTAATTCTAGCCATCCAGATTTACAGATTTTGCATCGTTTGCCGCTTACCTTTCCGGTTCCATCACATACTCCACAGGTTATATCCACCTCGAAGGATGGCTCTGTGAATCTAAAATCAAATGGGCGCAGTCTAGTAACTCTTTTCTCCCCGAAGAACTGCTTTGCAAAGTGGTCTATTGTGCCCTTAAGATGAGTTATATTTATATGTTCATCTACGCACATTCCCTCAAACTGATGAAACATCGGAACGTGCGATGCGTCCCAGTTTGGTCGATATGTTTTGCCGATATTGATCATTCGAATTGGAGGCTTTCCTTTAAGTCTAAGCATTTCTCGATTCTGACCGTTAGATGTGTGAGGAGTTAAAACCATTTTCCCATATTTATAATGAGCTGGTACGTCAATAAAAAAGGTTTCGAAATCGTCACGAGCGGGATGGTCAGAAGGCATGTTTAAAGTCTCGAAAGCAAAATGCTCCCAGTCGATTTCAGGATAGGACATCCGAATGAAACCAATTTTTTCAAATATTTTGCTAATCTCCTCAATTGCATAAGTTGTAGTATGGAGACTTCCCTTAGGGTATTTGACTCCTGGAAGGGTAACGTCAATTAGGGCCGAGTCATCGTCTTTTGCAAATAATTCTTGTCGCTTTTTTTGTAATGAATCGGTTATCTCTGTTTTTAGCTTATTTACTCCAGTGCCGAATACTTTCTTTTCGTCTGCGGGAATATCTTTAATTTTTTGTAGAAGATCGTTTATCTTCCCATTTCGGCCTAGATAAGAAATCTCAAGTTCATCAAGTTGTTTTGTTGTTGTGCAGGAATGAAGTTCCTTTCCAAATGAAATGCGAACAGAGTCAATGTTCATGAAAGAATTATACTAAAAGCTAGCCCTGAGCGGAGTCGAAGGGTCATTTGACTTCGCTTACGATTTTTTTGAAGACGTTTGGATGCTCGGTGGCAATCTGTGAAAGAATCTTACGGTCAATAGTTACCTTTAGGGTCTTTAGCTTATTCATGAACTGGCTGTAAGAAAGTCCCTCCGGTCGGGTTGCTGCATTAATTCTCACAATCCACAAAGATCTAAAGTCTCTACGCTTAATTCTTCGGCCATCGTATGCATACTGACCAGCATGAAGCACAGCTTCAGATGCTTTTTTAAACTGGCTACTTCTACTTTGCCAATAACCCTTTGCAAGCTTTAATACTTTTTTATGTCTTCGTTTTGTGCGTGTACCTGACTTTACTCTCATATTATTATGCTAATCCTAACATTTGTTTAATTTTTCTTCCGAAAACACCTTCTGTTTTCTTTATTAATTTCAGTCTTCGAATTCTCTTTTTACCTTTGTTGTATCTCTTGTGGCGTAGATAATGAGAACGATGCAAGACCTTACCATTCTTGGTAACTCTAAATCGTTTAGACGCTGCTTTTCTTGTTCTTACTTTTGTTTGTTTTTTCATATTTATTTCTTCCTAGATACTACTGCTCGAATCACTCTTCCTTCAACCTTAGGTTCCTTAGAAACGTTTACATCTCCAAGTCTTGCGATGAACTCCTTAGCTTTTCGCACGGCCATATCTTTTTTACCCATCTCTCGTCCTTTCAGACTGAGGTTGATACGAACCTGGTTACCTTCGGCCAAAAATTCCTTTGCTTTTTCCTCAAAGCGCTTTAAATCGCCTTCAGCAATAAACAATGAAATCTTTATATCCTTTACTGTACTTTTCTTGATTCCCTTTCTTGAGTCCTTAAGCTTCTTACCCTCTTGGTATAAAAACTTCTTAAAATCAATCATCTTTGCGACCGGTGGCTTTGCGTTTGGCGCAATCAATACTAGGTCAGCCTCTCTTTCCATTGCCATTTTCATGGCCTCTTCTTTTGAAAGCAGTCCTATTTGTTTACTTTCGTGATCAACAACCCTCAAAGGCGATACGCTAATGTTGTGATTAATCGTATAGTATTTTTTAGGGGGTCGTGGTGCTGGGTAATTTCTCAAATAGATTGTAAATGAGTCTTAATAAACTCTTTAACTGTCATAAGACCCAAATCTTTGCCTTCCCTGCTTCGAATCGCGCCACTTAGACTTGATTCCTGCATTTCTTTATCCCCAATTATAACCATAAACGGCACTTTTTGCAACGTGGTGTCACGTATTTTAGCGCCTAGAGGCTTATCGTCTCTGTTTACTTCAACGCGCACATTTTGCGCCATAAGTTCTTTGTAGACCTCTTTTGCCTTCTCGTTGTGTTTTTCCGAAACAGGAAGAATTGCTACCTGAACTGGAGCTAACCAGTAAGGAAACACTCCTTGAGTGTGTTCAATATATACAGATAAAAATCGTTCAATAGCTCCAAGAAGAGCTTTGTGAATCATTATCGGTGTCTTCTCGGCTCCGTCAGAGTCTACATAAGTAATTTTAAATCGCGCTGGCTGTACAAAGTCTAACTGCTCAGTTGCCAGTTGCCATTCTCTGCCCTGTGAGTCGGTCGCCATAATATCGATCTTAGGCGCATAAAAAGCTGCTTCTCCTTCTGCAATCTGGTATTCGAGTCCGGATTTTTTTGCTACCTTCTCCATAATCTCTTGGGATTGTTGCCATTGCTCATCTGTCCCTAGATAGTTTTTTGTGTTTTTTGGATCTCTAAAAGAAAGTCGAAGTTTAAACTTCATATCAAGCAGCGTATACATCTTCTTCACCATCTCTACAATTTTCATAAGCTCTTCCTCAACCTGATCCATTGTGCAGAATACGTGCGCATCGTCCTGAGTAACGGATCGCACTCGTGAAAGGCCGCCGAGTTCTCCACTTTTTTCGTCGCGGTAGATAGTCGTGGTTTCGTAGTACCGAATTGGCAGATCTCGATAACTTCGGGGGTTTGAGGCGTATATCTGAATATGATGAGGACAGCTCATCGGTTTTAAGATGAACTTGTCGTCTGTCTCCTGGCTTTTGACCAGAAAAAGTTCATTTCCAAATTTGTCCCAATGTCCTGAGTTTTTATAGAGCTCCTCTTTGGCAATGTGTGGAATCCAAACCTTTTGGTAACCCTCTTCCTTCTGAAGTTTTTCAGATAGACCTGCAAGCAAATCTCGAAGAATAGTTCCTTTAGGAGTAAAAAGAGGTAGTCCAGATCCGACAAGATCAGAGAAAGTAAATAAATCCATCTCGCGTCCAATCTGTCTATGATCTTTAAGGTCGGCCATAGATTCTATTATACAGAAGGATTGTAAATACTTATTCCATCCTCAAGCGCAGTTTGTAGATTGGAAGCAACTATTCTCTGTCTTTCTTCAAGAGGAACGTCTGGATTATTCAACGTTGCGAATAAATCTTCATCATTTTCAAAGTATCTCTCAAATTCCTTTTGCCTATGAGGTGGAATACCAAACATTGAACAATACGCCTGCATTAGAGGAATCCTAAATGGAGAAGCTTTTACCACCGGTTTTAGAGCGGCATCTTTAAGTACGTCTGGTTTAAAATTGCCTTTGGAGAACTCTTTCAGAATTGAAACGATATAAGACTCCTCCAGCTGTTGTTCTCCTAGAAATGCTATGAAGAGCCCGAGATGTTTTGTTGCTACCTTATCCTGGAATTCATTCTCTGTCAACAGCGTCAAAAGAGCCGATGCAAGTCGAGTACGAGAAATTAAAGGATTCAGTCTACCTATACTATCGCGTCCCATAGCTCTGCGTACTCTTTCAGTAACTATAGTTTTTGATGGCTTTTTAGGATTAGAAAATCCTAGATCTTGTATAGCTTTATCGGCCTCGGTTCTAAATTCAGCTAGTTGTTGATCTGTCAGATTTCCCTCACCAAACTGATCTAGCTTAGTCCTAATAAACTGGTCTAAGGCAAGCGTCTTGAGGGCAATATCTCCGGTAGCGCTGTAATTTCCTAAAATTTCTGCTGAAGCCCCCGTCGCAGTTTCAATAGAGCTGTGTTTAGACCACCTTTTTAGCGCAATGTCTGGAGCAGCGTTTGAAGGGTGGTAACTTGCTATCCAGAGCGTGCCTTGAAAAGGCGCATAGCGAACTCCAGGATCGCCAAAAAAAATATGTGGAAGACCTTCAACCCAGTTATTTTTTGGATTTTCTGGTTCAACTCTAAATTTTTGATCAAGTTTAGCCCTAGCGGTAGCTCGAGGGTCTGATCCTAAAATTCTTCCTTCAACAGTTGCCATAAATTAATGAGGACTATGTCTAGGTGGCGCCATATGTCTTCTATTAACGGTTACTGAAGGAAAGGAATGGTCTCTAAAAATTGGAGTTCGGTGCGAGGGTATATTTTGTTTAACTTGGTTGTTCCGACGTTTTTTTAGTACTCCTTTCCAAAACAATGCTAATGCGGCGTTTATCAAAGTTAATGAAAGGTACATTCCACCACGATCCAGACTTCGTTCTTTTGGTGATTCCTTCGTGTTCATTGTCGCATTATAGCACTAAAGATTTTTGTAACGGCCTGATTTAACCTTCCGGTTTTTACTCTGTCTACGACCGTCTCTTTCTTGCAAATTAAATTAAGGGCCTTTAAATCATCTTCTGTGGGTTCCAAAGTTTCGTTCGTTTGCACATACATAATTGCCTGTGGGTTGGCGATATGGTCAAGGCCGATACTGTGACCAAGCTCATGCTCAATGGTGTGAATTAGTTCGTTGCGACTGTTGTTATAGTATATAGAGATAGTCTTTGAAGCAGACTCGTACAATCCTTCCTCTGGTTTTGCCTTGACAACGGTTTGAAGCGTGGATATATTTCCATTAAGTTTATCTATTTTTATATTTACATCATTTGTGCTTTGCTGTAACGTTCGTGCTTCAGCGTTGATTTGCTTTGTCTGTTGTTCTAGCTCGGCTTGCTCCGCGACCAATTTATTGTATTCTTCCTCTGTCTGAGAAGTGTTTCTGTTCCACTCAGTTATTTTGCTATTAAAATTCGATACTCTTTGTTCAAGTTCAGCCGATCGTCTGTTAAAGTCGCTAACACGGGATTGTAGAGTAGTTTTGTCTTTAGTGACATCGTCTTGTTCAGAGTTTACCTGTGCTGAAATAGCCTGTCGCTCATCGTATACCATTTGAATTAACACAGACTTTTCGGCAGTAGGGTTATATTCGAATAAATTTTTTCCCATGGCATTCTCCCAATAACGCTCAGCGTCTTTTATATCTTCCAAAACCTGTTGTCGAGTAAGGTTAAATCGTGAATCGACTCCCCCAAGATTGTAAGAAACAGGTTTGTCACAAATATTAGGAAGCTCATAAAAATAAGAGAAACCAATAATGCCTAGAGTAAGAACAAGATAACCAAACCACTTCATAATTACATTATACCCATAATTTTTTCTGCAGAAAATTACTAGTTGATCACGACCATGAGCAACTAGTAAGTCGAAATCTGACAACTTAGAGAATAGAATAGAGGGTTGGCGTGGTAAAATTACCTAGTTGGACTCGTAGCTCAGTTGGTTAGAGCGTTGCATTGACATTGCAGAGGTCACAGGTTCGAGCCCTGTCGGGTCCAC
>CAYISZ010000019.1:0-13144 GCA_964366455.1 uncultured Gammaproteobacteria bacterium
AAACCCGTCCTTGGAAATAATGTTAATTATTTTCAGAGGCGGGTTTTTTTTATGTTGAAAGAACAATTACAATACGCGGTCAGGCCAACAGCGGAGAGGGATATCCCCTCAATACAATCCTTTATAGATAGAGTTTTGCATGCTGATCCAAAGGCGGAGTTAGCCATTGAGCCGGTTTCCGTTGAGACCTTACAGGGGTGGATAGAGAAGGGACACTCCATTGTCGCAACACTACCGGATAACGGAGACATAATCGGTCATCAAGCCGTTGATCAATGGCCAGAATCGGGTTGGTACGAAGTTAGAACGGCATTGGGTGACCCAGAGTATAGAGGGCAAGGCGTAAACACCGATTTAAAAAAGTACGTAATAAAAGAAATATTGGAAAGTGATCCAGACGCTGTGATTTCAGCCTTCACCCACCCAGAAAGCTCAAGTAGAGGAATATTAAAAAATTTAGATTTTGAGGAGATACCAATGGAAGATGTCCCTGAAGAGTTTTTTGAACTCTGCAATCCAGCGAGATGTGTGAAAGCAACGTCGGTTGATTGTGGGTGTAAAGTTTTTGTATTAAAAAAACCATGAAAACAAAAAAGGATTCACTAACCAAGCTATTTTGCGATCTAGTGTCGATACCATCCCCAACTGGAAAAGAGTTAGGTGTGAGCGAATTCATTAGAAAGTATCTTGAAGATCTAAACATATCTTCAAAGTACGATAAGACCGGCTACCTGAATGGTAGCAATACAAATAATTTAATAGTTAAGGTTTCTGGAAACACAAACAAACCCTACCAGTTGTTTACCGCGCACATGGACACGGTTGAAACCGGTGAAGAAGTAATAAAGCCAAAAATTGTAAAGAAAACAATTGTAAGTAGCGGTGAGACTATTCTTGGAGCCGATAATAAATCGTCTGTGGCGGTTTTATTGGAAATATTAAAAGAGGTTAATGGGTGGGACGAGAAGCCCAATATAATCGTTGCCTTCGTGACATCCGAAGAAAAAGGAATAATGGGGAGTAGTTTACTTAATATCAAGGAAAAAGTTCAATTCGCCTTCAACATGGATGGAGGTATGGAGGTAGGCACTTTTGTACATAAATGTCTTGGCCAGGTTCCTTTCGAAATAAATATATTAGGTAAAGCGAGTCACTCGGCAATCGAACCTGAGAAAGGTATTAATGCAATTATGACCGCTAGTAAGATCATCACAAAACTGAAGCTTGGTAGAAATAAAAAAGGATTGGTCCTCAATATTGGAAAAATTAGTGGTGGAAGGGCTATAAATGTAATACCGGATAAAGTTGTAATTTTAGGAGAAGTAAGAGCCTTCACTAATGAAGAAATTGTTAATGAGTTGGCGAATATTGAAAAAATAGTAGAAAATGTCTGCAGTATAACTGCATGCAAATATGAATTTGTCACTAAACCCAACGACGGAGCCCCGGCATCATCATTGGACAAGAATCACCCGATAGTTAAGACTGCAAAAAAAGCCACAGAAGCTTTGGATTTAAAGTTCAAATTAAATCATGGATTTTTTACTAGTGACGCCAACTTCATTGGTCAAAAGCATCCAGTCATTACTGTTGGAAGAGGTGGTAAGTCGCCTCACTCGAATGACGAGTCAATTGAGATAGCGGAGATCCATCAGGTCAAAAAATTGATTCTGGAAATAATAAGTCAGTCTATGGGCTAGGTTTACTTACCGCATCAAAAGGAGTATAATTAGGTCATAATAAGCTTCACTAAAATCTTTACTTCTTAGCGTGTCGCTTCCTTATGAAGATTACATACATATCATCGTCAGTTCCACGTAAATGCGGGATAGCCACATATACTCGCGATTTGTCTGATGAAGTTGACAAGAAGAGCACCCCGGTCTCAATCATTGCGATGGAAAATCCTTTTCTACCTCATGAATACTCCAAGCCGGTAGTAGGAATAATTAAACAGGAAAAACTCAGTGACTATAAAAAAATAGCACTTAAAATTAATTCAGACACAACTGACATCGTTCATTTACAGCATGAGTTTGGTTTGTTTGGTGGGGATGATGGAGAATATATACTCACTCTTGCATCACTGCTTAAAAAACCAATTGTTGTGACCTTTCATACAGTGCTAATCACTCCCACAGAACATCAAAAATACATCATACAGGAGCTTGCCAGACTGAGTAGATTCACCATTGTAATGGACGAGGTGGCCAAAAATAGACTAGAGCATGTATACGGTCTTAATCCAAATGACAGTGTTTTTATATTACACGGAGCTCCGATAGTAAATATGAAGAAAGATGAAGCAAAAAAAATTATTAATCAATCCGATTCTTTTATTCTTCTAGCAAACAACTTACTGAGCCGATCTAAAGGAATTGAGTACGCAATCGAGGCGGTTGCAGAGGCGGTCAAAATGATTCCTAATCTTAAGTTCTTGATAGTTGGTGAGACGCATCCACTTGTTAAGAAAAGTGAGGGAGAGTCCTACAGAGAAGAACTCGTTGAGTTAGTTAAGAAACTTAATTTAGAAAAAAATGTAATTCTTACCAATGAATATGTGCCTTTGGAGAAACTGCAGATATTTTTGGCAGCGGCAGACGTATACATTACTCCTTACCTTGACCCACAACAGATTACGTCCGGTACATTATCCTACGCAATAGGTGCTGGAAAGGCATGTATCGCTACAGAGTACGTGTATGCAAAGGACATGCTCGCAAAAGGTAGAGGGACTCTTGTACCATTTCGCAATAGCAGAGCAATTTCAAAAGCACTTATTGATTTATATAAAAATCCAAAAAAGCTTCATAAGCTAGAAATCAGTGTTACTAAGTTAAGAAAAGATATGCGATGGTCTCGTGTGGCGGAGAAGCATATTCAACTTTACTCAAAAATTCTTAAATTGAATGATACCAAGGCAATAGCCGAATCATTTATAAACCAACCCCTCGACATTTCATATCTTGCTCACATCACCGATGCAGTTGGAGTTATTCAGCACACACATCACGCAATTCCAGACAGAAAGTTTGGTTACAGCACTGACGACAATGCCCGTGCACTTATTGTAGTCTCGGAGTTGTATAAACATAATAAATCAAGCGATACGCTAAAACTGATTGAGCTCTATATTAGCTACCTAACATTTGCTCAAGAATTAAACGGAACATTTCACACTTTTTTAAACTTCAATGGAAGTTGGGATGATACGACAGATGTCACCGATCCATACGGTAAGGCTATGTGGGCGTTAGGAATCAATCTATACTTTAACGAAAGTTCGCGACTTGCGCAGTCTGTTCACTCTATTTTTGTGAGAAACCTTTCTCAAATGGAAAATATTAGAGACTTAAGAACTGCCGCATATACAATGCTGGGGCTATACTATTACGTTTTGACATACGAAACTAAAACCGATGCGGCAGTTCTTGCTGAGGAGAGTTTAAATAAGTTAGCGAATTTTTTGGTCAAAGCATACGAAAAAAACAGTTCTCCAGGTTGGGAATGGTTTGAGACCAGCGTTACCTACGATAATTTCCGTCTTCCACAGGCACTTTTTGCGGCCTATATAATAACAGGATCAGAGCGATATAAAAAAGTCGCTGCCGCTACTCTTAACTTCATAACTAAATGTAATTTTGATAAGAAGAATAATTACTTCGACTTTATCGGACAAGATGGCTGGTATACGAAAGGCAAACCTAAAGCGAACTATGATCAGCAACCACTGGAGGCGGCAGCTGCAGTTGACGCGTATCTTTTTGCATCGAAGGCTCTACACAAAAAAACCTATTACAACCAAGCGAGACTCGCTTTCGAATGGTTTTTTGGAAACAATCGAAACCGTAGATTTATCTATGATGAGAATACAAAGGGAGTTTATGACGGTCTCACTTTGCGGGGGGTGAATCAGAATGAGGGAGCGGAGTCTATTGTTTGTTTTCTAATGTCCTGCTTGTCTTTGCAAAACTTCTTAAAAAAGAGCTAGTACCGACTCTTTATCTACCGTCGCAACTCCAATTACTTCATCGGCACCACCGTAATACACAAAATACTTTCCATCTTTTTCAACCGCTCCACATGTAAATACTACATTATTAATGTATCCGTACTTTTCATAATCTGTTTCTGGTTCCAAGATAGGTTCTGGGGATCGGTAGAGTATCTTAAGAGGATTTTCTTTATCCAGAAACATTATTCCTAACCGATAAATATTGGCTTCATCCACTCCATGATAGAACAACAGCCATCCTTTCTCTGTTTCAATTGGAGGAGATCCTATCCCTGTGCGTACAGAGTCCCACATCCCTGGTCGTTCTTCAAAAACAGGTGAGTGGTTTCGCCAAGACGTAAGGTCTGAGGATCTGGCAAAGTAAGTCTTTCCAGCACCGGCACGGTAAAGTAGCCAGTATTCTCCGTTTATTATTTTTGGAAATAAACTTGAGTTTTTTCCAGAGAGATTCGGGAGGATGACGTTATAGTTAGCGAATATTTTAAAGTCCTTAGTGGTAGAGAGAGCGATTCTTGGTTTTTTTGCAATCTTTTCCTTCCAGTTAGGATTCACCTCTGCTCCCAAATCTTCAGACACAGCAGTATATGTGAGGTAGTAGATATCGCCGATCTTTACAACGCGTGGATCTTCTATGCCAAGAGACTCATCTGGGTGACCTTGGCTGTAATATAATGGTTCCTGTCTGCGTTCGAAATGGATACCATCCGTGCTTGTAGCCAAACCTAAACGAGAATAGATGTCGTTTTTGCCCATGGCTCTGTAAATGAGATAGACGGAATCCTTAACCATTATGGCTCCAGGATTAAATACGAGCATATTCTCCCAAGGTAGGTCTGTGGGCGACAGAATGGGGTTGTTTGGAGAGCGTTGAAGTTTAAGCATTGGGCAGGTCAAGTATACAGAAAGTGCAGCTTGTTGTTTTGTTATAATTCCGTGTGTCGAATAAATCCATTGCAATGACGGGGTCTCGTGGCGTAATTGGTACCGTATTGTTGGCGGGACTGAATGAATTTAACATAACCCCTCTTAAGTTACCCGATGTGGATGTGAGAAACTACAATCAACTTCTTAGTCATTTCGATGGGGTAGATATCGTGATACATCTTGCGAAAAGTCGCGATAATAGCGAAGGTGATGCGTCTAACGCCGATGATCTGCTCATGATGAGTAATGTTTACAAAGCCGCTGTTGCGTCAAATGTCAGGAGAGTCATTATGGCGAGTTCGGTACATGCCGACAATTTTTACGACTGGAAAGGTCCTGAAAAATTATCAGTTGATAGGACTCCAAAACCACGTTCTGCCTACGGATCAGACAAGGTTGCTATGGAAGATCTTGGGAAGGAATATGCGAAAAAAGGCTTGGAGGTGGTTTGTGTTAGATTCGGAGGAGTTAATGCCATGGATACAGCACCGAAGGATGATTATTGGGAAGACGCTGTATGGTTAAGTCATAAGGATTGTGCAGAAGCTATAAGGGCATGTTTAACCAAAGACAAAATTCCTAATAACTTTGTAGTGTTTTATGCGGTTTCCAAAAATTCTAACATGGTTCATGACACAGGTAATCCTCTAGGATGGAAATAGGTATATAATAATGTCATGACAAAACGTAAGACCAATTTTTTTGTAGGCCACTTTGTGATTATTATCGCACTGTTTGTCGGTCTTTTGATAAATATTTCTGCAAGCATCATCTACGAAATGATTAAGGATAATCCCGTAGCGTTGGACGTAACTTTATTTTTGACAGCCGTATTCTTCGTAATCATTATCGCTACCTATCATCATAAATTAAGAGAGCCAGTCGGAAAACTTTTGCAGGAGTTTGAGTAAGCAATTAAAGAAGTTTTTTGAGGGCTTCGATGCTTTCGGGGTCCACTACAGAGATAGGGTAGACTTTCTCCGATACTTTTTTTAGTTCTTTGAGTTTTTTTTCTACTTCATCTTCAGAAACTAAATCAATTTTTGTCAGAAGAACAATCATATCTTTTTTCGCAACTACAGCGTTATACAGTTCAAGTTCATTCATAACCGTATTGAAATCTTTCGTTACGTCTTTACTCTCTGCCGAAATACAGTGGATAAGAAGCTTAACTTTCTCAATATGCTTAAGGAATTTAATTCCGAGACCTTTACCGGTTGAAGCACCTTCAATAAGACCAGGAATGTCAGCAATTACTTTTTTATCAAAAACTCCTAGATTGGGCTCGAGCGTTGTGAATGCATAGTTTGCAGTCACTGCTTTAGCAGCAGTAAGTTCGTTTAACAATGTGCTTTTCCCGGTATTTGGAATTCCGATTAATCCGTAATCTGCAATAAGTTTTTGAATTAGATGAACATCTCTGACCTGACCAGGAAGACCTGGAGTTGCGTTCATTGGAGTTTGGTTAGTTGGGGACTTAAAGGAGTCATTACCCCGCCCACCGTTTCCACCTTTGCAAATTAATACTCTAGGATTTTGCTCAGTTAATTCGCTCTTTTGTTTTGTCACAAGATCTACTACGGTCGTTCCAACAGGTACAAGAATCGTTAAGTCTTCTCCATGTGCTCCATGTCGCTTGTTTGGACCTCCCAGTATGCCGTCGTTACCAACAAACTGAGATACTCCAGAGTATTTATTCAGATTCGACATTTGCTTATCTATGCCGATATACACGCTCCCACCATTTCCACCATCACCACCATTAGGTCCTTTGCGATTTGGGAAAAAAGAAGCTCGGCCATTCCCTCCACGGCCTGCAATTATTTTTAGCTTAACTTCGTCAACGAACATAGTCTATTATATCCTATTGAAGCTAATTTCTGACCTGCGCGTGACTAAAAGAAGCTAGGGGTGTATAATTAACTTGTACATGACAAATGAGGATAAACTACTTAGACAACAGCTAACTGCATTCTTAAGAGGAGGCCACGCATATGATTTGTTTCAAGATATAGTCAAAGACTTCCCAAAAGATCGCATTAATGAAAAAATACCAAACAGCACCTATACTCCTTGGAGACTCCTTGAGCACATCCGCATTACTCAGCTAGATATTTTAAACTTCGTACGTAATCCTGCATACAAGGAGTTGAAGTGGCCTAATGATTACTGGCCCGAAGAAAATAAAAAAGGAACCTATGTGCAGTGGAATAAAAGCATTGCCTACATTCAAAGGGATTTGGCTGAGTTCATTAAGATTCTTAACAGTCCAAAGACAGATCTTAACAAAAGAATTCCACACGGCACAGGGCAGACCTTTCTAAGAGAAGCAATCTTAATTATCGATCATACTTCTTACCACCTTGGAGAGTTTTCCATCCTGCGGGATGTGATGAAGACTTGGGGTAAGCGCGCTAAATAGGAAGACGGAAGGAGCGGATTTTTTCTACAATCTTAATAACCTCACTAAATAAAGAACTGAAAGTTGCTCTACGTATTTCTGATTCTTTCTTGCTGTGTTTTTTTATGAAGTGCACAACATCAATAAAATCCTGCTTGTATTTTTTATCTGAGATGGTTATCTTCTTTGCGAAAGAATAAATCTCATCTTCTGTGGCGTTCATATCGACGCCATTAAACATAAGGAAAACACCGGTTGAGACGATAGAAATTCTTTTGTTTCCATTATTGAAAGGATGAAATTTATTTATGAAATAAAAGTAGCACGCTGCTTTGTCATAAATTGAAGGGTAAAGTTCGCGTTTGTCGAAGGTTTTTTTTGGAGTATTTATTACGCTGTCCAGTTTGTCAAAATACGAACTGCTAAAAGTTGGAATTGGCTCATTATGTTTTTTGAAGAAGGTCTGTAGCTCATCGCAAATTGTCTTAAAGTCCTCGAGGCTAAGATAAACAAATTTTGCCATTATTCCTTAGACAAACGTCTAAGAGTTTTTCCGTACTTTTTTATCATATGCTTTGTGTATTTCTTCGTCCTCGCCTCGCGAATGTCAACGTCCTTAAAAAGATGACTAAAAAAGTGTTTTATGCTGTGTATTGTGTTGGTGAGTTGCATGATGTTCACAGTATAGCAAATATTGCTTATAATGAATAAATGTCCCTTACTCAGCTGTCCGAGTTTGTTCGTAAATACTATCCGTTTGGAATTCTGGGAATTTTATTTTTTTTAATCATTTTTTACGCCATCCAGCTAACTTTAGTAGTTGTCGAATCAAGGAAGCCGGTCTCTTTGTACATTAACCCAATCTTTAATCAGATAAAAAAACCCTATTTAAGCGAGGCTTCTCCAAGTGGAAGTCTGAAATATACGTTAGATACGATTGATGGAAAACCAATAACTGCCACAAAAAGCGCTCAGGTTCTATTTATGCCTCAGGCAGAAACTAAGTTTGGCTACAGAGAAAAACTTTATCTTATTGCCAAGTCCCTTGGATTTAATACAGAGTCTTCCGGTTACAGACTAATAGGCAGTCAGGCCAGTTTTTCAGAGCCAAAACAGAAACTAACAATTGATATCAGAAATTTCAACTTTGACTACAGGTACTCATTTGAGAATGATAAATCAGTTTTTGAAAATGTCAGAACTCCAAATCAAGAAGAGAGTATAGAAAAAGCAGTTGAGTTCCTTCAAACTGCCGGCCGCTATCCTCAAGAGCTGTCTCAGGGAAAGACAAACGTTGTTTTCTTAAAGTACGACACAGAAAATAACTCCATGGGAGTTCTGAGTAGTAATTTAGAAGCTAACCTAGTGGAGGTTGACTTTTATAGACCAGACATCGTGGCTAATCCAAATCCTATTCCGGTTGTGTCGCCTAAGTACTTCAATAGTCAGAACTATGTCTTAATGATGTTCAAAAACGATGGAACGTACAAAGTACTACGAGCTCAGGTTAAGTTTTACGACAGATCGGCTGAGCAAATTGGAGTGTATCCGTTAAGATCTGGAGAGCAGGCGTACGACGATCTAAAAAAAGGCAAAGGATTTGTCATTGCTCAACCGCAGACAACTGACGTTACAATCAGAAAAATGTTTCTTGGCTACTTTGACCCTGACGTTTATCAAGAGTATCTTCAGCCGGTATATGTTTTTCTGGGTGATGGAGACTTTGTAGGATATGTGCCAGCCGTATCGAAAGATTATTTAGTTGAATAGTTAACGAGTTAACGCGTTAATGAGTTCATTTTTACTGCGTAACGAAGGAAATGTTTGAATCGATCCAGTTTACGATTGTTTTGGTATCTTCGAAGCGGTCAAGACTATTTAGAACCACAATTATAAATTCGTTAGCTTGAGGAGTTCTGTACAAACTTACCAGATTTTCACCCGACTCAATAGTATAGCCGGTTTTTAGTCCGCCAACTCCTGGAATATCCCCCAATAGTTTGTTCACATTTACCAACTTGTGAAATATTCTGTACTGCGTATCTGAGATCTCGATTTCCTTAGTAGAGACTATCTTAGACAGATAGACATTATTCAGAAGCTCGCGACCAGCGAGCGCTAGATCAAATGCACTGGAGACCTGAACTGGATTGTGAAGTCCAGCAGGATTTTCAAAATAGGTGTCATTCATGTGGAGCGCTCTTGCCTTAGCATTCATTTTGTCAACAAACGAAGGTAACCCGATTGGTTGTGCGAGTGCGTAAGCTGCATCATTCCCAGAATGAACCAATGTTCCATAAAGTAAGTTTTCTACCGTAATCTCCTCACCGTTTATGAGTCCCATTACCTGTCCATCTTCCAACACCGACGTAATCTTGATTGTTGAGTCTGTTTTGTAAATATCATATGCTACCAATGCTGTGATTATCTTGGCGGTGGAGGCAGGATACATTTGTTTGTGTGCATTCTTTTCAAAAACCGGTGTAAAACTGTTTCTGTCCACAATATAAGCAGCTTCAGCTGAAATTGCAGGATCTGGCGAAAAATTTCGGACAGGAATAGGCGAGTTGGCGTAGGCTATTGCACGGTTTTGGTTCGCGAATAATGAGCGGTGGTAGGAGAATGTATGAAATAGACTAGAGTCACCAGGATAGAAAAGAAAAAGTACTGAAAATAAAGCAAATAGAATGATTGTTTTTAGACTCATATGTTTGATAATTCATCGCCCAAAGGGCGATCGACCTATGGTCGAGATTTCTTTGTAGAAAACCTCACATCAACTCTTTCCATGTCTCTTGGGAACAGTGAGCTTTCACGTACGTTGCCAAGATCGAGTAGCTGTTTAGTTACCCGTTCCAAACCGTAAGAAAAACCACCCTCTTGAGGCATTCCATACTTGAAGGCCATTAAGTACATCTCAAAGTCATCTGGATTCATTCCTCTTTTTTTGATTACGTCCACCAATTCTTGATAGTCATTAATTCTTTCACTTCCGCTACAAATCTCAAGACCTCTGAAAAGAACGTCGTAGCTTAAGCTAAATTCAGGGTTTTTTGGGTCTGGTTTTGTATAAAATGCTCGCTTTGCTGTTGGGTAATGAGTGACTATAACAAAATCAGATGACATTTTTTCTCTAGCCCATTTACAGATATCCTGTTCATCTTCAGGTGACAGATCCTTAGTATCGGTAACGGTTCGTCCAAATTCTTTCTTGATGGTTTCTTGTACTTCAGTAAGAGTTAGTCTTGGAACCTTGCCATAGAGAACTGGGCGTTTTGTAAATTCCTCAACGATCTCTTTGTGGCTTGTCTCAGCGTGCTTTATCATTCCTACACATACCTTTTCTAGCAAATCGAGTAGCTCCTCGAAGTTTACAAATCCAAACTCACAGTCCATCTGTATTGTCTCTGTAAGATGTCTTGTGGTGACCGAGGACTCTGCTCGATAAGCATGAGAGATTGTGTAAACTCTTTCAAAAGTTGGGACAAGCATCTGCTTGTATAGCTGTGGGCTTTGAATTAATGACGCCTTGTGTTCGTAATATTTTATCTCAAATACCTCGGCTCCACCTTCAGTTGAGCTTGCTGCGATTGTCGGGACAAATATTTCTGTACACCCAAGTTCCTTAGCTACCTTTCTAAAACCTTCCGCAACTGCCTCCTGTACCTTAAATATTTTTTGGACGCTGTGATGACGAAGAGTAAGCGTTCTATTATCGAGTAAGACCGGTAGGGTAAGTCCAAGCTCTTCTTTTCCCATATCGAAGGGAAGGGTATGAGCCTTAGAAAGTAAGGTTACTTGTTTTGCCTCTATTTCAATTGATCCGTTTGGAGTCTTCGTGTTAACTAGTTTTTCAGGTCGTTTTTTGACCAAACCTTTTATCATAACAACATCCTCTGGAGATAGTTTTGAGGCCTCTGCATCGGCAACTACCTGAACAGCACCGGTTGAATCACGAAGATCGAGAAATACGATCTTTTTATGGTCTCGAACGGTGTTTACCCAGCCATGAAGTTCAATTTCTTTGTCGAGATGATTGGTGAGATCTTTTAAAAACACTTGTTTCATATAACTATTTTACTACATATGAAGCACGCGACAGGTGATTCTTTGAATTCCGTTCCATTCATTTAGCTCTGGAATGTATACGACTTCACGTACCTCACCACGCGATAATGATTTCAGTAAGTTGCCTTTACCAAAGGCGACAAACTCCATTCCATCATCAGAGTAGAACTTAAGATGCGCTTGGTCCTTACCCATGGTATAAACTTTTTCAATCACTACAACGCTTAGAAAGGAAGGAGCTGGATTTCCCATACCGGTGGGGTTAAGTTGCTTAAGCTTTTCAATCAGAGTTTTGGTTATTAGTGAAATTGGTAGTTTTACATCTGCCGTAACCGTCTTTATTAAGTCGTCATTTGTCAGTTTTTTATTTGCATACGCTATTAAGACAGAAGCGAAGACTTTTAGGTTTTTTTGCTCGATAGTAAATCCTGCTGCCTGAGCGTGCCCTCCAACATCGATTAGAAGGTCTTTATGTTCCCGTAGAGAGTTGGTCATATGAAACGCAGGAATAGACCTTGCAGAACCTTTATAGTTAATTCCTGACTTTGTCATGATTATGACTGGACGATAGAATTTTTCTACTAACCGAGAGGCAATTAGGCCAATCACACCTTCATGCCACGAGTCAGAATAAAGAATTAAGAGTTTAGAATTAAGGAGTTTCTGCTTTATGACTATTTTTTCGGCTTCAAGGACGAACTGAGTGACTAGGTCTTGGCGCTCGGTATTTTTCTTTCCAATTATTGCTGTAAGTTCATACGCCTTTATTTTGTCATTTGTGCAAAGAAGACGAAGTGCATCAATTGCATGCTCGAGTCTACCGATAGCGTTTATTCTCGGAGCTATGACAAACCCAACCTCGTAAGGAGTAATTGGCTTATTTTCTATTCCGGCTTGTTTTAACAGTTCTATTATTCCGACCCTTCTAATTTTAGAAAACTGCGCTAAGCCATATTTTACAACTGCGCGAGAGATTCCAGTTAGTGGAACGAGATCTGCAATTGTGCCAATTGATGCAAGTGCTAGATAATCGCAAGAGAAATTACTTTGTAATTTTTCTGTGTTGTTATCCCGAGCATCGTCGAGGGATCTAGCGGAGCGCGCAGAAGTGAAATGTTCGAATATTGCCTTAGCAAAAAAATATGCAACACCGGAACCTGACAACTCAGGAACATGGAAAGTTGCGAAGGCGCTTGTTGTGGGAGTATCGGATTTAAGATGATGGTCTGTAATAACGACGGGAATTCCTAGCGACTTTGCGTAGGCTATTTTCTTTTCAGCGGTGATACCGTGGTCAACGCTGATTATCAGCGCTGGATCAAACTGTTTTTTTACTGCATCGACACCTTTCAGAGAGAATCCATAACCTTCAGAGACTCGATGTGGAACATAAGGCATGGTCTTAAATCCAAGCAGATGTAATGTCTCCCAAAGAATTGCTCCCCCTGTAATGCCATCAGCGTCATAGTCTGTATAGACCATAATAGTTCTGTTTTCTTTTTTAATTTGCTCAAGAAGTCTGAAGACTTTTTTAAGAGATAATGTATAAGCTTTGTTAAATTGCTCAAGCTTAATCTTTAGCGGAGAGGGAGGATTGAGGAACTCCTCAACGTTTTTGATTCCACGATTCTCGATTAGTAGTTTTACGATTTGATCGGGAGTAGTTTTATCACCTTCTTTAATCTCTTTTTTCCAAAGTAATTTCATCGCGTCATTCTATCAGCTTTTCGGGTTTG
>CAYISZ010000020.1:0-11832 GCA_964366455.1 uncultured Gammaproteobacteria bacterium
TAAGTTATCCACATATACAATGTCTGAGGCTGAATGGAACCAATTTTTACTCTCTCTGATCGAGGGACCGGACAAAAATCCGGTTTTATTTTCAATTTTGAAGCAAGTTTCGTTACTTTCGGTAAGTGAGGGTTCGGTTGTGCTATCTACCGATAGTCCAGGGTTTTTCACCTTTATTAAGAAGCGCATTCCTGAGATTGAAGAGCGCCTGTCTATCTTTGCTAAAAAAACCTTAAAAATAGAGGTTATAGTCTCTGACCAGCCTCGTCAACAGAGGCCCTTGGATGCGCCCCTCCTATCTTTTGAGCCCTCTCAGGAGGATATTTATCGCAAGGCCGGACTTAACGGCAAATACTCTTTCGACAACTTCGCTGTCTCTGGCTCAAATCAGGTTGCCTACGCAGCTTCGCAAGCAGTCGCGGACAACCTATCTAAGGCTTATAATCCGCTTTTCTTGTATGGAGGCGTGGGGGTGGGTAAAACCCACCTTGCCCAGGCTGTGGCAAGCAAGATACTAGAGGAAAATCCTCAAAAAAGAGTGTTTTTTAGTCCTGGGGAGCAGTTCACAAATGAGCTAATTGAGGCTATTTTTGAGAAAAACACCATGAAATTTAGGAAAAAATACAGGCACTTAAATCTTTTGATTGTGGACGACATTCAGTTTATTGCCGGTAAAAACACCGTGCAGGAAGAGTTTTTTCACACATTTAACTCGATTGTTTCAGGTGGTGGTCAGGTAATATTCACCTCAGACAGACACCCTAGAGAGATTAAAAATCTTGAAGATCGACTAGCTTCGCGTTTTTCTGGTGGGCTTACGGTTGATGTACAGCCTCCAGACTTCGAGTTAAGAACCGCCATCCTACTAATTAAGGCTAAGGAAAAGAATATCGATTTGGGAATCGATCTAGCTAAGTTAGTGGCCGAACAGGTGTCCGACTCAAGGTCTTTGGAAGGGACTCTTCTTTCGCTTCAAGCTAGGGTTTTGGGAAGAGGGGATGAGACGATTACCTTAAATGTTGTGGAGTCTTTTTTTCACACCGAGAGCGAGACACGCCCAAAGATTAGAATTACCCCACACGACATACTTAATGTGGTTTGCTCATATTACAACGTTAGACAGTCACAATTAAAGAGCCCTGTTCGTTCCGAGTCTTTGTCTTTACCGCGTCAGGTAGCGATGTTTTTGTTAAGAAGGGAGCTAAACATGAAGCACCAGGAGATTGCCAATCTTTTAAAGAGGAAAGACCACACAACGATTATGCATGGTGTTGAAAAAATAAATAAATTATTAGTTAAGGATGAGTTTTTTAAAAAAGAGATTGATAGGATAATCCAAACGCTAAACCTCTCCACATAGATTGCACAGTCTGTCTACGTGATAAAAGTGGTTGTTTGTCTTGTCTTGAAAATGAGAAACGTTTTTTATACACTTATCCCCACGTACTACTACTACGAAGTATATATATGAAAATTATCTTAGACAAGGAACAGCTCCTAGAAGCAGTGCAGATATCCACAAGATTCACGTCTAAACGGCTTTCAGCTATTCAGTCTTTACAAGGCGCTTTGTTTACTATCGATGGTGGGAAGCTAACCTTGTTCGCAACAGATCTTAACACCAACTTTAGCGCGGTAGTAAAGTTAAAGAACGTTGTCAAAGAGAATGCGTCGTTCGTCACCGACCCCAAAAAACTCGCTGAGTTTCTCGCCCTGCTTTCACCAGGTGATGTAGTGCTCGAGATGGAAGACAAGAAAATAGTTGTACAAAAGGAAAAAAACAAAGGAAGCTTCGGCATTATGGAAAGCGCCGATTTTCCACTTCCACCAAAACTCTCAGAGCAACCAATAGTTCTAAAAGGAAGCCAGTTTAAAAAAACCTTACCATACGTTCTATTTGCGGCTTCAAAAGACGAAGCAAGGCCAGCGCTGTCGGGAGTTAACTTTGTATCTAGTGATGGGGAGCTAATAACCGTAGCTACAGATGGTTTCAGGCTATCTTTATTAAAAGAAAAAAACACACAAAAAATTCCATCAATGTTGGTTCCACGAGCATTTTTTGAAGAGGTCTTGAACGGTTTAAAGGACGAGGAGTCTATCAGCTTCACAACGTCTGAAAAGGACAAGATGGTGGCATTCTCAACCCCAACTAAGCAGTACTTTAGTAGAGTAATTGAAGGAACATTTCCTCCGTTTGAAAAAGTAATACCTACGGAGAAAAAACAAACCATCGTCACCGACCGCGAAGAGCTGTTGAGGAATACCAAGATAGCTTCTTTATTCGCCCGTGAGCAGTCAAATATAGTGATTCTGAAGGGTGAGAAGGGCGTTGTTCAGATTCGTCCCAAAATGGACAACAGCGAGGAGAACACCTCAACTCAGGACGCTGAAACCGAAGGGGATGCAATTCAGGTAGCGTTTAACGCAAGATTCTTATTAGATTTCTTACAGAATGTTTCGGGAAAGAAGATAACTATTGAGCTGCTAAGATCGGATGCCCCAACAGTATTTAAGACAGACAACCAAAAAAACTTCATCCACATTATTATGCCAGTGCGTATACAATCCTAAAACGTAGAGCATAGAACTTTCAACATTTTTGCGTGCTTGAAGCGCTACACTACAAGTTCTACGCTTCAAGGTTTAAAGTTCTTCAATCTTATCTTTCTTTGCAGGAGAGTCTTTTACCAAGCTTAAGAAGCGCTCGGTTGAAGAAAGGCGTTTGTGGCCAACAATTTTTGCGATATAGTCTATGGAGTACCCTGCCATCAACTGATGGGCGATAAATGTGTTTCTAAAATCATTGATGGTTGCGTTCTCAATCCCCACCTCTTTAAAGCAACGCATAATTATCTGTCTAACATTTCGAATCAAAAGACCCTTACCTGTTCTTGTTACAAACAGCAATTCCTCTTCTGAAGATTGTGGCCCTCTAACAGCTAGATAGTCCATAACAGCTTTTTTAACAGATGGGTTTAGCGGGACTTCTCGACCCACACTTTTTCCATAGCCACGAACCACTAAAACTGAGTCCTTAACATCTGAGATATAAATATTGGTTAGTTCCCCAATTCTTACACCGGTTTGTAGCAAAATCTCGACAATAGCATAGGTTCGCGGATCTTCCTTAGAAACGTCACGAATTGCTCGATACTCTAATTTGCTAAAGATGCGAGGAGGTGTCTGAATGTATTTTGGATGAGAGACATCAAGAGAAGGATTTTGTTCAATTATGTTTGAGTTTTTAAGATGTCGGAAGAAGGTTCGAATTGAGTTGAGCTTTCTTGAGGCCGATTTTTTTGTGTAGTTTTCGGTTATAAGTTTTGTAATGAAGCCCTCAATCTCAGGTTTCTTGACATCTCGAATATCATTAATTTCGCGCGAAGATAGGTAGCCTATAAACTGCTCAAGATCCTTCTTGTAGGCGACGATTGTGAAGCCTGACTTGCCTTGAGATTGTAGCTGTGCCGTGAATTTTTCAATCAGGGCTGGGAACACATATCCATCCATATTAGCCTATAATATATCATACCGATGGCTAAATTTCAATAGCTCTTAGTGGTCCTTTGTATATCCCACTACCTAATGTTATAGGTATATTCTTGTTTTTTCGCTGCTCGTCTGGTATAGTTGAATGAGAAATTGGAGGTCTACATACTAAATGGCTAAATCACAAACGAAAATAAGTGGCGTCAACCCAATGGAGCTACTTCTTCAAAATCAAAAAGTCCCAAACATAAAAAAAGGCCAGGAAATCAACGCCAAGATAGTTTCTATAACTAAAAAGGGAACACTCTTTAATATTGGTTCAAAGGCAAATGCAGTACTGGGCGAGAAGGAGATAAAAGAAATTTTTCTTTATCAGAGCCACCTAAAACCAGGAGATACCGTAAAGGTAAGAATTATCTCTGAGGAATCGCGCGATGGAAACCCAGTGGTCTCAATGCGCAACTTCTTTGAAAGAGGTAAATGGGACGTCCTTCTTAAGAAAAAGGAAACCGAGGAAGACGTTGAGGTTATGTGTGGAGAGTTTGGCAAGGGCGGAGTCTTTATTGAGTTCATGGGAATTCGCGGAGTCATTCCAAAAATTCAACTCACACAAGACTTCTTAGCTCATCCTGAGAAGCTAGTTGGGCAAAGAATTAAGGCTAGAGTTCTTGAGGTCGATCAGGAGAAGAATCGTTTGGTTGTGTCTCAAAAAGCGACCGTAATGAACATTTCCCAAAAAGATCTTAGAAAGAAGTTCGACAAGATTAAGGTTGGAGACAAAAAGAAAGCAAAAGTACTTGGAGCTTCTGAGTTTGGAATTTTCTGTGAGATTGATGGAGTCGAGGGACTAATTCACATCTCAGAAATTTCATGGGAAAAGGTCCGTGACGTTTCACACTTAGTTAAGGTTGGAGACGATATCGACGTAGTTATAGTTGAGAAAAATGACGCAGATCTTAAGTTGAATCTATCGATGAAGAGACTTCTACACGACCCATGGGAAGACATTGAAAAGAGGTATCCAAAAGATAAAGAAGTTGAAGGTGAGGTCGTCAGAAAAGAGAAATATGGATACTTTGTAAGACTAGAACCAGGAATCGAAGGTTTGATTCATGAGAGCAAACTTACCGGAACCGAAAAGATTGAGATTGGTAAAAAAATTAAGGCATTCATCGAACGTGTTAACAAGGCTTCCAGAAGACTCAGCCTCATCCTTCCTCAGACAGAAAAACCTGTCATGTACCGATAAAGTCATTAATTCTTTAATTCTTCAGTTAACGAGTCCTTCGGTCGAGTTAACGAGTTTTTTCAATCCTGAAACACAAACAAACACGTTAACGCGTTAACCCGCTAACACATTAATTGTTGGTCGGGAGTTGCTATACTAAATTACATGGAACAGCATCCTCTTCCACGCCAAATTACGAGCTTTGAATTTAAGCTAGTCGGGTTCATGACCCTACATCAGTTTATTTATCTTTTAATATTTATTCCGACTGGGTTTGCGGTCTATAAAATAATTCCGATCCCATTTTTAAATGTATTATTTGGATTCATTATTGCCTCGATTGGGCTTCTGCTCGCATTCTTGCCCGTTAACGACCGACCATTAGACGTATTTTTAAAAAATCTTTACAAAAGACTAACCTCTCCAACGCAATATCTATATAACAAAACAAATCAATCGGCAACGATCGCAAATATTAACCAACCCATTCCCGACTCACTCAAAACCAAGGAGCATCTTGATTCGCAGGAAAAACTTACCAAATATCTTCAGTCAAAAAAACCAGAAACTACAACGGACCAACTAATAACACGAACTTCAGCGAGCGTCAAAGCCGCCTTGGGAGAACCTGTTGCTGAGGTTGCTGCCACAAAACTCCCCACTAAGGTCGTGGAAAAAATAATGAAACAAACCAAAACAGCAACGGACGAACATCAGCCATTTTTCATCGGCGTTGTAAAAAACAACAAAGAAAAACCATTGCCCGAAATATTGGTTTACGTTAAGGATGAAAGCAATAACCCAATACGCCTTTTGAAGACGAATCCACACGGTGTTTTTGCCACTTACAGCTCTCTGCCACAGGGAGAGTATTTGATGGAGGCTAAGGACCCAAGGGGTTCTTACCTTTTTGATACAATGAAAATACGTCTTGGTGACTCAAACCCCACGCCTTTTACGATGATGTCGAAAGGATTGTTATGAAAAAACCAACTACAAAGCAGTCGCCAATCAAGGCGACAACACAGTCATTTATTGAGATTGAAGAAATTCAAGACGATATTGTATTGATGAGAGATTTTTCCGCCGTAACCGTTCTTGAAGTGGGCGCGGTTAATTTCTGGCTCTTGTCCGAAGACGAGCAGACTTCCATAATCCAGTCCTATGCTAATCTGCTCAACTCACTATCCTTTCCTGTTCAGATTCTGATTGTGTCTAAAAAGATGGACATCTCATCGTACTTGGAGCACATCGATCTCAAGTTAAAAGCACAGTCAGATCCCGCACTACAGCAAAGACTAACAAAGTATCGAGACTATATAAAAAGCACCGTTAAAAAAACATCTGTTCTTGAAAAAAGATTTTTCTTTGTGATTCCATTTAGCCCGCTAGAGATGGGAGTAAGTGGGGCAAACACGCGAGGGCTTAAAAAAGACTACGTAATTACACGTGCAAAAACAGCCCTTTACCCCAAACGCGACAATATGGTTAGACTGCTTTCTAAGATTGGGCTTAAAGCGACACCAGTCTTTAAGCAAGGCTTAACAGAAATTTACTACAACCTATATAACAGTTCATCAAACGGTAAGCGACTTGGTGGCGTCGACAACTACACAGAGACGATATTAACAACATCACCGAAAAAATAACTATGTTCTTCCGAAATAAAAAAAAATCCACCACAAACAATAGCCCACAAACCACAAGCACCGTTGCAAACGGGACCGTCTCGGTTGCGGACATAATCGCTCCCTCATTTGTGGAGGTGGACTTTAATCACATTAAGATTGATGAACGTTTTTATAAAACGTTTTATGTTGTTGGGTATCCGAGATACGTTTCTGCAAACTGGTTGTATGGTTTAATAACATTCGACCACCCTCTTTACATTTCGATGTATGTATATCCCACCGAGTCTAAAAATGTACTCGAGGAATTAAAGAGAAAAATTGGGGAGATGGAAGCGACCATCGACAACGATATTAAGGATGGCAAGGTAGTAGACCCAACTGTTCAGGTAGCCCTTGATGACGCGCTAGCTCTCCAAGCGGAATTAGCGAAAGGAGCAGAGCGATTCTTTCAACTTGGTTTTTACATAACTATTCCAGCTGATTCAAAAGAGCAATTGGATCAACTTTCAAAACAGGTAGAGTCGGTGCTGGCATCTCTACTTGTCGTTTCCAGACCAGCAACTTTAGAAATGGAGGAGGGATTCAAGTCGACGCTGCCAATGTTCTACGACAAGCTTTCTGTCTGGAGAAATATGGACAGTACCTCTCTCGCTATGACCTTTCCGTTTTCAACAGCATCGCTAACAAGAAATGAGGGAATTTTGTACGGTGTAAATCAACACGACAGTAGTTTGATAATTTTCGACCGCTTTACCCTAGAAAATGCGAACTCAGTAATTCTTGGAAAGTCAGGAGGAGGTAAAAGCTTCATGGTCAAACTTGAGGCATTGAGACTTTTGTCCATGGACGTTGATGTAATTATTGTGGATCCAGAAAACGAGTACAAAAAATTAGCCGAGTCTGTGGGTGGGGAGTTTGTAGAGTTCTCGGTAAAGTCACAGTACAAAATCAATCCATTTGACTTAGTAAAAGATAGTAAGGAGCCGGATGAACTCCAGAACAAGATTCTTGATCTGCATTCATTAATGCGAGTTATGATGGGAGACCTAACTCCCTCTCAAGACGCGCTTCTTGACCGCGCTCTAGTAGCTGTTTATCAGCAGAAAGGCATTACTCAAGATTCTTCAACTTTTAATAACGAGGCGCCGCTTTTGGAAGATCTTTTTAAGGTGTTTCTTGGAATGGAAACGGCCGAGAGCAAAGAACTTGCAGGGCGTCTGGAAAAATATGTAAAAGGATCTGCTGCCGGAATTTTTAACGAAAGATCAAACTTTGATATTAAGAATAAATTTACTGTATTTGGAATTAGAGATCTTGAGGAGAATCTGCGACCAGTTGCGATGTACATAGTTCTTGATTACATCTGGAATACAATAAGACGGACTAGAAAAAAGAGAATTCTCATTGTTGACGAGGCTTGGTATTTAATAAAAAACAAAGACTCAGGGGCATATCTTTTTAACTTTGCTAAGCGATCTAGAAAATATCTTCTAGGTCTCACAACGGTTACTCAGGACGTTGAGGATTTCATTGCAACAAGCGAAGGTCGCGCAATAATCACCAACTCGAGTCTTCAGATTATTCTAAAGCAGTCAACAGCGTCAGCTGACGCGATTACTAAGACTTTTTTCTTAACTGGTGGAGAGAGACATTTCCTATTAGCTGCTGGAGTTGGAGAAGGATTGTTCTTCGCAGGTCAAAATCATGTAGGCTTCAAGGTCATCGCCTCCGACGACGAAAAAGCTACGATTGAATAAGTGTGAGCCCCCTGGGACTCGAACCCAGAACCAATAGCTTAAAAGGCTACTGCTCTAACCAGTTGAGCTAGGGGCCCTTCGTCGCTTCGTTCACACTGAACGAAGTGAACGTGCTCCTTCCTTCGATATCTCTCAGGATAAACATGACGATCTTCGGTTAGAAGAACTATATTGTAACAAAAATAAGAAGCATTTGGAGCACGTCGTCTAAGGAAAGAGACAGATATAGGATCTACCAAGATCTATAAAGATCGGCAAAGACAGCTGGAAGACGCTCGAGAGCTAGGTCATCCGTTAGGACGTGTTCTGGCGTTGTAGTGGCTCTACCTCCTGTTTTTTCATCTGGGTTTTTGAACCTAAACCTCTCGCTGAGTTTGGCACTTCCTCCGGTAAATTGTAAGAAAGTACCTTCACTATCTATCAAATGGTAATCCCCAATTTCAGCAGAGGCTATTATTCTGGGAATATTTGCTCCCGGTCGATCCACGTGACGCTGCTCAAGAGTTAAGAGAGAGCGAATTAAAGTAAGATTGTGTGGAAATCCATGGGAGTCAACTTCACCGCTCGACCACCCAACCCTATATGAAGAACCTTCCTCATGAAACTCAACCGAATGTGCTGGAGATTTCGACAGATCTAGAGGTTTTTGCAAAGAGAAAAAATTCTTAGCCACCGCTTCTTGAAATGATGGTAGCAGACTGAGGTGCGCGGTAATCCGATCCATAGCTTGACGGGATCTCTCACCAAGCTTTATCTGGTTCGCTTCGATATTCACGCCAATCCTAGTCTCTGCACGAATTGCCATACAGGTAGCATTATAGCACTCGCGGTATCACTGTCAATATTTAGGGTGGACCTGACGGGACTCTCCGATGCTTCGATCGGAATAAACTACCCCGTAACCTGTCCGATGTCCGTCGGACCGCGCTTTCATCTGTGGACCCGGGGGGACTTGAACCCCCGACCTTTTCTATGCCATAGAAATGTTCTACCACTAAACTACGGGCCCAATCTTATTTTCTTATCTTGGATTATTCTTTCTAATATCTCCCTATTTTTAAAGTTCTTTAGTCTTCGTTCCATTTTTCTAGCTTCCGTTAAGGTACTAAATTCTTGAGAAAACAACAATTCTAACGGTAAAACATTCTTAGTATATTTGCCTTGTCCGTTAGTATGCTCTGCCAATCTTCTTATTAAGTCGTTAGTGCTTCCAATATAGAAACGGCCATTTTTCAAAGACTTCAATATATAAACTACGTTTTTCATACTGACCCGTAACCTGTCCGATGTCCGTCGGACCGCGCTGGCCATTGCGCCACAGGCCCATAAATGCAGTATAATTATACTGTAAAAATACAGATTGTTAGAATGCTCTAATATGCGATATCTTCGAAAAATCCTCTACGACCTACCAAAAATCACAAAGCTATATCTAGCCCGCTCATTCTTTGGTGCGCTATTTTTTACATGGCCGATCTGGTACGGTTTTGCATCTGAACAACTAACAGCAACACAGGTCGGGCTATATTTTAGTGTTGTATATATCACACAACTTGTCGGAGAAATTCCTACTGGAATTTTTGCAGATAAATTTGGGAGACGAAAGTCCGCGTTAATTGGCGCCTCTATTTTGCCAGCAGCTCCATTAATTTTATACTTGGGTCATTCATTTGAAGCATATCTTATAGCGGCGTTTTTATATGGAATTTCGGGAGCATTTTTAAGCGGGAGCCTAGACTCCCTGATGTACGACGATCGTAAGGTAGACCCATCACTGTTTAGAAAAGTTAGCATGTACGACGTGACATTGTTTCAATCTGGATTAATAACCAGCGCCTTATTGGGAGGATTTCTATATCAGTTAAATACATTTCTACCTTTTCTCTTCGAATCTCTTGCGGGAGTGGGGAGCCTTCTGCTCATAATGAAAATGAGCGAACAACATATCTCTCAAGAGAGCATTGTTTTACAATCTGGCAAGTATCTTCCCTATCTAAAAGACGGTTTTAAATATTTACTAGCCACAAAAGAGCTCTATTATTTCGTCGGAGCATATTTGCTCTTCACAGTAGCCATAACAGCATCAATTGAATTCGTGAATGAGGCTAACATGATAGGTTACGGCATTGCACCTGCGTGGCGTGGTGTAGCAATCTCTGCAACAAAGATCTTGAATTTGCTCCTTCTCAACATAGTTATTTACAAGTTTATTAAATCAGATCAAATTAAGATTCTGTTTATTTCTACAGTTTCCATAATCGTTTTCGGATTATTTCTAGTTCCAAATATTCAACTTTTTTTACTTACGTACATCTTTTTTAACTGGATAAGCGCAAGTCGCTCTGCATTTTTAAACCCTATGATCCATGACAAAATTCCTTCTAGCCACCGCGCAACAACAATGAGCAGTCTCAGTGCCTTAATTGGAATAACTTCTCTAGCTCTTTATCCGCTCGCAGGTTGGCTGATGGAGAATTTTAGACAGCCACGAACAGCATACGCACTATTTTTCATAATGGTTGTGATTGCAAGTGTCTCAATGTGGAAGAGTCAAAAAAATTAGAAGTTTAAGATTTCTTGGAGCTTCTGTTTAACCAACTCATACATTAGTTCGTGTCCTTTTGTGTTTGGGTGAAGACCATCGTCAAGTAAGGCATTCCCCCCATTTTCTTCAAACAACTTCATAATATCTACAAAAGGAACGGATTCTTTTTCAGCCAGTTCCTTAATGATGCTGTTTAATTCTAGGGTTCTTGGCTCAAACCATGATTTGTCTTCTGAGACCACCCTAGATGCAACCTCATCTACGGGAGGTAGGCCAAGAATCAAAACACCCACTCCGTGTTCTTTCGCTAGCATAATGAGCTTGGAATAATTACTTCGGAATTCTTCGGTGGTAAAACGATTCTTTTTATCTGAGTTTAGATATTGGCAATCGTTCGTTCCTATAGCCAACACAATGAAAGATTTTTCATTTCGAAAGCGAGCGGTGGTTTCGATCTCAAAACGCGTCAATACCCCTTCAGTTGTATCGCCAGAAATTCCCAACGGATAAACAGAATGGTCTGTTTCCTCAAAAACAGGAGTCATTCTAAGTCTTTCCGCCCAGCCTCCCTCAATATCGTTATAACCATACGTAATGCTGTCTCCAAAGATTAAAATCCTCATTGTTATAGAGCTGGATCAATTTGTTTCGCCTTATTTAGATACTCAAGAGCCTTGGGTTCGTTGCCTGCCTGAGAGTAAAGTAGGTATAGATTATAGAGTGTGTCGCGGGAGGATGGGTTCTTCTGTAATGTTTCTTCGAGTTCTTTAATTTTATTTTCTCGCAACATATCGTTATAAAAAACCTCTTCTTCAATGCGCTTTCCATAAAGATTTTTATACAGAATTAAATCCTTCTGGAATGTGGGGAGTGATCGCACGCTTTGAAGATAGGAGACGACTGAGTCTCGCTCATCAACAACCTGTCTAAAGTAGAGTGGAGAGATAATTTGGGAGAATACGACGTTAAGAATTACGTAAGCGCCCGCAAGTGAAAGAATAAATCCCCAAGCAAACTTTTTTAACATAGTCAATTATATATTAGAGCACAGAACATAGAACGTAGAACTTGGACCTAAATATTTTCGCAAGCTCTACGCTCTAAGCTACAAGTTATAGGAAATTGATTATAATGAAAATATGGACGCTGCTTTTGGAACAACTGCTTTGGATGGACTAATTA
>CAYISZ010000021.1:0-1415 GCA_964366455.1 uncultured Gammaproteobacteria bacterium
TATAATGAAAATATGGACGCTGCTTTTGGAACAACTGCTTTGGATGGACTAATTAATGTAATCATTGCCCTTATCGCTGCTTTTTCGGCAGGCGGTGCTACGTGGCTGATTATGTACCTTGTAATTATCTATGTGAGAATGCGTAAGCGAGAGCACGCTTCGATGACGATGGTGACGATGGAGGTAAAAATCTCGAAAGACAATGAGATTAAGGTCGATGCGGCAGAACAGATGTTTACGGCATTGGCGTCCTTGAAAAAAAGTGGATTTTGGGCATTTCTAGAGGCGGGAGACTCTCTAGCCTTCGAGATTATCGGTAAAAATGCAGACATTCGTTTCTATGTGACCTCACCATCAAAGGTCGCCGATCTTGTAGAAAAAACAGTCTACGGATACTACCCGGCGGCAGACATCAAGCGCGTAGAGGAGCCTAATATTTTTACTGATGATGGGAAGGTGAGTTACGCCGCATATATCGCCAAGGAAGCACCATACATGCCTTTAAAGACCTACAAAGATATGCCTACCGACAGTTTGGCGGCTATTACTTCGGCGCTTTCTAAGATGGAGGAAGGGGAAGGAGCTCTCGTGCAGATTCTTATAAAACCTTCGGACGGAAAATGGAAAAAGGCGGGGAAATCCTATGTTGCGAGTGTAAAAAAGAATGAATCAAATCCCGAAAAGGCGACCTTTAAAAGCGATCCGAAACTTCTTGAACGAATTGAGGACAAGAGCGGGAAGCAAGGCTTTGATACGGCGTTAAGGATTATCGTTTCCTCAAGGTCAAAGGACAACGCAGATCTTCATTTGAGAAACATTAAGTCAGCCTTTACGCAGTTTAACTCCGATGCCAACAGCCTAAAAGCGGTAAAGATTAGATTTAAAGGCGGATTTATGTTGGACGCTGTTTACAAATTCTTTCCCGTTTTTGAGCTACCTTTTTTCAGAACATTTTCTGTATTCTCCGCCGAAGAGTTGGCCTCGTTTTTTCACTTTCCAAACAAGACTATCGAAACGCCACACGTAGCGTGGCTAAAGGCTAAGAGCGCGCCAGTTGCTTCCGAAGTACCACAAGAAGGTGGTACGGGAATAGGAATGGGTTATTTCAGAGGCGTTAAGCGCCCGGTGAACATCAGTTTCGACGACAGACGTCGTCACGTGTATATTATCGGTAAAACCGGAACAGGAAAATCATATCTACTGCAGGATATGATCGCTCAAGATATTAAAACTGGGCACGGTGTTTGCGTAATAGATCCGCACGGAGATCTTATCGACGATGTTCTAAAGTACATTCCGCCAGAAAGAGCCGAGGATGTTATATATTTCGACCCTGCCGATGGTGAAAGACCGATGGGGCTAAATTTGCTAGAAGCTAAAACTGAGGATGAAAAACATTTCATTACTTCAGCAAT
>CAYISZ010000021.1:1515-11048 GCA_964366455.1 uncultured Gammaproteobacteria bacterium
TAAATTTGCTAGAAGCTAAAACTGAGGATGAAAAACATTTCATTACTTCAGCAATTATCAACCTGATGTATAAGCTTTACGATCCTCAGAGAACGGGAATTATTGGTCCAAGATTCGAGCATGCTGTCCGAAACGCAATGTTGACCGTAATGTCAGAGGAGGGAGCCACCTTCGTTGAGGTTATCCGCATTCTAACCGATGCAAAATACGTACAAGAGCTTCTACCCAAGGTCAAAGACCCAATCATCAGAAGGTACTGGACCGATCAGATCGCACAGACCTCGGACTTTCATAAGTCGGAGGTGCTGGACTATATCGTATCTAAATTCGGCCGATTCGTCACAAACAAATTAATGAGAAACATCATTGGACAGTCCAAATCCGCCTTCAACTTTAGAGAGGTAATGGATGAGGGGAAGATTCTGTTAATCAATCTCTCTAAAGGTAGATTAGGAGAGGAAAACTCCAACTTTTTAGGGCTGACATTAATTCCAAAGATTCTAGTGGCGGCGATGAGCAGACAGGAAATTCCGGAAGATCAACGACGCGACTTCTTTCTTTATGTCGATGAGTTTCAAAACTTCGCAACGCCTGATTTTGCAACAATTCTGTCTGAGGCTCGTAAGTACCATCTAAACTTGACGGTTGCGAATCAGTTCATTGGTCAGGTGGACGAAGAGGTTAAAAATGCTATCTTTGGAAATGTAGGTACGATGATTGCATTCAGAGTTGGTGTTACCGATGCGTCATATTTACAACGCGAATACCAACCAGTATTTGGTGAGTCTGACCTCATCAACATAGAAAGATTCCACATATATATGAAAACTATCGTGAACAACGAGCCTGTCCCACCATTTTCAGTCGATCTTTCCCGCGATGTAAACGCGCTAAAAAAGACACAAAATCAAAAAATCGCCCAAGCGATTATTCAGTTGTCACGACTAAAATACGGAAGACCTAAGGAGCTTGTAGAGGCCGAAATTACGCAAAGAGCGAGATTATGATAAAGTCCTTCCAAGCCACCCTAACCAAACGTGTTGCGTTAACACACGACATGAACATCTTCAGTTTCGAGATCATCAACGATTCTCTTGAGTTTATAGCGGGACAGTATGTAATTATGATGATCAAGTTGGCTAATGGAGAAATTGCTCGTAGACTTTACTCAATCTCAAGCGAGTCTCAGAATACAAAGGGTTTCGATTTGTTGGTGAAAAGAATTCCAAGCGGCGTTGCATCTAACTATCTTGCCGGACTACACATCGGCGAATCAGCCTCATTTCAGGGCCCTGCGGGAGTTTTTACCATGAAAGACAGCGACCCAACGAAGCCTAAGGTCTTTTTAGCTACAAGCTCCGGAATTGCGCCAATCTACAGCATGCTTAAGTCCAGAGTTTTAGAAGGTGCAACTGCGGAAAAGTGGTATTTGTTCTGGGGTGTGCGGACCAGTCTAGATCTTCATTGGATTAAGGAGCTCGAAGAGCTAAAGCAGAAAAACCCCATGTTTCAGTACATTTTTTGTCTATCTAGAGAACCCGATCTTTCACAAGTAACCATGCCGTTGTCCTGTACTTTAGGGAGAATAGACGCCTGTTTTCAAAAGAATGTGTTGTCCGCTATGAAGGGAAATCTTGAGATGATAAATGGCTTTGAGTACTACATCTGCGGAAGCGTAAATGCGGTAGAGTCACTTCGACAATCTCTATTGTCTGAAGGAGTCGAAAAAAAACAGATACATTTTGAGAAGTTTGTGTAAGTTAAAAAACTTTTAAAGTAGAAAAAGCAAAAAGCCTCTATCCAAGAAGTTTATTAATTAGCCAATAATTCATATTGGCAAATAGTATATCCGAATCCCGGAGTTAAGTTAAACGGCAGATTTATCGACACTGAAGAATTTCACTCTGTCTCCACGGAACATCAGGTCAATCTCTCCAGTGGCGCCGTTTCGATGTTTTGCGATGAATAGTTTAATCATGCGCTTACTCTGATCCAGAAGATCCTCGTTCTCATCTTCGTGATATAGGAAGGCAACGATATCCGCATCCTGCTCTATCGATCCAGATTCTCGTAGATCTGATAACTGCGGTTTCTTACTTCCACGTTGTTCGACGGCACGCGATAACTGCGACAAAGCAATTACAGGAATCTTGAGTTCACGCGCCAAGTTCTTTAGTCCTTGTGAGATCATTGAGACTTCGGTAACTCGGGAATCAAATCTACGACCCGCATCAGCCAACTGAAGATAGTCGACAACAATCAACTTTACATCTTTCTCAATTTTGAGTTTTCTTGCTTTAGTTCTCATCTCAAGAATGGATGCGCCTGGGGAGTCATCGATAAAAATTGGAGCGTCTGCGAGCTCTCCCATCGCATCGGTTAGTTTTTTGTAGTCTTCATCAGAAAGACGCCCGGTCTTCAATTTCCATGCGTCAATATCTGCATGCCCGACCAAAAGACGATCAACCAATTCTTCCTTACTCATCTCAAGAGAGAAAAATCCTACCGCTTTCTTTTCTTTCATCGCGACATTTAAAGCAATGTTAAGCGCCAAGGTAGTTTTACCAATACCGGGGCGCGCCGCTAAGACAATCAGGTTTGAGTCCTGCATTCCTGCTAATTTATTGTCCAGGTCAACGTAGCCTGTGGGTAGTCCTCGATACTGGACGCCTTGTTTGAGAAACTCTTCAAGTCGTTCAAAACTTTCCGCAAGCACCTCTTTTAGCTCTACAAAGTCCTGATGAAGATGTTCTTGAGCTAGGGAGAATATTTCCTTTTCTGCCTCATCAAGTAATTTCTTCGTGTCTCCGGTTTCATCAAACGCCCTTTGGACAGTGCGAGAGGAGAATGCAATAAGCTGACGCTTAGTATAGTGATCTTTAACGATTCTACCATAGTGCTCAATGTATGCTGAGGTCGGCACAGTGTTAATCAAATCGGTAAGATAGACTGTTCCACCAACGTCCTTAAGTTTGCCCTCTTTTTTAAGCTGACTTTGAAGCGTGATGATGTCGATGGGTTGTTGTTTTTCAAAAAGAGAGAGCATGGCTCCGTAAATATTTTGGTTTTCCTTGGAGTAAAAATGATCTTGTCGTAAAAACTCAACAACCAGATTAATTGAAGAAGCGTCTACTAATATAGCACCGAGAACCGACTGTTCGGCCTGTAAATCCTGTGGTGGAACCTTTAGTGCATCGGATGAAATTGCCATATTTATCAATATTCTAATTCAGGGATATGTATTGTACAGCACCCAAACGTACAAGTGGCAAATAAATGAGAGATGTTTAACGTCGCCGATTATGAAATCTTCATTATGATTAGCTTCGTATCTTCGGGAATGTCATCCTTCTTCATTGTAAGAACATCTAAGGTTTCAGAAGGTGCTGATCCGTACTTTGCTACAAACTCATCGAGTCCAGTAAGGTCTTTGTGTACTTTTTGATCAAGATCTTTGTGATTGTAGTGCATAGGGATAACAATTGATGGTTCGATCTTATGGATCACGCTAACGGCCTCGGCTGCGTCAATGGTGTAATGGCCACCAACAGGAATCAGAAGAATATCTACGTCTCCAATTTCATCTACCAACTCATCTGTAAGAGTATGTCCCAAATCTCCACAGTGAAGGATTGAGATTTCTTCTGCCTCAATTTTAAACAGTGTGTTTTCGCCACGCAGTGCGCCTTTTTCTTTGTCGTGAAAGGTTGGGTAGCCGGTAATGCGCACACCCAACTTATCGGACTCTCCTGGCCAATCGATAACCAAGGCATCGGTAGAAACACCAGCGCCGTAGTTATGATCTGGATGTTGATGGGAGAAAGTTACTACATCCGCTTCTTGCTTTGGAAACTTCAGTCCTACGGCCTTTGGATCAAACGGATCCATCACGACCTTTGCGTCCTTCGTCTTAATTAAAAATGAAGAATGTCCGAGATATTTTAATTGCATGGTGCAGTAAGGATAGCAAAAACAGATGGTTGTTTCAACGCCTGAAAGCTATTTGCAGATTTGTTTTTTGATTTCTTGCTGTTTCTCTTTAGGTAATTTGTTGTACTGATCTATCACGGGTTTTGTCGCCTGCTTGAAGACCACCATTTCGAGAAATGAAGCCGATCTCGAGGCCTGATTTGTTGCAATCTTTGTCGCTGCTCCAAGAACATTGTCCGTAAGTTTTTTGGTTTGTGGGCTATTCTTCGTCAAAAATGCAGAGCCATAATTTTGATAGAGATAATATGCGCCTGCAACAATTAGTACTAGGAAAAAGATTTTTTTGAAGAGCCAGCCTAACATAATCATAAGTATACTAAAAAGAGCGTTAGATAGAGAAATAGGACCGAAGTTGGTAAAATAGGACTATTGGCGGTCGTAGCTCAGTTGGTAGAGCATCAGATTGTGGATCTGATTGTCGCGGGTTCGAGCCCCGTCGATCGCCCAAGGTAAGGGGGAGAAGTTTATCCTGAGCGTAGTCGAAGGAAGCCCCGTCGATCGCCCCCGCGCAACAGAAACAATGACCTACAAACACACGGTACTAGGAGGAACGTTTGATAGGCTTCATTGTGGACATATTTCATATCTCAAGACTGCGTTTGAAAACAGCGATCGTGTAACAATAGGGCTCACTACGGATAAACTTCATGGCGACAAAGAGTTCGAACAAATAATTCAGTCATACGACTTGAGAAAAGAGGAGCTACTCAGGGCAATTAATGAAAACTGGCCTCAAATACCAATGAAAGTTACGCCAATAAGTGACATTTTTGGACCATCTATAACAGATTCAACAATAGATGCGATTGTTGTTTCGGACATTACTTTGGAGAATGGGAAAAAAGTGAATCAAGAGAGAAAAAAGAGGGGTCTGAATGAATTAAAAATCGTTACGGTAACTATCATAGAAGCGCAAGACAGTAAAATTTTAAGCTCAAGCAGAATCAGACGAGGAGAAATAGATAGACAAGGACAGATATATAACCAATCAATCTCTAAGACGCTTACTTTACCGGAAGATTTACGACCGGAGCTTCGCAGGCCTTTAGGAACTCTAATTAGAGGTAGTGAAAATGATAAAGAAAAGGTAGCGAACGAGGTAAGAAAACTATTAGAAAAAGAAAAGCATACTCTAAGCATCGCTGTAGGCGATATAGTGAGCTCTACGCTTGAGGGAGCTGGTTTTTCACCTGATATTAAAATTATTGACTTTAAAACTCAGAGAGAGTATCTGCCATCTTTTAGCGGAAGTGAACATTTCGATGCTAAAAATATCGCCGGAAAAATCGACTTGGTTTCCGTGAAGCATTTAGTTAAAGAAATAGAAAAAACTATAAAAAATAAAACGAAAAAAACAATAACCATCGATGGAGAAGAAGATTTATTAGTGCTACCCGTAATCTTGTTGGCGCCGCTCGAGTCGGTTGTATTTTACGGCCAAAGAGATGCTGGTATGGTTATGGTTAGAGTTACCGAAGAAATCAAAAAACAGGTGTCAGAATTGCTCGAGCGCTTTATATGAGTCCAGAACGAGCGCCGAATGTTTTATAATTAACCGTTCTGCCCGGATAGTTAAGTGGCAAAATAAGCCCTTGGTAAGGGCTAGGCACGGGTTCGATTCCCGTTCCGGGCTCATCGAGTCAGACTCGACTCAGTTTCCTTCAAAATAAGTAGTAAGAAGCTCTTTGGCGATTGGAGCGGCAACGGTCGATCCCTCTCCACCATTTTCCACAAGAATTGTTAGAACTATCTCGGGATTATCAAAGGGTGCAAAGACCGTGAACCACGCATGTGGTTCTGGTTTGCCAACACCATGAGACTCTGCGGTTCCTGTTTTGCAGCCTACGCTTATTTTCTTATTCTTCACAGTAAAATCAAAAAAGGGCCATCCCGTTCCTCCCGTATCACATGCCTGTCGCATGCCTTCTCGAATTGTCTGTAATGTAAGATTGGAAATCGGCATTTTACTACAGTTAGGTTTATCATTTTGCCTCAGAAGAGGAGAACATAAATTTCCTCCATTAGCAAAAACCGCAGTAGATTGTGCAATTTGGATCGGGGTCGTGAGCATGTAGCCTTGACCAATAGAAAGATTGTAGGTATCTCCCAGATACCACTTCTCCTTAAGAATTTCTTCCTTCCAGAAAGGCGATGGAATTAGCCCTTCGGACTGTAAAAATGGTAGTTTGGTAATTTTTCCGAAACCAAACTTCTCAGCCCAAGTTTTGATGTGGGTAACGCCTAATCGTTCACCAGCTCGGTAAAAATAAATATCATTTGATCGTTTAATTGCCTTTACCATATCTACTTCGCCCTCAGTTTTTCCGTACTGAAGGAAGTACCAATTACCAAACTTAATTGGTCCTGCCGTAATTTGTCCAGTATCCTCGATTATGGTATCAGGCTTCATAGCCTTCTCTTCTAGTGCTCCAGCTGCGATGACAAGTTTGAAAATTGACCCTGGAGGATACGCTCCCTCGGTTACGCGGTTAAATAGCGGCTTATTTTTATCTTTTAGGTAACTGTTCACTTGTTCGGGATTTTTTACATTAAAATCGTTGGGGTCAAACGTAGGATTAGAGTAGAGAAGCAATGTTCTTCCGGTCTTTGGCTCCAATGCTACAACAGCAGCCTTGTCTAAAAGTTCCTGCTTAGGAAAGACGGCGCTTTGAGAGCTGATATTTTGGCTAAATAACTCATGAGTTCTTTCCTGTAGTTTTTGATCTACGCTTAGCTGTACCGTTTGACCATCAACAGGTTCAATCTGACTCAAGGTTTTTAGTGGTTCGCCTTGAGCATTTAGCTCTAATAATTTTCGGCCATTTATACCTCGCAGTTCACACTCATATAATTTCTCAACTCCCTTTTTGCCAGTGGAATCACCAAGTCTAAGTTTATTTAAACACAGATCATTTTTAAGCTCATTGCTGTCAGCGATTTGCATATACCCTAAAACATGACCTACCGCTCCTCCAGATGCAACTACTCGACTAGATATAAAGCGATCCTTTACAACTCCAGCAACCGGATCGTTACTACTTGATATAACAACACCTTTTCTATCAAGGATGACTCCTCTCTTAGCCTCAATAACCACCTCTTTTATCCTATTTTCTTCCGAGAGGCGACGGTAGTAGCTGCCTTTTACAATCGTTAGTTGAAACAATCGAACCGTCAGGATTAAAAAAAGTCCCCCGGCAAGAATCAAAAAAATTGACAGTGAAGGAGCGCGGTTTGTACCCGCACCAAATCGCATCCCGTGATTATTATCTGCTTTTTCTATGATTGGTAATTTGTTCATGATATGAAATAGCCTTGAATAAATAGTGCCACCAACGCGACATGAATCAAAAGAAAGACAAGACAAAGAAAAGCTTTTGTTTTGGTGTTTTTAAGTAGTCCGATATAGATAAAAAACGACAAAGAAAGTAGAGAAAACCGAGGGATTGAAAGTAGGGTTCCTGTCAAAGTCGGAATGAGTAGGTTTGCTAGAGAAAATAGATTAAGACCGAGAAGGTTTTTATTTTTAGATCGCAACAACTCTCTTAATTGAATAATTAGAACAGTAAATACGAGTAGAAAAGTTAAGAGCTCAAGCGTAGCTACAAAATATAATAGGTTCCAATCAGCAGTGAAAAGTATATTTAGATAGCGATAAATTACCTGAGGGAGCAGTATTAACTCCGTAGATCTTCCTGCACCGAAGGCTGATTGGGACGTGAAGAACGCGAAAGGGTCACCGGTGGTTGACCATAAGTAGTATATATATGTTCCAAGGCCTAGGAAGGGGGCGGCGGTGAGAGCGAGGTATTTTCTCTGAATTTGAAGTTTGAAATTTGAAATTTGGAGTAGCGAGATTAAAATTGGGATGAATAAAAACACACCAATAAAGCGTGTGAGCGAAGCCAGAAATGCCAACAGCGCCACTAGCCAGTAGTTTTTTTTATGCAAAAAATAGAAGGTGGAAATCACTAAAAGAAAAAACAATCCCTCAGTGTATGAAGACCCAAAGAAAAAAGAGGTGGGGAAAAGAAGAAGCGTCAGAATTATAAATGCAATATGTTTTCGTTGGTTTGCTGGGAGTATAAGTTGAAGGTATTTCCTAAACACAACAAGACCTACTAAAAATGACAGGTTAGCGATTAAGAGCGAGCCAATGAGCGTGTTTCCTGCAAAAATAGGAGACAATGCCTTTATCAACATGGGATAAAGTGGGAAAAAGGCTTGCTCAAACTGTGAATATCCATCCCGAGCAATCCTTAGATAAAAGATTCCGTCAAACTGCGCAAAACCCTTAAACCAGTGTGGAAAATTGTACTTTGCAAGGGTCGAGGGGTGAGAGAAATTACCATAGTAAGGAAGAGTTGATGTGGCGATATGGGCAAAGGCAAAGTCCAGCAGCCTCCATATAAGAAATAGAGGAATTATGCGGTAGCGAAGAAGGTATTGAAAACGAGCCATATGTTCAACAGCGCTATAATACAAGCAATGCTGTATGACACTATTTTAATCCACTTGGGATTAACAAATGGTCCCATTTTTTTGTGCTCACTTGTGAATTTAACCAAGGGGAAGACCGCAAATGATAGCTGCATGCTTAGAATAACTTGACTCAAAATCAGAAGTTGATTTAGGCCAGTGTTTCCATACAAACCGACTACGATAATTGCTGGGACAATTGCGATAAGTCTTGTAATTAAACGTCGGAGCCATGGTTTGAGGCGAATATTCAAGAACCCCTCCATTATGATCTGACCAGCTAGAGTCCCGGTAATGGTCGAGTTTTGGCCAGAAGCCAAAAGAGCTAGCGCAAATACGGTACTAGCAACCGTTGTGCCAAGAAGAGGTGTGAGGAGCTTGTATGCATCCTGAATTTCTGCAACTTCACCAACCCCTTTTCCATGAAAGGTTGCAGCAGCAGTTATAAGTATCGCTGCATTTACAAAAAATGCTAGAAAAAGTGCAAACGTAGAGTCGATAGTGGCAAACTTGATTGCCTCTTTTTTACCGACGTTGGTTTCGTCATAACTACGAGTTTGGACTATTGCAGAATGTAGATAGAGATTGTGTGGCATTACGGTGGCACCCAGAATACCCGCTGCGATATACAACATTTCTTGATTGAAAACTATATTGGCCGATGGAATAAGGCCTTGAAGAATCCCCGCTATTTCTGGCTGAGATAGCCAGATTTCCAAACCAAAACAGCCAATAATCGTTACAATCAGTGTTATAACCAAGGCTTCAAGATAGCGAAATCCTTTGTTTTGTAGCATTAGAAGCAGTAGTACGTCAAAAGCGGTAATTATTATCCCAAGCATCAGAGGAATTTTAAAAAGTAGGTTTAGCGCTATAGCGGATCCGATTACTTCAGCAAGATCGCAGGCTGCAATTGCGATTTCTGCAAATAGCCACAGCATAAAAGAGGCCGGCTTATTGTAATGATCACGACAAGCCTGAGCAAGATCCCGACCGGTTACGATTCCTAGTTTTAATGAAAGATGTTGAAGAAGCATTGCAATCAGGTTGGAGATAAAGATTAC
>CAYISZ010000022.1:0-9299 GCA_964366455.1 uncultured Gammaproteobacteria bacterium
GAGGCATCTATATGTCGTATAAAAGCTAATTAGAATATAGATGAGGACACCTCCCTAACGGGAGGTTTTTTTTGTTAAAAAATTAAAAATTTTCCCGACACAAAGTCGGGATTCCGATGCTGAAACCATCGGAAAAATTTAAAAAATATATGAATAAAGAATTAAGATCGGTACATATACAACAAGTTATCGGTCAAAAATTTGATAGATTGGATCCAAGTATCAGAATCATTACTCCGGAGCATAAATTGCTTGCTGGAATACAAGCTGAATGGATGATCGGATTATTAGAGGCAATGTACTTTAAGCATGGAGTTTCAAATAACCCAGGCAAGCTTAAAGCCGATTTTGAGGAAGGAAATATAAATGCTTGGTTTGCGGTTCATAACGATAATCCAGTTGCGGTAGCAGCTCTAATCCGAAATTCAGATGGAAGTCAAGAACTAGGAAGAGCTGCGTCTCTTGATAGAGAACATGGCATCGGAGGCCTGCTTATGTTAATGGCTGGATTGGATCATTTTCTAAATAATGAGTCGCCTTTAGTTGCCGAGGTTAGATTAGCCACGAAATTTGAAGGTATTCCAAATGGAATGGCAACTCAGAAAATTTGTCTTGATCACTTGGGTCTTATCCCCCACGCAGTTTTACCACCCTTCCATCATGGTAATCCTGACAGAAATGAGTTCTTTGCTTTTAGTAGTTCTGAAATAATCGAGATTATAGAAAATCTCTTTATGCCTGATGATCCTAACGCTCTAGAGATGTTCGGTTCAATTGTACTTCCCTTTGCTGGGTTAGATTTATCATCTAAGCAAGTTTCAATAGGAAGGACAAGTCCTTCGGTCAAAAGCTGGACATTTCAAGAGGGGGCACCTTTTGGTATTGTGGAACCTGGCGATCTCAACTCATCGCTTGAGTCAGCGATAAAAAGAAGTGAAGAGTTAAATCCTTTTACTCTAATTCCTCTTGAATTGTCTCCCAATATGATGGGGGCGGTAATCGGATGCATGAACGAGGGATTTATTCCTTGCGGAATAGATAGAAATCCAGGAAAAAATGGTCATCCAGTAGTTATGCTGGGGAAGCTTAGGAAGGGTACTTTATTGGCTCCGATGCAACTTAAGGAGGATTCATTTGGGCGAGGTAGAGCGACGGCCTCTCACCGAGTTGTATATGAGTTTGAAAAAACCCAAAAAATATGAAAACTTTGCTGAAAAAGTTAATTGAATTACAGACAGTCTCAAGCGATGTAGGGGCAAACAGAAAAGCTCTGCTCTATTGTCAGGGTTGGTTAAAAAAAGTAGGCGTTAACTCCAGATTAATAAATCTAAGCGGGAAACCAGTTTTAATCTGGGGAGCGCCTATTAAAAAGACCCGATTCTTATTCAATACCCATATCGATGTGGTTCCTGGGTCTCATCATGTTTTTAAACCAAGAATGGTGAAATCGCGACTGTTTGGCAGAGGGTCTGCAGATACTAAAAGTAGCGTTGCTGTATTTTTAGAATTATCTAAAAACTTGTTTAAAACAATTACAGAAAAGAGAATATTATTCTCTATCGTTTGCGATGAAGAGATCGGAGGCGAGTCGACCAACCAACTAATATCTCTTCTGCCAAAACTTGAGTTTGCAGTTTTTGGTGAACCTACAAACCTTAAGGTGGTCAATGAAGCTAAGGGAATTATGCAAATTAAAATAACCGCTAAGGGCACGACTGCTCATGGATCTAAACCGTGGATGGGTAATAATGCTATTGAAAAATTGAGCAAGTTGATCGGTAACTTTTCCAAAAACCATAGTCAAAATAAGCCAACAAAAGAAACGACATACAATCTCTCTCTTATTTCAGGAGGTAGCGCAATTAATCAAGTTCCAGATAAATGTGAAGCTTGGATCGATGCTAGATTCAATCCCGATCACAATCCATCAAACATATTGAAAATAGTTAAACGTGAATTTACTGGCTGCAATGTTGAAGTAATTAAATCCGAAAGCTGTATCCAAACTTCTGCAGACAATATTTTTGTAAAGAAATTTACACATTCAATTGAGCAAAACAAGTTACCAAAAAAACTTAAGTTTGATTTTGGCAGCTCAGACGCTCGTCACTGTACTAAATTGGGAATACCAGCGATTGTGTTTGGGCCAAAAGGAAATAACTTACATCAGGAAGATGAGTGGATAGATATTCCTAGCATCACGAAATGCAAAAAAGTATACGAAGATTTTATTAATAGCCACCTCTAGGCTAAGGGGCTCAACTGATGATATAATTACCTCATACCAGGGGTGACAGAGTGGCCAATTGTACTAGACTGTAAATCTAGCGGCGTAAGCCTGCGGGGGTTCGAATCCCTCCCCCTGGACATATAGGAAATTAAAAAATAAAAGGTATAATTATCTCTATGTTGAAAAACTGGTTTAATACATTCAAGACTTCGCTTACTCAGCCGAAGGAGTACAGAAAACTCTCCGACAGAACTTTCTGGAGCGGTTACTGGTACCTATTCTTGCTCATCTTTTTAGGACTGCTTTTCAAGACCATACTTTTTACAGCTGAAGTTGTTCGGTCAGTCCCAAAGGTAAAGGCACAACTTCCACATGTAAAAACACAGATACTTAACGCGTTTCCACAAGAACTTGCAGTGACAATCAGTGGCGGGAAAGCATCAACAAATGTCCAAGAGCCATACGTAATTTCCCTGCAACAAGTAATCCCTCAGCTAACAGCTGATAAAAAAACAATGCTTCTTGTAATAGACACCGACGCAAGCGTCGAAAATTATCCAGTTCACAAAACGATATTCTTTTTAACCAAAAATAGCCTCGTCTACCCAGCCAGAAACAACTCTGGAGCAAATTCCTACGAGGTATTTCCTTTAAGCGAAATTAAAGAGACAATCACATTAGACAGACCACTCTACAATCAATTAATTACCCAGGTCCTTCCGCTTGTAGATAAAGTTCCACAGTTTATGTATGGTTTCGCGATTTTTGCATTGCTTTTTTTTCCACTGCTGGGAGGCTTTGCGGTCTTACACGGGAGCTTATTTTATCTTCTTATACTAACACTGCTTCTTTTACTTGTCTCGAAGCTAATGAAAAGAAATTTCACATACAAGTCTTTGTTTAAAGCATCTATGTATGGGCTTACTGTCCCACTAGCTCTAACCTACGTCGCAGAACTTTTTAAACTTCAAATTCCAGGGCTTTACAATCTAGCTTTCTTAGGCTGGATGATTTGCGTATTGACACTCAATCGTCCTCCTGTATATACTAAAAATAATGCTAGATCGAAGAAAGTTTCATCTCGTTAAGCACTATCTTTTGGTAGTGGCTGGACTTAATCTGGGTATAATAGCGATATTCCAAGTAGATCTTTTTCAATCGCTTCTTGGAGCTTCTCCACTTCTTATCCGAGTAATTTATGTACTCATTGGGACTTCAGCAATCTTAGATTTAATGACTCATCAGACAAACTGCAAACTTTGTCTTAAGAGAAGGTGAGCCACGTTCATGTAAAATGAATTTGGCAAACAACAATTGTGTTAACTGAACGTGGTGAACCAACTGTTATAAATTAAACACAAATGTATGGCAAAAAGAAAAGCGAAAGCTGTAACAAGAAAAAGCTCACATCCTCTGGAAAGTCAAATTGTCCAGATTGGAATTGTCTTTATCGTGCTCTGTGCTCTATTCCTCATGTTCTATGCAGGAAAGACAGCTCAGATGTATCAGTAAATTGGACTTTGTACATTAAAAAACCCCGCCGTCGGCGGGGTTTTTTTAACAAATGAATTTACTTTAATAGTCCATTCCGCCTGGCATCTGTGGCATTGCAGGTGCAGGAGTTTTTTCTGGCTTATCGGTAATCAAAGCCTCTGTGGTCAAGACCATGGCTGCAACAGAAACTGCGTTCTGCACTGCGCTACGCACAACCTTAAGAGGATCTATGATTCCAGACGCTACCATATCAACAGGTACTGCATCTTCGATGTTCTCTAGCTTCATCACATCGTAGCCGAATCCTTTGGCAGAAAGTGTCCTTGCCTTGGTAATTATTTCATTTGAGTCAATACCAGCATTTTCCATAAGTTTTCTGAAAGGCTGCTCTAGTGCTTTTTTGACTATGTTGAAGCCAAGAAGTTCGTCCTTGTTCAACTTGTCAGCCTTAAGAGGTAACATCGTTTGGCTAATTGCCAAAAGTGCAATTGCTCCTCCTGGAACAATTCCCTCTTCAAGCGCAGCCTTTGTAGCTGCAACAGCGTCAGTAACTCTTTCCTTTCTGTCTTTAAGCTCGACCTCGGTTGCCGCTCCAATATTAATGACCGCAACTCCACCGGTAAGCTTAGCAAGTCGCTCCTGAAGTTTTTCTTTATCAAACTCAGAAGTTGACTCCTCAACGGTTGATTTAATCTGCTCTATTCGAGCATTAATCTTGGCCTTAGTTCCTTTTCCTCCGATAATTCTTGTGTTTTCTTTATCTGCCCAGACTTTGTCAGCTCGTCCGCAGACATCAAGCTCGACACTTTCTAGCTTAGTGCCAAGTTCTTCAGAGACAACGGTGCCTCCGGTTAAGATTGCTATGTCTTCAAGCATTTCTTTTCGTCTATCTCCAAATCCTGGAGCCTTGACAACCAATGCGTTGAAGGTTCCTCTAAGCTTGTTTACTACCAAAGTGGTAAGGGCTTCACCCTCTACTTCCTCTGCAATAATTACCAAGTTCTTGGTTACCTTAACTAATTTTTCTAAAAATGGGAGTAGGTCTGAGATTGCAGTGATTTTCTTATCGGTGATAAGAATGTATGCGTCTTCAATCTCAGCAACCATCTTTTCCATATTGGTCGCAAAGTACTGAGAAGCGTATCCTTTATCAAACTGCATGCCTTCCTTATGATCTAGGGTTGTAACTATGCTCTTACCTTCCTCAACAGTAACAACTCCATCTTTACCACCAACTTTATGAATTGCGTCGGCAATAAGCTTACCCAAAACTGGGTCGGCTGCAGAAATAGTCGCTACATTTGCTGCGTCACTCAATTTAATATCTTTTTTCACTTTTTTAAGCTCCTCAACTACGTGAGCGCTCGCCTTCTCAAGACCTCTTCGCATAATCATTGGATTAGCTTTTGCTTCAATAGCGGTAATTCCCTCTCTGATTATTTCTCTAGCTAAAACGGTTGCGGTTGTGGTTCCGTCTCCTGCAACGTCAGCAGTCTTTGAAGCAGCTTCTTTGACAAGCTGGGCTCCCATGTTTTCAAATGGATCTTCTAGTTCAATCTCTTTTGCAACGGTTACTCCATCATGAATCACGCTTGGGCCTCCCCATTTACGATCAATGGCTACATTTCGACCTTTAGGTCCAAGAGTAGTAGCAACGGCATCTGCAAGTTGATTGACACCGTTAAGAAGTAACTGACGAGCCTCTGAATTGTATTTAATTAACTTTGACATTTTATTTAGAAATTAGAAATTAGTAATATAAAGTTACTCAACTATTGCCATAACATCGTTCTGCTCAATCAGCATCCAGTCCTCTTGTCCTACCTTAATTTCATTGCCGCCCCATTTTTTGTACAATACTTTTTGACCAATTTTAAGGTCAATAGCAATTCGCTTATCTCCGTCTTCATTAAACTTTCCCGGTCCAACTGCCATTACTTCACCTACCTGTGGTTTTTCTTTGGCTGAATCTGGAAGGATGATGCCTGATGCGGTTCTGTCCTCCTGGTTAGCTGGACGAACAAGTACGAAATCGTGAAGAGGTTTGATTGAAGGTGTTTGAGTATTTTTTACCATAGCTTTTGCTTTTAAGAACTAATAAAATGAATCTACTTACAAAATAAATTAGCAGTCTAAGTAGGAGTATGATAGTACATTTTATTTACATTGTCAATAATATATGAATCCTCAAAACGATCTAAAAGAAATAGAAAATCTAACAAAGCAAGTTAATGCAGCCCAACTTCCTCAAGAGCTAAAAGATAAAGCACTTCAACAAATTGAGAGAATAACCATGACTCTTAAGTTTGGGGGATCTCTCACGCAACTAGACATTGCGCAAAAGTACATCGATTGGATTACGCATCTTCCTTGGAACAGTTCAACTCAAGAGAACCTCAATATAAATGAGGTAAAAAAAGTTTTGGACGCACATCATTTTGGTCTAGAAAAAATAAAGACTCGAGTATTGGAGTATATTTCTATTCTGATTTTACAAAAGCAGTCAGTAAGTCCACAGAGCTACCATGCACCAATACTTTTTTTTGTAGGTCTTGCTGGAACAGGTAAAACTACTTTTGCTAGCTCAATCGCCACGGCGCTTGGGAGAAGTTTTGTGAGAATTCCATTTGGGGGACTTTCCTCAGCATTGGATTTGAGAGGACAGTCAAAAACTATGCCAAATGCAGAACCGGGAATGGTTATGAAAATTTTGAGACAGGCCCAATCAAACAATCCAGTAATTCTGCTGGATGAATTGGATCGAATTTCACCAGATGCACAGGCATCGGTAATGGGAGTGCTGTTGGAGCTTCTTGATCCAAACCAGAACAAAACTTTCACTGATCACTTCATAGACTTTCCGTTTGATCTTTCTCGCGCTTTGTTCGTAGCGACAGCAAACAACACCAACGCCATATCTACAGCCGTGCTAGACCGACTTGAGGTCGTACAAATGCCCTCTTATACAGACATGGAAAAAATCGCAATTGCCAAACAGTATGTCCTTCCCAAAACTATAAAAAGCGCCGGAATGAATCCTGGGGATATTGAAATCGATGACATTCTTTGGCAAAAAATTACTAGACCTCTGGGATTTGACTCAGGAATTAGAACGCTAGAGAGGACTATAGAAACAATCGTACGAAAGGTTGCGTTTAAGATGACTCAGGGACAAAAAGGTCCTTATCGACTTAGTGAAACAAACATTAGGGAGTTTTTGGAATAACCCTTCGGCAGGCTCAGGGTAAAGTAGCCAGTATCTCTTTTTTAAATCTTTCAAAAGAATATTTCTCAGACTCTTTTCGTGAAGCATGTCTCATCTCTATATACTTTTCGTCAGAAAGTGATTCGAGTTTTTTAATTTCTTCATACAAAGATTCTGAATTTAACTGTGCAAACAAAAATCCGTTGAGTCCTTGCTTAACTGTCTCTTTTAGTCCTCCACTGTCGTAAGCAATAACAGGAGTTCCAAAACCCATCGCTTCGATAGGTGCAATACCGAATTCCTCGTCTACTGAAGCGAATAAAAATGCTTTTGCATTTTTAAGCAATTCATTTCTTTGCATATCTGATGCATCGGTTATAAATTCAATTGTATCTCCTGCTAAAGATTTTAAATATTCAAGCTCTCTACCCTTTCCAACAATCTTTAAATTTAGTTTATTTACATTGGCTGTTTGTATTAGTAAATCAATATGCTTGGCTTTGCCTAATCGACTCACGGTCACATAGTATTCTTCGTCGGTTGACTTTACGACTTTATAGACTTTAAGGACTTTCGACTGGTCAGGTATTTCAACAGGAGGATAAATTACCGTGGAGTCGCGACTATAGAGTTTTTTTATTCTTCTTTTGGTTTCTTCTGAGTTTGCTATCAAAACATCGGCTCTTTGCGATGAAGAATAATCCCATTTCCTTAAAAAATAATTCACAATTGTTGCATATATTTTTACAGGCCAGTACTTCTGCCATTCTACTGCAGTTTCATACCCATATAGATATCTTGGGGGGTGGTGAATGTAGGAAATGTGAAACGTTGGCTTGGAAGTTTTTATTCCTTTGCACATGTACCAACCAGAAGAGGAAATCACCACGTCAAACTCAGAGAAATCAAAGCTCTCCCAAATTGAAGGCGCAAGAAATCGTAAAGGAGAGTAAAGCTTACCGATAAGTGGTATCTTTGCTGCCCACGAAGTTACAATATTCCATTTATAAAAATCGTCAATGTTATTTTTAGCTGTTTTAGGATTCAAAAACGCAGTATAGACAGGTGCTTTAGGAAATATTTCGTGAAGAGCAATCAAAACTCTTTCTGCGCCTCCAAACTCCTGAAGCTGATCATGCACTAAGGCTATTTTCATTGAATATATTATACTTTAACCTATGAACTTAATTCAGGCTGTACTTTTGGGAATTGTGGAGGGCGTAACTGAGTTTCTTCCAATTTCCTCTACCGCACATTTGATTCTTGCCAGTCAATTCTTAGGTCTTGCTCAGACAGAGTTTCAGAAGTTCTTTGAGGTTTTTATTCAGATGGGAGCGGTGCTTGCAGTTGCGTTTCTTTATCTGAAGTATTTATTACAGCACAAAGAGCTAATCAAAAATGTATCAATATCTTTTATTCCAACTGCTGTAGTAGGATTGCTGCTTTACAAAATTATTAAAACCGTATTTTTTAATTCGAATCTGCTCATCTCGGTTTCGTTATTTGTGATTGGATTTGTGTTTATTCTTCTTGAAAAAAAAGTGAAAAACAAGTCTTTGAGCTTAAATAAAAATCTTAATCAGATGAACTGGCGTGAAGCATTATTAGTAGGATTGTTTCAGTCATTAGCAATTGTACCTGGAGTTTCAAGAGCTGGAATTGTAATGGTTGCGCTGATGGGAATGAAGTACAGAAGGACAGAGGCTGCATTGTATTCGTTCTTGCTCGCAGTTCCTACAATTACCGCTGCAGCGTTATTGGATCTTTATAAATCCAGAGATTTGCTGGTCAGTTCCCAGACCAATGTTGCTCTTTTAGTCGTTGGCTTCATAGTTTCGTTTGTAACCGCATATGTCTCTGTTAAATGGCTAATCTCGTATCTGCAGAATAATTCACTTGTAAACTTCGCCTACTATCGCTTCGCTCTTGCTATAATTGTGGTGCTTATTTTTGGGTTATGAACTGGTACGTATACATGGTGAAAGGAAACGATGAATCTTTGTATACAGGAATCACGACTGATATAGAAAGACGCGTCAAAGAACATAATGACGGAGCAGGATCTAAATCTTTGCTGGGTAAGTTGCCTGTACAGTTAGTTCATTCAGAAACGTTTGCTGACCGTTCCTCGGCATCAAAAAGAGAGAGTGATATAAAAAAACTAAGCAGAGTAGATAAATTGAAACTACTGAAATAAAATCTTTTGGGTGGACCCGAGGAGAATTGAACTCCTTCCTCTGCAATGCGAATGCAGCGTTGTACCGTCTAACTCCGGGCCCTTCGTCGCTTCGCTCCTCTGGGTAAACCACACAAATTGTGCGGAGAGTCAGAGTCGAACTGACATCTGAGGTTTTTCAGACCACCGCCGTG
>CAYISZ010000023.1:0-6703 GCA_964366455.1 uncultured Gammaproteobacteria bacterium
GGAGGCGCAGGAGTCGGTAAGACCGTCCTGATTCAGGAACTTATCAATAACGTTGCTCAAGCTCATAAAGGAGTTTCTGTGTTTGCTGGAGTCGGTGAGAGAACGAGAGAAGGTAATGATCTTTGGAAGGAAATGACAGAGTCCGGAGTCATTAAACAGACCGCAATGGTCTTCGGACAGATGAATGAGCCTCCCGGTAATCGTCTTAGAGTCGCTTTGACCGGAGTTACCATGGCAGAGTACTTCAGAGATGTTAAGAAGATGGACACACTGCTTTTCATCGATAATATCTTTAGATTTGCTCAGGCAGGATCAGAGGTTTCAGCGCTTCTTGGAAGAATTCCATCAGCGGTAGGGTATCAACCAACCTTAGCTTCCGAGATGGCCCTATTGCAGGAGAGAATTACATCAACAGACAAAGGTTCGATTACATCCATTCAGGCAGTATACGTCCCAGCGGATGATTACACCGATCCGGCACCAGTTGCTACTTTCTCGCATCTTGATGCGTCCTTGGCTTTGGAAAGATCGCTTGCAGAACAGGCTCTATTCCCAGCAATCGATCCGCTAGCATCTTCTTCTCAGGCTCTCGATCCAGAAATTGTGGGTAAGGAGCACTACGAGGTCGCTAGAAATGTTGTTAAGACTCTACAAAGATACAAGGATCTTCAGGACATTATCGCTATTCTAGGAATGGAGGAGCTATCTGAGGAAGATAAGCAGGTAGTTTCACGCGCAAGAAAGGTGCAGAGATTCCTTACTCAGCCATTCTTTGTAGGAGAGCAGTTTACCGGTCAAAAAGGTAGATATGTGTCTGTGAAGGACACTGTAGCAGGATTTAAGCAGATTCTGGAAGGTAAGTACGACTCAAAGAACGAAATGGCCTTTTACATGATCGGAAAGATTGACGAGGTCAAGTAACATGCTACACGTACGAGTAATAACTCCAAAAAGGGTAATCAAGGAGACAGATGCTACTTCGGTAACCGCACCAGGCTCTGAAGGTGAAATGACCATTCTTCCACATCACACAAATATTTTTTCAATGCTTCAGGATGGGTTGGTAACTATTCGAAACAAGTCTAGTGAGGAAAGCTTCGCCATAGGCAGTGGATATCTAGAGACCAATGGTAAGGATCTAAATATTTTGGTTTCAAGAGCAGCAGGTCAAGACGAGCTAGATCAAAAGGAGATTGAAAGAGCCATGGAGCAAGCAAAACAAGCATTGGCAAAGGCAAAAGATCACAAAGAGCGAATTGATGCTACTATGCTACTCCGAAGATCTGTGGTCGACTCCAAACTTCTGAAACGAAGACGCTCTAGGATTTAACTCTTAAAAAGACCTTGTTATCTCCTTCAGCTTTTGTCGTCTAATTCTGCTTACTCCTTCAGCTTTCATAATTTTTCTTAATTTTCCTCTCGATTTTCTATCATCCCATATAAATTCTCTGGCGCAAGCCCTATCATCGTCTGAACGCCACAACTCTATGGTAACTGGTTTTAAGTTAGGTATCTTAGAGAAATAGATTGTAGCCTCTACCCCTGACTTTCCTTTCATCTCAAAAACACGCATTGATACATCTGGCCTAGCTGCAGCGTGCAAAGGGTCACGTTCACGTTCTTCCCAACCTCTTTTTCCTCCTCTTCTTTCCATAGCAAGGATTGTAGCATAATTAAAGCCAAATTCAATATACTGTATAATATGAACTTAAATCTTCGTTTCTGTTAGTTTTTTTGTTTTACAACTTTTAACTTTTAACTTTGAACTTTAAACTATATCCATGACATTGATAATCGTTGAGTCACCAACCAAAGCTCGTACTTTCAACCGTATTCTTAAAATCGAGAACAAGACAGACTACTTCGTCTACGCAACACTGGGACATTTTAGAGATCTACCAGGAGCTACGATGAGCGTAGATTTATCTAAAGACTTCAAACCTACGTACGAAATTATGCCTGCAAAGCAGAAGATGGTTACCGAGCTTAAAAGGTTAGCAGAAGAGCATGATGAGATAATTCTAGCTACAGACGCGGATAGAGAAGGGGAGTCTATTTCCTATCATGCGGCATATATCCTCGGCTTTATAGACGAGAGCTGGCCTGAGGTCAAGGTTACTACCGGTAAAAAGAAACTAAAAAGAATTGTGTTTCACGAAATTACCTCAAAAGCTCTTAATGAAGCATTGGAGCATGATGATGAACTTAGACTAGATCTTGTAAAAGCTCAGCAGGCTAGGAGAGTGCTCGACCGAATTGTAGGGTACGAGCTATCCCCTCTTCTCTGGAAGAAACTGTCTAAGAACTGGCTTTCAGCAGGTAGGGTACAGACAGTAGCTCTGCGACTTGTAGTTGAAAGAGAGAAAGAGGTTCTTGGTTTTAACCTAGAAAAGTTTTCGGTTCTTGGAGGAACATTTTTAGTTGATAAGACAGAGTTGGTTGCTAAATTGGTGTCACAAAATGGAACCTCGTTTGAGGAAAAGAAGACTCTTAAGCTTTTCTCAGGAGATTACACCTACACCAAAGGTCTAATAACTAAAGACAGGGCTGCTGAGATAGAAAAAGAGGTAAAGGAGGACACTTACATTGTTAAGGATGTTGCCGAAACAGATGCGGTTCGCTATCCACCACCTCCCTACACCACTTCGCTGCTTCAACAGGATGCGATTAATCGTTTTGGACTAAGTTCCAAGATGGTAATGCGAATTGCGCAAGATCTATACGAAAGAGGACTGATTACATACCACAGAACGGACTCCTTTAATTTGTCAGCTAGCTATGTTTTTAAGGCAAAGGATTTTATTGCAGAGACCTACGGTAAAGAGTACGCTCTAGAGAAGCCACGTGGATATAAAACTAAATCTAGTTCCGCACAAGAAGCTCATGAGGCAATCAGACCAACAAAGGTTGAAAGAACTCCGGCACAACTAGCTAAGGATAAAAAGTTAAGTAAGTCTCAGCTAATGATCTATGAGCTAATTTTCAACAGAACCCTTGCGACTCAGATGAAGGAAGCTAAAGTAATTGCTTACAAAGTGACTGTGGCGGGTAAGAAAGGCTACGAATTTCTTTCTGAAGCACAGAAAATTGTGTTTGATGGATTTCTAAGAGTGTTGGCTCCCGAGTTTGTCAAAAAACACACCTCAGGTCTTTCAATCAAAGTAAATACTCCCGCAGAGCTAAAGAACCTCAGTGTTGAGGAAAAGGACTCTAGACCTCCGTATAGATACACGGAAGCCTCTTTAATTAAGGCTCTTGAAGAGCACGGCATCGGAAGACCATCAACCTACGCTCCAATCATGTCGCTTATTCTTGAAAAAGGTTACATTGATAAAGAAGGACGATATCTTAAGCCTACTAGCCTTGGGACTGCTATCAGCGACTACCTATCAACGGCATTCAGCAAACTTTTCAACATAGACTTTACAGCTAAACTCGAGCAGGAGCTTGATGAAATCGCAGAAGGTAAGCTTAAGTTGCTAGATGTTCTTAACGGGTTTTATAAACCTTTCAGTGAAGATCTTTCTGCGCAGGGTAAAGATGACAGTAAGATAGAGGTTAAGGATGAGGTAAACGAGCCATGTCCTACTTGCGGAAGTCCTTTACAGATCCGTCATTCTAAGTTCGGGAAGTTCTATGCTTGCTCTGCGTATCCTAAATGCAAGTTCACAAGGTCATTTCTCAAGCTAGTTCAGGGTAAAAAATGCCCTAAGGATGGAGGCGATGTTGTGGTAAGATATTCTAAAGCAAAACGAAAGTTTTATGGCTGTTCAAACTATCCTAAATGTGATTACGTAGAGTTTGGATGGTCAAAGCTAGTTGCAACACCTGTTGCGCCAGCAGAATCAGAAACTAAAAAATGAAGTATATTTTCGTATCAGGTGGAGTAATTTCGGGCATAGGAAAAGGCCTAACTTCTGCATCGGTCGCACTTCTTCTCAAATCAGCGGGATACAAAGTAACCCCAATCAAATGCGAGAACTATCTCAACATTGATGCGGGAACAATCAACCCCATCGAGCATGGTGATCCATTTTTATGTGAAGACGGCACTGAAGCAGATATGGATCTTGGTAGTTACGAAAAGATTCTTGGTCAAAACATGGGGAAAGACAACTTTATGACAGTTGGTCAGATCTACAAAACCGTTATAGATCGAGAAAGAAGATTCGAGTACAACGGTGAAGACGTTGAAGCGATTCCTCATATCACAAATGAAATCATAGGCCGCATTCAGCATGCCGGGAAAAAGGATGGAGCAGATATAGTGCTTGTTGAGTTGGGTGGAACGGCGGGGGAGTATCAAAACGTTTTTTACTATGAAGCCTCGAGAATTCTTACACTTAAACATCCCGGTGATGTTGTACACATTCATGTAAGTTATGTTCCCCGACCACCACATTTAGGTGAACCTAAAACGAAACCCACTCAGCTTTCCGTAAGAACACTGAACTCAATGGGTATTCAACCAGACTTTATTATTGCTCGGTCCGAGCAAGCCCTGGATCAACGAAGAAAAGATAGATTTGCGCTGTTTTGCAATATGCACGCAGAGGACATTATCTCCAATCCAGACGTAAAGCATGTCTACGAAATTCCACTAATTCTCTCCAAGCAAAACATTGAAAAAAGAATTATGGAGAAGCTAGGACTTAAAGTTAGAAAACCAGAGTTGGCTCAGTGGGAAAATTTAGTGAAGACTATTAAAGCAGATAAGAAGAGAAAGGTTCAGATTGCTATTGTTGGGAAGTATTTTGGAACGGGCAACTATCAGCTTAAGGATGCTTATGCAGCGCTATTTGACGCGATTGACCATGCGTCGTGGCATGCTGGAACCGAAGTAGATCTAAAAATGATTAGCGCAGAAAAGGTAGAGAAAGAAGGAGTCGAAGTGATCGGAAATCCAGACGGAATTATAGTCCCAATCGGTTGGGGAGATAGGGGAGCTGAGGGTATGATTACGGCTGCCAGCTACGCAAGGAAAAACAAAATACCCTATCTTGGACTCTGTTATGGTATGCAGCTTGCTGCGGTTGCATTCGCAAGAGATGTTCTTGGATTGAAGGATGCAAATACTTCAGAAAATAATCCAAATTCTAAGAACCATGTCATACATATTATTGAAAACCAGAAGTCATTGATTGCCAAGCGCGCATATGGTGGAACTATGAGATTGGGTGGTTGGGAAGAAAAGATTAAGAAGGGAACACTCGCCTACTCAATTTATGGCAAAGAGTCGGTGGTTATCAGACACAGACATAGATACGAATTCAACAATACGTATGCTGAAATGTTCGATAAAAAGGGAATGACCATCAGCGGACGATCTAAATCTGAGAATTTAGTAGAGGTTATTGAGCTTGATCAGAAGCAGCACCCTTTCTATATTGGCACACAAGGTCACCCAGAGTACAGCAGCAGCCCATTAAATCCACACCCGATCTTCAGCGCCTTCGTAGAAGCTTGCCACAAGCACAAAAAGTCGTAATTGGTGCTCGGGGCTGCCTCATTTTGAACTTTGAACTTTGAAATTTGAACTTGGCGTAGTATACTTAGGCATGGCAAACTCGATTAAGTACAAAGAGCTCTCCTTCAACATCGGTGATATGTTGGACATCTTCTATAAGATTAAAGAGGGTGAAAAGGAAAGAATCCAGAAATTTACAGGGATGTTAATCAAGTTTCGTGGCGTTAATGATGCTGTGAGAATGATTACTACTCGAAGAATTACTCGGTCTGGAATTGGTGTCGAGAGAATCATTCCTCTTGCGTCGCCGTTTATTTCAGACATTAAACTCTCTAAGAAAGGTCATTACACTAAAGCTAAGGCATACTTTGTACGCGGTCTCTCGGATCAAAATCTCCGAAGAAAGATCTTCAAGCACTCAAAAACTCATTCTTCATAAATCTTACTCGTCATCGGGAGTGTAGTCGAGAAATCTAGCTACTAGGGACAGGCTCTAACATAACGAGTTTGAGACGTTAGTTCCAAACTCGTCACTTAAATGAGGTATAGGTAAGTGTCGCTACTGAAAATGGTATTATAGTTGCATGTATCAAGCTCCAAACATATCGTTGGGGAAACTTGGTGAACAGGCTTCAGCTACCTACCTTCGAGACAATGGTTACAAAATTCTAGATAGAAATGTGAGGTTGGGAATTGGTGAACTAGATATTATCGCTTTCAAAGGCTCCATTTTATGCATATTTGAGGTCAAAACTCGTAAAAATACCGACAAAGGCCAACCATACGAAGCGGTCACCCCTACTAAAGCTCGTAAGTTACTTTTAATGGGAGAAAAATACAGCTTGCAAAAAAAATTAAACCACTCTAAACTGTCCCTCGGAGTTATCGCAGTCTTGGTCGATGAGGCTAATATGGTAGCCTCGATTAAGCTCTACGACTACTTCGCATAAAATCATGCCAACACCTGAAAGATTAAACCGGATTGAGACACCTTCAGGTCTACGGATAAAAGCCAATTTTACGGAGAGAACGTCGCCTACAGCTCGCGCAGGAGTCGTTGTATTGGGTGTAGGAGAGGTTCTGGTTTTTGGCGAGACAATTCTTGGACTCGCAGTTATAGCACTCGGCTTGTTTGCAGATAGAAGAGGTAGAAGTGGTAGACAAATACGAAATGGAGGAAGGGAGGTGAAAAATAATGTTTGAAGGAGTAAATCAAATAGTACTAAAATTTTGGAG
>CAYISZ010000024.1:0-6098 GCA_964366455.1 uncultured Gammaproteobacteria bacterium
TCGCTAAAGCCAAGAAGCTCAAATGGGGTTGAAGGGGCAACCATATCTACCTGTATGCCTTTATCATTAGTTAGTGATTTTATGATGGCTTTTTTACTATCTGCAAAAACCGTTTGTCCCTTTTTGAGTTCTCCATTTTTGATAATAGCGCTTACAATCGTGCCTCTTCGATCCTTCTTGGTCTCAATAATGTATGCCTCAGGTTCAACTTCAGTATCGTATGTAAGTTGCTGATCTGAAGCTAAAAGTAGAATAGCCTCAAGTAATTCTGGGACTCCATGTCCGGTTTTGGCAGAAATTTCGGCAAGTGGCACAGAGCCCCCTTTACCCTCAACCATAACCTCATGTTTTAGTAAATCAATCTTCACTTTTTCGGGTCGAGCTTCTGGTAGGTCTGTTTTATTCAACACGACGATATAGGGAATGTTTGCTGCTTTAATATGTGAGATTGACTCGATGGTCTGTGGCTTGAGGGAGTCCTTAGCGTCGATGATAAGAAGGGCGATGTCTGCGACTGTCGCGCCTCTGGCACGTAGCTTTGTGAAGGCCTCGTGGCCAGGAGTATCGATAAAGGTAATTTTATCTGTCGAGTAACCTTTTAGCCCGGTTGCAATCTCATATGCTCCGATGGATTGGGTGATTCCACCGTGTTCTTTTTCGGTAATGTTAGTTTTACGTATAAAGTCGAGAAGCGTCGTTTTACCATGGTCTACGTGACCGAGTATTGCGACTATAGGGGAGCGGGGTTTGTTCATAGAAATAAACTCAAAACTCAAAGTTCAAATGTCAAAAACACAACTCAAAACTCAAAGTTCAAATGTCAAAAACACAACTCAAAACTCAAAAATTTTTAAGCTTTGGGCTCTGGAGTCTCTTCAACTGCTTTTGGTTCTTCCATTACTGCGTCAGAAGCGACTGTCTCGGTTTTTTCTTCAACTACGTCTGGAGTCTCTGTTGCGGCCGTTTCAACTGGTTTTTCATCTAAGTCTGCTGTCTTTGCCTCTGCTTCAACTTCTGGAACGACTTCAGTTTCTGTTGGTCCGCCGGCTGGCGGATTCTCTACCTTAACTTCCTCGGCCGTCGTAGCCTTGGCGGAGTCGGCAGCGGGCTTGTCGGACTTAATCTGCTCGATATCGATATCAAATCCGGTAAGTTTAGAGGCTAAATTTACATTAACTCCCCCTTTTCCAATCGCCAAAGGAGCCTGTGATTCCTCAACGGTCACGCGTGCTTTTTTGTCAATAATCTCGATCTTCTGAATCTGAGCAGGGGAAAGCGCAGCAGCAAGATATAAGGATTCATCTGCATTCCACTGAATGATGTCGATTTTTTCCGTACCGCCTAGTTCGTTAGTAACTGTCTGTACGCGAACTCCTTTTTGGCCTACACAAGCTCCAACCGGATCAACGCCTCCTTGAGAGCTGTAAACAGCAATCTTTGCTCTTTCTCCTGGTTCTCGTACAACATTTTTGATCTCAACAGTGTTGTTAGCGATCTCTGGCACCTCTTTCTTGAAGAGCTCTGAGATTAACTGTGGAGCCGTTCGTGATACGATTATTCTGGAGTTTCCGAACTTGTCCTCCCCGATTTCTTTAAGGAAAAAAATTAGCTGGTTGTTCACGCTATATGCTTCGTTTCTTATCTGGTCTTCTCGTGGAAGTACTGCTTCTACACGTCCTATGTCAACGAAGGCATTGTAGCCGTCATATCGAATAACACGTCCTTTAACTAGCGTTCCGACCTGACCTTTGTAGTGTGAGACGACAGTTTTCTTTTCTGCCTCTCTTATTTTCTGAAGAATTACCTGCTTGGCAGTTTGGGCTGCGATGCGTCCGAATCCAGGGGGAGTGATGTCCTTTTCGTTCTTAAAAAGGTGGGATTCGCCTGTGTCGCGGTTAACCTTGACACTAATTCCGTCGTCTTCACCTTCAAGTAGAGGTGCTTCATGCATTTCTTTTTTGTAGGCTGCTAAAATAGCGGTTTCGATAGATTGAATGACCTCGTCAGGTGAAATTCCTCTTTCGGTGGCTACTTGGTTTAGAGCCAATCCAAACTCACTTTTTATAATACTCATGGAGTAATTGTATCATAGCCGAAGCTCTTTAGCCATTAAGTTTTTACAAAAATAAAGAAGGTTTGAGCTATTGTACTGGGGAAATCGGGGCGATTAAGACTTCTTGTCTTCTTTTCCAGGTTTTTCTGGAGCTTTTTCTTTATCGCCTGAAGTCTTTGCATCTTCTGCTTTCTTATCGCCATCTTTTGGAGCTTCGGTTGTAGCAGTACCCTCCGCAGGTACTTCTCCTTCTTTCTCGGTAAGAACCTCAGGGGTTGCTACGGTTGTTTCTGGAGTTACGCTCTCTTCTTTATGAGCAATTATGGATAGAAGCACTTTTTCAGCATCTTCTTTAACAGTATAGGCGCTTGAAACTGGCAGATCCTTCACTCGAACCTCTGCGCCAATCTCTAGCAACTTAGAAAGATCAATCTCAATCACCTGTGGAATCTCCTCAGGTAGGGCCTCGACCATTACGTGATCATTCTGAGTAAGTAATACTCCTCCCTGAGCAATCGCGGGTGACTCGTTCACCGTCTTAACAGGGACAGAGGCTTCAATTTTTTGCTTAAGGTCGATCTTTCTAAAATCGATGTGGATAATTGCATTTGTAAGTGGGTGACGCTGAACGTTACCGATTAGTGCTGGAATTTCATCTTTAGCAAGGTCAACATAAACAACTCCGGTTTCACCTGCGGCTTTGTAAACCTTTGCGAAGTCCTTAGTTTGAGCAGAAACCGCAACGGACTTAAATCCAGGCCCAAAGACATTGGCAGGAATCAAGCCCTGATGTCTCATTTTTTTTAGTCTCTTTCCAAAAATGTCTCTTGCTGTGACAGATAGGTGTAGTTTTTGTGTTTTGGCAGGTTTCATATTAATGTTTTCTCTTCATCTGAACAAAGAATAGTTTGTCGGTGTTCAAAATGCTATTATATGAAATTCTTTCGTTGTTTACAACCGCGTCGATGTTTGTGGAGATTAACTCGTAATCCTCAGGGAGCAATAAATCAAAGGAAATATTGCTGGTATAGCTTCCTAATTGCTTCTGAGTTATTAGCTGATAATTAGTTGTCTCACGAAGTATGGCTGGCATTGAATATGTGATGGCGAGCTCCGTGGTCTGTTGCGGATTGACCTCAAGATAGAGTCCAAGAATGTTGTACTGACCGGACAAGGTGTCAACGTCCTCAACTAAGACATTATTTTTCGTAATCTGTGAAACCTTACTGTTTGGCGGAAGCAATAACTGAGTATAGAGTTTGTAGTTGCCTCCTTGATTTGGTGGAAGTGGCGACTCATTCTTCCAGGATATTCGCACAACACTTTCTAAAGTTGATGAGTTGAGGAACCTGACTGTTTTTGACTCGGACTTCTGGACATATGAGGAGCCAGCTCTGGATGAGAGATCCTGATCTACCGAAAAAAGGTAGTCATTTATACATCTAGACGTGGAATCTACACACTTTGGCGTGATTGTTTTGCCCGACCAATAAAGCCCATCAAGGAGTTGTTGAATATTTGACCTACTGGAAAGTAGCGCTATCTGCTTTTCATTGAAGGAAGTTATAACTGCTGAGAGTAGGGCATTAGAGTTTACTGCGCCGAGAGTCTCATGCATTCTGTCTATAACTGTCGGAATAAACAAAGGATTCGATCCATAGAGTCTTTGTTTAATGGCGAAATTTTCCGATGTGATGATTTCTCTAGTTCCATTAAGCTGAAGTTCGGGAAATACAGCTAAAATATTTTGCAATGCAGTTGTCGTCACCAGAAGAGTCATTGTCGGCCGACTTCCACCTAAGATTGATGAAAGACTACCTCTTAGTTTCTCCTGAGTATCGAAAAGATCAACCGATGTCGTTGAATCGTTAATTGCTGTAGCCTCTGCGGGGGTATAGGTTACAAGCATAGGAGAAATGGACTCTAGGTTTAGTTGTTTTGGTTTAAGTTGTTTTGCAGAGTAGAAGCGCGACGAGACAATTCGATGTCTACTCAGTTTAACTATACCAATGCTTTCAATAACGCCGCCAGCACCTCTTACGCGCGCATTATTGGTAACCAATATCATCAATGTCTGGTCGGTGGAGTCCGAAACAATAGCAGAGGCTATTGGTAAGGCTTTAGTAATTTTCTCCGAGATAAGTATCTTATTTTTTAAGCCCTTTTTTAGTTGGTCCAAGCCGGTGTAATTAGGGAGATTTGTATTAATCCGATCGAGATAGTTCTGAGCTTCTAAATTAAGCAATCCAACGCGATCGAGCTGCTGCTGCGAGCTAAAGTCCCTTAAAAGTTGTTGCTCTGCCAATGCGAGCTGCTTAGCAACCTTAAAATAGCTCTCGGTATGTGAATTAAAACGCATATATGATTCTGGCAAGAGCGCGATAGAAAAAAGAGAGTAAACTGGGCGCGCTGGGATGTAAAACGTGGCAGAGCTTTCAGTTAAAAAAGAACTAATCGGCTGAAGGCTTGCTACAGGAGCATAGTTATCCTTCATGTAGGAGTCAAGCATCGCAATATGTAGCAGAGTTGCGGGAATAAGTGGAATGATAAAGCCAAAACAAAGCGCTATTAATATAAATATCGCCGTCTTAACTACAGTCTGACGTTGAGGTGGAGATGCGTTAACTGATGAATTATGAGTTCGCTCTCTCTGCCCTGTTCTGTCGCTTCGTAGGTCTAGTATCTGTTCATTGTCTGAGGAAATAGAGAACCAGAGTAGTTGATCAAGCTCTTCGTCCACAATGTTTTCGGATGTGAGCAAAATGTACTTTATACGTTTGTTCGATGAGCGAGCATTAAAGTTCCTTCCAAAAGATTTGGTAAGAAGAACAGTAGTTTTGGTTGTTGATGGGATAACCAGCTCGGAGTCGGGCTTTATATTAAGAAAGAAAATTCGATTGAACCGCGTATAGGACGGAGGCAGTGAACTAGCTAGTTGGATAGCAACGTCATATTGCTCGAGCCGTTTCCTTAGTTGTTTAAATAAATGTGAGGATTCTTTGCTTACAATTAGGACTCGTTCATTTGAGTGGGCAATTTCAGAAACATGTCGTACCATACTCTTATTGTATAATGGAGCAATGAATAACTCCAAAATAATAAAACTTCAAAACGTCACCCCAGAGCTAATTGAGACCAAAAAAAACAGAGTGCTAGTTGGGGGCTGCTTTGATATTTTCCACTTTGCGCATTTGGACTTTCTAAAAAAATCCAGAGGATTTGGAGACAGTTTGATAGTTGCCTTGGAGTCCGATGAGTTCATTCGCACACGTAAGCATCACGAGCCCTTCCACGATGTGCAGAAAAGAGCGTCACTACTTGCTGAGTTGGAATGTGTGGATTTAGTTGTTATACTTCCTTTGTTGACTTCGGACGAGCAGTATTTAGAGATGGTGCAACGAATCAAACCTTCGATAATGTCCCTAACTGACGGAGACTCACAGATTGGGAACAAGACCAAGCATGCGAGCAAAATCGGAGCCGTCATAAAAGTCGTTCCTTTATTACCTAATTTTTCATCAACAATAGTACATGCTAAAGCAACTATCACTAGCGATTAAAATCCCGGAGAGTACAAAACAGCTTATCGTAGAGAGTTTGCGCCCATTGAAACAAGAGTATGAAATCTTTCAGTGGCTACAAACAGAGGAGTACGTTATCGAGCTTTTCAATTTCGGAAGAGTGGACGACACAAAGATTGAGCCACTGTGCGAGATGATTGAAAGAGGTATTTATGATATCCCATCTTTCAAGCTATACTCCGATCGTCTTCATATACTAATGCGAAACAACATAACTTTTTATGTTGGGTTTCACACAAGTAAGCCCATTCAAGCACTGGTAAAGCAGCTTAAGCAATCGTTTAAACTTGAGGATGACCTTATTTTCTTTCCACATCTACCGGTGGCTAGATATAAGATAGCGTCAAAACAACAGTATCTACTCATAAAGAAGAAGTGCGCTAGCTATGATATAGAGTTCGAGGTTGATATAACTCAAATAACGCTGTTAAACAGCGTTATTGAGAATAACAAACTTCATTACG
>CAYISZ010000025.1:0-5216 GCA_964366455.1 uncultured Gammaproteobacteria bacterium
GCCTGAGCAGGAAAAAATAGTATTAGGTGAGCTTAAAAAAGAAGATGGTAAGGTCACTGTACTAAGAGCTGAAACCGTAGGCGCTACGCTTGGAAAAGAAACAATTGCCAAAACAATCACGGCATCTATCGTGGCTATACTTGGAATTCTTATTTATTTAACGTTCACGTTTAAAAGTCTGAACTTTGCAGTGTCAGCGGTTGTAGCTCTACTGCATGATCTTTTAGTCATGGTAGGTGGATATTCAATTGTTTCACACTTATTTGGCGCAGAGCTGAACACGTTGTTTGTAACGGCAATTCTAACGACGATGTCATTTTCGGTTCACGACACCATAGTTATTTTCGACAAAATACGCGAGTACAGAAGATCAAAGTCGGAAGATATTGTTCTAAGTGCGAACAGAGCCGTAACCGAGACAATTATTAGATCTATAAACAACTCCATGACAATCGTGTTTATGCTTCTTGCGCTTATTTTATTTGGAGGATCGACCATTCGATTTTTTATCGTAGCTCTTTTGATAGGTACGATTACAGGAACCTACTCCTCTCCGTTTGTTGCAACGCCATTTTTGGTTTGGCTCGAAAATAGGAAAAATAAATAATGAAAATTCTCACATATCCTCTTGGAGAACTTCAGGCTAACTGCTATTTTTTAATTCAAGACAAAGACTGTGTAATTATTGACGCCGGAGATTCCGCTGATTTTATTCTTGAGGAAGTTTCAAGGCAGAATTTAAATGTTAAAGCCATCATTGCAACACATGGACATTTTGATCATGTGATGGCAGTGGGGGAGCTGCAGGCTTCACTCGATGTTCCGTTTTATATCTCTTCCAAAGACCAATTTCTTCTAGATCGAGTCGCAGAAACCGCAAAACACTTTCTCGGGCATGTTCCAATCGTTATTCCAATCAAAAGCAGTGAAGATTTGGTTGCTGGAGAAATTCAAATTTCAAATTTCACATTTCAAATTTTGGCGACCCCCGGCCACACTCCAGGAAGTGTTTGTATTTACAGTAAGGAAGATAGCACTTTGTTTACCGGAGACACTTTATTTAAAGATGGAATTGGGAGGTATGATTTCTCATATTCGAATAAGAAACAATTATTTGAGTCGATTAATAATTTGTTTGTTACGTTACCTGATGAGACGCTTATTTATCCTGGCCATGGAGATCCTTCAACGCTAGGAGCAGAGCAGACTTCTCATTTTTGAGTTTGCCGTCTTCGACCTGTTGAAAAAGTTTTTCCAGAATCTCTCCAACTTTTTTACTAGGTTTCAGTTTTAGTTCTTTCATGACGTCCTCACCGCTGATTTTGAGGTCGGCAACAGAGAATACATGTTTTTGAACCTCTTCCAATCTTTTCTTGAAAAGATCCAATCTCCATGACGTAGGCGTTGCCCCTGAACCAATGCGGTCTCCGGTTCGTAGGTCTAGCATATCCTGAAGATAATCTTTTGTTACGTCTCGGATAAATCTACGGACAGCCTTATCCGTCTGATTTTCATCAACCGTAAACTGGTGATGCTTGACTAAAATGACTAGCTTTTCTTTTTCTTTTTTGGATAACTTTAATCTGTCTGCAATTTTTTGTACTTGCTTGTCTCCAACAACCTCATGATTGTGAAATGTAATTTGTCCAGTCTTATCTTTTCTGTACGTTTCAACTTTACCGATGTCATGTAGAAGAGTAGCGAGTCGAGTAATAGGATCTTTGGAAGGACAATGCTTGAGAGCCATTACTAAATGAGTTCCCACGTCATAGATGTGATGACGATTTGGACTTTTTTGGTCGATGGTGAAACATGCATCTAGCTCTGGCAAAATTTGCTCAAGGAGTCCTGTGCTTCTTAGAAATAAAATACCCTCTGCAGCATTGTCGGAAACAATGATTCTCATCAACTCATCGCGAATGCGTTCTCCTGATATCTTCTTTATATTCGTAGCATTTTTGCGAATTGATTCTCTTGTTTTTTCTTCAAGTAGGAAGCCGAGCTCTGATGTTAAACGAACTGCTCGCATCATTCGCAAAGCATCCTCTGCAAAACGATTATCTGGGTTCCCAACAGCGACAATCAGTTTTTGCTTAAGATGTTTTCGACCATCATACGGATCAATCAATACTGGTTTACCCTGAACGTAATGAAGGGCAATTGCGTTAATAGTAAAGTCGCGTCTAGCAAGATCTTCTTCCACAGTGTCTGCCCATTCGATTTTATCTGGGTGACGTGAGTCCGAATAGTCGCTTTCTTTTCTATGTGTGGTTACCTCCAAGATCAAGTCTTGGAATTTAACTCCAACAGTTCCGAAGCTATTGTTGTAAAAACTATCGGGGAACAGATTTTTCAGTTCTTCCGGTTTGGCATTGGTTGTGAAGTCCCAGTTGTATCCGCCAGCTGGCGGACTCTTTTTCAGAAGTAGATCGCGTACAGCGCCACCTACTACATAGACCTTATAACCGTTTCCGGTAAAGATATCCATGAATTTCAATATGTGGGCTGGTAGTTGTACCATGGGTTCATTATACTAGAGGAACCCCAATGCTATACAAAAAACACAGACCTTATAGAGTTCTTCTAATGCAGATTGTCAGTACTCCATTTATTTGGATACTACTTGTTCCGGTGTTAATTACAGATCTTGCAATTGAGCTTTATCACAGGCTATGTTTCCCGATGTTTGGAATACCAATTGTGAAGCGAAGCAATTACATAGTATTTGACAGATTTAAACTAGAATACATAACTATGCCTGAGAAACTTTACTGTCTCTACTGTAGTTATGTAAACGGATTTTTTCATTACGCAACAAAAATTGCATTTGAGACTGAAAAATACTGGTGTGGAATCAAACATAAGAATTTTCCCGGTTATGTAGAGCTAGTAGACCATAAGGGCTTTGTAGAGTATGGAAATGAGAAGGCCTATCGCGAGAGATACGATAACTAAGAACTAAAAACTTTCAGAAGCGCTTCACGGTACTTGGGTAGTAGCTTTTTCTTCAAAACTTCATCAAATGTGTACCAGCCGCCTTCATGAAACTCGTTGGGGTCAAACTTAAAATTCGGAGTTGAGTCTAATTCAATTTTATAAAAAAAGTCATAGTGCTCAGCGCATCTTTGCCTATTTACATTTTCAAAATGAGTCAGGTCAAAAAGAGTGGCGCTTGAAGTTTTTAAACCAATTTCCTCTTCACATTCGCGTAGTGCGGTTTGAAGCGGAGCTTCGCCCGCATCCATGTGACCACCTGCTCCCATCCATGAGTCAGACTTGATATGGTGACCTGCAAACATTTTATTTTCCTTCTTACAAAGCACCACAACTCCCACACAAAAATGGTCTTCCACTCCATCGGCCTTATAATACTTATTGTTTTTCAGCAACCGTTTTTTGAATGCTTGAATCGTTTTTTTATCAATAGAGAGTAATTTACTTGCCTCTTCGAAGGTCTTTTTAATTGGTGAAGTCATGAAATAAACGATTTAAATATTTCAATATTTTTTTTGTCTGGACCTTCACCTTTAAAACCTGGGACCTCGAGAATACAAGGTACTTTTTTTGTTTTAGGGTGATTAAGAATATTTTTAAAAGCTTCTGTCCCTACTTCACCCATCCCAATGTTCTCATGACGATCTCGAAGAGAACCAAATGGATCCTTACTGTCATTTATATGCCAAAGAGAAAGTCTTTCAAGTCCAATGGTTTTATCAAAGACTGTAAGAAAATCATTATATGATTTGGCTGTTCGCAGGTCGTAACCCGCAGCATGAAGATGGCAGGTATCAAGACATACCTTAAGTCTCTTGTCTTTCAGCTCATCAATTATTTCTGCAATCTCCTCAATGGTCTGGCCAACCTTTCTATTACCTGCATTCTCGATTATAAACTCAACATCCTTTGGCATTTTTTCTAAAACATCAGCAATATTGTCACATAGTTGTTTGTGATTTTTACCGTTATCCTTATATGAGCCTAGATGAACAATACTACCTCTGACACCCATTTTTGAGGCTATTCTTAGTTCGTGTGTAAGAAGTTGCTTTGAAAGATTGGCTATTCTACTTCCGTCAGCAAGGTTGATTAGATAAGATGCATGAAAATATACCGGGGAAACATCTTGTGTTTTTGCTTCTTTTTTAAACTCATCGGCAGTTGCATCATCAATCTTGGCAAAGTTCCATCCGCGAGGTGATGCGCAGAAAATTTGAACAGCATTTCCACCAATATCTAAAGTTCTTTGAATTGCGTTAATATGTCCACCGGCAATTGAAAGATGCGCTCCGATTCGATGCATAGGCTTTATTATACTCAGTGATATAATAGTTCGTAATGGAAAATCCAACTGGAGAAAATCGTCCAATCGACATAGAAAAAAGGGGCAAGCGGGAACTGTTTGAATTTGATGATGACTCTAGCTCCAGCACTGAAAGACTAAGTGTAGTCTTAACAGTAAAGGATGACGAAAGGTTTCCCAACATCCCATCTAATGGGAGTTTTGTAGTGAGCAAGAAAGGTAAATTTCTAGCGGAGGTTCGTGGAGAATTACAGCAACATAGAAGAGACAAAGCCGTTGAGTTTCGAGCAGTAAGTTCACATAATTTCACTAAATACAGCGCTTTCACGGCGCATATGCCAAGGGTGGTTGGTCGAACAATAGCGGAAGTGGTAACGAGAGGATTTGTAGGTGGTGGTATTCGGATAAAAGCAATGCATTAAGCGAGGATGCCTTAAGCCTCTACGGTACGTATCTTGCCGGAGATCCTAGACTCGAAGTAATGCCTCCATCTCCTGCAACAGAAAATAGATACTTGGTTACTGCAAGACCAAAGGCTAAATAAAACTTCACAAAAAACCTCTTGACTTCTGTTAGCAGACTTGGTATATTATTGCTAAATAGGTATTTCATACGACATACGTTATACGAAATACAGTATACGAATTTATGGATGATTTAACGAACAGACAGACAGATGTGCTTCGAGCTCTGATCAAGGAGTATACCGAGACTGGTTTGGCCGTAGGCTCTGAGATTCTTGAAAAGAAGTATAAGCTTGGAGTTTCTCCAGCAACCATTAGAAGCGAGATGGTGGAGTTAGCCAAGAAAGGGTACCTTAAAAAAGATTATTTCTCTTCAGGAAGAATTCCTTCTGCAAAGGGCTTTAGATTTTACATAAAGCATCTGATGAAGGAGAAGGATCTTTCAACAGGAG
>CAYISZ010000026.1:0-4260 GCA_964366455.1 uncultured Gammaproteobacteria bacterium
AGCTCTACACTTAACGCAATACATTGATGATGTCATATTATATTTTCACCTCCTTTGTTTATTTTCCTAGCTTCATAATGAGGCTAAGACGATTATTCATCGTACCATAATAAAGAGCGAATTCAAGCGCAATTATAGCTAAAATTATTATAAGACTTTTAGTTATATCCTTCTTAAACTGTGCGTGTAACCAACCATCGTTGGTAGCTAGACTGTCCTGTCGTGGCGTTTGCGACACCTGCTTACGGCTAGAAGCTCTTAATTTTTGTTCTTTTGTGCGTCGAGGCATGTACTAGGTTTTAACATATTGACAGTATTTTGTAAAGTGTTTAGAATGTAAATCAATGTTCTTTTATATTGTATTTGCCCTCTTGATTAGTTGGCTAATCACTCTTACTGTAGTGGTTTTTAAGATGAAAAAGCACTACCAACATCTTGTAAAAGACACTAAGCACAAGCACATCGATGAGGTTTTGGAAAGGCTCGGCGCACACGACGAAGCTCTAATTGCAGATACGAAACTTATTAAGGAGGAAATACTTAAGATGGAAAAGGACATCTCGGGTCACATGCAAAAGGTCGGTATTACACGTTTTAATCCTTTTGGTAAAACCTCAGGTTCGGATCAGAGTTTTGTTTTATCGTTGCTGGATAAAAATAACACCGGAGTTGTTATTAATTTCGTATATACTCATGAAGGAGTTCGCGTGTACAGTAAGCATGTGCATCTTGGAAAGGGAAAAGAATATCCATTAACTCCCGAAGAAGAACGCGCTATTACACAAAGTTTCCGATAAGTTATATATAATGTAATTTCATATGCCAAAAAAACACAGTATTTTTCTTTCGGTAATAATGTTCTTTATGGTGGGTCTGATTTCTTTTTTCTACTTTTCAAGCGGTTTTGGAAAGGACTCTAGCAATGCGCCACTCACAACAGTCAAAAATGCTGCCGGCGAGGAAGAGGTTGTAGATACTGCACCAAAAACCGAAGAGTGTCCTTTAAATGGAGAGCTATTCTCAAAAGCGAGAAAGAAACTTTGGGAGACACGACGTCCACTTGGCGTTGCAATAGAAAACCATCTTGAAGCGCGCCCTCAGTCAGGTCTTTCTAAGGCAGATGTGGTCTATGAGTTGGTAGCTGAAGGTGGAATAACTAGATTTTTAGCGATGTTTTACTGTCAGGACGCTAAGCCAATCGGTCCAGTGCGATCTGCGCGTATTTACTTCTTAAAGTTACTTCAAGGATATGGAAATAATCCACTTTATGCACATGTCGGTGGTGCCAACACACCAGGACCCGCAGATGCTCTGGGGGAAATTCGAGACATCGGTTGGGATGGATATAACGATTTAAATCAATTTGCCGTGCCGTTTCCTTACTACTATCGTGACTACGAGCGATTACCAGATCGAGCCACCGAGCACACTATGTATTCCTCAACTCAAAAATTATGGGAGTTTGCTAAAAAAACTAGAGACTTAGGAGCAAAGGATGAGGATGGTCTTGCATGGAACAAAGGATGGAAGCCGTGGCTATTCACGAATGATGCAAAACAGGCAGACCGGGGTAAGGCTGGAAAGATTAGCTTTGGTTTCTGGTCAACAAATGACGCAAATAACTACTCTGTAGTTTGGGCCTACAATCCGGTAACTAACTCATATTCACGAACAAACGGAGGATCGCCACATCTTGATAAAATTACGAACAAAGCAATTGCCTCTAAGAACATCGTGGTGGTCTTTGCCGATGAGAGCTCTGCAAATGACGGCTATGAAGGTGGACATTTACTTTATGACATCGTAGGGCAGGGAACAGGAACTTTATTTAACAACGGTAAGGCTACTAAGATTTCATGGAAGAAGCCTACTGAGGAAGATATGATTAGATTTTACGATGGTACAGGTGCCGAGGTTAAGTTAGTGAGAGGCCAGGTCTTTGTTGAGGTACTGCCGATAGGAAATGTAGTAAAGTATTAACCTGCCTGCCGGTAGGCAGGTCGCCTGAAAAATATGCATTATGTTAAGACACATTATTCCTTCGCGAACGCGAATCAAAGTACTTCAGCTATTGTTTCATAATCCTACAGAAAATTATTATCTTCGTCACGTTGTACGCGAAATTGGTGAAGAGGTTAATGCAGTAAAGCGAGAGTTTGACATTCTGGTTGACGAAAAACTGGTTACAAAAGAAAAAAGACTAAACAAAGTATTTTTTTCTTTGAATAAGCAGTATGAGTTTTACGATGAGTTTCTTCGTATTTTTACCAAAAGCGACCCTTTCGCACAGGCCATTATGCACGCGCTCCCAAAATTGGGAAGAATTAAGTACATCGCTCTGTCCACAAAGTACTCCAAACGATTACCGATAAAGGAAGACGAGGTGTACGTGCTATTTGTTGGTTTGATTGTAGTCCCTGAGATTGAGCTCCTGATTGCTGAGGCTGAGAAAAACTTTGGTCGTGAAATTAATTTCACAGTTATGAATGAGGATGAGTTTGTGTTTAGAAAACGCAATACCGACCCCTTTTTATGGAGATTTCTTCGTCAGCCAAAAGTCATGCTTGTCGGCTCAGAGGATGAGCTGTTAAAATAGACAATCGCAGATGAAATATCTTTGGTACTTAGCGTTAACCTGTCTTTTTATTCTTCTAGTGTGGATAGATCTTCCCGAGAACTACAGACTGAAATACTCAATTGGCCCCGTTAAAGTTGACACCGTTCTGAATCCGCTTTCGCTAGATACAAATATTTATGGCTGGCGTTTGAAGAAAGAGTTTGTCACCAAATACGGTCTAGACCTTAAAGGGGGGAGCCATTTGGTTTTTGAGACCGATATGTCTAAGTTGCTGTCCTCAGATATCCCAGATGCGCTTAACTCAAGCAAAGACATAATTGAGAGAAGAATAAATTTCTTCGGAGTTTCTGAGCCATTGGTACAAACGATAAAAGCAGGAGATAGGTATAGAATAATTGTGGAGTTGCCTGGAGTTAAAGATACCGACCAAGCAATCGCACTACTTGGCAGGACAGCAAATCTCAATTTTAGGGAACAGTTGATTTTAAATATCCCAAACCAAGGAACAGCGACCGCTAACCAAATATTCTTCAATCCTGAGTCGAAACTGAAGGGAGCAGATATCAAAAAAGCAACGGTTACATTTGATACAAACACAGGCAAACCACAGGTGGCTTTATCTTTTTCTAATAAAGGTGCTCAAATTTTTGCTGACCTGACTACTAAAAATTTAAATAAACCTATTGGAATTTTTCTTGATGACGACATCATTACTGCCCCGACCGTTCAACAGCCGATACTAGATGGGAACGCAGTTATTACAGGACAGTACACAACTGATGAAGCACGGGAACTTGCTGTAGCGATTAACTCAGGTGCGCTTCCGGTTCCAATCAAGTTAATTGAGCAACGAACAATCGGGCCAACGCTAGGAGCAGTAGAGATTCAGAAAAGTGTAATTGCAGGCGCAATAGGTCTAGTTGCAGTCGCATTTTTTATGATTTTAAATTATGGCGGACTTGGCTTTATAGCTTGCACTGGATTGATAATATATGGATTGATTTCGTTCGCTTTATTTAGGCTGTTCTCAATTACGCTGACCTTATCAGGTGTTGCAGGATTCATTCTATCTATTGGTATGGCGGTGGACTCGAACATTCTTATCTTTGAGCGAATTAAGGAAGAGAAGCGTAAAGGGCGCAATCTTGAGAATGCAATACGTCTGGGATTTGGCCGTGCAATAGATGCAATAAAAGACGCTAACTTCACCACACTTCTAGTTGCCTTTATTTTATTCAATCCATTGAACTGGGAGTTCTTTCCACAGCTAGGTTTGATTAAGGGCTTTGCTCTAACACTAGCTATCGGAGTTTTGGTTAGCTTGTTTACTGGAGTTGTTATTACAAAAAAGCTGTTACAAGTATTTTATAAAAATGATTAATTTTCTTAGGTACCAAAAGCTTTACTTTGCAATATCGATTGTAGCGATTGCTGCAGGGTTATTTTCAATATTTAGTTTCGGTTACAAAAACTCAATAGACTTTAGTGGAGGAACAATACTTGAGTACCAAACATCAAAGGTGGTGGAGGTAGATAAGTTGTCTGCGAAACTAAAATCACAAAAACTTAATATTGTTGAAAAAGAAGTGAATGGTAACAAGCTTACGTTGAAATTTGAGGCTTTAGCGCCTGAGCAGGAAAAAATAGTATTAGGTGAGCTTAAAAAAGAAGATGGTAAGGTC
>CAYISZ010000027.1:0-3836 GCA_964366455.1 uncultured Gammaproteobacteria bacterium
AAAAGGATGTACGAAAGCTTGAAATGTTCCGAAGTCAAATTTACACCCCAGCTTCTGTCCCAACTACACCCGGAATGCGGAAATAGCCTCAATATGCTATAATTAGACCTTCATGTCAGCCCAAGAACAATACCCTCGGCCAACTAATAAAGAATTTTTGGCGGTACTGCGTCCGATTAGAGGCTTCCACTCTCTGTATATTGAAAGTGATGGCTTCAGAAGAGCTAAAGATGCAATTCGCGAGCTAAACCGTCAATATGCAGTAACCGAAATGATCGAAATAATCTTGGACACAGCAGGTTATCATATACCTGATAGTCTTAAGAATGGAGGCTCGGAACAATATGAAAGTCCCGCTACTCCTCGTTTAGAAGACGGTAGACTGTTCTATGCTGCTGCCGCAGTGGTTTATCGCGGACTACCTATTGGAAAAAAAGCAATACCCTTTGATGATATGGACATTCGACTATACAATACCTTCAATTCTGGCATGAGTCCACACAACGCTCTGCACCTTCTGGATGCGGCAAATGAGAGGGACATAGAATTTATGGAGAATAGACTTCGCACGCACCGGATAGCTAGATTCCATGGCAATCCACCATTATTAACAAAGGCGGATGAATACAACTTGGAACTAGATCTTGCCGGGCGCGAACACAAAAGAATGAATATCCGCGGTAGAGTATTGGCATTGAGAGAGCAGCGAAAATAATTCTTACTTCGAAATAGAGTAGTACATTAACGCCAGTCCAAGTACAACTCCACAGATTGCAAATGTTTGATAGAGAATATACGCCGCATGATTATCGAGGTTTTTAAATCCGAAATCATATGGTCTATATTTTCGGTCGCTAAACTGTTGACCCATCCAGTAAATAATTTCTCCTATATATCGTACCGAAACGTATGCACCTGTAAAAAATAAACCTACTTTTAATGAAAGAGTGTAGCTTAATCCGACCAGTACCACCAGCGGAAGTAAAAAAATGAGATCTCCCTTCACAAAGATAAGAAGAGCCTTAAAAAAGAAGTTGGTCTCTGAAAAAAACCATTGATTTGTGATTTTATCTTTCATTAAAAATATTAGTGGTTGTTTTCACTATCCAATAAACTGGATTACCATTGCGGATACTGCCGCTAATCCAATGAATATAGTGCAGCCAATCGAAAACCAATTATATTTCCTTCCATTGATATGTTGTCCCATCAGTTCCTTATCGTTAACTATTTTTAATAGATAGTAGAAAAATAATGGCAGGAGTACTCCGTTCAGGGACTGTGTGAAAATGACGATTTTAAAAAGAGAAAACCACGGTGTAATTACCAATATCGCCGCTACAATCATTGAAATCAAGAAATTAAGATAGAATGCCTTCTCCTTCTTGTATGGATTGTCCAGCGATCCAGCAAATCCAAAAAATTCTGAAAATGCATAAGCAGAGGTAAGGCTAACTATAACAATGCCAATTATGGCAGCATTAACAAGACCAATCGCAAAAAGAATTCCAGCAAAATCTCCAGCAAAAGGCTTAATCGCTGTTGCTGCAGTTTCCCCGGAGGTGAGCGCTACTTTGTGAACGTAGAGAGTTGCCGCGGTCGCAACAATAATAAAGAAGGTAAAGAAATTCGACAGAAATGCTCCAACATAAGCTTCCAACTGAGCATACCTAAGTCGCCCGATGGGGACATTTTTGTCCTTCATGTAGCTTTGAACAAAAAACTGACCCCATGGCGTAATGGTCGTTCCAAGCACTGCTATTGAGATTAATAAGAAATCCTTAGTAAACATCCTTTGATCAGGTATAAACATATCTTTAATTGCATCGCCCCAATTTGGGTTTCCTTTAAAGGCAGAGAAAACGTATGCGAAATAAAAAATCATTCCAGTTAAAAAGATCTTCTGACTCTTCTCGTATTCAGTTCGTGTGATTAATAAGAAACAAAAAACTATTGTCGCTATTATGAAGGGCGTCGAAGGAATGCCCAGCATAACACTGGCTGTTTTAAGTGCAGCAACGTCTGTAACAATCGTTCCAAAATTGGCAATGATAAGTGCTGCGAAAACAAAAAAAGCAACTCTGATTCCAAAACGTTCTCTAATGATGTCACCCAATCCTTTACCAGTAACTATCGCTATACGAGACCCCATTTCTTGCGTAACTGCATAAAATACAGTTAGTAGAGGTAGAGTCAAAAGAGCGACGTATCCAAGTTTTGCACCAGCAAAAGAATATGTTATGACACCCGCACCGTCATTGCCCGCCATCGTTCCAATAACTGACGGCCCCAAAACCGCAAGGAAAATAAACATTGGGCGCAATACTCTTTTAAAAAAGTTTTTCATGACTATTTATTGATCAGTTCGCTAACGTCATCAAGTTTAATAAGTCCAATCATTTGTCTGTCTTTATCTATAACAGGCAGTACGTAATATTTGTATTTGAGTAATTTTTTCCAAACCACACTTTCTGGAGTTGAAAGTGAAACAACCTCAATCTGAGGTCGCATGAATTTGTACGCTGGCGCATCTTGTTGCTGCGTAATAACCGATTTCAAGCTCGATACTCCAACCAGCTGTTTTTCTGAATTGAGAAAATAGACGTACAAAAGTTCGCCAAAATCCTGCCCAACCTCTCTGACTGTCTTCAGAATTTCTTTTGCAGTAGTGTTTGAGTCGAAGGTTAAAAATTCTGTTGACACTAAATCTCCAACTGGAGTTACCGAGATTGATAAAAGATGCTCAATTTGCTTTCTGGCAGTCTCATTCAAAAGCTCAAGTAGTCCTTCCCGCTTTTTTTTAGGTAAAGCTACAAGGACATCTGCCGCCTCCTCAGGCTCCATATGACTCATGAAGTGTGCCGCTTCTTTTAGTTCATTACGTTTAAAAAACTCGACCTGATAATTGAGATTTAAATTGTTTAAGACTTCTCCGGCATGATCTAATGTGAAACTACGGAGAACTTGACCGATGTTCTCCATGTTGGTCTGTTCTAGATAATCTGCCAAATCCTCGGGTTTTATTTTTTGCAGTTTTGTTTGTTCTGTCTTAATCTTTACATGACCTCTACTTAATTCAAGGGTCTGGATATCTCCCCACGACAAAAACTGAGATCTGAGTTTGATTCCATATCTGTTAAAAAGCTTGTTTGCCAGCTCCTCAAGGCCAAACCACCTTAGAAATCCGATTAGTCCGATATCTACACCTGCTATATACAGGACCGGCTGATTTTGAATTGCAACATCATTCACGCGGACCATTTTGTCACCTGAGATGTCGATGATTTGACTGTCGAGTAAATTTTTACTAACGTAAAGTTCGTTCTCCTCAAGTTCTTTGGTTTGATAATTCTTCTTTAGCACTATCGAACCATTGATTTTCGCCAAATCGCCTATATCGATAGTTGTTTTTTGATCAAGTTTAGTACGAACAACTATCTTGGTAATTTCTGCAGTATCTGAGAGCTTGAAGACTAAATCTCTGAGCTTTCCCACATGTACATTGTCCTCAGTAAAAACTTTGCGATTCAGAAGTTCAGAAAAATAAAGCATAAGACCATTATAAACTTATAATTACTTTTAGTTGCAAGAGTAAATGAAGGGATTGCCACGTTCATGAAACTGAACGTGGTGGGCGCTAAGGGACTCGAACCCCTAACCCTCGCGATGTAAACGCGATGCTCTGGCCATTGAGCTAAGCGCCCTAAACAGTTAACAGCTGTCAGCAATCAGTGGTCAGAACTATTCTGAAAACTGAGATCCGATAACTGAAAACTGAAATGTGGGCATGAATAGAATCGAACTATTGACCTTCGTCTTATCAGGACGACGCTCTA
>CAYISZ010000028.1:0-3050 GCA_964366455.1 uncultured Gammaproteobacteria bacterium
ATCTCTTTTTTCCAAAGTAATTTCATCGCGTCATTCTATCAGCTTTTCGGGTTTGGGTTTGGAGGAGAGCATGTTGGTTGATGAAATCTTTTGACCCAACCCCATTACGTTTTTTGAAACATTAAACATTTGGTTGTAGGCATTGGTTAGATGCTTTGTCAGAACTCCAACGGACTCATCTACTCTTTCATAGTCTTTTTTCATTGACTGCAGAATCGAAAGAATTTCTTTTGCCTGTGACTGAATTTTTTGCCCCTCGAAGGACATAAGAATTGCCTTCATGTACGCATAGAAACTCATTGGAGAAACTGGAAGAACTCTCATCGAGCCAGCATAGTCGTATAAGTCCGCATCGTTAATAATTTCGTAATAAACATTTTCAGAAGGAATATACATTAAGGCATAGTCGCTTGTTCCTTCATGTGTCACGATGTACTTGCGAGAAATATCCGCGACATGTTTTTTGACGTCCTTCACAAATTCCTTCTTGAACAAGTTTTTCTCTAATTCAGTTTTTCCCTTTAACATTTTTCTAAAGTTCTCAAGCGGGAATTTTGAGTCAATCGGGATTAAACCACTGCTGGTACGAATTATCGCATCAACCTTCTCGCCACTTTTAAAGACGTACTGTAGGGAAAATGAGTCGGTGGGGAAGTGCTGGGCAAGAAGGTCTTTAAGGATTTGTTCTCCAATGTTTCCTCGTAGTTTGGGTGACTGAAGAAAGTCCTGTAGATCCTTCATCGATCTTCCAATCTCTGAGAACTCACCGATGCTTTTTTGAAGGTCTGCAATTACATAAGCAGACTTATCCAGTCGTGCATTAAAGTTTACTGTTGAGCTTTTTAGCCACGAAACCACCTCGTTTGATAGTCCTGATTTTTCTTCAAGCTTATTAAACCACTGTCTGACTATGAATAAAAATACTGAAAAAATAGCAATTAATAAAAGCGCAATCTGAAGAAGTTCCATACTATCATTATACTCCGAAATCTAACGCTGATATAATGGGCATATATGATAACTATCGATGACTTTAAAAAGCTTGAGATAAAGATTGGGAAGGTAAAGTCTGTGGAGAAGGTAGAGAATGCAGATAAACTCCTAAAGTTTATATTTGATATTGGAAACGGAGAAGAACGACAGATTTTGGCTGGGATTGCGGAGTTTTATACCGATTTAGAGTCGTTAGTCGGTATGGAGGTGCCGTTACTTCTTAACTTAGAACCAAGAATGATGAGAGGTCTCGAGAGTCAAGGAATGATGCTTGCAGCAGATGAGGACGGTAAAGCGGTGCTACTGCACCCAGACAAAGAAATCTCCGCCGGAAGTATAGTTCGTTAACCTAGTTCGCCGGTGCCTTTGAAGATTTTAGGCTTTAACCATGTGTCGTCTTCTTCGTCTTCTGCGATTGAGTCATCGCCTTCAATTGAGCCGATCATTGGGGCACGCTCTACAGACTTAATTGGCTTGGCGCCTTGTCTTTCAAATGATTTTTTCTGACCAAACTGTACCGGTTGTAAGCCTGTATCCTGATCGGCTTGTCCGGTGGCGCCGCCCAAAGGGCTCTGCCCGGCGGGCTTCTTAGCTCCTGACTTTAACAACATCGCACTGTTTTCAAAAGTAGATGCATTAGTTGAAGGGGTTGAGAATGACTTGGTCGCATCAAGTACTCCTGAATATAAATTGGTAGCCATTTCCTTATCAATCTCCACATTCATGGTTGTAAGAATAGTGAGTACCAGTTCTGATAGGGAAGAAACGTTTCTGTTTACGAAGTTTGCTGTTCCAAAGTATGCGTTAGTTAGGCTTCTGTCGATGTTAATTACCTTCGATTGTTTGAATAAATCTTGATTCTCAGTGTAAAGCGCTCCTAATGTTCTCAGTGAAGAAACTCCAATTACTATGATGAACTCAATTGTTCCTCCGGCAGTACTAAAGTTAACCGTTTTACTATCAATGGCTGGAGTTCCAGCGCGTGGGGTTATGACTACGTTAAATTTATCGCCTTGAATGAAGTAATCGACCTTATCGATTGATCCTTCGGTGTAGGGGAATGAGATAACCAGGTTGTCGCCTGAAGTTGTTAGCTCTGACTGCACCTTTTCTGCTGCAGTCATCTCAGAGTTAACCTCGCCTGTGGTCGCAATAGACACATTCTTTCCAAGCTGCGTAAGTCCTAGGTAAAGTGATGTTGCGGCTGCGAGAGCGTCTGCGCTCGGGTTCTCACCAAGACAGATTACTCCTGAGTTATTGTTCTGAAGTGTTTCGATTACTTTCTCCAGCTGAGAACGCGTAGGGTTCATATTATAGGATGAATTTTATCACATCTCCTACCCTTATGTCAATGGCTGGGTCGAACAGCATTCCTGCCTCTTGGTCCTTCTTTACCTCCTCAACTGGCTTCGCATGGATGCGCAGGGAGGACAATTTAGATATTGCTACAGGCTTATTATCTCTGTACAGTTGAACGTTGTCATCGACGTTAGCCTTACCCTTATTTATGCGTACTCCGAACACCTTTTCGTTATCGATTACAAAGGATGCAAGTACTTTAGCCTCACCTTTAATGCTCTTTTCATGCTCTTCTTTCTCCTTAATTAGGTCCGCAACCTCATGCAGTTCCTCAAGCAGCTCATAGATGATTGTGTAGATTTTGATGGTGATTTTTTCCTGTCTAGCAAGGTCTTTGACTTCATTAGTAGGCTTAATATTGAAGCCAATTAGGATGGATTTAGTAGCCTTGGCCAAAAAGATGTCTGAGTTAGTAATGTCGCCGATTGAGGCTAAAATGAGCACAAGGTTCTTGTTCTCAGCTACAGACTGCTTAATAGCCTCAAGGGAGCCTTGATTGTCCGTCTTTAGTACGACTGAGAGTTTGCGACCTTCTTCTTTTGCAAAAAGATCCTCAATTTTTATAGATTTTTTTTCTGCTGGAATGTGCTTAGCGTGTGCGACAAGATCTTTGGTTGAAATTACAGACCCCACCTCGGGTAACTCGCTAAAGCCAAGAAGCTCAAATGGGGTTGAAGGGGCAACCATATCTACCTGTA